>NZ_BLLN01000002.1:467500-1067500 GCF_011170125.1 Streptomyces diastaticus subsp. diastaticus | reverse complement strand
GGGCCACCTCGGCCGCGGGCACCGCGACGATCGGCGTCCCGGCCCCGCTGGAGAAGGGGGCCCCGCCCGATCGGGAGCCCACGTACCGGCGAGGCCGGCCGGGAGGGTCCCGGCCGGCCTCCTGTGGCGACCCGGCGGGCCCCGCCCGATGATGAACTGACCCCGTCGTCGTGGAGGCTCGATGGACTACAGGATCAGTGTCCTCTTCCGTGCCATCCCGGTGTTGATGGCCGGGGTGTCCGCCGCGTTGGGCGGATACGTGCTGGCCCACTCGTCCGGGCCGTCCGCCCGAGTGGCGGGCCTGGTGCTCCTCTCCCTGGCGGCGATCTGCCTCTGCCTGTTCGCCACGGCGGCCACCATCATCAGGCAGCTCATCGGCCGGTACACCACGACGGACCGGTGGCTGTACCCCGTGTTCGGTTTCGCGGTCAGCGGCGCCACCATGGGCTACGGCCTCTCCCTGCTCGCCCAGAACCCCAGGCCGCCGCCCGACTTCGTCGCCGGACACGTCGTCTTCGGCGTCTCCATGATCTGCGTGTGCGTCTCGTGTGTGGCCACCAGCTCCACCCGGTTCCTTCTGATCACCGAGAACTCGGCACTGCCCGAGGGCTCCCCGCCGCGCTCACCGGCACCGTTCAGCGCACCCGCCGCAGGTGCCCTGTCGGCACTTCCCGTCCTCGCGGCCCTGACCACCTGGGTGTGGGCCTTCATCCTGCTGGCCGGCGGGGGCGGTGGGGCCCCGGCCGGCCGTTTCACCTCCGGCCACGTGATGGTGGGCCTGGCGCTCGTCTGCACCTGCCTGATCGGTCTGGTGGCGAGCATCCTGCGACAGATCCAGAACACCTACGCGCCGCGGGAACGCGTGCTCTGGCCCGTGGCCGCCGCCGTGCTGGGAGCCGTCGGCGTCATCCTGGGCCTCGTGGTCGTCGCCGCGCACAGCCGCTCCTCCCAGTTGTCCGCGGGGTTCGTGCTCATCGGCCTGGGGCTCGTCTGCTGGAGCATCCTCAGCAAGGTCCTGCTGCTCGCACTCGTCTGGCGGCGCACGGCTCCCCTGGCCAACCGGGTGCCGCTGATCCCCGTGGGCACGGCTCTGCTGTGCCTGTTCCTCATGGCGTTCCTCTTCGAGTCGGACGACAGCGCGGTGATCGTCGGAGCGCGCGTCCTGACCGGGCTCGGCGGCATCTGCTTCTCGCTCTTCTCCATCGTCTCCATCCTGGAGAGCGGGACCAGCGGTGACCAGGACGAGAGCGACACGGCCTCGTAGGGGGCCGGAACGCGCGCGTGCGAGCCCCGTCGACGGCTTGCCCCCGCGCCAAGGGCCGTCAGCGGGGGCGTGGAGGCGGGTCCCCCGGCCCGTGAGCGGCGGCGCCGGGTACCCGCCGGGGTCCACGCGGGCCCCGGTGCCGCCGGTTCCCTGCCCGGCGGGAGCCCCGACCCGGGCGCTCAGCGGTCCCCCGGCTCCCACTCCAGCAGCCGCACCTTCGCCACCGTCCGTACGTGGCGGCGCATCGCGGCCGCCGCCTGTCCCGGGGTACCGGACTCGATGGCGTCGAGGATGGCGTGGTGCTGGGCGAGGGAGCGGTCGGGGCGGCCGGGCTGGCGGAGGGATTCGCGCCGGCTCTCGGTGATCTGGTCGGTGAGCGAGGCCATGAACTCGGCGAGCAGCGGGCTGTGCCCCGCCTCGGTGACGGCGGCGTGGAAGAGGCGGTCGCCCTCCTCCCCGTGGCCACCGTCCGCGATCTCCCCGGCCATGTGGGCGAGGGCGGCACGCAGGGCGGTGAGGTCGGCCTCGGTACGGCGGGCGGCGGCGAGTTCGGCGAGCTTGGTCTCCAGGGCCTCGCGGGCCTCCAGCACGTCGGGCAGGCGGCGCCGGCGTTCGACCAGGCGCTCCACCGGTTCGTGGTCGAGGGTGTCGCGGAGCAGGTAGGTACCGCCGCCGTGCCGGGTCTCGACCAGGCCCTGCACCTCCAGGACGACCACGGCCTGCTTGACGGAGGCGCGGCTCACGCCGAGGCGCTGGGCCAGGTCGCGTTCGGCGGGCAGGCGGTCCCCGGCGGTGAGGTGGTGGTCGGCGGCGTAGGCGCGGAGGCGTTCGAGGACCTGCTCGTAGAGGCGGGTGCGGCCCATCGGGCGCAGCGCGTCGTCGGTCATGCGAAACCCCTGTCCTCCGGCTGCCGCCGGGTCCCCTGCCGTCCCCCGCACCGGCCTGCGCGCGGGTCCCCCGGGCGCCCGGGCCGGTCGCGCCCGGAGCGTAGCACCGGCCCTGGAGCGGACCTTGATGTCTGCCCGGTGGACGAGTGGCTGAACCAATTCCCGCGCGACCCGTTGACACCCGGCGCGCCAGGGCCGAGCGTGGTCCAGCCACCGGGCCAATGAGGCGTTCCGCCTCTTCGGCCCCGGGTCCTTTCGGGCTCAACACCCCACTGGACCCCGTGACATGACCCATTGGGACCCATGGGACGGGAGCCCCTGATGTCTGCCGAACCACTCTCCATCCTGGTGCTGGCGGTGCTGTTCGTCGTCGGCACCACCCGCTCCGTGAACATGGGCGCACTGGCCTTCGCCGCCGCCTTCGGGGTCGGCACGCTGGCCGCCGGGCTCGACGCGGACGGGATCTTCGCCGGGTTCCCCGGAGACCTCTTCGTGGTGCTGGTCGGCGTCACGTACTTCTTCGCCATCGCCCGCGCCAACGGCACCACCGACTGGCTGGTGCACGCCGGGATCCGGCTGGTGCGCGGCCGGATCGCGCTGATCCCCTGGGTGATGTTCACCGTCACCGGGGTGCTGACCGCGATCGGCGCGGTCAGCCCGGCGGCGGTCGCCATCGTCGCCCCGCTCGCCATGGGCTTCGCCGCCCGCTACGGCGTCAAGCCGCTGCTGATGGGCGCCCTCGTCGTGCACGGCGCCCAGGCCGGCGGCTTCTCCCCGATCAGCATCTACGGCTCGACGGTCAACGGCATCCTGGAACGCGAGGGCCTGCCGGGCAGCCCGGTCGCCCTCTTCCTCGCGAGCCTCCTCGCCAACCTGGCCATCGCCGCCCTGCTCTTCGTCGCCCTCGGCGGACTCCGCCTGCGGGGACGGGACCTGGGCGACGCGGGCGCGCCGGACGAGGCGGCGGGCGGGACGGGCGGAGCCGGCGGTACCGGGCGTGCGGGCACCCTCACCGGCACCCACGCCATCCCCGACGTCGACCTGCTGCGCCTCACCCCCGCCCGGATCGCCACTCTCGCCGGGCTGGTCGCCCTGGTCGTCGCGGTGCTGGTCCTCGACCTGGACGCGGGCCTGACCGCCATCACCCTGGCCGTGCTGCTCGCCGTCGTCTGGCCGCAGGACAGCAGGACCGCGGTCGCCCACATCACCTGGCCGACGGTGCTGCTGATCTGCGGCATGCTCACCTACGTCTCGGTGCTCCAGGAGATGGGGACGATCGACTGGGCCGGGGAGCACGTCGGCTCCGTCGCCATCCCGCTGCTGGCGGCGCTGCTGTTCTGCTACATCGGCGCGGTCGTCTCCGCCTTCGCCTCGTCCGTCGGGATCATCGGCGCGCTCATCCCGCTCGCCGTGCCGTTCCTGGAGCAGGGCGAGATCGGCGTGGTGGGCATGGTCGCGGCGCTCTCGGTGTCGGCGACCGTGGTCGACGTCAGCCCCTTCTCCACCAACGGCGCGCTGGTGCTGGCGGCCGCCGAGGACACCGACCGCGAACGCTTCTTCCGCCAGCTCATGCTGTACGGCGGCGCCGTCACCGTGCTGGCCCCGGCCGTGCTCTGGCTGGCGCTGGTGGTGCCCGGCCTCTGACCCGGGTAACCCTGGTCGGGAGGCGCCGCCTGACCGGGGCGCCCCC
The DNA here is from genome assembly GCF_011170125.1 of Streptomyces diastaticus subsp. diastaticus. NCBI lineage: Bacteria > Bacillati > Actinomycetota > Actinomycetes > Kitasatosporales > Streptomycetaceae > Streptomyces > Streptomyces diastaticus. The sequence goes on along the minus strand of NZ_BLLN01000002.1, from coordinate 1,063,659 downwards.
GACCGGCGCAGCCCCTGCCCGGCCCGACCCCGAGGAGACGCACCCGTGACCTCGCCCGCCGCACCCGAGACGGCCCCGCTCTTCCCCGCCCTGCACGCCCCGCCGACGCCGCCGGGGCCCACCCTCCGCTTCGGCGACCGCGCCCTGGAGTACGCGCAGGTCGCCCGCCTCGCCGGGGCACTCGCCCGCGAGCTGCCGCACGGCCGCCGGGTCGCCGTCTGGGCGACGCCGAGCCTGGAGACCGCGGTGGGCGTGGTCGCGGCCCTGCTCGCCGGGGTGGCCGCCGTACCGCTCAACCCGAAGGCGGGGGCGCGCGAGCTGGCGCACATCCTCGCGGACAGCGACCCGGCACTGGTGCTGGCGGCCCCCGGCGAGGTGCTGCCCGAGGAACTGGCGGGGCTGGCGCGCAGGAACGTGGCGACCGACCCGGAGACCGTCGCGGAGTCGGTGGCGCTGCCCGCCGAGCCGGGCCCCGAGGCGCCCGCGCTGATCGTCTACACCTCGGGCACCACCGGCCCGCCCAAGGGCGTCGTGCTGCCCCGGCGCGCCCTGACCAGCACGCTCGACGCGCTTCAGGACGCCTGGGGGTGGACGGCCGACGACACCCTCGTGCACGGCCTGCCCCTCTTCCACGTGCACGGCCTGATCCTGGGCGTCCTCGGCCCGCTGCGGCGCGGCGGCTCCTTGGTCCACCTGGTCCGCTTCTCCCCGGACGGGGTGCGCCGGGCGCTGGAGGACGGGGCGACGCTGATGTTCGGCGTCCCGACGATGTACCACCGGATCGCCGAGGAGGCCGCCTCGGACCCGGCGCTCGCCGCCGCCCTCGCCAAGGCGCGGCTGCTGGTCTCCGGCTCGGCCGCGCTCCCCGTCCACGACCAGGAACGCATCGCCGCCGCCACCGGCCGCCGCGTCGTCGAGCGGTACGGCATGAGCGAGACCCTGATGAACACCAGCGTCCGCGCCGACGGCGAGCCGCGTCCCGGCACGGTCGGCCTGCCGCTGGCCGGGGTCGCGCTGCGGCTCGTCGAGGACGACGGTACGGAGATCGCGGAGTGGGACGGTGAGACGGTCGGCGAGATCCAGGTGCGCGGCCCGAACCTCTTCACCGAGTACCTGAACCGGCCCGACGCCACCGCCGAGGCGTTCGACGGCGACTGGTTCCGCACCGGGGACATGGCGGTCCGCGACCCCGACGGGTACGTGCGGATCGTCGGCCGCCGCGCCACCGACCTCATCAAGTCCGGCGGCTACAAGATCGGCGCGGGCGAGATCGAGAACGCCCTGCTCGACCTCCCCGGCGTGCGTGAGGCCGCCGTCACCGGCGAACCCGACCCTGACCTCGGCGAACGCGTCGTCGCCTGGCTGGTCACCGACGGCGCTCCGCTGGACGAGCGGGAGGTCGCCGACCACGTGGCCCGCCAGCTCGCCCCGCACAAGCGCCCCCGCGTCGTCCGCCACCTCGACGCCCTGCCCCGCAACGACATGGGCAAGATCATGAAGCGGTCCCTCCATGGCTGACCCCGGCGCCCTCACCGCCCGCGCCCTGATCGCCTCCCTCGACCCGGACTACGTGGAACTGGGTTTCATCGGACCGCGGTTCACGGACGGACCGCTGGAGTGGGCCGGGTACGGCACGGCCCGCGCCCGCGCCCGCGAGCGGACCGGCGAGCGCGAGTCCGTCGTCTGCGCCACCGCCCGGGTGGGGGCGGCGGACGGCTCCGCCCCCGCTCCCGAGGCGGTTCTGATCGCCTTCGAGTTCGGCTTCCTCGGCGGCTCGCTCGGCGAGGCCACCGGCGACCGCGTCGAGGCGGCCTACGCGCACGCCCGCACCCACCGGCTCCCCGTCGTCTCCCTGGTCGCCACGGGCGGCAGCCGTATGCAGGAGGGTATGCGCGCCCTCGCCCAACTCCAGCGCGTCGCCCGGCAGACCGTGCTCACCCGGCGCGCCGGGCTCCCGCAGATCGCGGTGGTCCGCGACCCCACCACCGGCGGCGGCTGGGCCACCCTGGCGGCCGGCGCCGACGTGGTCCTCGCCCTGCCCGGCGCCCAGGTCGGTTTCGCCGGCTCGCGGGTCCGCCCGCCCGGCGCCGAACCGTGGGCGTACACCGCCGAAGGACAGCACGCGGCCGGGCACGTGGACGCGCTCACCGAACCTGCCGACCTGTCGGACCGCCTCGGCCGCTGGCTGACCCTGCTCACCGCCCCGGTGGTCCCCGCGCGCCGGGCCGACCCGCCGCACGCGCTGCGCCCCGGCCCGCTCCCGGCCGACGGCGCCGAGGCCGTCCGCCGCGCCCGGGCACCCGAACGGCCGCGCGCCGACGCCTACCTGGACGCCTACTTCGACTGGCGCGAGGAGATCCGGGGCGACCGGACCGGCGCCACCGACCCCGGCACACGGTGCGGTTTCGGCCGCCGCGACGGGCGGACCGTCGCCTACGCGGCCCAGTGCGGCACCGCGACCCGGCCCGCCGGATTCCGCACCGCCGCCCGCCTGGTCCGCACGGCCGACCGGCTCGGCATCCCCGTCCTCACCCTCATCGACACCCCCGGCGCCGCCAACGACGCGGCGGCCGAACAGGGCGGCGCGGGCCCGGCCATCGCCGACCTCTTCGCCGCCGTCGCCGAGGCCGAGGTCCCCGTCACCTCGCTGCTGATCGGCGAGGGCGGCTCCGGGGGCGCGCTGGCCCTGGCCGCCCCCGGCCACCTCTGGGTCACCCCCGACAGCTACTTCTCGGTCATCGCCCCCGAACTGGCCGCCGCCATCCTCAAGCGGCCCCCGGAGGAGATCCCGGCCACCGCCGACGCGCTCCGGCTGCGCCCCCAGGACGCGGTGGAACTGGGGGTGGCGCGAGGGGTCGTACCGGGGGCGGCGTAGGGGGCCGTGTCCGCGTGGGGCGCCCGGCCCGGCGCCCCACGCGGAGAACCGGTGTCCCGGCGGGACCGCGCGGGCGCACCGTGGCGCCCATGACCTCGCCCACGCCCACCCTGCGTACCGGACGCCTGCGGCTGCGTCCCTTCACCGGTGCCGACGCCGGACGCCTCTTCGCCCTGCACAGCGACCCCCGCGTGATGCGCTACTGGGACTCCGCCGTGTGGACGGAGCGGTCACGCGCGGAACGCTTCCTCGCCGTCTGCCGGGAGATCGCGGAAGAGGGCACCGGCGTGCGCGTGGCCGTCGACCGCGCCTCCCACGGGTCCTTCGTCGGCTGGAGCGGCCTGACCGGCCGCCGGCCGCAGCACCGCGGCGCGGCCCCGGCTACTGCTTCGACGAGGCCGCGTGGGGCCACGGCTACGCGACGGAGACCGCGCACGCCGTGCTGCGCTGGGCCTTCGACACCCTGGACCTGGACCGGGTCCAGTCCGGGACCGACACCCGCGACCTCGCCTCCGCCCGGGTCCTGGAGAAGCTCGGATTCGTGCGGGAGGGCACCCTGCGGGAGGAGTGCGTGGTGGCCGGCGAGGTCTCCGACACCTGGGTGTTCGGGCTGCTCGGTCGGGAGTGGCGGCCGGCGGCCGGGCCGCTCGCGGCCGGCTGACGCGCGTCGCGGGGGCGGGCGCGCTCAGAGCGCGGGCACGGTCGCCCCCGTGTTCCGCAGCAGCCGCATCAGCACACGCAGGGCCGTCGCGTAGTCGGCGTCGCTGATCCCCGCGTGCAGCTCGGCGCGCCACTCGGGCGCCCGGGCCTTCAGGCCGGCGCGGGCCGCGTCGCCCGCCTCGGTGATCCAGAGCCGCCCGTCGCCGTCCCGGGTGACCCAGCCGGCCGCGAGCAGCACCTCCGCCTCGGCCGCGAGGTCGTCCTCGGGCCGGAGGAAGGAGGCCATCGCCGCCCGGAGTTCCCCGACGGTCCTCCCCTGCCCGTCCTCGGAGACGTCGTTCGCCGACAGGAACCGCAGTATCCAGAACCGGGGCTGGGTGAACCCCGCTTCGGCCTGCTTGCGGCGCACGAACCCGATGGTCGCCTCGTAGGCCAGCTTGGTCCAGTACGGGGCCGGCTGGGCGGCCAGCTCCTCGTCGGTGTACCGGGGGCGGGCGTCCGGCTGGGCTGCCTGTGCCTCGGCGCTCATGGTGGTGTCCCTTCGTCCTCGACAGGTCGGTCGCGGCCCGTGCGTCCGGGCCGACGTGGCCGAACGTAGAACCTCAACCACGCTTGAGAGCAAGGGGGTCGGGCCGTGGGTCAGGGACGTCGGGCCCCGGGCCGGTGGGTGGCCGAAGGCCCGGTCGACGTGCCGGCCCGTCAGCGACGGATGACAGGTACGCCCCGCCGGGTCAGTCGTCGACCAGCGACCGGTGCATGATGTGCAGCCCCACATAACCCTCGCCCGGATGCCGGAACCCCTCCGGCAGCGTGCCCAGCACCTCGAAGCCCAGCGACTCGTACAGCCTGACCGCGCGGGTGTTGGTGGCGACCACCGCGTTGAACTGCATCGCCCGGTACCCCTCGGCCCGGGCCCAGTCGATCGTGTACGTGCAGAGCGCCCGGCCCACGCCCCGGCCGCCGTGCGCGGGGTCGACCATGTAGCTGGCGCTGGCGACGTGGCCGCCGTTGCCCAGGTGGTTGCGGTTCATCTTGGCGGTGCCGAGGACCGCGCCGGAGTCGTCCACGGCGACCACGGTGCGGCTCGGCGCCTTCGTCATCCACCAGCCCTCGGCGTCCTCGCGGGACAGGTCGAGCGGGTAGGTGAACGTCTCGCCCGCGCGGACGATGCGGGCGAAGAAGGGCCAGACGGCGGCCCAGTCCTCGGTGCGGGCCTCACGAATCAGCATCCGGCCATCCTGGCCTCCGCACGCACCGCCGGTCCACGGCATTTCCGCGCCGTGCCCCCGCCCTTGACCTCGACTCCGCTCGAACTCCTCCCTTCGGCCGGGCACGACACCCACCGACCGCCCGACCCGCCCCGGGAGCCCGCCATGACCGCCGCACCCACCGCACGGCGCGGGCACCTTGCGGGTCCGGGGGGTAAGTCAGGGCTTACACCCCTTGCGCCCGCGCTTTCCGCGCACCGAGTCTGTCTCGCGTCGTTGCACGCATCCCCCCACCGCCTTGCGTCCCGACGGCCTCACCACGCGCGGCGTCCCGCCCTCCCGTGGCCCGGCGCCGGCCCGCCTCGCCGCCAAGGCCGGGAGACGGTGCGAGCGCACGCGTGCGGCCCGGGGCGCTCGACGTCCTACCGAAGGAGTGGCGTTGCGCACCTCCCGTTCTCTTTGTCTCCGCGCGGCCCTCACGGCCTCCATGGTCGCCGCCGGCGTGCTCCTCACCGCGCCGGGCACCGTCCAGGCCGCCGAGCCGCCCCGTCCCGCCGCCACCGCCGCACCCGGCCAGGGCCTGGAGTGGTTCCAGGCCCGGCACGGCCTGCCGCGCACCGGCTCGGTCGACGACGCGACCGCGCGGGAACTCCAGCAGGCACCGGACTCCGAGTTGCGCCGGACCTTCCGCACCGCGCAGGACCTCGGCCCGGAGGAACTGGCCAACGCCCGTACCGTCATCGGCGTCGGCAAGGGCGCGAACATCCCCGAACAGGGCCAGGTCATCGCCTTGATGACGGCCATGCAGGAGTCGAAGTTCGTCAACTACACGGTGCCCGTCGACCACGACTCCCTGGGCATATTCCAGCAGCGCCCGAGCACCGGCTGGGGTACGCCCGAGCAGATCACCGACGTCCCCACCTCGTCGAAGTCGTTCTACGGAGTGGCTCCGTTCGGCAGCAACCCGGGGCTCGTCCAGATCGCCGGCTGGGAGACGATGGCACCCGGTGACGTGTGCCAGGCCGTGCAGCGGTCGGCCTACCCGGACCGGTACGCCCAGTGGGAAGGCTTCGCCCGCGACCTGCTCGCGAGGGAGAGCCCCACGGTGCCGCCGATCCCCTGACCCTGCGGGCCCCGCGGCCCCTCCGGCGTACGCGGGCTCACCCGGTCAGGTCCCGCAGGTGCGGCACCGCCCGGGTGAGCTCCCGTACGCCCCAGGCGATCAGGGCCACGCCCACCAGCTCCGGCACCACCCACCAGCCGCCGCGCACGCTCTCCTCGTAGACGACGACGCCGAGCAGCAGGCTGACCGAGGCGTCGCCGATGGTCAGCGCGGGCTGGGAGGCGGCGAGCGGCCCGGCCTGGAGGGCGTTCTCCAGCAGCAGCACCGCCGCGATCCCCGTCAGGGCGAACCCGTACGTCTGCCAGGTGGTGAGGAACGCCGTGAGGCCCTCGTCGGCGAGGGTGCCGGTGGCGGACTTGAGCAGCGCGGCCGTCAGGGCGTTGCCGACGGCCGCCGCGCCGCCCAGCGCCGTGGCCCGGACCAGCCGCGACCGGCTCGCCCGGGACGCCACCACCGCCAGCGCCATCGCCCCCAGGCACCCGGCGAGCACCGGGATCCACCGGGCCATCGAAGCGTCGGTACGGGCTCCCGAGGGCGCCGCCGCGCCCAGCACCGCGACCAGCCCCACCACCACCGCGGCCACCGCCCACCACCCCTCGCGCGGCAGCCGGCGGTGCAGCAGCGGCACCCCGATCAGCAGCGCGAACGGCAGCTCCAGCACGAACACCGGCTGGACCAGCGCGAGCGGCCCGTTGGCCAGCGCCAGCGCCTGGAACAGGGCAGCGCCGGTGACCCCGGCGATCCCCAGCAGCCACGCCGGCTTCCGGGCCAGCTCCCGCAACAGCCGCCACCCGCCGCCGGAGGAGACCGAGGAGGCGGCCTTCCGCTGGAAGGCGGTACCGGCGGCGTTGCTGGCGGCACCGAGGACGGCGAAAAGAACAGCGAGCACGAGCATGGGCCATCCGTGCCCGGACCGGGACGGGCGCTCCCCGCGCAGGACGGATTGCCGCCGATCGGAGCAGGGGAAGCCGGTTCCGGTCGCCGCCCCGGTGCCTCCGCGGTGACGCGGTGCCCCCTCGCGTGATCGTGGTCAACGGCGGTCCCGGTGCGGGCGGGCCCTGGACGTGTTCAGCGCGAGGTGTCGTCCACCGTCACGACGCGGTTCTGGTAGGCCCAGACAGCCGCTTGCAGACGGGACCGCACGCCGAGCTTGGGCAGCAGCCGGGCGAGATGCGACTTGACGGTGGCGACCTCGACGACGAGTGTTCCGGCGATCTGCTCGTTCGACATGCCCTGCGCCAGCAACAGCAGAATGTCCCGCTCGCGGGCGGTGAGCATGTCGATCCCCCGCGCCGCCGTGACGGGTCGCAGCCGCCGTCGCTGCACGTACTCGGCGACGACACGGCGGGTGAGAGTGCGGTCGAGAGTGCCGTGGCCCGCGGCGACATGACGGATCGCCCGCAGGATCTCCTCAGGGTCGGAGTCCTTGAGCAGGAACCCGGAGACCCCCGCTTCCAACGCCCGGAAGACGTAGTCGTCGATGTCGAAGGTCGTGAGGATCAGCACCGGGACGGCCGGAGACGCGCCGGGGCCGCAGATACGGGCCGCAACGTCGATACCGTCCATCCCCGGCATCCGGATGTCCAGGCACGCCACGTCCGGCACCAGCTCGGCAGCCAGGTCGAGGGCCTCCAGCCCGTCCGCGGCGACACCGACGACATCGACGTCCTCCTCCGCGTTCAGCAGCGCACTCAGGCCGGCGCGGACGAGAGGCTGGTCGTCGGCGAGGAGTACTCGGATCATGCGGACCCCTCCGGGAGGTCGTGGTCGCTCTCGCGGGGGATGCTCATACGGTTCTCCCAGCCGTCGTCGCCGGTCGGGCCTGCGTCGAAGAACCCGCCGACGAGGGCGGCACGCTCCCTCATTCCGACGATGCCGAAGCCCGTGCCTCGCGAAGCGGGACGGGCCTGCGGGCCGGGTGGTGCGTTGCGGACGGTGAGCCGCAGCCGGCTCGGATCGCGGTCGTCCACGGTGACGACGCAGGGGGCGCCGGGGGCGTGCCGTGAGGCGTTCGTGAGGGATTCCTGCACCATGCGGTAGGCGGCAAGCTGACCCAGCGGGCTGACTCCTGTGCCCGGATCCCGCCGTCCGTCGCTCCGCAACGCGAAGTCGACACGGGCTCCGGTGAGACGTGCCGTCTCGATCAGACCGGTGAGGGTGTCGAGGGTCTTGACGCCCTCGTCCCCGGAGCCGACATCGCGGAGCAACCCCACCAGCCGACGCAGGTCCTCCAGGATCGCGTTGCTCTGCTCGCGGATCTCCAAGGCCCCGGAGCGGGCTTCGTCCGGTGCCGATACGGTCTGCCGCGCGACGGCCGAGGCCATCAACGAGATGCCGGACAGGTGGTGAGCGGCGATGTCGTGCAGTTCGCGCGCCATCGCGGCCCGTTCCAGGGCGATCGCCTCGCCGATCTTGGCATCCCGCTCACGGGTGACCGCCGCCAGCGTCTCCCGCTGCGCGGCCCTCGTCGCGCGCTGTGCGGCGACGACGGAGGCCGGCAACAGCGGCAGACCGACCACCAGAGCCGCCTGGAGCACCGCCTGCAGCACCAGGGCCGACCCGTCGGTGCGGGCTTCGGCGCTGCCGTTGACGAAGTGCGCGGCCGCCACCAGCACGCCCGAGGCCAGGGCCCACCGGCGCACATCGCGCCAGGCCCCGGTCAGCCCGGCCACGAACGCGGCCACCAGAACCGGCAACGCGGTGACGGTGAACAGGCCGCTGGGAACCACGGCCGCCAGGACGAGGGGGAGAGCGGCCGCACAGCCCAGCGTGGCGGTCGCCTGACGGCGCCACAGGAGGGTCGCCGACTGCAGGACGAGCGTCACGGCCGTCCACCACCAGGCGGCCGTGCCGAGAGCCGCTCCGCCCATCGACGGGTCGTCACGCGACAGCAGGGCGATGATCCACAGAAGGGCCAGCGCACTCAGCACGGTCGTCGTGGCGGTCGCCGTGGCGGTCGCTGCGGAACGGGACCTGTCAGCTCGCTGCGCGGTGGTCACGAGTCGATCGTAGTGCGGGCCCGGTCGGCCCCCGTCTGACGGTCGGACGGTTCCGTACCGCCGTGGCCCGGGGAGAAGAACGGTGGGAGGGGGTCATGGCCGAGACGCCCGCGCGTGGCGACGACGATGACTGCCGCGGCGACGGAGGCACCGGTCCCCATCGCGACGAGGGCGAGCTCTCCGTCCAGGCCGGGGAACATCTCGGACCACATGACGGACGCGAAGGTGTTGACGCCCACATGCATGAGCATGGACAGCGGCAGGCTCTGCCCGGTGCGGTTGAACACCCACGACATCACGATGTTGAACGCGACGCAGAACGTGAGGAAGGCCAGAGGTCGCGTCCAGGACGCCTCGGGGTAGCCGCCCCACTCGGTGAGGAACAGCGGGAGGTGCCACACACCCCACAGCGGGCCCAGGACGAAGGCGGCGCGCAGCGGCGAGAACCGGCTCTGCAGGCGGGGAAGGGCGAAGTCGCGCCACCCGGGCTCCTCGGCCAGACCGGTCGTGATCATCTGGAACAGCAGCATCGGCACGAAGGCGGTGAGTGCCGCGGCCGAAGGGGCGGCGACCTGTCCGCCGGAGAACGCCAAGCCCGTCAGGAGCATTCCGGCGGGGACGCTGAGCAACGTGATCGCGTACCAGCGCCCGCCGACCCTCCACCGCCACAGCCGGCGCGTCCAGGCCCGCAGCCCGGTCCGGCCGTCCACCAGCGCGGTCATCACGAAAGCCGCACCGATCGGCCCCAGGTAGGCGCCCGGGAGGACCCCCAGCACTTGAGTGGTCCCGAGAATCGCGGGGAACCGGTGGTCCCAGACGCCGAGGCCGTTCTGCGACAGGATGTACGGCAGCCATGCCACCCAGCTCAGCCCGTTCGCGAGGAGGAAGAAGTAGGTCAGCGGACGCGCTCGCGCCATCTCGCGGAGCCTTGCCGGAGCCGGGTCGGGGACCGGGAAGCCGGACGGGCCGGTTCGGGTCTGTGTCAGGACGGGAACGCTAGGGTTCCTCGCCGGCGGGCTCTACGGCCCGATGGTTGCATCGAGGCAGTGCATCCGAAGGATGCAAACCCGCTCCGCGCGGAGAGCGCGGTCCCGTCGCCTTCGGCGACGCGTCGTCGGAACGGACCTGCTCAGCGATCTGGAGGGCCTTGACGCTGATGCGGCACGCGGAGCACGGCTCGGCTCGGCACTGTCCGGCGGCTGGCAGCGAAACCCTCCGGGCACGTCGCGGCCACCACGGTCGGGGGCGGGCTGCCGGTGTCGGTCACGGACTTCTTGCGTGGGACCGGGACCGGCTTCCCGCACTCGCCTGCGTCAGTGGGCTGCGGTGGTGCGGCGGTAGGCGCTGGGTGTGGTGCCGCGGACCCTCTTGAAGGCCACGCTGAACGCGAACGGGTCGGTGTAGCCGACAGTACGGGCCACGGACGCGACCGTGGCGGAGGGCTGCTCGGTCAGAAGGTCCGCGGCGAGCGTCATGCGCCAACGGGTGAGGTAGGTCAGCGGCGGTTCGCCGAGCAGTTCGGTGAACCGCTTGGCCAGCGTCGAGCGAGACACTCCGGTACGCCGGGCCAGTGCGGCCACCGTCCAGGGCGCGGACGGTTCGGCGTGCAGCAGGCGCAGGGTCTCGCCGGCCACCGGGTCCTTCTGCGCGGACCACCAGGCCGGAGGACGACGGCCGGGACCGTCGAGCCAGGTGCGCAGCGTGCAGACCAGCATCCAGTCCAGGAGCCGGTCGAGCACCACCTGCTGGCCCGGTTCGTCACGGGCGACCTCGGCGGCGAGATGGCCGAGCACCGGGTCGCCGTCACCGCCGGCGGGCACGCGCAGCACGACGGGCAGGCTGTCCAGCAGCTGTCGGCCGATCTCGCCGCTCACCGGATAGGCGCCGACGACCAGGGTCGTCGTGCCGCCCCCTGCCTCGCCGGGGTCGTGCCAGCCCAGCCGGTGGCGGGTGCCGCCCTGCTCAGGGGTGGCGCACTCCTCGCTGCACACGAGGGGCTCGGCTGCGGTCGCGGGGTCGTCGACGAAGGTGAAGGTCGAGGGGCCGCGCACCACGATCGTGTCGTGGGCTCCGAGCTGTTCGGGCGGATGGCCGTCCGGAACGATCCAGCCGGCCCCGGTGAGGACGGTGCACAGCGTCAGCGGGGCCCCGTCCACGAAGTGCAGGGACCAGGGCGGGGACAGCGTGGAGCTGCCGAACAGGGAGCCGTGGGCTCGCACGCCGCGGAACAGCTCACTGGTGATGTCCACCCCGCCAGATTAGACGATCACAAAGGCGGAGCAGCTCTTCACCCATGGGAAAGTCCGGACGGCCGGTGTTGTGTGGAGGCATGAACGCACACACTCTTGTGGTCGGCGCGACCGGCCGGACGGGGCGCCGGGTCGCCGCCCGGCTGCGACTGCGCGGCATCCCGGTCCGCGCCGCCTCCCGGTCCAGCCCGGCCCATTTCGACTGGTCCCAGCCGGGTGGCTGGGACGCCGTCCTGCGCGGCGTCGACGCGGCCTATGTGGTGCCCCCGCCGGTACCGGGCCCGGCGCACGCGTTCGCGGCGCGGGCCGCGGCCGCCGGGGTGCGGCGGTTGGTGCTGCTCTCCGGCCGCGGTGCGGACGGCTGGGGCGGCTCGGAGTTCGGGCGGAACATGCTCTCCGCCGAGGATGCCGTCCGCGGCGCGCCCCTGGAATGGACCGTGCTGCGGGCGTCGAACTTCGCCCAGAACTTCGGCGAGGACGTCTTCCACGCACCGCTGCTCGCCGGCGAACTCGCGCTGCCGGCCGGGGATGTTCCCGAGCCCTTCGTCGACGTGGAGGACATCGCGGACGCCGCGGTCGTGGCACTGACCGAGCCTGAACGGCACGCCGGGCAGGTGTACGAGCTGAGCGGGCCCCGCCCCGTCGGGTTCGCCGAAGCCGTCGAGCTGATCGCGCGGGCGTCAGGGCGGGCGCTCACCTACCGGCGGATCACGCGTGACGCGTACGTAGCGGCGCTCGTCGGGCAAGGCGTGGGTCCGCACGAGGCCGACGAGGTCGCCGAGATGTTCGCGTTGCTGGCGGGCGGTTCGGTCGCGGGGACGACCGGCGACCTCACCACCGTGCTGGGGCGCGCGCCGCGCGCCTTCGAGGAGTACGTCGTCCGCGCGGCCGCGGCCGGCGTCTGGGACCCGCTGTGACGCGCCGCCCCCGCCCTCTCCCGCCGGGCACCGCACACGGCACGCCTGCGCCTGCGGCCTGCGTGGACCTCTCATTCCCGGCACCGGCCCCACCCAAGGACGTACCGTCATGAGCACCGACGACATGCCGCGCACCCTCGTGGTCATCGCGCACCCTGATCCTGGCTCTCTCACCCACCACGTCTCGCAACGCCTCGGCGCTGCCCTGCGCCCCGGGGCGGTCGAGGTCGCGGATCTGCACCGGGAGGGGTTCGACCCCCGGTTCACCCCGGCGGACCGTCGCGCCTACCACGAGGGCGGCGGCCACCCGCCCGACGTGCTTCGCGAACAGCAGCGCCTGGACCGGGCGACCGACCTCGTTCTGGTCTTCCCGGTGTACTGGTGGTCGGTGCCGGCCCTGCTGAAGGGGTGGATCGACCGGGTCTTCGTGAGCGGCTGGGCCTTCGAGTACTCCGCCCCGGCAGGGGTGCAGCCCAAGCTCCAGCGGCTCACGACGCACCTGCTGCCGGTAGCCGGTGCCGACGCCGGCGCGTACGAGCGGCACGGCTACGGGACGGCGCTGCGCACGCAACTCACGCACGGCCTCGTCGACTACGTCGGCAGCCGCCGCGGCGCCACTGCCTTCGTCCACGATTCCGAGCAGCCCTCCACCGAGGCCACAGAGGCCACCGTCGACCGCGCGGTCCGCACGGTCGCGGCCGCAGTCCGGGTCCCCGCTCCTCGTCCCTGACCCGCTGCCCCGGCGCCGCACGCCCGGCGTCCGGGAGGTGCCGGAGACTCTCCGCGCGTATGCCGGTGCCCGCCGGAAACACCGCGGGCGAGGCGGAACCGGCGGCGGCCTTCGCTGTGACCGGCGCCCTCACGGGGGCAGCCGTCGCCACGGCCCAGGCCACCGACGGCGACCGAACCCGGAAGACGGCTGTTGCCACTGCCACCGGTTCGGCGACCCACGAGGAGACCGAGCGCGTACCCGAGGGGGCGCGCCGGACCCAGCACTACTCCCCCTCCTCGGACGGTTCCGCCCTCACGTGCGGCCGACGGACCGGACATGCGGCACCGCTGACCTCTCCGGCCGTCACGGGCCCCCGGGAGCGCTCCGCCCTGCGCGCCGCGAAGAACGCCGCGACCTCGGAGGCACACTGTCGCCCCCGGAGAGTGAAGCCTCTGCCCTACACAGTTCATGCACGGGCTTCCGTGACGGCACATGCCCACGCTCCAAGGCCAAAAAAAATAGGACCGTGTCCTATGTGGTGAGGCGAAGGAGTCGTTTGTAGCAGCAGAGGGCTGCGACGAGGCCGAGGAAGGCCAGGTAGTTGCGGGGATGGCGTTCGTAGCGGTGGTTGAGCCGGCGGTAGCCTGTCAGCCAGGACATGGTCCGCTCGATCACCCACCTGCGGCACCCGAGTCGCTCGCTGGACTCGACGCCCTTGCGCGCGATGCGGACGCCGATGCGTTTCCCGCGGAGCCATTTCCGCAGCTCAGGGATGTCGTAGGCCTTATCGGCGTGCAGGCGCTGGGGTTTGAAGTGCCGGCCGCGGTGGGGGTCGTGTCTCGTTTGGTGACCGAGCACCATGGGCTTCAGTGCCTGGCTGTCGTGGGTGTTGACCGCGGTGAGACCGACGAGGAGGGGCAGTCCGTTCGCGTCCGACAGGACGTGCATCGTGCAACCCGCCTTGCCCCGGTCAACGGGGCTCGCGACCAGATCAAGAACCGGCGATGGACTGTCGATTTGGAGACGCCGAAACACGGCGGCAAGGCCCGCCAGGCGCAGCCGCTGACCAGAACATAGATGATCGCGGCGAACAGCGTCTCATCAGGCGTGTTCTGCGTCCCACCGACCTGCGGCCGCACCTTCGACGGCGGGATCAGCGGCTTCGCGATCTCCCACAACCCGTCCGGAACAATCCAACTCCACGTACCCCTCCCCATGACGAGCCCAACGACCACCTCGCCACATAGGACACGGTCTTACTCCTACGGTCATACGTCGAGCCAGATGAAGATGACGCTGCGAGGGAGCGGCGGCTACCGCGTGCAGTTGTCATCGAGTGCGGCGGCTTGGGCCGACGGCGCCCTGGGCAGAGAGCCAGACATGGGCGATCACATCGAGGACTGGGCGACGCACATCGCGAGGGCCGAACTCAGCTGCACACTTCCACGGAGGTGGGCGCATACGCAGGGAGTGGCCAACCGCGCCGCCGAAGTAGGTCAGATCCTCAACCAACACGCCAGCCTGCTTGTCGCCGCCGCCACGCTGCATGACATTGGGTATGCGCCTCGCCTGGCGGTGACGGGCTTCCATCCCCTGGACGGAGCCCGGTTCCTCCGTGACGAGCACAGGGCCGACAAGCGGCTGGTGCGGTTGGTCGGGAACCACTCGTTTGCGCTCCTTGAGGCAGAGGAGCGCGGGTTGCGCGAGGAGCTCGCGACGGAGTTCCCCTTGCTGGAGGAGCCACTGCTGGTGGACGCCCTCGTGTACTGCGACATGACGACCACGCCCGACGGCGACCGAACCACCGCGCAGGACCGGGTCGCAGAGATCCGCAGCCGCTACGGGGACGACAGCGTGGTCGGGCGGTTCATCCGCCGGGCGGCTCCGGAGATCTTTGCCTCCGTGGAGCGAGTGGAAGCCGCCCTGGCAGCTCAGCCGAGGTAGGGGTAGGTGCCGGCGAGGTAGTCCCCGATCTGCTGGCGCATGCTCGGGTGGATGTCGTACTGGTCGAGGTCGGCCGGCTGGACGAAGCGGACGCCGTCAGCCTCGTCGTTGATCATGGGCACTCCGCCGACGGGCCGGCCGATGTAGGTGTTCTCGTACTGCTGGCGGATCTCGCCGTCGGTGTACGCGACGATGTGGTTCGGGTTGGTGTAGACGCCGAGGAACCCGGTGAGTTCCGCGATGATCCCGGTCTCCTCCAAGCACTCGCGCACCGCGCACTCGGCTGCGGTCTCGCCGATGTCCTGGGCTCCGCCAGGGAGAGCCCACTGGCCGGTGTCGCGGCGCCGCTGGAGGAGGATGGCGCCCGTCTCGTCGGCGACGAGCAGGTTGCTGGCCGGGATGAGGGTGTTCGCCTTCGGAGCAGAGGGATCGTTGTAGTACTCAGTCCTGCCCATGGTCGGCGGTCCTCTCCTGGTCGGGTGCCCATGGCCTCGCGGCGGCCCAGACGGCGTCGAAGCTTTCCGCGTAGTTGTCGAACCACCCTGTATCGACTGCCCTCTTGAGGTGCAGGACGGGGTTGGCGCTGGCCGGTTGGCCCCAGATGTGCGGGTTGACGAGCAAGTTGTCGTCGTAGCGGAACATGGACGTGTAGAGGGTGGTGTCGTGGAGTCGTACGCCGCACCCGGCCTCGCCCAGCAGCGGACGGTAGTACGTCAGTGAGGCGCGGATCTTGGCGGCGAGGGTGTCGCCGATTCCCTCCTCGCGGCCCCGTACGGCGACTGCGTGTCCACCGGGATCGCCGAAGCACAGACGAACCCGCACACCGTCGGCGGCGCGCTCGGAGAGCATCTTGGCGACGTGGGGGTTGGACTGGGCGAAGAAGGTGCCGGAGAAGACGAGGACGCCGATCTCGTGCCGCGCTTCTCGCAATAGTGCGAGCCATACCCCCCGGGGCACGCTGGCTCGGTTCTGGTAGGTGCCGACCAGCTCGGTGCCTAACCCGTCCTTCGGCCGGCCTGGGCGCTTGGACGGCTCGGGCCAGAGAAAGGTCTCTTCGACGCGCAGGTGTCGCGCGACGCGGAAGCGGTGCCGTGCATGGGGAATCCGTCCGCCCAGCCATCGGCTGACCGTCTTGGGATCTACCTCGCAGATCTCGGCGAGTGCATCGGGCGAGACGCCCCGTTGGCCGAGCACGGTGCGCAGTCGGTTGTTCACAGCAGCCATCGAATCGGCACGGCGCGTGATCGCGCAAGGACGTTTTGGGACGCAGTCCGCTGTAGTGGAACCTCGCGGACTGCCTACTCTGGCGGCATGGAGCTCTTCGTCCTGTGGGACATCGACCACACCCTCATCGAGAACGCGGGGGTCAGCAAGGAGATCTACGCCGCTGCCTTTCGTGGCCTCTCAGGTCGCGAACCCACGGAGCCCGCGCGTACTGAGGGGCGTACGGATCGGCTGATCATGCGCGACATGTTCGTCCGTGACGGGCTGCCCGTACCCGGCTGGCCCTTCGTCGAGACGGCGCTCGCCCAGGCAGGGGAGGCGCGCCTGGAGGAGCTACGCAGGCGTGGGACCGCCCTGCCCGGTGTGCACGACGCCCTGAAAGCCCCCTCGGCTCAGACCGGTTGGATCTCCTCCGTACTCACCGGCAACATTTCCGCCAACGCCCGTGTGAAGCTTGCCGCGTTCGGGCTCGACTCCTTGCTTGATCTACCGGTCGGCGCCTACGGAGCGGACGCCGAACTCCGCCCCCACCTGGTCGCTGTCGCCCGCGAGCGCGCTCAACGGCTTCATGGTGTTGCGGCCGACATCCCCACCGTCCTCGTCGGGGATACCCCTCGTGACGTGGAGGCGGCTCTGACCACAGGCTCCAGCGTCCTCGCCGTCGCCTCCGGCATCCACACCCAGGAGGAACTGACCGCCGCCGGAGCCGTCGAAGTCCTGCCCGACCTGTCGGACACGAAGCGTGTCCTCGGCATTCTGGAGTCCTTCGCAGGTCACTGAAGACGTCCCAGGACGTCCTTGGACCGTCCCCGAACGCGGTGTCGAGGTCCCCGAGCAGAAGGCCACTATCAGGCTCCCACCAGGCAATCAGCCGAAGGAGCCGACGTGATCGAGGAAGTCACCGGGATCAAGAAGATCCGCATGCTGTACCTGCAGCTGCTCTACCGCTGCAACTTCACGTGCCTGCACTGCTTCCACGGCAAGCGGCTTCAGTACGCCGACGCCTTCACCGTCGACGAAGCCGCGGGTCTTCTCACCCTGATGCGGGACGAGTACGGCACCGAGGCAGTGACCCTGCTTGGCGGAGAGCCCTTCGTCCACCGGGACCTCGCGCAGGTCGTCCGCCACGCCAAGGAGGAACTGGGCCTGCGCGTCGAGATCTGCACCAACGGGTACCGGATCGAGCGCCGTCTGACCGAGATCGCCCCCTCCCTGGACCTGCTCAGGGTTTCGCTGGAGGGCGTCGGGTCGACCAACGACGGCATCCGAAAGCAGGGCAGCTACAAGAGCGCCCTGGAGGCGCTCCGGCTGGCTCGGGATCTCGGCGTTCCGACCGGTGCGACCATGACCGTCACCTCGCGGAACATCGCCGAAGTCCTGCCCCTCGGAAGGGCCTTGGCGCAGCTCGGGGTCCGGCAGCTCAAGCTCCACCACCTGCGGCCGGTCGGCAACGCCGCCGATCATCCCGAGCTGCTGGTCACCTCCCCTTCCGCCTACGGGCGGCTCCGGGACGAGCTGGCGTCAGCCGATCTGCCCTTGGAGGTGATCGTCGACGAGGACCTCTCCGAGGACGGTGCCCCGCAGGTGTGCGCGCCCTCCGACGGTCCTCGCGAAATCGACCGCATCGAGGTCGACCCGCGCGGTGCGCTGACCATGTCCTGCAAGGCCGTGGGCAAGGACGCGCACGCCTTCTGGTACGAGAAGGCGGCAGGACGCATCGTCCACAAGCCCTCGTCCGTCGACGAACTCACCCTCGCGGTACCGGACGTGGTGTACGGCCGTGCCTGATCACCCACGCTTCGAGAGCCTGGAGGGGTTACGCGGCACCGGCAAATCCACCCTGGCGCCCATGCTCGCCGCCGCCCGACAGGCCGTCCTCGTCGCTACCGTCCCGCTGCCCTACCAGCCGCTCAGACAGGCGCTGGACGAGCGGACGAATGTAGAGGCACGGATGTGCTTCTACCTCTCGGGCCTGTTCACCGCGGCCGAGGAGATCCAGCACCACCTCGACGCCGGCGTCCCGGTCGTCGTCGAGAGCTACTTCGCCCGGTGCCTCACCACTCACCGGGCCCTGGGGGCACAACTCGGTATCACCCTGCCGAGCTGGCTGCCGACACCCGCTACCTACCACCTCGTCTGCGACGACGACGAGAGACAACGTCGACTCGCTGGGCGGAACAAGCCGGTGTCGCGGTGGGACTCACTGATCGAGACCGCTACGGACCGGGTGACGGACGCCTACGCCTCCGTTCCCGATGCATCGCGTCGACACCACGGGGCGCAGCCCCGACGAGGTCCTCCGAGTGATCATGGATACCGATACGCAAGGAGCGCACCCCCATGCAGACTCAGAGCCTGTGGGAGCACACCCTCACGTTCTTCCCGCAGTTCCTCGCCACGTTGCGGGAACGTGTCGCCCCTGACGCCACCGTCGCGGTGGTCGGCGCGAGCGACGGCAAGTTCGTCCTGCCCCTCGCCGCCGCCGGCTACCGCGTCGTCGCCATCGAACGCGACGCGGTCGCCCTCCACGGGGGCGACGTCCACCTCCCGGGTGACAGCCAGGCCCACGCGTTGGGACTGATCGATCGCCTGAAGCTCGAAGAACTCCACGACCGCGTAGAGGTTGTTGAGGACGATTTCCTGAACGGCGAGCCCCTGGGCCTGCAGTGCGACGCGGTCTGGACGAGCTGCTCGTGGCACTACAGTGCCAACCACCACCGCCCGCTCGGCGAGTTCGTCGACCGTATGCAGCGCCTGGTTCGCCCAGGCGGCATCTTCGGCGCGGAGTTCATGATGCCCGTCGAAAGACGCCACCACATGATCGAGCACTACACCTCCCCGGAACGCCTTCACCCCCACTTCATCGGCGACTGGGAGGTCCTGCTCACCCTGCGCACCACTGAGTTCACGGAGCGCGCCCACGTCGGCCAGCTGCACGACCACACCCACCGCATGGGCCTCCTGCTCGCGGCCCGGACATCAACCCTCACCGACCACTTCTGAGAGAAGACCCCATGAAGCACGAATACGAGGCCAAGTTCCTGGCCGTCGACGTCGCCGGCCTCCAGAACAAACTGAGCGCCCTCAATGCGGTCCAGGCATTCCCCCGCACGCTCCTCACCCGCAAGATCTTCGAGAACGACTCCCTCGACGGTGGAGCCTGGATCCGTCTGCGGGACGAGGGCACCCGCTCGACGCTCACGCTCAAGCAGGTCACCGACGCAACGACGATCGACGGCACCAAGGAGATCGAAACCGAGGTCACCGACCTGCACGCCATGGCCGACATCCTGCGCCGGGTCGGCCTCACCGAGGTCCGGTACCAGGAGAACTACCGCGAGGAATGGCGCCTGGGTGAGGTCGCCTTCGACTTCGACACCTGGCCCGACCTGCCCACCTTCCTGGAGATCGAAGGACCCGACGAGGCATCGGTACGCCAGGCCGCCGCCCTGCTGGACCTCGACTACTCCGAGGCCCGGTTCGGCAGCGTCGACGAGATCTACAAGAGCGAGTCCGGCCGCGACATCCTCGCCGAACCCACGCTCCTGTTCTCCGAAGCTGGGAAGCAGAAGGACGCTTCTCCCACGGCCCAGGACCGTTGATCGGGGAGGGAGACGAGCGATGCTGACGGAAGTCGCCCTACAGCACAGGGTGTTCCCGGGATCGCCGAGTTCGCCCGGGGAGGACTGCCCTCACCGGCGGCCACCGACGACGGCAACGAGTGGGTCGACGGCCTCTGCTGGCTCTACTGCGGGCAGCGGTGGACGCGCGTCCTGTGGATCGGCCCAGCCAGAGTCGCCGGGGCCCAGGCCCCGATGTACGCGTGCGGCGCCTGCATCGGCGCGCTGCAGGAACGGGTCTGGCAATCCTTCTTCAACGAGAACCGCCCGGCCCGCTCCACCCGGCCGAGCGAATCCGCCGAGGTGGGGCAGTCGGCCTCTGGCAAGAGAACCGGCAGGCATCGGGGCCAAGAGCAGGCTCTTCCGCGTAATTAAGCCCCCGCCCCGGTCACGCTGGCGCCCGCTGTCCCCCCGCAGCGAGAGCCCGTGGCCGGGGCGGGTCCTTGGCGTGCGCGCCTTCGGCGGAGGCCCCAAGACGAACGGTCTGACAACGCAGCGACCGTTTCACGTCCACCGAAAGGCCACACGCCGCGAGCCCACGAGGTAGGTCCCGAGCGGCTCCGCTCACGCAGACAACATCACGGCAACCCGACCGTGTGACACGCCATGCCCAAACAATAGAAACCCCAGGTCACGGGGAATGTGACCTGGGGTTCTTCTGAGCCGCCTTCGGGATTCGAACCCGAGACCTACGCATTACGAGTGCGTTGCTCTGGCCATCTGAGCTAAGGCGGCAAGCTGCAGGAAGGAGCCTCTCCGGGCCCGTCTCCGGGGAAGAGGTTCGCATCTGCAGCGACGTTCAGTCTACAGGGTTCCGCGGTGTGCCTCGGACCGGGGCGGCCGTGCGGCCCGGTCCGGGTCAGCAGCGGGTGCCGTCGTCCGGCGGGGTGCCCTCGAGGAGGTAGGTGTTGATGGCAGTGTCGACGCAGTCGCTGCCCCGGCCGAAGGCGGTGTGGCCGTCGCCGTCGTAGGTGAGGAGGGTGGCGGAGTCGAGCTGGGAGGCAAGTCCTTCGGCCCAGCGGTACGGGGTCGCGGGGTCGCGGGTGGTGCCGACCACGACGATCGGGGCGGCGCCGGACGCCTCGATGCGGTGCGGTCCCGAGGTGGCGGGGGTGGGCCACTGGGCGCAGTTCAGCGCGGACCAGGCGAAGCCCTCGCCGAAGACCGGGGACGCCTTGCGGAACTCTGGCAGGGCCGCCTCGACCTCGTCCGGATCGGCGAAGGCCGGGGGGAGGTCGAGGCAGTTGACGGCGGCGTTGGCCGACATGAGGTTCTGGTAGCCGCCGTCGGCGTCGCGCTCGTGGTAGAGGTCGGAGAGGGCGAGCAGGGCGTTGCCGTCGCGGTCCTTGACGGCGCTGGTCAGCGCGGTACGGAGCTGGGGCCAGCCGGCCTCGTCGTAGAGGGCGGCGACGACGCCCATGGTGGCGAGGGACTCGGTGAGGGCGCGGCCCTGACCGGTGGGGAGCGGGTCGGCGTCGAGTTCGTCGAAGAAGGCGGTGAGGTTCCGGCCGGCGCTCGTGGGGCCGCCGGTGCCGAGGGGGCAGTCCTTGCGCCGGGCGCAGTCCTCGGCGAAGGCGGTGAACGCGGTGTCGAAGCCGGCGGTCTGTTCGAGGTTGAGCCGCCGGGCGTCGAGGGTCGGGTCCATGGCGCCGTCGAGGACCAGCCGGCCTACGCGGTGCGGGTACAGCCCGGCGTAGGTCGCGCCGAGGAAGGTCCCGTACGAGGCGCCGACGTAGGTCAGCTTCTTGTCGCCGAGGGCGGAGCGGGCGAGGTCGAGATCGCGGGCGGACTCGATGGTGGAGACATGGCCGAGGGTCTTGCCGGCGTCGGCCTGGCAGCCCTTGCCGTACTTCTGGAAGGCGGAGACGAGCGCCCGCCGCTCGGCCGGGGTGTCCGGGGTGGTGTCGGTGGCGGTGTGGGCGTCCATCGCCGGGCCGTCGAGGCAGGTGACGGGCTCGCTGTCGGCTACGCCGCGCGGGTCGACGGCGACCATGTCGTACCGGGCGCGGACCGGCGCCGGATAACCGAGGGCCGCGTACGACTGGAGGTAACCGATGGCGGAACCGCCGGGGCCGCCCGGATTGACGAGGAGCGAGCCGAGGCGGGAGCCGGGGCCGGTCGCCTTCTTGCGGGAGAGCGCGAGGTCGAGGGTGCCGGCCGCCGGGTCGTCGTAGTCCAGGGGCGCCTTGAGGGTGGCGCACTGGAACTCCTCCTTCCCGGCGCCTTCGCAGGTCCGCCAGGCCGGCCGCTGGCCGTAGAAGGGGGCGAGCGCCTCGGGGACCGCTTTGGGCAGGGCGGCGAGGACGGTGTCACCGGAGGCGTCCGCCGTGGTGCTCTCCGCACTGCACGCCGGCACGAGGGCGACGGCCGCGGCGGCGAGCACGGCCGTCACCACCCGGCGGGGTGAGCGGAGGGGAGCGAGGTGGGGTCGGCGGTTCTCCATGCGGCCGACTCTAACGCGCGGAACCGACGCGACTACGGTCAGTGACAAAGGGTGGGGCGGGGAGGCCCTTCGTTCTGGGCTCCGGGACGGCCAAACCACTCGTCCGGGCGACGGTGAGGGAGGGCCTCGCACGGTCTGCGGGGCCGCGGGGGCGTGACGCGCTATCCGGCCCGGAGCGCCATCGCCATCGCCTCCACCGCGAGGAGGGGCGCGACGTTCCGGTCGAGGGCGTCGCGGCAGGCGGCGATGGCCTCGATGCGGCGGAGGGTGGCGGCCGGGGTGCTCTCCTCGGCGATCCGCTCCAGGGCGTCGCGCAGCTCGACGTTGGCGACGGCCTGGGGGGACGAGCCGAACTGGAGCGTGAGCACGTCGCGGTAGAAGCTCGTGAGGTCGACCAGGGCCAGGTCGAGGCTGTCACGCTGGGAACGGGTGCGTCGGCGCTTCTGCTTCTCCTCCAGCTCCTTCATGGCCCCGGCCGTGCCACGGGGCATCCGGCCGCCGCTCTGCCCACCGAGGGCGGCCCGCAGCGCCTCGGTCTCCTTCTCGTCGGTCTCGGTGGCCGCCTGCTTGGAGTCCTCGCTCGCCGCGTCGATCAGCTCCTGTGCGGCCCGCAGCCCCGCGCCCACGTCGCCGACGCGCAGTGGCAGCTTGAGGACGGCGGCACGACGCAGGCGGGCCCGCTCGTCGGTGGCCAGACGCCGGGCCCGGTCGATGTGCCCCTGTGTGGCCCGGGCGACGGAGGCCGCCAGCGCCGGGTCGACCCCGTCACGCCGGACCAGGATGTCGGCGACGGCCTCCACCGGCGGCGTACGCAGCGACAGGTGCCGGGAACGCGAGCGGATCGTCGGCAGCACGTCCTCCAGCGACGGGGCGCAGAGCAGCCAGACGGTCCGCGAGGCGGGCTCCTCGACCGCCTTGAGCAGGACGTTCCCCGCGCCTTCCGTGAGGCGGTCGGCGTCCTCCAGGACGATCACCTGCCAGCGGCCGCCGGCGGGCGACATCTGGGAGCGGCGGACCAGGTCGCGGGTCTCCTTCACGCCGATGGAGAGCAGGTCGGTACGGACGACGTCCACGTCGGCGTGGGTGCCGATGAGGCTGGTGTGGCAGCCGTCGCAGAAGCCGCAGCCAGGGGCGCCGCCCGGCAGGGCCCGGTCCGGGCTGGTGCACTGGAGGGCGGCGGCGAAGGCCCGCGCCGCGTCCGCCCGGCCCGCGCCGGGCGGCCCGGTGAACAGCCAGGCGTGCGTCATCCGGGACGCCTCGGGCAGCGGGCTTCCGGAGGCCGCCGCCGTCACGTAGGCGTCGGCGTCGCGGGCGGCCGCGTCGAGCTGCCCGATCACCCGCTCCTGGCCCACCAGGTCGTCCCATACCGCCATCCGGCACGCCTCCATCCGCATCCGCCCCGCCGCGAGCCCACCACCGAACCCACCGCCCCCATTCTCCGCGACACGACTGACAGGGCCCAAACGCGACGGGCGGAGCCGCTCGGGCCCCTAGTACTCCAGCAGCGGTTCGTGTCCTGCGCTGCGTTTTTGGTAGTGGCAGGGGCGGGCGATGGCCTGGTGGCGTCTTCTCCAGGCGGACCAGTTCAGTGCGTGGGTGACGGGATCGTGGTCGGCTCCGGAGTGCGGCAGGTGAGTGTCCAGGAGCCGTCGGATCTCCGCCACGGTGAGGGGGGCGAGGGCTGAGCCGTTTCCGCAGCCCCTTCCACGGCCTCCACGGCGGCCTGGGCGGCCGGGGTAGTGGCGGACTTCGTACTCGTCCAGGCCGCATTCGTTCTTCGCTGCCTGGAAGCATTCCTCGATCGCCCACCGGCTGCCGGCATCCGCACCCAGGCGCCGGACGCCTGGCCGGTCGCGTCCGGGAAGAGCAGCGGATGGTCGGCGAGAAGCTCCGCGTACCGGGGGTGGAAGGCCCGAAGCTCGTCCCCGGTGAGGGGGACGAGCTGACTGCCGGCGTGGCGCTGCTCGGCGCCCGCCATCGCCTGGCTCTTCCCGGCGGCGGGCTGCCCGCCCACCAGGATCAGCACCGGCCGGTCCTGGGGGGCGTAGCCGGAGAACACGAAGTCACGGACCCTCTCGTCGAAGTGGCGCCGCAGCTCTTCCTCGGGGAGGTAGTAGTCCTCCCGGGCCTCAGCCACGGTGATCGCCCTGGAGCCGGGCCAATTCCGCCTCCCACTGGCTGATGTGAGCCATCAGCGCGGCGCGGTCGTAGGCAGGCACTGCGCGCTTGGTGTCGCGTAGTTCCAGCACCTTCTGCCACCACTGATCGCGCTCTGCGGCAGACGGTGCGGTATCGGAGAGACGGATGTAGCGACCGGTGAGCTGGGTGGCCAGTTCAGCGAAGGTGTCGTACACCGAGGCGGTGGGCACGTTCTCGTATCGGTCTGAGCGGGGGGACGACACTGTGGTTTCTCCCATGGTCGGGCGGAGTGATTCTGCCTGGAAGTGATCAGCTCATGGCTCTGCGGCCGCGCTACGGTCAGCCCAGGAAGGTTCCACGTGGAGAGCTTCCTCCAGGGCAGTGAGGAGCGGCTTCGCCTCGCTGCACGGATCGGTGGCGTCTTGCGGGACTTGTTGCCGTGCCATCGCGGCCTGCCCGGCGAGGAGGCCCTTACGCGCTTCCTTGATCGCGATTCGCGTGCCCGGCTGGGCGATCAGGCCTGCTCCCACCCCAAGCCGGTAGGCCGTCGCACGGGCGTCGTGGAGACCCTCACGGTTCCCTTCCTGCCACAGGTGCATGAGGCAGTCACGCCAGTTGCGCAAGGCGATCAGCAGGTCGCGGTGGAGGGTCCACTTGTCGTCCACCCACCGGATACTCTCTTGGTGCGCCAAGC
Organism: Streptomyces diastaticus subsp. diastaticus; assembly: GCF_011170125.1. Taxonomy (NCBI): domain Bacteria; kingdom Bacillati; phylum Actinomycetota; class Actinomycetes; order Kitasatosporales; family Streptomycetaceae; genus Streptomyces; species Streptomyces diastaticus. The sequence continues at coordinate 1,038,852 of NZ_BLLN01000002.1, read as the reverse complement.
TCTCCCGTTGCAGACGAAGCTGTGCTCGCTGGGCCAGCCAGCTGCCGAAAGCGCCCGCCAGGGCTCCTGCCACGGTTCCGACCAGGCCAGCTAATGCTGCGTCCACGTGCTTTCCCCTTCGTTGGTCAGGGCGGATCGGCATTGCCCCACGGGGAGTGTTGATCCCGCGAGCCTGCGGCCCCACCGATGACTTCTGGCAGTCGGCGGAGCCTCAGGTACCCTCAGCGGCCGATGTGGGTGTGCAGCTTCGGTACGGCGAGACCGGTCACACTCAGACCGGCCAGCACGGCAGCCGGCACGTTGTCACCGGCGAGGAAGGTGAGCCACCCCCCGGCCGCACCGAAGAGGATCGCGATGACGCAGACCAGTGCGGCGCGCGACGAGATCAACGCTACGGGCGGCACTGCCAGCTGTTCCTCAGCGGCGGAACCACACATGCAACTGACACGCGAGGTACATTCGTGAATGCGGTTGGGCACTTCTCTCCTCAGAGAACTCGGGATTCATCAAGTCGCGAGTTGCCCGAACCACCTGATGAGCCCCCTGTCTGAACCCGGCCGTCCAAAGCAAAGGTTCAACAGCGGGGCTCATCGGCGTTCCCGGCGAACCCTCGCACTGAGCATAAGCGCGGCCCCCCACACTTTTGCCGCGTCCATCACAGACTGCGGGCCCACAATGCGGCCTGGAGCGCCTCCACCTGGGAAGACGCTTGGACTCTGAGAGAGACGAAACTCTTAACACGCATACTTTCGGCACCAAGGTAAACCCCACCACCACCTGCGCAAATCTCGATCAGGTCCCCGCTCATCGGAAGGTGCACGGGGATTTGCCTCGTCGTCGCTCTCATCGTCGAAGTTGCCGTCAGCAGGCGGAGGTAGCGTTCGGCACGCTCGACCGTCCACTCGGTGTCCGCGGTGACGGCGAGTCGTGGCGGTGCTCAGCGACGAGGTCGAGGAGTTCGCGCTCGAACTCCTCCGAGGCCCCTTCGACGGTGATCTTCACGGTGCTCCAAGTGGGTGTGGCGGGTTACGCGGCGGTGGTGTACATCTGGGCATCTTCGCGCGGGGCGGTCAGCCGTCCGCGCTGTCCGCCGATCCCCAGGCGGATCAGCAGGGTGTGGGCGAGCGCCCAGACGGCGGCGGCGTGGCGGGTCTACTCGCCGGGGTGAGCAGGATGACGTCGACGCCGGCGAGTCCCATCTCGGCTGCCTGGCTGCGCAGGTCCTCGGTGGTGATGCTCCCCGGGTTCTTCCAGGTGTGGTCGTACGGCTCCACGATCCGGTCCGGCGGCAGCCCTACATGGCGCGGAAGTTCAGCGGACGCCTTCCCCGCTGTGAGCTTCCCTTGCAGTGCCGGGGGTCAGTCCCGGGAGTGCGAGGCGCTGGAGACCCGTTCCTGGGAGCGGTGCAGGCGGGCGGCGAGGGCTTGCCGGGTGCCGACGGCCTGGAGGCGTTGCCGCAGGGCGCGAGCTCCGTCGAGGGGGCCCAGCTCCTTCACCCTCGGCCTCGACAGGTTCCCCGCCGCCCGCGACGGCCTCAACAAGATCCACGGCGAGCGCATCGCCGACCTCGTCGAGGCCAACCCTCACCTCGACACCGCAGAGGCCGCCGAGCGTCTCGGATATCCGCGGATCACCCACCGCGGAGCGACCGCGGCAGCCGACGCCGAACTCCGCACCCGCGAAGCCCACCCCTGCTCCGCCAAGACGGCTGGCACCCTGGCGGAGGCCGGCCTGGCCGAGTCCAGTGAGGTCCAGGTGCGCACCGTCGGCGGCGCACACCTGGCCGCCGCCATCCTCTTCTCCCCCGGGCAGCCGGCAGTCGCCCTCGTCTGGGACGACCGGTACGGGTGGCGCACGGGGACCAGCCGTCGGCACCCGATCGGCAAGCACACTGCTTGTCTGCACTTCATCAGGGTGGCAACTTTCGCCGATGTTCTCCGATGCTGATGTCGCTGCGCTGTACGACTTGCTGAACCCGTGGAACCCGAACCGGGGGTCAGGTGCCGGAAAGCACCGGGCCGCCCCGCTCCTCCATCTGGGGAGCGGGGCGGCCCGTCCGGGACACGGCCTACCGCCGTCCCCGGCCACCTCGCCGGTCGTCGTCCTCGTCGTCGTGCGGGCCGAGCAGTTCGTCGGCCAGGGTGGGGAGGTCGTCCAGCGGGGTCTCCTCCGCCCAGTCGGGGCGGGGGCGTGAGGCGCCCGGGTCCACCTGGGGCATCTCGCGGGTGCGCTCGTTCTCGCCCGGGGCGGGGTCCCGGCGCACGGACGGGGAGCCGTCGCGGAAGTAGCCCGGCGGAACGCGGTCCGCGGGGTCCTCGGTGACGCGCGGGATCGCCTTGGTCTCCTCGTCGTCCCCGGCGCCCGGCTCCGGGACCTGGGGGATGACGGCGGTCTCCTCGGCGTCGGGCGACCCGGGGGCGGGGGCCTGCGGGAGGACGGCCGTCTCCTCGGCGTCCGAGGGCGCCGCAGGCCGGCCGCCGCCCTGGGCGTCGTCCTTGGTGAGGGAGTGGGCGGGGCCCTGCTCCGGCTGTCCGGACTTGCGCAGGGAGTGGACCGGGGTGGGCACGGTCGTCTCGTTGTCGGCCGGGGTTGCCTCGGCTCGGAGTGCCGCCTCCCGCTCGGCCGCCCGACGGGCCTCTTCGGCCCGCGCCCTGGCGTCCTCCTCGGCCTGGCGGCGCGCCTCCTCCTCGGCGCGGGCCCTGGCCTCCTCCTCGGCCTTGAGGCGCGCCTCCTCGGCGCGGAGCAGGGCCTCCTCGGCCTGGCGCTGCTTCTCCCGGCGGCGCTCCTCGGCCTCCTTGCGGAGCCGCTCCTCCTCCAGCTTGCGCAGTCGCAGCCGCTCCTGCTCGGCGGCGCGCAGTTCCTCCTCGGCGCGGAGCCGGGCGCGCTCCTCCTCGGCGCGGCGCTCGGCCTCCTCGGCGCGGCGGCGGGCCTCCTCGGCCTGGCGCTCGGCCTGCCGCTCCGCCTCCAGCCGCTTGGCCTCCTCCAACTCGCGCTTCTTGCGCTCCTCCTCCTCGGCGCGCAACCGTGCGAGCTGCTCCTGACGCTCGCGCTCCAGGCGCTCCTCCTCGGCCTTCCGCGCGGCCTCCTCCTCGGCCTTGCGGCGCGCCTCCTCCTCGGCCTTGCGTCGGGCCTCCTCCTGAGCGCGGAGCTCCGCCTCGGAGAGCGGCAGCAGCTGGTCCAGGCGGTGCCGGATGACGGTGGTGACGTCCTCGGGCTGCTGGCCGGCGTCGACCACCAGGTAACGGTCCTGGTCGGCGGCGGCCAGGGTGAGGAACCCGGCCCGAACCCGCTGGTGGAAGGCGGCCGGCTCGGACTCCAGCCGGTCCGGTGCCTCCGTGAACCGCTCGCGGGCCGTCTCGGGGGAGACGTCGAGCAGCACCGTGAGGTGCGGGACGAGTCCCCCGGTGGCCCAACGGGAGATCCGCGCGATCTCGGTGGGCGCGAGGTCGCGCCCGGCGCCCTGGTAGGCGACCGAGGAGTCGATGTACCGGTCGGAGATGACGACGGCGCCACGCTCCAGGGCTGGACGGACGACGGTGTCGACGTGCTCGGCGCGGTCGGCCGCGTAGAGCAGGGCTTCCGCCCGGTGCGAGAGCCCGGCGCTGGAGACGTCGAGCAGGATCGCGCGCAGCCGCTTGCCGATCGGGGTGGCCCCCGGCTCACGCGTCACGACGACCTCGTGGCCCTTGGCCCTGATCCACTCGGCCAGCGCTTCGGCCTGGGTGGACTTGCCGGCCCCGTCGCCGCCCTCCAGGGCGATGAAGAAGCCGGTCGCGGCGGGCGCGGTGGCCGGGTCGTCGCCGCGCAGCGCGTCCCGCAGGTCGCGGCGGAGCGGGACGCCCTGCCGGTCGTCGGCCTTGGCGAGCAGGAGGGCGGCGACCGGCAGCAGCAGCGCGCCGAGCAGCATCAGGGTGAACGCGGCGCCGCCGTGGGCGAAGACGAACTTCCCGGCCTCGACCCGGTGGCGGCCGATGCCGCCCGCGACGAGCGGGGCGGCGAGCACGGAGACGGCGAGCGTCAGCCGCACCACGGCCTGGAGGTGTTCGCCCTGGCGGGCCCGGCGGAACTCCTCCGTCTCCTGGTCGATCAGGGTGTGCCCGGCCTGCGCCGCGACGCCCGCCGCGAAACCGGCGAGCAGCAGCAGGAGCAGCACGGTCGTGACATCCGGCACGAGCCCGGCGGCGAGCAGCGCCACGCCGGTCAGCGTGACGGCCAGCGCCAGCAGCCTGCGCCGGGAGAGGGCGGGCAGCACGCGGGGGGCGCCGCGGACGCCGAGTCCCGTACCCCCGGTGAGGGCGAGGACGAAGAGGCCGAAGAGGACGGGCCCACCGTCCACGTCGGTGGCGTGGAGGACGGAGACGGCAACGGCACCGGAGATCGCGGAGGTCACCGCGGCGCAGGCGAGGACCAGCAGGCGGATGGTGCCGGTGCGGCCCCGGTCGGCGCCGGTGCCGGTCTTCGGGCGGCGCAGTCCCTCCAGCGGGGAACGGGCGCGCGGCGTACGGGTGCCGGGCAGCGTCAGGAAGTACACGGCCGAGAGGGAGGCGGCGAACAGGCCGGCCGCGACGTACGAGGCCAGGGCGACCTGGTGCTCGGCGAACCAGTCGACGCCGGTGGCCAGCAGGTTCCCCACCAGGGTGACCGCGACCAGGGTGGCGGCGGCCAGCGGTACCGCGACGAAGGTGGTGCGCAGGAAGAGCCGCCCCAGCGTCTCGGAGCGGTCCGGCAGCGGACGCACGGCGTCCGCGCCCGGGGCCGGGGCGGGCAGGATCGCGGGCGCCGCGCTCTCCCGGCAGACCGTCCAGAAACGTTCCGCGACACCGAGCACGAAGACCGTGACCAGCAGGGTGGCCAGGGCGGTGTCCGGGGTCCAGTCGATCCACAGCGGCGCGACGATCAGCAGGGCGGCGCGCAGGCCGTCGGCGACCATCATGGTCCAGCGGCGGTCGAGCGGACCGTCGGGCGCCGTCAGTGAGCTGACCGGGCCCAGCAGGAGCGCGCCGAAGAGCAGCGTCGCGAGGACGCGTACGCCGAGGACGATGCTGACGGTGAAGGCCGCACCCCGGTACCCGCCGCCGAACGCCCCCTGGGCCAGCGAGGTGTGGAAGGCCAGCACCATCAGCACGAAGAGGGCAAGGACATCGCCGACACCCCCCACGAGCTGGGCGCTCCACAACTGCTTGAGAGGGCGGAAACGCAGCAGGGCGCGCACGGCGCGCTCTCGGGAATCTGCGACCAGGGCGTCGTCGGGGGCCGGGTTCACGACCGTTGGCTGCTCGGCTCGCGTCATCCCGCCAGCCTAGCCCGCTCGTTCCTCACCCGGTCGGCCCGCCCGAACATACGACCGTCCGGCCTGGCCCATATCCGCTCCACGCCGACAATCGGCACCATCCTCGTACTCCTGGGCACTCGCGCTCCTCCGCTCCCGGACGGGCCCTCGGCCCACCCGCGTGTCCGTCACCTGTCCGTCACCGACGTCGGCTGCGTCACCGCCACCGCGACCGGTCACCTCTCCGGCTCGGCCCGCTCAGGCCCGGCCGGCCGCGCCCCGAAGGGCCGCACCGCCCCAGCACCCGCCGGACCGACGTCCCGCCCCCTCACGCTCCGTCATCTCCTCCGGTGAGCACCTGCCCCTCGTACGCCCGAACGAAAACCGCCCCGCTCCGGAAGATCACGGAACGGGGCGGCGCACGAGCGCGTTCAGCCCGGAGAAACACACACCGCACGCCTCGTGGAACGATCGTTCACGCCGTCGGGCGGGACCTCGCCCCGGCGGGCGCCCGGGAAGGAACGGGTGCGCACCGAGGCCCGCACCCGGCCCGCCGACCGGCGCGCACCGACCGGGCGCTCACCGGCCCCGATCCCGACAGCCGCGCACGCGGGCTCACCCACCGGCCGGCCTACGGCCACCGGCCACCGGCGAGACCCGTCCCCGAGCCCGCCGCCACCGGCCCGGCGGGCTCACTCCTCGCCGGAGTCCGCCCCGTCCGTGCTCCCGGCGCTCTTCTTCGCCGCGGCCGACTTGGAGGCGGCGGTGCTGCCGGCCCCCGTCGCCTTCTTCGCGGTGGTCTTCTTGGCCGCCGTCTTGGCCGTCCCCGCGGTCTTCTTCGCGGCGGCGGTCTTGGCCGGCGCCTTCTTGGCCGGCGCCTTCTTGGCGGTGGCCTTCTTGGCCGGGGCCTTCTTCGCGGTCTTCTTCTTGACCGGGCCGCGCGCCCGCTTCTCCGCGAGCAGCTCGTAGCCGCGCTCGGGGGTGATCTCCTCCACGCTGTCGGCCACCCGCAGCGTCGCGTTGGTCTCGCCGTCGGTGACGTAGGCGCCGAAGCGGCCGTCCTTCACGACGACGGGACGCCCGCTGACCGGGTCCTCGCCCAGTTCCTTCAGCGGCGGCTTGGCGGCGGCGCGACCGCGCTGCTTGGGCTGCGCGTAGATCGCGAGGGCCTCGTCCACCGTGATGGTGAAGAGCTGCTCCTCGCTCTCCAGCGACCGCGAGTCCGTCCCCTTCTTCAGGTACGGGCCGTAGCGTCCGTTCTGCGCGGTGATCTCGACGCCCTCGGGGTCGGTACCGACGACACGCGGCAGCGACATCAGCTTCAGCGCGTCCGCGAGCGTCACCGTGTCCAGGCTCATCGACTTGAAGAGCGAGGCCGTACGCGGCTTGACCGCGTTCTTGCCGGTCTTCGGCGTGCCCTCGGGCAGCACCTCGGTGACGTACGGCCCGTACCGCCCGTCCTTGGCGACGATCTGGCGGCCCGTCTCGGGGTCGGTGCCCAGCTCGAAGTCGCCGCTGGGCTTGGCCAGCAGTTCCTCGGCCAGCTCGACGGTCAGCTCGTCGGGCGCGAGGTCCTCGGGGATGTCGGCGCGCTGGTGGTTCTCCGAGTCCTTCTCACCGCGCTCGATGTACGGCCCGTACCGGCCGACGCGCAGCTTGATGTCGTCGCTGACCGGGAAGGACGAGATCTCCCGCGCGTCGATGGCGCCGAGGTCGGTGACGAGTTCCTTGAGGCCGCCGAGGTGGTCGCCGTCGCCGTTGCCCGCCGCGGAGGCGGAGCCGGCCGCGGCGTCGCCCTCGCCGAAGTAGAAGCGGCGCAGCCACGGCACGGCCTGGGCCTCGCCGCGCGCGATGCGGTCGAGGTCGTCCTCCATGCGGGCGGTGAAGTCGTAGTCGACGAGCCGGCCGAAGTGCTTCTCCAGCAGGTTGACCACGGCGAAGGAGAGGAAGGACGGCACGAGCGCCGTCCCCTTCTTGAAGACGTACCCGCGGTCGAGGATCGTCCCGAGGATCGACGCGTACGTCGACGGGCGGCCGATCTCGCGCTCCTCCAACTCCTTGACCAGCGACGCCTCGGTGTAGCGGGCGGGCGGCTTGGTGGAGTGGCCGTCGACGCTCATCGCGTCGGCGGCCAGCGGGTCGCCCTCGCTGACCTGCGGGAGCCGGCGCTCACGGTCGTCCAGCTCGGCGTTGGGGTCGTCGGCACCCTCGACGTACGCCTTGAGGAACCCGTGGAAGGTGATGGTCTTGCCGGAGGCGGAGAACTCGGCGTCGCGGCCGTCGGCGGAGCGGCCGCCGATCCTGACCGTGACGGAGTTGCCGACGGCGTCCTTCATCTGGGAGGCGACGGTCCGCTTCCAGATCAGCTCGTAGAGGCGGAACTGGTCACCGGTCAGGCCCGTTTCGGCGGGCGTGCGGAAGCGGTCGCCGGAGGGGCGGATCGCCTCGTGCGCCTCCTGCGCGTTCTTCACCTTGCCGGCGTACGTACGCGGCTTGTCCGGCAGGTAGTCGGCCCCGTACAACTGCGTGACCTGCGCACGGGCCGCGCCGACCGCCGTGTCGGAGAGCGTCGTGGAGTCGGTACGCATGTAGGTGATGAAGCCGTTCTCGTACAGCTTCTGGGCGATCTGCATGGTCGCCTTGGCGCCGAAGCCGAGCTTGCGGCTCGCCTCCTGCTGGAGCGTCGTCGTGCGGAACGGCGCGTACGGCGAGCGGCGGTACGGCTTCGACTCGACCGAGCGGACGGCGAAGGCGGTGTCGGCGAGGGCGTCGGCCAGCGCGCGGGCGCCCGCCTCGTCGAGGTGGAGCGTGTCGGACTTGAGCTGTCCGACGGAGTTGAAGTCGCGGCCCTGCGCGACCCGCTTGCCGTCGACGGCGTTGAGGCGGGCGACGAGCTGTGCGGGATCGCTGCTGTCACCGCCCCGGCCGGTGCCGAAGGTGCCGGTCAGGTCCCAGTACTCGGCGGTGCGGAAGGCGATGCGCTCGCGCTCCCGCTCGACGACGAGGCGGGTGGCCACCGACTGGACGCGGCCCGCCGACAGGCGCGGCATGACCTTCTTCCACAGGACCGGCGAGACCTCGTAGCCGTAGAGGCGGTCGAGGATGCGGCGGGTCTCCTGGGCGTCCACCAGCTTCTTGTTCAGCTCGCGGGGGTTGGCGACGGCGGCGCGGATCGCGTCCTTGGTGATCTCGTGGAAGACCATCCGGTGGACGGGGATCTTCGGCTTCAGCACCTCCTGGAGATGCCAGGCGATGGCCTCGCCCTCGCGGTCCTCATCGGTGGCGAGGAAGAGTTCGTCCGACTCGGCCATCAGCTCCTTGAGCTTCCTGACCTGCGCCTTCTTGTCCGCGTTGACCACGTAGACGGGCTGGAAGTCGTGCTCGACGTCGACGCCGAGCCGGCGGACCTCGCCCGTGTACTTCTCCGGCACCTCGGCGGCGCCGTTCGGAAGGTCACGGATGTGTCCGACGCTCGCCTCGACGGTGTAGCCGGGGCCGAGGTAGCCCTTGATCGTCTTCGCCTTGGCGGGCGACTCGACGATGACGAGGCGGCGGCCGCCCTCTGCGGTCTCGCTGGTCGGGGACAACGTGGCTCTTCTCTCCGGTCGACACTGAATCCTTCCCGAGCCCGTGGTTCCGGGATGGGGGCCGGGTTTGCGCTGCGGAGTGTGACGGTACATCCCGCCCCCGTGTCACACGGGAAAAGCCCACCCCGGCCACTGGAACGGTAACCCGACTCCGTCCGATCCTGCCGCCCGGAGTACCGACCTGGCCATTCACCGCAGATCGGGACGGGGCCGACGGGTATGCTTCCGGGCCGCCGCGGGGGCCGGGGGCGACGGGCGCGGGACGGGGGCCGGGGGCACGTGTCCGAGCCGGACCACTGCTTCCGGCTGCCGGGTGGCAGCGCCGGGTGGCAGGGAGGGCGGGCGGTCAGACACGGCTGAAGCACCAGAGGCCGAGCACCAGCGACGCCACCGCGGCCAGCGCCGAGACGGCCGCCGAGGTGCCCGGGGCGGCGCCCTCGTAGACGGGCCGGCGGTGCCGCGCCCGGACGGCCGTCCAGACCAGCAGCCCCAGCCCGAACAGGGCGAAGACCGCTCCCGCGAAGGTGGCCGGGGTGGCCTCGACCAGGTTCCCCAACGGCTGGGCGGCGCCGCCGCCCCCGGGCGTGGCGAACGGTGCTCCCGGTCCCTGCCCGCCCTGCGAGCCCGCCCGCACGACCGCGCCGACGGCGGTTCCCTCCGGCACCCCGGCTGCCCCGTCCATGGCCTGCCCCCCTTGTCGCCGGGCCGACTGGGCGGCTCCGGGACCAGGAGGCTGACACCCGGGCACGACACCCGGGGGAACCCGGGGTGAACTCCCGGCCGGTACCGCGTGTCGTCCGTACGCCCCGCCCCGCGGCACCCACCCGCCCCGCGCGCGGCACGCCAGGACACCCCGGAAGTACGACACGGGCGTACGGCATCCGGCGGAAGCGGTGCGCGCGCCGGGGCGGGCCGGCGCGGACCCGGTGGCTACGCCCCGGACGGAGCGGGCCCGGTCACCGGCTCCAGGAAGCCCTGTTCCACGAGGAGCCGGATCTGGGCGGGCGTCCGGTCCCGCAGCAGCACCGGGTCCTCGCCGATGAGCTGGGCGATGGCGTCGAGGATGCGCCCGGCGCTCAGCGAGCCGTCGCAGACCCCGGCGAAACCCGCGCCGACCGTGTCGACCTGGGTGGCCCGGCGCATGCCGCGGTGCTGGCGCAGGACCACGTGCTCGGGGTCCTCGGCTCCGGGCAGCCCGATCTGCTCCTGGACGACCTCGGGGGCGAGGGTGAAGTAGCCGGCGAGGAGAGCCGCGTCGTCGTGCGTCCGCAGGTAGTCCTGGCGGGCGAAGTGGGCGCGGACCGTCTCGCCGAGGGGCTGCTCGACAGGGTGCGGCCATTCCTCGACGAGGATCGACGGCTCGGCCGCGCCGCTGCGCCGAAGGGTGATCCAGCCGAAGCCGATCGCCTTGGTGTTCCGCGCCTCGAACTCGTCCAGCCACGCCTCGTACCGGACCGCGTAGGCCTCCGGGTCGGTGCGGTGGTCCCCGGCGTCCCGCAGCCACAGTTCGGTGTACTGGGTGATGTCCTGCACTTCGCGCTGCACGATCCAGGCGTCGCACCCCGACGGCACCCAGGAGCGGAGCCGGTCACTCCACTCCTCGCCCTCGACGTGCTGCCAGTTGGCCAGGAAGTGCGCGTACCCCCCTTCGTCGAGCCGGTCCCCGGCCTGCTGAACGAGTGTGCGGCACAGATCGTCCCCACTCATCCCGCCGTCCCGGTACGTGAGGCGGGCGCCCGGGGAGATCACGAAGGGCGGGTTGGAGACGATCAGGTCGTAGCGGTGCTCGCCGACCGGCTCGAACAGGGAGCCTTCGAGGAGCTCCGCCTCGGGGGCGCCGGAGAGCGCGAGGGTCAGCTCGGTGAAGCGCAGGGCGCGCGGGTTGAGGTCGGTGGCGGTCACCCGCGTCGCGTCGACGGAGGCGTGCAGCGCCTGGACACCGGAGCCGGTGCCCAGGTCGAGGGCGCTCCGCACGGGGCCGCGCACGGTGAGGCCGGCCAGCGTCGTGGAGGCGCCGCCCACCCCGAGGACGACGCCCTCGGCCGTGCTGCCGATCCCGCCGGCTCCGCCGACCGCGCACCCGAGGTCCGAGGCGATGAACCAGTCCTGCCCGTCCGGCCCGCCGTAGGGCCGGACGTCGACCGCGGCCCGTACCACCTCCTCCCCGGTCTCCCCGTCCGGTTCCCGGCTGAGCCAGCCACCGTCCACGGCGTCGTCCAGCAGCCCGCCGGGCAGCGCGGCCCCGGCCTCGGCGGCGGAGACCGGACGCTGGAGGAGGAAGAGGCGGACCAGCGTGTCGAGCGGGGTCCCACCCCGCGTCGCCCGCAGCGCGGGCACCGTCTCCGCGCGCGCGAGGGCCGCGTACGCCGCGGCGCCCAGCCGTTCCAGGAGCCCGTCGGCGGTGAAGTCGGCGGCGAGGAAGGCGCTCCGCAGGCGCGGAGCCAGGCCGGAGCGGTCGGTCAGGGGGAGGCTGGGGGTACTCACCCGTCCATTGTGGGGGCTGGGGGCTGGGTGCGGCGGCAAGGGGGCGGCTCGCGGGAGCGCCCGGCGGCGGCGGCTCGCGCGGGCGCCCGGCGGGGGCAGCTCGGCTGAGGCACCCACCTGACGAGTCCGGCTTCGCCGAGGACTTCGAAGCGGTGGGGGCGCCCCGGCGCCGAAGCGGGGGACGGGAAGGGCCGGACCGGGCCGACGTCACTCCCTGCCGTCCGACCGGCCGGTTCAACCGGCGGCGAGAACCCCGTAGCCACGGCCCGGCGATCCCAGCCCGGCGATCCCAGCCCGGCGATCCCAGCCCGGCGATCTCAGCCGGCGGTCCCAGCCCGGAGGACCTCGCCCGATGGCGAGTCACCTCGGCCAGGGCGCACGCGTGGTGACGAGCACGCACCTGACCGCGCGCCGGCCACGTCAGGCGGCCCTCAGGACGTGAGCTCGAAGGGTCGCCCCCGGGGCGAGTGGCCGGGCGAGCCGGTGACGCCGGCTCAGGCGCCCGACGGCGACGGGGCCGGGGACGTGGTGGAGCTCTTGCAGGACTCCTGGTTCTTCATCGCCTCGCCGACCTCGCCGGACTGGAGCTTCTCCAGGGCCTCGTTGCCGCTCTTGCTGATCTTCGACAGCTCCCCGGCGATGTCCTTGAGGCCGTCCGCGAACTCACCCTGGTCGTCGGTGTCCAGGTCGTCGATCTGCTTCTTCAGGTCGCCGTAGGACGTGGAGATGCCGTTGAGTTCCTTCACGGCGTCGTTCTTCGTCTTCTCGCCGTCCTCGACCGGCGGGGCACCGGCCTTCTTCACCGCGGAACCGATCGCCTTGTAGGCGGCGGACATGTCGCCGAACGCCTTCGAGTCCGTCTTCTGGACGTCCTCGGGACTGCTGTTGTCCGAGGTCTGCTCCTGGATCGCGGCATTCGCGTCCGAGATCTTCTTGGCCTGCGGCTGCACGTCGTCGCAGACCTGCTTGGCCCACGCGTCGAGCTTCTCTTCCTTGTCGTCGCCGCATCCCGTCAGCGCCATCGCCAGTACCGCACCGCCGGACAGTGCGGCTGCGAGCTTCTTGTTCACCGGATTGGTCCCTTCCGTGGCTCTCGGCCCCGGAACTTACACGGCCCCCGGGCACCAACCCTCACGCGGGCGTCCGGTACCTGCCCATTTGAAGCCCTTTGGCCCAAGAGAGACAAGGCTCACGAACCCCGCACAACATCGACGGGAATTCCTACCCCGTCAACACCGGCCCGAGCGAAGGCGGTTGACCGCGCGACGAAGGCGCGTCGCAGGTCAGCGGGGGATACGGGCGGTCGTCGAACGGGGTGTCAGGCGGAGGGAACGGTCGGCCAGGTCATCCGGATCAGGCCGCCGGACTCACCGGTCTTCACCTGCACGTCGTCGACGAGGCCGCTGATGACGGCGAGTCCCATCTCGTCCTCGCCCTCGGGGTCCTCGGTGACGGGCAGTCCCGCCGCACCGGCCTCGATGTCGGTGGGCACCGCGTGCGGCGCCTCGTCCGCCACCTCGATGGAGAACTGCTTCTCGTCCTCGATGAGCCGCACCTGCACCGGCTCGGCCACCTCGTGGAGCTGGTGGAGCCCCACGGCACGGGTGCACGCCTCGCCGACGGCGAGCCGCACCTCGTCGAGGGCCGCCTCCGCCACCCCGGCGCGGCGCGCCATCGCGGCCCCGACCAGACGTGCCGTCCGCACGTGCTCGGGCAGCGGGGTGAAACGGAGCTCAACGGTGGCCATGCGTCCCCCTCGGATGTACGGGAGTGCTCTCCGGGAGAACCGGCTCACCGAAGTCCGGCGACTCCCGTTGCTGTGGGCCCGAGCCTGCCACGTGCCATGGGTACGGCCGACGGCGGGCGTGGCGAACCACGTCCGCGAGAAGCCGCGACCGGTCAGGAACGCGGACACGCCGGGCCGGCGCCCCGTACGCGACGCGCGAGCATCGGGCGGGCGGCGGGCGGTCGCGCGAACGGCCGCCCACCGACGGCAGCGTGCACCGGGACGGGCCCGGTGCACGCTCCGCGTCTCAGTCGGTGGCCGCGATGGCCTCGTCGACCGACTGGTGGATCGGGAAGACCTTGGTGAGCCCCGTGATCCGGAAGATCTTGAGGATGCGCTCCTGGTTGCAGACCAGGCGCAGGGAGCCCTCGTGGGCCCGCACACGCTTCAGTCCACCCACCAGCACACCGAGGCCGGTCGAGTCGAGGAAGTCGACGTTCTCCATGTCGACGACCAGATGGAAATTGCCGTCGTTCACCAGCTCGACCAGCTGCTCCCGCAGCTTGGGCGCGGTGTACACATCGATTTCGCCACCGACCTCGACAACCGTACGATCATCGACGGTGTGGGTCGACAGGGACAGGTCCACGGATCCTCCAGCACCTTGCTATCGAGCGGTCATCCCTCGGGACACCTCGGCTTGATCCCCCGGGACGGTTCGCCAGCCGCGTTGGCATTCAATCACTTACCAGCAGGCGTGCACGACGCCTTCACCTCATTGTCCGTCACGCCAGTGGCAGACTCGAAGGCGATGACCGAGTTCTCCCGGCCGAGCCGTCCCGATGGGGGCGGAGCTCCTCGCCCCACGCCTCGCACGGTCCTTGACCGCCTGGTGGCCTCCCGACAGGGCAGCGGCCACGGTTTCGCCGCGCCCGCCGAGGGGGCTCACGAAGGCGGCGGACCGGCCACGACGCCGGAATCCCGCATCACTCATACGGAGCACTTGCCCCCGCGAGCCGGACGTCATGCCGTCTGGCCGGACCGGATTCGTCCGCAGGTGATCGCGGCGGTCCAGAAGGCGGGCATCGCCGACCCGTGGGCGCACCAGGCGGCCGTCGCCGAGCACGCCCTCGACGGCCGGTCGGTGATCGTCGCCACCGGCACCGCCTCCGGCAAGTCCCTCGCCTACCTCGTCCCGGTCCTCTCCGGCCTGCTCGACGGCTCGGAGGCCCCCAACGGACGCGGCGCCACCGCCCTGTACCTCTCCCCCACCAAGGCGCTCGCCGCCGACCAGCTACGGGCCGTGAAGGAACTGGCGGCCCCGCTCGGCACGGCGGTCCGGCCCGCCGTCCACGACGGTGACACCCCGGTCGAGGAGCGCGAATGGATCCGCCAGTACGCCAACCTCGTCCTCACCAACCCCGACATGCTGCACCGAGGCATCCTGCCGTCGCATCCGCGCTGGTCCTCCTTCCTGCGCGCCCTGCGCTACGTCGTGGTCGACGAGAGCCACACGTACCGGGGCGTCTTCGGCTCGCACGTCGCCCAGGTGATCCGCCGCCTGCGCCGCCTGTGCGCCCGGTACGGCTCCGATCCCGTCTTCCTGCTCGCCTCGGCCACCGCGGCCGAGCCGGCGGTGGCCGCCGGACGGCTGACCGGGCTGCCGGTCAGCGCCGTGGACGACGACGCCTCGCCCCGGGGCGAGCTGGTCTTCGCCCTGTGGGAGCCGCCACTGACCGAGCACCACGGGGAGAACGGCGCTCCGGTACGCCGCACGGCGACCGCCGAGACCGCCGGCATCCTCACCGACCTCGCGGTCCAGTCGGTCCGCACCGTGGCCTTCGTCCGCTCGCGGCGCGGAGCGGAGCTGGTCGCGGTGATCGCCCAGGAGCGGCTGGCGGAGGTGGACCGCGCCCTCGCCCGCCGGGTCGCGGCGTACCGGGGCGGCTACCTCCCCGAGGAGCGCCGCGCCCTGGAGCGCGCCCTGCACTCCGGCGACCTCCTCGGCCTCGCCGCCACCACCGCCCTGGAGCTGGGCGTCGACGTCTCCGGCCTCGACGCGGTCCTGATCTGCGGTTATCCCGGTACGCGGGCCTCCCTGTGGCAGCAGGCGGGCCGTGCGGGGCGCTCCGGGCAGGGGGCGCTGGCCGTCATGGTGGCCCGCGACGACCCGCTGGACACCTATCTCGTCCACCACCCGGAGGCGATCTTCGACCAGCCGGTGGAGTCGACCGTGCTCGACCCCGACAACCCGTACGTCCTCGCGCCCCACCTGTGCGCCGCCGCCGCGGAGCTGCCGCTGACCGAGGAGGACCTGGCCCTGTTCGGTCCGGCCACCCGGGAGCTGCTGCCGCAGCTGGAGGCGGCCGAGCTGCTGCGCCGACGGACCCACGGGTGGCACTGGACGCGCCGTGACTCGGCCGCCGACCTGGCCGACATCCGGGGCGGCGGGGGCCGGCCCGTGCAGATCGTCGAGGCGGGCACCGGCCGGCTGCTGGGCACCGTGGACGCGGCCGCCGCCCACGGCTCGGTCCACCCCGGCGCCGTCCATCTCCACCAGGGCCGCACCTACCTGGTCCGCGACCTCGATCTGGAGGAGTCCGTCGCCCTGGTGGAGCAGGCCACGCCGTCCTACTCGACCACCGCCCGTGACACCACCGCCATCTCCGTGCTGGAGACGGACGCCGAGATCCCCTGGGGCGACGGACGGCTCTGCTACGGCTCGGCGGAGGTCACCAACCAGGTCGTCTCCTTCCTCCGCCGACGCCTGATCACCGGCGAGGTCCTCGGCGAGACCAAACTCGACCTGCCACCGCGCACCCTGCGCACCCGGGCCGTGTGGTGGACGGTCACCGAGGACCAGCTCGACGCGGCCAGGATCAACCCGGAGCAGCTCGGCGGCGCCCTGCACGCCGCCGAGCACGCCTCCATCGGCATGCTCCCGCTCTTCGCGACCTGCGACCGGCGCGACATCGGCGGCGTCTCCACACCACTGCACCCCGACACCCTCCTTCCCACGGTCTTCGTCTACGACGGCCACCCGGGCGGCGCCGGCTTCGCCGAACGGGCCTTCCACACCGCACGGGAGTGGCTCACCGCCACCCGCGAGGCCATCGCCGCCTGCGAGTGCGACGCGGGCTGCCCCTCCTGCATCCAGTCGCCCAAGTGCGGCAACGGCAACGAGCCGCTGCACAAACGGGCCGCCCTCCGGCTGCTCACGGTGCTCCTCCAGGGGGCCCCGCCCGCGCCCTGACACGGACCGCGAACG
The DNA here is from genome assembly GCF_011170125.1 of Streptomyces diastaticus subsp. diastaticus. Classification (NCBI taxonomy): domain Bacteria; kingdom Bacillati; phylum Actinomycetota; class Actinomycetes; order Kitasatosporales; family Streptomycetaceae; genus Streptomyces; species Streptomyces diastaticus. The sequence goes on along the minus strand of NZ_BLLN01000002.1, from coordinate 1,022,518 downwards.
GCCCCGACCCGGCCTCGGCGGTCACGTCGGACACCTCGCCGCGCACCACGCACCGCACCACCTCGGCCCCCTGCGCGGCCGCCACCCGGCGGGCCCGGGCGCACGCGCCGGGCTCCCCCTCGGCCCAGTGGTCGGCCGCCGCGAGAGCGGCGAGATCGGCCACGCCTCCGGCCTGATGGCGTACGGCGACGGCGTGCCCCATCGTCAGCAGCCCGGCGAACACCGCGCAGAGCGCCGCCGAGGCCACCGCCGCCCAGACCGTGGCGGCGCCTCGGTCGGGGGTGGCGCCTCGGCCCGGGGTGGCGCCTCGTAGCCGGGCGCTCCCACCACCCGCGAGGACTGGGCGGCGGGCAGCCGGCAGAGGCCGGGACCGGTGGAGAGCCGGCCGGGGCGGTCCTGCGCGGCAGGAGCGCCGCGTGGCTTCGGGCGGGGGCGGACGCCCGGTCTCAGGATCGTGGGCTCTTTGTCGTGCCCGCTCCCGCCTCACCTCCGGTGGCCGACCGTCCCCTCGCGCCGGCCGGAACGAGCGTGCGGGCCGGAACAAGGCCGGGCGAGAGGTGGTCGTCCAGGGCGGCGGGGCGCCCAAGGGCCTGGAGCGCGTCGACTTTCGTGGCACGGGGGCAGGGCGGTCGTTCATCGGTCCGCTCCCTTGCCGCTGCCGCCGGTAACCCGCGCGTCCCAGGTCCGTGTGGTCTGCGAGGAGTTCGCGGCGGGACCGCCGTCGCCGCCCGCCTCGGCGTCCGGCCGGAGAGCTCCCTCCGCGCGCCCTTGCGCTCCGTCGGCGAGTCCGGCCCCGGCGGCCTCGCCGGCGCCCGGGGCGTCGACCGGGGCGTCCGCGCCCACCGTCTCCTCCGCCGACGCCACCGCCCTCGCGCGCAGACCGACCGTCAGCGCCCCGAGCCCCGGGGTGCGGGCCCGCACCTCGACCTGCACCAGGTCGCCGGTGCGGCCGACCGTCACGTCCGCTCCCTCGGGTGCCGCCTGGAGGGCGGTCTCGACGACCGCCTCGGGTGGGTCCTGCCGAGCCGCGGCTCGGGCACCGGCCCGCGCCGCGTCCACGCACTGGATGTGCGCGGCGACCGCCAGGAGGGCCCACAGCAGCGCCAGCAGGAACACCACCAGCGTCGGCAGCACGACCGCCGTCTCAGCGGTCACCGCCCCGCGCTGCCCGTCCCTGCGCGGACCGGTACCGGCCCGCCGGCAGCGGCGGCCCGGCGCCCGCCCTGCGGTGGCCGGGGCCCAGCGCCGCACGGGCCCGCGCCCCGGCCACTCCACCCCGTCAGAACGGCGCATCGAGTGCCTTCTCCACCGCCGACTGCAAGGCGGACGCCACCGCGCCCCCCGTCACGATCTTGTACAGCACCCCGGCGAAGGCCACCGCCGCCAGCAGGGCCATCGCGTACTCCGAGGTGGCCATCCCGGCGTCCCGGCGCGCCCTCTCCCGCGGTGGCCTCCGGTGCCGCCGAGCGCCCTCGCCCCCACGCGCCCCCGGCCCGCGCCCGGCCGCCCTCCGACGCCCGGGCCCGCCGGCCGACCGGCGCGAGCCGTCCCGGACGCGCACCCTGGGATCGTCCACGTCCGGCACGACCAGCAGCCGGACCGGTCGCTCCTGACCCCGGTCCCGCGTTCCGGAACCTTCACCGGCCCCCTCCCGGAGCCGGACCGCCTCCCGAGCGCGCAACCGCGCCAAAGCCCTACCCGGCACAGGTGCAGGCACAGACCGAGGCACAGGCACAGGCAGAGGTGCGGACGAAGGCACCGGATCTCCCGCCCCTCCCGAGGTCGGTGCCCCGGCCGCGACGTCACCCGCGCCCCGCCCGGCGGAGGAGGCGTCCTCGGCCGGTCGCCCCTCCCGCGCGTCCGTGGCCATGCGCCGGCCCGCGGTGACGACCGCTCCTTCCACGACCTCGTGCCGCCTCACTGCCCCCTCCGTCTCGCACCCGCTCGTCCCCGAACCGCACATCCCGGAACCGCTCATCTCCGCACTCCTCACGCCAGCACCCTCATTCCGCATCTCGAACGTCGAAACCGCTTCGCATCCCTCGGGCAGGAGCGGTCACCCCTGCCCTTCCACACCGCCGCCGGTCGCTCTCCCTGCGCCCGACGGCCGGTACGCCGGCCCGCCGGCCCTCGTCGGCGGCCCCCGGGCCCGGGAGGTGGCCCCGTCCCGCACGTCAGCCACCTCCGCCCAGCAACCCGCTCGCCAGGCCGATGACCACCGGGGCCACCCCCAGGGCGAGAAAGGCGGGCAGGAAGCAGAGCCCCACCGGCGCGGTCACCGCGACCGCCGCCCGCCGGGCCCGTTCGGTGGCCGCCCGGTTCCAGTCGGCCCGTGCCTCGGCGGCGAGCCGGGCCAGCGGTTCGGCGGCCGGTGCCCCGGAGGTGGCGGCGCGTTCCAGGCAGCGGGCCAGCGCCGAGGCACCGGGGACCTCGGCGACGTGGCGCCAGGCCGCCTCCGGGTCGCCACCGAGCCGGACATCGGCGGCGGCCCTGCCGAGACCCTCGCCCACGGGTCCACCGACCGAGGCGCCGACCGCGCGTGCCGCCTCCACCGGCTCCGCCCCTGCCGCCACGCAGGCCGCGACGAGATCGGCGGCAAGGGGCAGCCGCGCGTCCACCACCGAACGCCCCGCGCCGGGCCGCCACGCCGGAAAGCCTGGCGGCCGCCGCCCTCGGCCCGAGGAAGCCGCGGCGTCCCGCGCCGCGCCGTGCCGGGACGCCCAGCGCCGGACCCACCATCCGGCGGCACCGCCGGCGAGCGCCTCCGGGAGCCCGCCGCCCGTCAGCGCCACGAGGGCGACACCGGCCAGCACCCATGCCCAGGCGGCCCGGCCCGCCGCCCACGTCAGCACGGGCGACGGCGGACCGCTGGGCACCTGTCCGTGCAGCGCTCGCCACCGCGCCCGCGCGCAGCGGCGCGCTCTGAGCCACGCGCCCCAGCCCACCGGCGGCACCAGGACCCACAGCGCCGCCCCCAGCCTGTGGACAACTCCGGCGCTCACCGCGGCACCCCCGCCCGTCGCACGATCCCCAGCGCCCACCACAGCCCCGCCGACTCCAGTGCCGAGCCGAGCAGGAGGCAGGCCAGACCCGCCGGCGTGTGCAGCAGGACGCGCAGCGGGTCGGCTCCCATCGCCCAGCCCAGCGCCAGGCCGAGCAGCGGCAGCGCCGCCAGCATCAGCACCGTCGACCGGGCCCCGGCCAACTGCGCCGCCAGGTCGGCCGCCTGGTCGCGCTCGGCCCGCAGCGCCGCCGCCAGCTGTTCCGCACCCGCCGCCAGGCCCGCGCCCCGGTCGACCGCCACCTGCCAGCAGGCGGCCAGCCCGGACAACCCCTCGGCCCCCGGTTCCGCCGATGCCTCCCGCAGCGCCGCCGCCACGTCCCCGCCGAAGCGCGCGGCCGCCAGCACCCCGGCCTCGGCACCACCGAGCCCACGCGCCTCGCCGACCGCGTGCAGCAGGGCCGCCACGGGCTGACGCCCCGACCGCACCTCCAGCGCGAGCGCCCCGCAGAGCTCCCGCACCGCCTCGGCCCGCCGGTTCCGCGCCCTCGCCGCCGCCCGGGCCGCCAGCCTCCGCCGTACCAACGGCACCCCCGCGCCGCCGGCCAGCAGCGGCAGGACCGACTGACCCGCACCGGCCAGCACCGCGCCGGCCACCAGGCAGGCCCACTCGGGCCGGGCCCCGGCCCAGCGCCATGCCGCCTGCACCGTCCAGCGGCTGTCGACTCCCGCCGCGCCCGCGATCCGGGCCGCCCTGTGCCGCAGCCCCGCCCGGACGCGCACCCGCCGGACAGCCGGTTCCGCGCTCCAGAGCAGCCCGCTCACCACGGCCACACCGACCACGCCGACACTCATCGTTCCGCCTCCCGTCCGCTGCCCTGCCGTCACCACACGTGCTGAGGTCCGACGGCTCAGCCCCGCACCCGCCGCGCCCTCCCTCACCCCCCGCCTCCGCGCCCCAGCAGCGCCCGCAACCGCGGCCATCCCTCATCCCCGGCGAACCCGTCCACGCCCCAGCGCAGCGCCGGGACCGTCACCACCAGCCCCGCCGGGTCCCTGGCCAGGACGTGGATCTCGGCCAGCCTTCGTCTGCCGTCCGGGTCCCGTGCCAGGTGGAGCACGACCGACAAGGCGGCCGCGACCTGGCTGTGGAGCGCGGCGCGGTCCAGTCCGGCCGCCGTGCCCAGCGCCTCCAGCCGGGCCGGGACGTCGGCGGCGGCATTGGCGTGCACGGTCCCCGCGCCGCCCTGATGACCGGTGTTGAGGGCTGCCAGGAGGTGGAGGACCTCGGCGCCCCGGACCTCGCCGACCACCAGCCGGTCCGGACGCATCCGCAGCGCCTGGCGGACCAGGTCGTCCAGGGCCACGGCGCCACGGCCCTCCTGGTTGGCGGGCCGGGTCTCCAGGCGGACGACATGCGGGTGATCCGGGCGCAGTTCGGCCGAGTCCTCGGCCAGGACGATGCGTTCCGCCGGGCCGACCAGCCCGAGCAGGGCCGAGAGCAGCGTCGTCTTGCCGCTTCCGGTGCCCCCGCTGATGAGGAAGGAGAGCCGCGCTCCGACCAAGGCCGCCAGCAGGCGGTCTCCCCCGGGCGGCAAGGTGCCCGCTGCGACCAGTTCGGCGAGGGTGAACGCCTTGGGGCGGACGACCCGCAGGGAGAGGCAGGTGCAGCCGACGGCGACCGGGGGCAGCACGGCGTGCAGCCGGGTGCCGTCCGGAAGCCGGGCGTCCACCCACGGCCGGGCGTCGTCCAGCCGCCGCCCGGCCACGGCCGCCAGTCGCCGGGCCAGTCCGCGCACCGCCTCGGCGTCGGCGAACCGCACCCCGCTCAGCTCCAGCCCGCCACCCCGGTCGACCCACACCCGGTCCGGGGCGCAGACCAGGACGTCGGTGACCTCCGGGTCGGCGAGGAAAGGTTCGAGCGGGCCCGCCCCCGCGATCTCGGAGCGCAGCCGGGCCGCCGTCCGCAGCACTTCGGCGCCGCCCAGCATGCGGCCCTGTTCGCGCAGCGCCTGGGCGACCCGCGCCTCGGTGGGTTCCGCGCCCTCCTCGGCCAGGTGGCGCCGGACGGCGTCCAGCAGCCCGGCCTCGGCGACGACCGCGCTCATGCGGTGGCGCCCGAGGGTGTCGCGGTCCGGTTCCCGCCGAACGCGGACCGGAGCAGGCCGCCCCGGCCCGGCGTCGCCTCGCGGGCGTCCGCCTCCGGCGCGTCGTCCGGCACCGGGCCGGGGCCGGCGGCGCGGTCCCACAGTTCGCGGCAGAACCGCGCCAGCGGGCCGCGTGGCCCGCTGCCCGGCGGCGGGCCCGTCTCCTGGGCCTCGACGGCGGCCGGATCGTGCGGCAGCACCCCGGCGAGGGGGAGGCCGAGCAGTCCGGCCACCGAGCCGGAGGCCAGCCCGTGGCCGGGCACACCGGGCGCGCCCGCGGGCCGGACGACGACGCGCAGGTCCCGCACCTCGGGGATGAGCACCGCGGCCATGCGCCGGGCGGCCGCCACGGCGCGCAACTCCGCCGGTACGACGAGCAGCGCCAGGTCGAGCTGGGCCAGCGCCTCGGCCACCTCCCCGCCGGCCCGGCGCGGCAGGTCCACGACGACCGTGCCACCGCCTCGCCGGGCCGCACCGAGCACCGCGCGTACCGCCTGCGGGGCGACGGCGGCCGTGTCGCTCCGGTCCCAGCTGAGCAGCCGCAGTCCGTGCACCTCCGGCAGCGCCTCCTCCAGCGCTCGGCGGGCCACCCGGCCCCGGGACCGGGCGAACGCCGGCCAGCGCAGGCCCTCGGCCTGTTCACCGCCGAGCAGCACGTCGAGTCCGCCGCCCAGCGGGTCGGCGTCGACGAGGACGGTGCGGCTGCCCCCGGCCGCCGCCGTCACGGCCAGCGCGCAGGCGAGCGTCGACGCCCCCGCGCCGCCGCGCCCGCCGACGACCCCCACGGTGCGGGCGCTGCGACCGGCCCCCTCCACCACGTCGGCGATCCGGTCCACCAGCCACGCCTCCGCCTCGGGCAGCCGCAGCACGTGCTCGGCGCCGACCCGCACGGCCCACTGCCAGACGGCCGGCTCCCACCGGTCCCGCCCGACGAGGAGCACGCCCTGTCGCCGGGGCGCCGCGTCCACCCGCGCCGCCGCGTCGTCCCCGATCAGCACCAGCGGCGCGGCCTCCCATTCGCCGCGCCGCTCCGGCAGCGTGTGCAGGACGAGCGGCCGGGCCCCGGCGGCGGCGCACAGCCGCAGCAGATCGTCCAGCAGCCCGGGGTCCTCGGTCACGATCAGCGGCCCCGTCCCCCCGTCCGGCGCGCCACCGGGCGCCGCGGCTCCCCCTCCCCGGTCACCCGAACCCCACCCGGGACGGGGCACTCCACCGGGGCCACCCGGACGAGCGCGCCCCGGCCCGCCACGCACGCCCCCGCCGGCCTCCCCGTGAGCCCCCGCACCCGCACGCATCCCCGACCCCGTCTCCCGTCCCACGCCTTCGCCCTCTCCTCGTCGGCCGGTCATCGCCACGCCGCTTCCTCCTCGTCCTCTCGTCCCGCCGTCGCGGCCCTGTCCCGCACACCGCCTGCCTGGCCTTCTCCGCGCGCACGACTCAGCGCGTAGCGGGCCCGGCCACCACGAGCACCGCGCCCGCGGCCCACCCGGCCCGTGCCGCACCTGCCGGTTCGCGCCAAGCACCGGACCGTCGCCCTCAAGCCACCGCCCTCACACGCCCCGTTGCTCCCCCGCTCCCTGTCATGGCGCCCTCGCCCTTCCTCGCTCGTCCTCGTCCGTCCGTCGCCGTGCAGCGGGACGCGCGTCCACCGCGCCGCGCACCGCGGGCCGTGCCCGGGTGTTCGCTCACGCGCACTCCGTACCGGTGGTCCGCTTCCGGCCACGGGCTGCTCGACCGGGCCTCGCTCTCCGCCGGGAAGCCGACGGAAACGCCGGCGCCCCGTGGCCGAAAGCCGACGCCCCCAGGCCCGTTCGCCGGGAACTCGACCCGTCGCCGACACAAAGTCGGGGCGAAGTCGCGAGAACTCGCGTCCGAACTCCGGTCACGGCATTCACCTTGCAGAAGCCTGGGAAATGATGTGGATCTTGGTCGAAAACCGTGGACTACTCGGAGGTTGTGAATAACTCCGTCACCCGGACGAGAACCGCCCGCCGGGAACTCCCGGAGAACTGCCGAAGAGCGGCATCCCGATCTCCATGAACATGGCGGAAGAACTCCTCAACCGCGCACCCTCGCCGGTAGAGGCGGGACGGGAGGAGACAAGAGTGACGAACCCGAGCATGTCGTCCGCACGCCGGCGCCCTGACGGTGCGTAATCGAACGCCAGACAGGACGGGCATATGCCGAAGGCGCCTCGCGCGGCTCGCGCAAGACGCCTTCGGTGGGTCCGGGCCCGTCAGACGCGCCCGGACATGCGACGACCCCCGCCGGGGGGGAGAGCGGGGGTCGTCCCCACGGCCGACTCGGGGGGGGAGGAGCCGGACCGGGGTAGCACGGTCGCGAACGATCCGTGACGTCCATGGTGTACCCGACGGCCTTCTCAGGCAAACCCACGCGCCACACCTTACGCCGAATGGTGGGCGCCTATGCTCGACCCCGTGGAAAACCGCTCCCTGCCCCGCACCGCAGCCTTCTTCGACCTGGACAAGACGGTCATTGCGAAGTCGAGCACACTCACCTTCAGCAAGTCCTTCTACCAAGGCGGCCTCATCAACCGCCGCGCCGTACTGCGCACCGCGTACACACAGTTCGTCTTCCTCGCGGGCGGCGCCGACCACGATCAGATGGAGCGCATGCGCGCCTACCTGTCGGCGCTCTGCCGTGGCTGGAATGTGCGGCAGGTGAAGGAGATCGTCGCGGAGACGCTGCACGATCTGATCGACCCGATCATCTACGACGAGGCCGCCTCCCTGATCGAGGAGCACCACGCCGCCGGACGGGACGTGGTGATCGTCTCCACCTCGGGCGCCGAGGTGGTCGAGCCCATCGGCGAACTCCTCGGCGCCGACCGCGTGGTGGCCACCCGCATGGTGGTGGGTGAGGACGGCTGCTACACCGGCGACATCGCGTACTACGCCTACGGCCCGACCAAGGCCGAGGCGGTGCGCGAGCTGGCCGAGAGCGAGGGGTACGACCTGGCGCGCTGCTACGCGTACAGCGACTCGGCCACCGACCTGCCCATGCTGGAGGCGGTCGGCCACCCGCACGCGGTCAATCCCGACCGGGCGCTCCGCAAGGAGGCGGTGTCCCGGGAGTGGCCGGTTCTCGACTTCCACCGGCCGGTCCGCCTCAAGCAGCGCCTCCCCTCCCTCTCCCGCGCCCCGCGGCCGGCCCTGGTCGCCGCGGCGGCGGTGGGCGCGGCAGCCGTCACGGCCGGGATCGTCTGGCTGACCGCCCGCTCGCGGCGGGGTCCGGCCGCCGCCTGAGGCACGGGCGAGGGCGGCCGCCGGAAGGGAGCGGCCGCTCCGCTTCCGCTTCGGCGGTGGAAGGAGTACAAAGGAATCACGGCCCGCGAGACCAGGGACATCCGAGAGGATGACCTTTCACGCAGTAAGGCCCCACGGACCGCACAGGACCGCCGAGTACCCACGCCACGCATGACCCGACGAATCGGGTGAGCCGTTCCGGGCACCGGGCGAAGACTCCGGCCGGGCGGCCATCAGCGAGGGACGCTTGGTAACCCGACGGCCCTGCGGAGCAGCGGTACGCGTACGCGTACCGCTGCTTCTTCGTCCGCCGCGCGTGCCGCCCGTGGGCCGTTCAGGCGGCGCCGCGCTGGAGCGCCTCGCAGACGGCGGTGGACTCGCGGGCGCCCAGTTCGAGGGCCTTGCCGCAGTGGGTGATCCAGGCGGCCATCCCCTCCGGCGTGCCGGAGACGTAGCCGTCGAGGGCGGCGACGTAGGCGGCCCGGCCCAGTTCCGCGTGGCCGACCTCGGCGGGGCAGATCGACTTCGGGTCGAGGCCGCTGCCGACCAGCACGATACGTTCGGCGGCGCGCGCGATCAGGCCGTTGTGCGAGGTGAAGGGGCGCAGCGCAAGCAGTTCACCGTGCACGACGGCGGCGGTGACCAGTGCGGGGGCCGCGGAGCCGGCGAGAAGCAGCGAACTGAGCCCGTCGAGACGTCCGGCGACCTCGTCCGCGTCGGGCTCGACCAGCTCGATCAGCGGCTCGTCGGCGCGCTCGCCCGCCTTGCGCGGGCGGCCGACGGCCTCATCGCTGTCGGCGGCGGCGACGAGGTGGAGGCGGGCGAGGACACGCAGCGGCGACTGGCGCCAGATGGACAGGAGCTGGCCCGCCTCGGCGGTCAGCCGCAGCGCCGCGCCGACCGTCCGGTCCTCGCCGAGGCTGAAGTCGCTGCGGCGGCGCAGCTCCTCCAGAGCCCAGTCGGCGCCCGCGAGAGCGGCGGAGGCACGGGCTCCGCGCAGCGCCGCCTCGGAGGTGATCTCCGTGCTGCGGCGCCGCATGACGCGGTGACCGTAGACGCGGTCGACGGACTTGCGCACGGATTCCACGGCTTCGGGCACCCCGGGCAGCTCGCCGAGGGCGACCAGGGGATCGGCCGGTCCTCCGGCGGGCGAGGGGCCTGCGGACGCACCTGACGTACTCATGGGTACGACAGTACGCAACGCTCGTCGCCGCCCCACGATGGAGTGGTCTTCTTCACGCCGGTTCGCCACGCACCGCACCCGGCGCACTACGCTACGTGAACATGAAGATCGCTTTCGTCGGGAAGGGCGGCAGCGGCAAGACCACGCTGTCCTCCCTGTTCATCCGCCACCTGGCCACCACCCGCGCGCCCGTCGTCGCCGTGGACGCCGACATCAACCAGCACCTCGGTCCCGCCCTCGGCCTGACCGACGCGGAGGCCGCCGCGCTGCCCCCGATGGGCGGCCATCTGCCGCTCATCAAGGAGTACCTGCGCGGCGACAACCCCCGCATCGCCTCCGCGGACACCATGATCAAGACCACCCCGCCCGGCCGCGGCTCCCGCCTGCTGCGGGTGGACGAGGAGAACCCGGTCTACGCGGCCTGCGCCCGGCCGGTGCGCCTGGACGGCGGCGAGGTGCGGCTGATGGCGACCGGGCCGTTCACCGAGTCGGACCTCGGGGTGGCCTGCTACCACTCCAAGGTCGGCGCGGTGGAGCTCTGCCTCAACCACCTGGTCGACGGTGCCGGCGAGTACGTCGTGGTGGACATGACGGCGGGGTCGGACTCGTTCGCCTCGGGCATGTTCACCCGCTTCGACATGACGTTCCTGGTCGCGGAGCCGACCCGCAAGGGCGTGTCGGTCTACCGCCAGTACCGCGAGTACGCCCGGGACTACGGCGTCGCCCTGCGCGTGGTCGGCAACAAGGTGCAGGGCCGCGACGACCTGGAGTTCCTCCGCGACGAGGTGGGCGAGGACCTGCTGGTGACGGTGGGCCACTCGGAGTGGGTCCGCGCGATGGAGAAGGGGCGTCCGCCGCACTTCGGCGCGCTGGAGGCGGAGAACCGGGCCGCGCTGGAGACCCTGCTGGCCACCGCGGACGCGGCGTACGGCCGGCGCGACTGGGAGCGCTACACCCGGCAGATGGTCCACTTCCACCGGAAGAACGCCGAGAGCTGGGGGAACGAGCGGACCGGGGCCGACCTCGCCGCGCAGATCGACCCGGAGTTCACCCTCGACGAGAACGCCCTCCTCGCCCTGCCGGGCTGACCGGCGCGCGGCCCGGTCGCGCACGCCCGGCGGTCCCCGGCCGTACGCGACGGCCGGGGACCGCCGGTGTGCCCTCGGGCACCGGCCCGGCTACGCGCCCTCGGCCCGCTCCTTGCCCGAACCACCGGACTCGGCGGACCCGGCCGGGGTCTTCGCCGGGAACTTCTCCCATCCCCCCTCGGGGGCCTTGCCGACCTTCAGGTCGCGGAGCTGGGCGAGGACCTTCGGGTCCTGGGCGTCCAGCCACTCGACGAGCTGGCGGAACGACACGCAGCGGGTCTCGGGCTTGTTGCAGACGTGCTCGATCGTCTCCTCGATGGCGCGCATGTAGGTGCCGCCGTTCCAGGACTCGAAGTGGTTGCCGATGATCAGCGGCGCGCGGTTGCCCCGGTGGGCCCGGTCGTACGCCTGGATGAGGCCGTCGCGGAGCTGGTCACCCCAGGCCTCGTGCATGGCCGGGTCGCCCTGGGTGGTGGTCCCGGACTGGTTGACCATGAAGTTGTAGTCCATGGAGAGCGTCTCGAACTCGCGCCCGGGCAGCGGAACGAGCTGGAGGGGGATGTCCCAGAGCCCCTTCTTCCTGCCGGGCCAGACCTGGTTGCCGATGCCGCTGGAGTCGTAGCGGAAGCCGAGGTCGGCGGCGGCGCTGACGAAGTTCTCCTGGCCCTCCAGGCAGGGGGTGCGGGCGCCGATCAGCTCCTTGTCGTAGTCGAAGGGGAGCGGTTCGGCGTCCTTGAGGCCGCTGTGCGACTTCCAGGTCTTGACGAAGCTCTTGGCCTGGGCGATCTCGCTCTTCCACTCGGCCACGGACCAGGTGCCGACGCCGCCCTCGGGGCCGCAGAAGTGTCCGTTGAAGTGGGTGCCGATCTCGTTGCCGTCCAGCCACGCGCCACGGACCTCGCGGACGGTGTCGGCGATGCCCTCGGTGTCGTTGAAGCCGATGTCGGAGCGGCCCGGGCCGTGCTGCGGCGCCTGGTACTTGTCCTTCAGCTCCTCCGGCAGCAGGTACACGCCGCTGAGGAAGTAGGTCATGGTCGCGTTGTTGGCCTTGCCGACCTCGCGGAAGTGCGAGAACAGCTTCTGGCTGTCCTCGCCGGCGCCGTCCCAGGAGAAGACGACGAACTGCGGCGGCTTCTGGCCGGGCTTGAGCCGCTGGGGGCGCGGCTGGTGCGGCTGGACGCCGGTGTGGGCGGTGGAGCCGTCGCCGATGAGGCGTACGGCGTTGTCGGGGGCCGGGGCGGGGGTCGCCTTGCTGCCGGGCTCCTGCCCGGCGCCGGTGCCGCGCTCCGTACCGCAGCCCGCCAGGCCCGCGGCGCAGACCGCTGCGGTGACGACGCCGACGGTGATCCTCCTGGTGGCGGCCATCTCGGCACACCTCTTCCTTGGGTCGGGGGTCTCCGGCTCGCCCGCGCTCGTCCGGTCGCGCCGCCGAGGGCGCCGCCCCCGGGGCCGCCGGGACCTCCAGGCCCAGCCGCATGCGCCGTCAAGGTCGCACGGGCGGGTTCCGGCCCAGCCATGACAAGGCCGCATATAAGCCCACTATTCGCTCGCGCGAGTGAACAGCTGACCCATTCACGCCTCTCGCCCCACCTCTCCCTTTACTCTGCATTACGGTCCGTTTACCCAGAGTTGGAAGTGGGGGCGGGTCCCGGCGTCGTCGCCCGCACCGCGACACCGTCCCCGGTACGGCTGCCCCGCCTCCGTCACCCCTGCCCCGTCCGGCGTCGGCCCGCTCCCGGCCGGGAGCTCGGGTCACGGTCCGGCGGCCGGAGGCGGAGCGGTCCTCGGTGGTCCGCTGCTCGGCACCGCCCACCTCGCGCCCGGGTGGGGCCGCGAGGTGGGCGGGGGCCGTCACAGGGGTTCTCCCTCCGGCCGGGTCGCCCGGCGGCGGCACCAGGGGGCACCGAGGCCGGCTCCGGCTCCCGTCGAAGAACGGGCGCCTCAGCACCGGGTCGGCAGTCCGTACCCGGCACCACCGCAGGGCATGGGGGAGGGGCGCACGAGCGGCCCGGGGGCCGCCGACCCGGGCACCCGTGTCCCGCTCTCGGCAGGCGCCGTCCGGCGAGGGCGGAACCCGGCGCCGGCGGGGCACGGCGGGCGGGCGGGCGGGTGTGGAGGAACGAGGCGATGGCCCGGACGGAGCGACAGCGGGGCCGGCCACGACGGCTCCCCCACCGCCGAGCCACGCCGCCGCCCACGCACGGCAGCACGCAGGCACCACGGCAGGACGCAAGCACCACGGCAGGAGTCGATGACAGGAGCACGGACGGTGCCAGCGACAGATGAGTGACCAGGACCGGTACGCCAGGGGACCCGCGCCCCCGCCGGCCCGCCGCCCGCCACCGGGCCCGGCCCCGCCCCGCGGCGCCGCCAAGCCCCACGGCACGGTCCCGGCCACAGAGCCCGGCCCCGGCCGCACGGCCGCCGGAGGGCTCGGCCCCGTTCCGCAGCCTGCTCGCTCCCCCGGGTGCCCGGCACCGGCCCCCGGGTGCCCGGCACGGAGACCGGCACCGAGGGTCCCGGCCCCCGCCGCACGCGAGGCCCCACGCCTCACGGGCGGCGGAGCCCCGCCGCACGCGCCGCCGCACCCGCCACCGCACCCGGAGCCACGCGCCGACGGCCCGGCCACACCCCGCGCGCCGGCCGACAAGAACCCGGTCGCGCCGCACCGCACCCGTGCCCGAGCACGCGGCCCTCCCCGAGGGCACCGCGCCCCACCGGGCTGCGCGAAGCCACCCCCGGGCGCGGGCACCCTCCGCGCCCTCCTCGACCTCACCCCGCGGCGGACCACTACGCCCCGCACGCCCGCACGACGCGTGCTCGGTGCCGACGCCGGCGCCTCGTGAGGGAACCACTACGAAAGGACGGTCCATGGCCGCCTCCCCCGCCACCATCAACCCCCACGACACGGCGGATCTGTCGCCGCCGTCCCGGGAGCAGGAGCCGCACGGGCCGCCGGGCGGCGCCCGGTTCCGCGTCAGCGGCGCCGATCTCTCCGCCTCCCTCGCGGTCTTCCTGATCTCCCTGCCGCTCTCGCTCGGCATCGCGCTGGCCACCGGCGCCCCGCTCCAGGCCGGGCTGGTCGCCGCCGCCTGCGGCGGGCTGGTCGCCGGTCGGATCGGCGGCTCCCCGCTCCAGGTCAGCGGGCCCGCCGCCGGGCTCACCGTGGTCACCGCCGACCTCATCGTCCAGTACGGCTGGCGGACCACCTGCGCCATCACCGTGCTCGCCGGGTTCGCCCAGATCGGCCTCGCCGCACTGCGGGTCGCCCGCTCCGCGCTCGCCGTCAGCCCCGCCATCGTCCACGGCATGCTGGCCGGTATCGGCATCACCATCGCCGTCGCCCAGGCGCACATCGTGCTCGGGGGCACCCCCGCCAGCTCGGTCGTCGACAACCTCCTCGCCCTGCCGGCCCAGCTGGCCTCGGTGCGGCCCGAAGCCGTCCTGGTCAGCGCGCTCACCCTGGGCCTGCTGCTGGTCTGGCCGCGGCTGCCCGGCCGGGGCGCGCGGCTCGCCGGTCTTCTCCCCGCCCCGCTGGTCGCGGTCGCCGGGGCCACCGCCGCCGCGCAGCTCGCGGGTGTGCGGCTGCCCCGGGTCGACCTGCCGTCGTGGAGCAGCCACGCCCTGGCCGGGTTCCCGACCGGGCCGGTGACCGGGCTGGTCACCGCCGTGGTCGCCGTCACCCTGGTGACCAGCGTGCAGTCGCTGCTCGGCGCGGTCGCCGTGGACAAGCTGATCAGCGCCCGGGACGACGACACCCCCGTCCCCCGCTCCGACCTGGACCGCGAACTGGTGGGGCAGGGCACGGCCAACATCGTCTCCGGCGCCCTGGGCGGCCTGCCCGTCTCCGGCGTCGCCGTCCGCAGTTCGGCCAATGTCGCCGCCGGGGCGGTCAGCCGCGCCTCCACCATGCTGCACGGCCTCTGGGTGATCGTCGCCGCCCTGCTGCTCGTCCCCGTGCTGGACCTGATCCCGCTGGCGGCACTCGCCTCCCTGGTGGCGGCGGTCGGCGTGCGCATGGTGAGCCTGAACCACATCCGGACCGTGACCCGGCACCGCGAGACCGCCGTCTACCTCGTGACGACGCTCGGTGTGGTCCTCCTCGGCGTGCTGGAGGGCGTCGCCCTCGGCATCGCCGTCGCCGTCGCCGTCGCCCTGCACCGGCTGACCCGCACCCGCATCACGCACCGGGAGGCGGACGGCGTCCACCACGTCCGGGTGCGCGGCCAGTTGACCTTCCTCGCGGTGCCCCGGCTCACCCGCGCCCTGCACCAGGTGCCGCGCGGCAGCCGGGCCGTGGTGGAACTCGACGGCTCGTTCCTGGACCACGCCGCCCACGAGGCGCTCCAGGACTGGCAGGCCACCCACACCGCGCGGGGCGGCGAGGCCGAGGTGACCGGCCGCGCGGGGACCCCGGTCGCCGCGCCCGCCTCCCCCACCCACTCCTGCTGCCGCCCATGGGCCCCGTGGCGCGACCACCGTTGCGGGGAGCCCGCCGCCTCCGTCCTGCCCGGACACCGCCCGGAGCCGGTCCGCGTCCGCGAACTGGCCGACGGCCTCGGCGCCTTCCAGCGGGACACCGCGCCCCATGTGCGGGAAGAACTGGCGAGGCTCGCCCGCGAGGGGCAGCGGCCCGCCCACCTCTTCCTGACCTGCTCCGACTCGCGACTGGTCACGAGCATGATCACCGCCAGCGGCCCCGGCGACCTCTTCACCGTCCGGAACGTGGGCAATCTGGTGCCGGTCCCGGGCACCGAGGCCGGTGACGACTCGGTGGCGGCGGCCATCGAGTACGCCGTCGACGTCCTGGAGGTCGGCTCGATCACCGTCTGCGGCCACTCCGGCTGCGGCGCGATGCAGGCGCTGCTCAACGCTCCCCCGGCCGAGGGCGAACCGGTGACGCCGCTCGGCCGCTGGCTGCGGCACGGCCTGCCCAGCCTGGACCGGATGGCCGCCGAGGGCGGTACGTGGGCCATGCTCGAAGGCCGGCCCCCCGCCGACGCCGCCGAACGGCTCTGCCTGGCCAACGTCGTCCAGCAGCTGGAGCACCTGCGGGCGCACGAGGCCGTCGCCCGCCGCCTGGCCGAGGGCGGGCTCCAGCTCCAGGGCATGTACTTCCACGTCGGGGAGGCGCAGGCGTACCTGCTCTCCCCCTCGCTGGATCTCTTCGACCGGGTCGTCGCCTCCCCCGCGCCGGGCGGCCCGGACGCGGCGCCGGCCACCGACGTGCCCCTGGCCGGCGCATCCGCCGCCGGCGCCGCACCGCCGGACACCTCCGGAAGGGTGGCGGACGCGGCGCGCTGAGCCGGTGGGGCCGGGGCCGCCCGGGTGAAACGGGCGGCCCCGGCCCACCCTCCGGACCACCTCCCGGGGCGCGCGCGGAGTGGCGGCCGCCGGTGGCGGGTACGCGCCCGGCACCGTCCGGCGGGCCGGTCCTCGGGGCCGGGCGGGCGTACCCGCCCAGGTGGGGGACCCGGCCCGGTTGAACCCGGCGCTTCCCGGGCCCGTGTCAGGGAGTACCCCCCGCGCGGGCGGGGAGCGCACCACGTACCGCACGCCGACCACGCACACAGGTCTAAACCAATTCGCCGACACCCCTTGTCACCTGGGGCCGCGGATGATGAGCTGTGGCCTGGGACACAACGGACACCCTGGGAAAGGGAGATGTCGTGAGCAATGAAAGCCTGGCCAACCTTCTTCGCGAGGAGAGGAGGTTCGCGCCCCCCGCCGAGCTGGCGGCCGCCGCGAACGTCACCGCGGAGGCGTACGAACAGGCCAAGGCTGACCGGCTCGGCTTCTGGGCCGAGCAGGCCCGCCGCCTGACCTGGGAGACCGAGCCGACCGAGACGCTGGACTGGTCGAACCCGCCGTTCGCCAAGTGGTTCGCCGACGGCAAGCTGAACGTCGCGTACAACTGCGTGGACCGGCACGTCGAGGCGGGCCACGGCGACCGCGTCGCCATCCACTTCGAGGGTGAGCCGGGCGACAGCCGGGCCATCACCTACGCGGAGCTGAAGGACGAGGTCTCCCGCGCGGCCAACGCCCTGACCGAGCTGGGCGTCCGCCAGGGCGACCGGGTCGCGGTCTACCTGCCGATGATCCCCGAGGCCGTCGTCGCGATGCTGGCCTGCGCCCGGATCGGCGCCGCCCACTCGGTGGTCTTCGGCGGCTTCTCGGCCGACGCCATCGCCGCGCGGATCGCCGACGCCGACGCCAAGGTCGTCATCACCTCCGACGGCGGCTACCGCCGGGGCAAGCCCTCCGCGCTGAAGCCGGCCGTGGACGACGCGGTGGCCCGCTTCGACACCGTCGAGCACGTCCTGGTGGTGCGCCGCACCGGGCAGGACGTCGCCTGGACCGAGGGCCGCGACCAGTGGTGGCACGAGGTCACGGGCCGTCAGCCGGCCGAGCACACCCCCGAGGCGTTCGACGCCGAGCAGCCCCTCTTCATCCTCTACACCTCGGGGACGACGGGGAAGCCCAAGGGCATCCTGCACACCTCCGGCGGCTACCTGACCCAGACGGCCTACACCCACCACGCCGTCTTCGACCTCAAGCCGGAGACCGACGTCTACTGGTGCACGGCCGACATCGGCTGGGTCACCGGCCACTCGTACATCACCTACGGACCGCTGGCCAACGGCGCCACCCAGGTCATGTACGAGGGCACCCCGGACACCCCGCACCAGGGCCGGTTCTGGGAGATCGTCCAGAAGTACGGCGTGACACTGCTGTACACGGCGCCGACCGCCATCCGGACGTTCATGAAGTGGGGCGACGACATCCCCGCCAAGTACGACCTCTCCAGCCTGCGGGTGCTCGGCTCGGTCGGTGAGCCGATCAACCCCGAGGCGTGGATGTGGTACCGCAAGAACATCGGCGGCGACCGCTGCCCGGTCGTCGACACCTGGTGGCAGACCGAGACCGGCGCCATGATGATCGCGCCGCTGCCCGGCGTGACCGAGGCCAAGCCCGGCTCCGCGCAGGTCCCGCTGCCCGGCATCGCCGCGACCGTGGTGGACGACGAGGCCGACGAGGTGCCGGACGGCGGAGGCGGCTACCTGGTCCTCACCGAGCCGTGGCCGTCGATGCTCCGCACCATCTGGCGCGACGACCAGCGCTTCCTCGACACCTACTGGTCGCGTTTCCCCGAGCGCTACTTCGCCGGGGACGGCGCCAAGAAGGACGACGACGGCGACATCTGGCTGCTCGGCCGGGTGGACGACGTGATGCTCGTCTCCGGCCACAACATCTCGACCACCGAGGTCGAGTCCGCGCTCGTCTCGCACCCCAAGGTCGCCGAGGCGGCCGTGGTCGGCGCCGCCGACGAGACCACCGGCCAGGCCATCGTCGCCTTCGTCATCCTGCGCGGCACCGCCTCGGAGGACGAGGAACTGGTCGCCGAGCTGCGCAACCACGTCGGCTCCGCGCTCGGCCCCATCGCCAAGCCGAAGCGCGTCCTGCCGGTGGCCGAACTGCCGAAGACCCGCTCCGGCAAGATCATGCGCCGCCTGCTCCGCGACGTCGCGGAGAACCGCGAGCTGGGCGACGTCACCACGCTCACCGACTCCTCCGTGATGGACCTCATCCAGACGAAGCTCCCCAGCTCCTCGTCCGACGACTGAGCCCACCGCACCCGTACGGCACCGGGGCCCGGCCACGCACCGCGCGCGGCCGGGCCCCGGCGTGCACCCGGCTCACCCGGTAGGGTGACGGCACGGCTCCCCCTGGCTCGCGCCCCGGGAGCTGGGACAACCGCAGAGGGGACGCCGGGAAGTCTGGTCGGCACGGCATCGCGACGATGCCACCGCAGCCGTACCCTGACTCCGACGAAGGGCCTCTCCCCATGCCCGGCTCCACCCCCACCGCTTTCCCGCGCCCCCCGCTGCGCGAACGCCTGCGGCTCGCCGACGCCCTGCGGACCGAGACGGTCGGCGGGGTGCTGCTGCTCGTCGCCGCCGTCGCCGCCCTGATCTGGGCCAACACCGCCGCCGGCAGTTACGCCGCGGTCCGCGACTTCCACTTCGGCCCGGCCGCCCTCGGCCTCGACCTGTCGGTCGGGCACTGGGCGGCCGACGGCCTGCTCGCCGTCTTCTTCTTCGTCGCGGGCGTGGAGCTGAAGCGGGAGCTGGTCGCGGGCGAGCTGCGCGACCCGCGCCGCGCGCTGCTCCCGGTGGTCGCCGCCGTCTGCGGCATGGTGGCACCGGCTCTGGTGTACGTCCTCGTCAACGTCTCCGGCGGCGGCGCGCTCACCGGCTGGGCGGTCCCCACCGCCACCGACATCGCCTTCGCCCTGGCGGTGCTCGCCGTCCTCGGCACCTCGCTGCCCTCGGCGCTCCGGGCGTTCCTGCTGACCCTCGCCGTGGTCGACGACCTCTTCGCCATCCTGATCATCGCGGTCTTCTTCACCAGCGACCTGGACTTCCTCGCCCTCGGCGGTGCCGTGGCGGGTCTGGCCCTCTTCTGGTTCCTCCTGCGCACCGGCGTCCGCGGCTGGTACGTCTACCTGCCGCTCGCCGTCACCGTCTGGGCGCTGATGTACAACAGCGGCATCCACGCCACGATCGCCGGCGTCGCGATGGGCCTGATGCTGCGCTGCACCACCCGCGAGGGTGAGGAGCACTCCCCCGGCGAGCACGTCGAACACCTGGTGCGGCCGGTCTCGGCGGGCTTCGCCGTTCCCCTGTTCGCCCTGTTCGCGGCGGGCGTCTCGGTCTCCGGGGAGGCGCTGGCCGACATCTTCACCCGGCCGGAGACGCTCGGCGTCGTGCTCGGCCTGGTCGTCGGCAAGGCGCTCGGCATCTTCGGCGGCACCTGGCTGACCGCCCGCTTCACCCGGGCCTCGCTCAGCGACGACCTGGCCTGGCCGGACATCTTCGCCGTCGCCACCCTGGCCGGGATCGGCTTCACCGTCTCCCTGCTCATCGGCGAGCTGGCCTTCGCCGACGACCCGGCCCTGGCCGACGAGATCAAGGCGTCCGTCCTGGTCGGCTCGCTCACCGCCACCCTCGTCGCCACCGTGCTGCTGCGGATGCGGAACGCCAAGTACCGCACGCTCTGGGAGGCCGAGGAGCGCGACGAGGACGAGAACGCGGTCCCCGACATAGAGGAGCAGGACGACCCCGCGCACCACCGCCGCCTGGCGGCCCGGTACGAGAAGCGCGCCGCCGAGCACCGGGCCCGCGCCGAGGCCCTGGAGGCGGGCGACACGCCGAATCCGCCGCCCGGCACCTGACGGCCCGCCACCGGTGGCCGCCGCGGCCACCGGTTCCCCGGCCCGGGCAGGCATGTTCCGCGTCCTGACGGGGATGCGCCGAGGCGGAGGACCGGGCGTACGCCGGTGGTGTGCGGGCCGGTCGTCCGCACCGTGAGGAAGCGCTGGGCGCCGCCGTCCGGCATGATCTGACGGAGCAGTAACCACAAGAACCGGACGCGCGGGGCAGGCCCCCGGGAGCCACCGCCGTGCGGCCGGGCAGGAGCGGAAGACGCCGGAGCGGACGTCGGACGAGATGCCGGTGGGGACACCGGGAGAGAAGAGGGAGATCGCGATGAGCGCACCCGTAGGCGCAGACCGCAGCCTCGGCCAGCTGGTGGCCTCGGCCACCGCCGAGCTGTCCGCGCTGGTGCACGACGAGATCGCGCTGGCGAAGAAGCAGCTCAAGCAGGATGCGCAGCGGGGCCTGATCGGCAGCGCGGTCGGCATCGCCGCCCTCACGGTACTGATCTTCTCCCTGCCGATGCTGAGCTTCGCGCTCGCCTACGGCTTCCGTACCTGGACCGGCCTGAACATGGCGATCTGCTTCCTGCTGTCCTTCGCCGTCAACGTCGTGGTCGCAGGGCTGCTCGGCATGATCGCGTTCGTCTTCATGAAGAAGGCCAAGAAGGGCAAGGGCCCGCAGAAGACCGTGGCCTCCGCCAAGCAGACGGCCGCCGTCCTCCAGAACGCCAAGCCCCACCCGCGCCCGGAGCCGGTCGGCGTGCTGCCCGACGTCTCGGGCCGCCCCTACCCCGCCGCCGCCGTCGAGGCGAAGGGCGCCCACCCCGACCGGGGCGGTGCGTGAGGCACGGCTGTGGCACGCTCGTCCCCATGACGGACCCCGCCACCCATCCGGCCCAACCCGCGACGATCATCCGCCCCGACGGACCCTGGACCCACCGGGACGTCGCGGCCAACGGTGCGCGCTTCCACATCGCCGAGGCCGGTGAGGGGCCACTCGTCCTGCTGCTGCACGGCTTCCCGCAGTTCTGGTGGAGCTGGCGGCACCAGCTCACGGCGCTCGCCGACGCCGGGTACCGGGCCGTCGCGATGGACCTGCGCGGGGTCGGCGGCAGCGACCGCACCCCGCGCGGCTACGACCCGGCCAACCTCGCCCTCGACGTCACCGGCGTCATCCGCTCCCTCGGTGAGCCGGACGCCGCCCTGGTCGGCCACGACCTCGGCGGCTACCTGGCGTGGACCGCCGCCGTGATGCGGCCCAAGCTGGTGCGCCGGCTGGCGGTCTCCTCGATGCCGCACCCCCGCCGATGGCGCTCGGCGATGCTGAGGGACATGCGGCAGACCCGGGCCGGGTCGTACATCTGGGGGTTCCAGCGGCCGTGGGTCCCGGAGCGTCAGCTGGTGGCGGACGGGGCGGCGTTGGCCGGGCGGCTGATCCGCGAGTGGTCCGGGCCGAGGCTCCCGGACGACGAGGCGGTCGACACCTACCGGCAGGCGATCAGCATCCCGTCCACGGCGCACTGCTCGATCGAGCCGTACCGCTGGATGGTGCGGTCGATGGCGCGGCCCGACGGCGCCCAGTTCAACCGCCGCATGAAGCTGCCGGTACGCGTCCCCACACTGCACCTGCACGGCGCGCTCGACCCGGTGATGCGCACCCGCAGCGCCGCCGGTTCCGGGGAGTACGTGGAGGCGCCCTACCGCTGGCGGCTCTTCGAGGGGCTCGGCCACTTCCCGCACGAGGAGGACCCCGAGCTCTTCTCGCACGAGCTGATCAGCTGGCTGAAGGACCCCGAGCCGGACCGCTGACCCCCCGCCGCGACTCCGCCCGCGGGGCGCGCGCCGGGCATACGCACGCTCCCCGGCACACCTGGTCGCTCCGGCGCTACTTGCCCCGCGCATACGCCAATTGGGCGCCCCGGCCGCGATTACCGACCATGGGGGGCGGGCACACGTCCGGGTATGGGCTGGACGCACGACTACAACGACGTAGCACGCAACCGCCGCCTGGCCGCCGCGCCGGGCACGCGCCGCCGGGGTGGCCTCCGGGACCGGGGGCTCGACCCCGATTCCCGGGAGATCGGCATTCCCCGCATCCTCCGCCGCCGCGCCCGCTGGGTCTCGGCGCGGCTGCGGCACACCCGCGACTGAGCCGGCTTCCGTGGCCTGACCGCCTCGAAGAGGCGCCTGCCCACGCGGCTCGCCCCGCACACACCCTTTCCCCGACCCGACACCCGCGCCCCACCGAGCCCGCCCCCGACACAGGGCGGGCTTGCTCATGGGCGCACGGGCCCCGCCCGCGCTACATGGCGCAGGCGTCGCTGGACACCGGCTGAACGGCCCGGCGGCCCTCGCGCACGTCCTCGCGGACCTCGTCGGCGGTGAGGGCGTAGCCCGTGTCGGGGTCGTCCAGGGACTTGGCGAAGATGACGCCGTAGACCTCGCCCTTCG
This sequence comes from Streptomyces diastaticus subsp. diastaticus, assembly GCF_011170125.1. Lineage (NCBI taxonomy): Bacteria > Bacillati > Actinomycetota > Actinomycetes > Kitasatosporales > Streptomycetaceae > Streptomyces > Streptomyces diastaticus. The sequence goes on along the minus strand of NZ_BLLN01000002.1, from coordinate 1,000,165 downwards.
GGGTGAGGAGCGGGCCGCCGGAGTTGCCCTGGCGGACGGTCGCGTAGAGCGAGAAGACGTCGCGGCTGACGGTGCCGCGGCGGTAGATGTCGGGGCCGTCGGCGGTGATGCGGCCGCGGACGCGGGCGGCGCGGACGTCGTAGCCGCCGTTCTCCGGGAAGCCGGCGACGATGGCGCTGTCGCCGCGCTCGGCGTCCTGGGAGGCGAAGTCGAGGGCGGGCGCCTGGAGCTCGGGGACGTCCAGGACGGCGATGTCCTTCTCCCAGTCGTAGAGGACGACCGTGGCGTCGTAGCGGCGGCCCTCGCCGCCGATCTGGACGGTCGGCTCGTCGACGCCGCCGACGACGTGGGCGTTGGTCATCACGCGCCGCTCGTCGAAGACGAAGCCGGTGCCCTCCAGGACCTTGCCGCAACTCTGCGCGGTGCCGACGACCTTCACGATGGAACGCTTCGCCTTCTGCGCCACGGGACTGGCGGCCAGACCGGAGTCGGGCGGCTGGACCTCGGTGATCGGCTCGTTGGCGAACGGGCTGAAGACCTGCGGGAAGCCGTTCTGCGCGAGGACGGAGCGGAAGTCGGCGAACCAGCTGTTGGCCTGCTGGGGCAGGGCCCGGTCGATGCCCTGGAGCACCTTGGAGCCGCGCACCTCCTTGCCGACGGTCGGCAGGGTCGTGCCGGCCAGGAGCCCGCCGATCAGCCAGGCGACCAGGAGCATGGCGACGACGTTGACCACGGCGCCGCCGGTGGCGTCCAGGGCGCGGGCCGGGGTCCAGGTGATGTGGCGGCGGAGCTTGTTGCCGAGATGGGTGGTGAGGGCCTGGCCGACGGAGGCGCAGACGATGACGATGACCACCGCGACGACGGCGACGACCGTGGTGACCTCGGCGTCGTCGGTGACGGCGTCCCAGAGGACGGGCAGCAGCATGACGGCGGCCAGTCCGCCGCCGAGGAAGCCGATCACCGACAGGACGCCGATGACGAATCCCTGGCGGTATCCGACCACCGCGAACCACACGGCGGCGATCAGCAGCAGGATGTCCAGCACGTTCACCGAATCTGCCCTCTCCATTAGTCGTGCCTGGGCACCTGGTCGTTGCCTGGAAGCTGCTGTCCGGTCGGCACCGGATCACGCCGTCACGTCCCGTGGGTTCGGTCACACGGCGGCACCGGGTGCGCGGCCCGCCACCACGGCGGCGTCCCGCGCACCCGGGGCGGACGGCCCCGGGCACCGCGGACGCCGGGCCGAGACCGGGGCCGCGCCACAACTTCACGCGGCCGGCCGGACCCCGTCAGGGGCCGTCGGCGGCCGCACACCCCGTCACCTTGTCATGCGTGCCGGTCGAGCGTGACCTGCTTCGTACGGTCCCAGGGCTGCTCCCAGCCCGCGTAGTGCAGGATGCGGTCGATCACGCCGGCGGTGAAACCCCAGACCAGCGCCGACTCGACGAGGAAGGCGGGGCCCGCGTGGCCCAGCGGGTGGACGGCGGTGGCACGGTTGGCCGGGTCGGTGAGGTCGGCCACCGGCACGGTGAAGACGCGGGCCGTCTCGCCGGGGTCCACGACGCGGACCGGGGTGGGCTCGCGCCACCAGGCGACCACCGGCGTCACCACGAAGCCGCTGACCGGGATGTACAGCTTCGGCAGGACGCCGAAGGGCTGGACGCCCAGCGGGTCGAGACCGGTCTCCTCCTCGGCCTCCCGCAGGGCGGCCCGCAGCGGGCCCTCCGCCAGCGGGTCGCCGTCCTCCGGGTCGAGGGAGCCGCCGGGGAAGGAGGGCTGACCGGCGTGGGAGCGGAGCTTGGCGGCGCGCTCTATGAGCAGGAGCTCGGGCCCCCGCGCGCCCTCGCCGAAGAGGACCAGGACCGCCGACTGGCGGCCCGCTCCGCTCTCGGGCGGGAGATAGCTGCTCAGCTGGCGCGGGCGCACCGTGTCGACGACGTGCGCCACCGGCCGCAGCCACTCGGGCAGGCCCTTGTCGCTCACCGTCACGCGGTCCTCGCGCTCCTCCTCGCGGCCGCCACTGTGGACGTCCTGGTCGATTCCGCCGGTCCGGATCATCGGCACCCCCGTCTCTGTGAGCACAACGCGGAGCGCCCCGCGGATCGTTCCGGCCGGACACCGCGCGGGGCGCGGACACCCGCTCGGCCCGTCAACGCGCCCCCAGTTCCGGAGCGGGCCGGCCCGGGTAGTCCGGCGGGGGCTTCAGGCGCTGGCCGGGGAAGCCGCCCTTCTCGTACTTCAGCAGCTTCCTCGCCTTCTCCGGGTCGGTCTCGCCCTCGCCGTAGGAGGGGCAGAGGTGGGCGATCGGGCAGGCTCCGCAGGCGGGCTTGCGGGAGTGGCAGATGCGGCGGCCGTGGAAGATGACGCGGTGCGAGAGCATCGTCCAGTCCTTCTTGGGGAAGATCGCGGCGACGGCCGCCTCGACCTTCTCGGGGTCGGTCTCCTCGGTCCACTTCCAGCGGCGCACCAGCCGGCCGAAGTGGGTGTCCACGGTGAGGCCGGGGACGCCGAAGGCGTTGCCGAGCACGACGAAGGCGGTCTTGCGGCCGACGCCGGGCAGCGAGACCAGGTCGTCCAGCCTCCCCGGCACCTCGCCGTCGAACCGGTCCCGCAGGGCGGCCGAGAGGCCCAGCAGCGAGCGGGCCTTGGCGCGGAAGAACCCGGTGGGCCGGATGATCTCCTCCAGCTCCTCCGGCGGGGCGGCGGCCAGGTCCTCGGGCGTCGGGTACTTCGCGAAGAGCGCGGGCGTCGTCTGGTTCACCCTCAGGTCGGTGGTCTGCGCCGAGAGCACCGTGGCGACCAGCAACTGGAAGGGGTTCTCGAAGTCCAGCTCCGGGTGGGCGTACGGGTAGACCTCGGCCAGCTCGCGGTTGGTCCGGCGGGCCCTGCGGACCATCGCGAGACGCGACTCGCGCCAGGGCTTGCCGCCGAGGGCGGCCCCCTGGACGGAAGTCGACGCACCGCCCTTGGCCGCGGCGGGGCGCTTCGCCGCGTCCGGGGACGCGGCCGGCTCCCGCACGACGGGCGGCGGCTTCCCGGCGTCGTCCGGCTTCTTCGCGGCGGGCTCACGCCCCGTGCTCTTGGCCATGGGAGGAAGGCTACGCCGGAGGACCGGCGCCCGGCGGAATCCGCACGAGGACCCGCACCCGGCGACGGCGCGGACGGCTCCGCGCCCCCCTGTCCCGCCCGCCCCGTCGCGCCGCGCCGCCCACCCGCGCGTACACCCGTACGTGTGTACGAGGTGACGGTGCGTGTGGGCGGGCGAAGGGCGGGTAGGCCGTCCGGGCGGCGGCGGTGGCGCCGCCGTCGGTGCGGCCTTCGCGTTGCGCTGTTCGGTGACGCGCGTCCGCCTATCGGACGCACCGGCGGGAGGTGCTCGTTTTGCTGTCCTTTTACCTTCGGCACCCCCGGACGCGGGGGCGTTCGCCCACAGCGCAACGACGGGCCGTGCCCTCCCGTCCGACCGCCGTGGCCTGCGCTCTCGCCGCTTCCCGCAAGGGCTCCAGCGCCTGCCCGTCCGTCACCCGGACGGCCTCGTCCGGGCCCTGGGACCCCCTGTTCGGCCCCCTGCCGCACAGAACGGCACACCCGTCCGGCATCCTTGTGATTGATCGCACTGTTTGACCCGTCCGGCAAAATGGGGACCACGGTTCCCTGAGCAGGTCGACATAGGAGAGAACTCGTGGACGATGTTCTGCGGCGCGCGCCGCTCTTCGCGGCGCTCGACGACGAGCAGGCCGCGGAGCTCCGCGCCTCCATGAGCGAGGCGACCCTCGCCCGTGGCGACGCGTTGTTCCACGAAGGCGACCCCGGCGACCGCCTCTACGTGGTCACCGAGGGCAAGGTGAAGCTCCACCGCACATCCCCCGACGGCCGGGAGAACATGCTGGCCGTGCTCGGCCCCGGCGAGCTGATCGGTGAGCTGTCGCTCTTCGACCCCGGCCCCCGCACGGCCACCGCCAGCGCTCTGACCGAGGTCAAGCTCCTCGGCCTGGGCCACGGCGACCTCCAGCCGTGGCTCAACGCCCGGCCCGAGGTGGCCTCCGCCCTGCTGCGCGCCGTCGCCCGGCGCCTGCGCAAGACCAACGATCAGATGTCCGACCTGGTCTTCTCCGACGTACCCGGCCGCGTGGCCCGGGCCCTCCTGGACCTCTCCCGGCGCTTCGGGGTGCAGTCCGAGGAAGGCATCCACGTCGTGCACGACCTCACCCAGGAGGAGCTGGCCCAGCTCGTCGGCGCCTCCCGCGAGACGGTCAACAAGGCCCTCGCGGACTTCGCCGGGCGCGGCTGGCTGCGCCTGGAGGCCCGCGCGGTCATCCTGCTCGACGTCGAGCGCCTGGCGAAGCGCTCGCGCTGACCCACCCCCGAGGGCCGGGCGGGGCCGCACCGGCACCGGTGCCGGCCGCCCGGCCCTCCGGCGTGCCCGGACGGCCCTCAGCCGCCCAGCAGGTACTCCAGCTGCGCCCGCACCGACAGCTCGGCCGCCGGCCACAGGCTGCGGTCCACGGCCGCGTAGACCAGCGCGACGACCTCGCCCGGCTCGGTCACCCCCGCCTCCACCGCGGCCCTGACCTGGTCGAGGCGGGCGGCGCGGTGGCTGAGGTAGAACTCCAGCGCCCCCTGCGCGTCGTCGAGGACGGGCCCGTGGCCCGGCAGGACGGTGCTGACGCCGTCGTCGGTCGTCAGGCAGTGCAGCCGCCTCAGCGAGTCGAGATAGTCGCCGAGGCCGCCGTCGGGGTGGGAGACCATCGTGGTGCCCCGCCCGAGAACGGTGTCCCCCGTCAGCACGGCCCGGTCGGCGGGCAGGTGGAAGCTGAGCGAGTCGGCGGTGTGCCCGGGGGTCGGCACGACCCGCAGCTCCAGCCCGCCGGTGGTGACGACGTCCCCGGCGCCGAGCCCCTCGTCGCCCAGCCGCAGCGCCGGGTCGAGGGCGCGCACCTTGGTGCCGGTCAGCTCGGCGAAGCGGGCGGCGCCCTCGGCGTGGTCGGGGTGGCCGTGCGTGAGCAGGGTCAGCCCGATCCGCCGCCCGGCCGCCTCGGCGGTGGCGACGACCGCCCGCAGGTGCCCCTCGTGGAGCGGGCCGGGGTCGATGACGACGGCCAGCTCCGAGTCGGGCTCGGCGAGGAGCCAGGTGTTGGTGCCGTCCAGCGTCATCGCCGAGGGGTTGGGCGCGAGGACGTTCACGGCACGGGCGGTGGCCGGTCCCGCGACGGCGCCCCGGGGCTGCCCGGGGAGGGCTGCCGCGTCGGTCATGACCGACGCCCTTCCAGCGGTGCGCGCGGCCCGGTGGGCACGTGCCTGGTGAACTCCTCGTGCCCCGGCCAGGTCAGCACGACCTCCTCGCCGCGCAGCTCGGCCTCGGCCACCACCGGCGTCAGGTCCTGGTCGGCGGCGCCCGCGAGCGCCTCGGCGGCGCTCGTGTACGGCAGCAGCGCGCGCAGGGTCGCGATGGTGGGCGGCATCATCAGCAGCTCGCCCCGGTCGTAGCGGGCGGCGGCGTCGGCGGGCCGGGCCCATTCGGTGCGGTCGGCCTCGCCGGAGGTCTCGACGGTGACCTGTCCGACGGGCAGCACGGCGGCGAAGAACCAGGTGTCGTAGCGGCGGGGCTCGAACTCCGGGGTGATCCAGCGCGCCCAGGCGGCGAGCAGGTCGGAGCGCAGGACCAGGCCCCGCCGGTCGAGGAAGTCGGCGAACGACAGCTCGTGCGCCTCCAGCGCGGCCCGGTCGGCCGCCCACTCCTCGCCCGTGGTGTCGGCGACGACGCTGTCCGGACCGGGGCCTGCCAGCAGGACCCCGGCCTCCTCGAAGGTCTCCCGCACGGCCGCGCAGACCACCGCCTGCGCCTCGGCCGGGCTCACCCCGAGCCGCTCGCCCCAGCTCTCCAGCGAGGGCCCGGCCCACCGCACGGGCCGGTCGTCGCGCGGGTCGACGCCGCCGCCGGGGTAGGCGTACGCACCGCCCGCGAAGGCCATCGAGGCGCGGCGGCGCACCATGTGCACGCGCGGCCCCGTGCCGTCGGGCCCGTCGCGCAGGAGCATGACCGTGGCGGCCCGCCGCGGGGCCGCCGGGGTGAGTTCGCCGCTGGCCAGCGCCCTGATGCGGGCGGGCCATTCGGGCGGGTACCACTGACCGTTCGCCATGGCCGGAGGCTATCCGGTGTGGCTCGATTGTTCGAGAGCCACCGGCCGGCCGCCCCGGGGACGCGGAACGCGCCGTTCCCCCCGGGGGGAACGGCGCGTACACGTACGGCGGTGGGCGCGGGGTCAGGCCGAGGCCAGCTCCACCTGGATCTCCACCTCGACCGGCGCGTCCAGCGGCAGCACGGCCACGCCGACGGCGCTGCGGGCGTGCACGCCCTTGTCGCCGAGGATCTCGCCGAGGAGTTCGCTGGCGCCGTTGAGCACGGCGGGCTGGCCGGTGAAGTCCGGGGCCGAGGCGACGAACCCGGTGACCTTCACCACCCGGGCGACCCGGTCCAGGTCACCGGCGACCGACTTCACGGCCGCCAGGGCGTTCAGCGCGCAGACCCGGGCCAGGTCCTTGGCGTCCTCCGGCGTCACCTCGGCACCGACCTTGCCGGTCAGCGGGAGGACACCGTCCACCATGGGCAGCTGGCCCGAGGTGTACACGTACACCCCGGAGGTCACCGCGGGCTGGTACGAGGCGAGCGGCGGCACCACGTCGGGCAGGGTCAGCCCCAGTTCGGTGATGCGCGCCTCGACCGCGCTCACGCCTGCTTCTCGCGCTTGAGGTAGGCGACGAGCTGCTCGGGGTTGGGACCGGGCACGACCTGCACCAGCTCCCAGCCGTCCTCGCCCCAGGTGTCCAGGATCTGCTTGGTCGCGTGCACGAGGAGCGGCACCGTCGCGTACTCGAATTTCTTGGTCATACGGCGACTGTAACGGCTCCGCCCGCCCGCCCCGCGCGGGCCCATGCGTACCGCGACGCCCCAGTGGTTAGGCTCGATGGCGTGAGCAGGCTCCAGGTCGTCAGCGGCAAGGGCGGGACCGGCAAGACGACGGTCGCCGCCGCACTCGCGCTCGCCCTCGCCGCGCGGGGAGGGCGGACCCTGCTGGTCGAGGTCGAGGGCCGGCAGGGCATCGCCCAGGTCTTCGAGACCGAGCCGCTGCCCTACGAGGAGCGGAAGATCGCGGCGGTGCCGGGCGGCGGCGAGGTGTACGCGCTGGCGATCGACCCGGAGCTGGCCCTCCTCGACTACCTCCAGATGTTCTACAAGCTCGGCGGCGCGGGCCGGGCCCTGAAGAAGCTCGGCGCCATCGACTTCGCCACCACCGTCGCCCCCGGCCTGCGCGACGTCCTGCTCACCGGCAAGGCGTGCGAGGCGGTCCGCCGCAAGGGGAAGACCGGCAGGTACGCCTACGACCACGTGGTCATGGACGCCCCGCCCACGGGCCGCGTCACCCGCTTCCTCAACGTCAACGACGAGGTCGCCGGGCTCGCCAGGGTCGGCCCGATACATCATCAGGCCCAGGCGGTGATGGGCGTCCTGAAGTCTTCGCAGACCCAGGTCCACCTGGTCACCCTGCTGGAGGAGATGCCGGTCCAGGAGACCGTCGACGGCATCGCCGAGCTGCGCGCCGCCGGCCTGCCGGTCGGCCGCGTCGCGGTCAACATGGTCCGCCCCGCCCTGCTCGGCGGGGCGGCGCTGCGTACCGCGGTGGAGGGCCCGCCGCCCGCCGCCGTCGCCAAGGCGCTCTCCGCCGCCGGCCTCGGCGGCGCCCGCCGCGGCGGCAAGGCCGAACGCCTGGTCGCCCCCCTGCTGGAGCAGGCCGCCGAGTACGCCGAACGGCACACCCTGGAGCGCGCCCAGCACTCGGTCCTGACCGGCCTCGGCCTGCCCCTGCACGAGCTGCCGCTGCTCACCGGGGGCATGGACCTGGCCGGTGTCCACGAACTGTCGGCGCTCCTGCGCGAGCAGGGTGTCGGGGCCGGGGCATGACGCGGTGAGCCCCGAGCGAGGAGGACCCCAGGTGAGTCTGGAACCGGCGAATCCGCTCGCCGTCGATCCGCTGCTGGACGACCCGGAGACCCGGATCGTGGTCTGCTGCGGCTCGGGCGGTGTCGGCAAGACGACGACCGCCGCCGCCCTCGGCCTACGCGCCGCCGAGCGCGGCCGCCGGGTCGTCGTGCTCACCATCGACCCGGCCCGCCGCCTCGCCCAGTCCATGGGCATCGACTCGCTGGACAACGTGCCGCGCCAGGTCCCCGGTGTCGAGGGCGAGGGCGAACTGCACGCGATGATGCTCGACATGAAGCGGACCTTCGACGAGATCGTCGAGGCCCACGCCGACCCGGAGCGGGCCCGGGCGATCCTGGAGAACCCCTTCTACCAGTCGCTGTCGGCCGGGTTCGCCGGGACGCAGGAGTACATGGCGATGGAGAAGCTGGGGCAGCTCCGGGCCACCGAGGAATGGGACCTCATCGTCGTCGACACCCCGCCCTCGCGCTCGGCCCTGGACTTCCTGGACGCGCCCAAGCGGCTCGGCTCGTTCCTCGACGGCAAGCTGATCCGGCTGCTGATGGCGCCCGCCAAGGTCGGCGGCCGGGCCGGGATGAAGTTCCTCAACGCCGGGATGTCGATGATGACCGGCGTTCTCGGCAAGCTCCTCGGCGGCCAGCTCCTGCGCGACGTGCAGACCTTCGTGGCCGCCATGGACTCCATGTTCGGCGGTTTCCGCACCCGCGCCGACGCCACCTTCCAGCTCCTCCAGGCGCCGGGGACGGCCTTCCTGGTGGTCGCCGTGCCGGAGCGGGACGCCCTGCGCGAGGCCGCCTACTTCGTGGAGCGCCTCGGCGCCGAGAGGATGCCGCTGGCCGGCCTGGTCCTCAACCGCGTGCACTCCAGCGGCGCCGCCCAGCTCTCCGCCGAGCAGGCGCTGGCGGCGGCGGAAAATCTTGACGGCGGCGGCATTGTGGATCAGCCGCCCGGGAAAGCTGGACTCGTCGGTAACTCCGGTACGCGCCCGAGCGCGGCCGCAGCCGCCTCCGATCGCGCCGCCCCCGGCCCCGGCTCCCCCGCCGGTCAGGACGGTGCGCGCCCGGAAGTGGCGACCGGGGCGGAAGGGGACGGGAGGGGTTCGGACGAGGAAGACACGGTTACGGTCGAGGAGTTGACGGTGGGGCTGCTGCGCCTGCACGCCGAGCGCATGATGCTGCTCGCCCGCGAGCAGCGCACCCGCGACCGCTTCACGGCCCGGCACCCCGAGGTGCCCGTCGCCGAGGTGGCGGCCCTGCCGGGCGACGTCCACGACCTCGCGGGGCTGCGCGCCATCGGCGCCTGCCTCGCCGAGGCCGGCCCCGCGCCCGAGGACGTCCCGCAAGCCTGAGCCCCCCTGGCGCGCGGCGGGGGACGCGGACGCCACGACCGCGCACGCCGCGCCTCGTGGCGCGGGGCGTCCGGTTCGGCGGCGGCCACACCCGTGCCGCGCCCTCGGTGCTCGCACCCGGCGGCCGGCGGTCCGGCGACACACCCGTACCCACGTACGTCACCGGGACCGGGCGCCCGGCCGGCGATCGGCCCGCGCCCGTCTCCCGTACTCCCCGCTCGCGCCCGGCCGGCCGAGCCGACCGGCGGACGGCCGCCCGGGGGCTACCCGACGGCGAGCAGCCGCGCGTAGACCTCGCGGTCGTCGGCGGTCAGTGCGGAGTTGTCGTTCACCTCCGCGTCGGCGGGCAGCAGGCCCACCCCGCGCTCGTACTCCACTCGCGCGGTCTCCAGCAACCTGCGCCACGACGTGACGGTGGGCCGACGGCGCAGCAGCGCTCGGCGCTCCCGCTCGGTCATGCCACCCCACACGCCGAACTCGACGCGGTTGTCCAGCGCGTCCGCCAGGCACTCCGTGCGCACCGGACATCCGGTGCACACCGCCTTGGCCCTGTTCTGCGCTGCTCCTTGTACGAACAGTTCATCCGGATCGGTAGTGCGGCAGGCGGCCTGCGCACTCCAGTCGGTCACCCAGCCCATACCGGCGCCGTCCTCTCCCGAATCGAGGCTCCCCCACGGCGGCAGCGGCATATTCACCGCAGCCAGTTGAGGACGTTACGGAAGCCGGGCACAGCACAACACCCCCAGCGGGCCCAATCTTGAATGGCCCGAACGGACTATGCGTACGCGGCAGATCACCCAACGGAGTGACCTGAGGACATGCGGGACCTTCCCGGCGCATGAGGACGTTCCACCTGGGACATGGAGGACATCAGCACACGAACACCCGCACAACGCCGCCGGGCGGCGGTGGTGGGGCAGGTGGGCCGGCCGGTCCTCGGGTGACGGCTGTTCGAGAACACGGCTTGCGGGGCCGGACGCCCGCCGGGGACGCACCGCCACACCGGGATTCGGGAGTCCGGGAGGAGGGCGGCACCGTCGGGGCCCGTGTGCGGCTCGGTCTCAGGCTCTGGTCATGCGCGGTCCACGCTCGCATCGTGCACGGGGGCTTGCTACGGCAGGGCTGTGCTGTGACAGTTGTGGATACCTTAGGCCAAGGTTTGCGCCCCTGTCCGGCGAATGCCCACCTCCGCGCCGGGAGCCGCGTCCGCGCGCGCGAGACCCGGCGCCCGCCCTCGGCACACCGCCGCGCGAGCCCGCGTACCGTCCGTTTTCCACCCGCCTGAGCCAACCGGATGTCACAGTCCGGTACCGCCCTCCTCCCAGGGCCCCGCTCCCTCGGAACAGCACACTTGACGGATTAGGCTGCCCCTCATGGGAAACAAGCGCTCGGGCGGCGGCCTGTCTCCGGCCCAGCAGGCCGCCAAGTTCCTCGGGGTCAGCGTGGTGGCCGGCGCGGTGCTCGCGGGTATCGCCCTGCCGGCCGCCGGTGCCCTGGGTCTGGCCGCGAAGGGTTCGGTCGAGGGATTCGACGAGCTGCCGGCCAACCTCAAGACGCCACCGCTGAGTCAGCGCAGCACCATCCTGGACGCGGAGGGCGGCAAGATCGCCACCGTGTACGACCGGGACCGCACCGTCGTCCCCCTCAAGGACATCTCGCCGTACATGCAGAAGGCGATCGTCGCCATCGAGGACTCGCGCTTCTACGAGCACGGCGCGATCGACCTCAAGGGCATCCTCCGCGCGGTCAACGAGAACGCGCAGAGCGGCGGCGTCTCCCAGGGCGCCTCGACGCTGACCCAGCAGTACGTGAAGAACGTCTTCGTCGAGGAGGCCGGTGACGACGCCGACAAGGTCGCCGAGGCCACCCAGCAGACGATCGGCCGCAAGGTGCGCGAGCTGAAGTTCGCCATCCAGATCGAGGAGGAACTCGGCAAGAAGGGCATCCTCGAGAACTACCTGAACATCACCTTCTTCGGGCAGCAGGCCTACGGCGTCGAGGCCGCAGCCCAGCGCTACTTCTCCAAGCCCGCCAAGGACCTGAACCTCCAGGAGTCGGCGCTCCTCGCCGGCCTGGTCCAGTCGCCCAGCCGGTACGACCCGGTCAACGACGAGCAGGAGGCGACCAAGCGGCGCAACACCGTCATCCAGCGGATGGCGGCCGTCCGCGACATCACCCCGGAGGAGGCCGAGAAGGCGAAGAAGTCCCCGCTCGGCCTGAAGATCAGCCGCCCCAGCAGCGGCTGCATCACCGCCGTCAAGGGCGCCGGCTTCTTCTGCGACTACGTCCGCCGCGCCTTCCTCTCCGACCCGGTCTTCGGCAAGACCCCCGAGGACCGCCAGAAGACCTGGCGCCGGGGCGGCCTGACGATCCGCACCACCCTGGAGCCGAAGGCCCAGGAGTCGGTGCAGGCGGCCATAGAGAACGGCGTCAACCAGGACGACGACGTCGCCACCGCGGTCGCCCTGGTCGAGCCCGGCACCGGCAAGATCACCGGCATGGGCCAGTCCAGGCCGTACGGGTACGGCGAGAACGAGATGGAGATGAACCTCTCCGTCAACGCGAGCATGGGCGGCGGCGCCGGCTACCAGCCCGGCTCCACCTTCAAGCCCATCGTGGCCGCGGCGGCCCTGGAACGCGGTATGCCGGTGACGAAGACGTACTCCTCGCCGTACGAGATGCAGTACCCGAGCCCGGTCGCGACCTGCTCCGGCAACTACGTCAACACCTCCTCGGAGGAGCTGGCCAACGAGAACGACAAGGAGGTCGGCCCGTACTCCATGAAGGAGGCGACCGCCCTCTCGGTCAACACCTACTTCGTGCAGATGATCAGCGAGATCGGCACCTGCCCGGTCGTCGAGCTGTCGAAGAAGATGGGCATCGAGCGCTCCGACGGCAACGACTTCGGGCAGGGCCCGTCGATCGCGCTGGGCACCGAGGAGGTGTCGCCGCTGACGATGGCCTCCGCGTACGCCACCTTCGCGACGCGCGGCACGTACTGCTCGCCGATCGCCATCGCCTCCATCACCGGCCCGGACAAGAAGTCCGTGCCGGTGCCGAAGTCGACCTGCACCAAGGTCATGTCGGAGAAGACCGCCGACACCGTCAACACCCTGCTGCGCGGCGTGGTCGAGGACGGCACCGGCCGCCAGGCGGGGCTCGACGGCCGCGCCAGCGCCGGCAAGACCGGTACCACCGACTTCCGCTACGCCGCCTGGTTCGCCGGCTACACCCCGAACCTCTCCGGCGCGGTCTGGGTCGGCGACCCGCAGCACAAGCGCCAGATGGTCGACATCAACATCGGCGGCCAGTACCACGAGAAGGTCTTCGGCGGCGAGGTCCCCGGACCGATCTGGAAGACCGCGATGGCCGGCGCGCTGGAGGGCAAGGAAGCCCCCGGCTTCAACCTGGTGAACATCCCCGAGCCGGACAAGCCCGGAAAGAAGAAGCCCAAGCGCCCGGGCAACGGCAACGGCGGCGGCAACGACAAGCCGGGCGGGAACCGGCCCGGAGGCGGGGACAACAGGCTCCCGGACATCGAGCTCCCGTCCGACCTGTTCGGCGGCGGCGAGGGCCGCTGACACCCCGCTGAGCAGCCGACCGGCACACGAGAAGGGCGCCCCCGGTACCGACCGGGGGCGCCCTTCCGTTCCCGTACGACAGGCTCGCCTCAGCCGGCGAGCTGCTGCTTGACCAGCGCCGAGACCCGGCCGCCCTCGGCTCGGCCGGCCACCTTCGGGTTGACGATCTTCATGACCTGGCCCATCGCCCGCGGCCCCTCGGCCCCGGCCGCACGCGCCTCCTCGACGGCCTGGGTGACGATCCGGCCCAGCTCCTCGTCGGAGAGCTGCTTGGGCAGGTACTCGGCGAGCACCTCGCCCTCCGCCCGCTCCCGCTCGGCCTGCTCGGTGCGGCCGGCCTGGCCGAACGCCTCCGCGGCCTCGCGACGCTTCTTCGCCTCCTTGGCGATCACCTTCCGCACCTCGTCGTCGGAGAGCTCACGCGCCTGCTTGCCCGCGACCTCCTCCTTGGTGATCGCGGCCAGTGTCAGCCGCAACGTGGCCGAACGCAGCTCAGCACGGTCGCGAATCGCCGCGGTGAGGTCTTCATGGAGCCTGGACTTGAGCGTGGTCATGACGCCAGTCTCTCAGGTGCGCCGCCCGGGCCGCCCGCGGATTTCCCCCTCCCCCGCCGTCTGCGACGATGAGCCCATGCGCGCGCGATACGGAGTACCCCTGGGAATCACGGCGGCCGCGGCCGCCGGACTCGCCTACTCGGCCGGGTTCGAGGCCCGCTCCTTCCGGCTCCGCCGGGTCACGATCCCCGTCCTCCCCCGAGGCATGCGCCCCCTGCGCGTCCTCCAGGTCTCCGACATCCACATGGTCTCCGGCCAGCGCAAGAAGCGCGCCTGGCTCCAGTCCCTGGCGGGCCTGCGCCCGGACTTCGTGATCAACACCGGCGACAACCTCTCCGACCCCGAAGGCGTCCCCGAGGTCCTCGACGCCCTGGGCCCCCTCATGGAGTTCCCCGGCGCCTACGTCTTCGGCTCCAACGACTACTACGGACCCCGGCTGCGCAACCCCGGCCGCTACCTCGTCGAGAAGATCCAGGGCCGCCACGGCCTCAACGGCAACGAGCCCGTCACCGGCGCCGTCCACAACCCGTGGGAGCCGATGCGCGACGCCTTCGACGAGGCCGGCTGGCTCAACCTCACCAACACCCGCGGCACCCTCAAGATCGACGGCCACACCATCGGCCTCACCGGCCTGGACGACCCGCACATCAAGCGCGACCGCTACGCCCACGTGGCCGGCGGCCCCGCTCCCTCCGACGACTTCTCCCTCGCCGTGGTCCACGCCCCCTACCTGCGCACCCTGGACGCCTTCACCTCCGACGGCTACCCCCTGATCCTGGCCGGCCACACCCACGGCGGACAGCTCTGCATCCCCTTCTACGGCGCCCTCGTCACCAACTGCGACCTGGACACCGACCGCGTCAAGGGCCTCTCCACCCACACCGAGGACGGCCGCACCGCCTACCTCCACGTCTCCGCCGGCTGCGGCACCAACCGCTACACCCCGGTCCGCTTCGCCTGCCCCCCCGAGGCCACCCTCCTGACCCTCACGGAACACGAGGCCCGGGGCTGAACCCCGCCCCCCCCAGCCGGGGCCGGGCTGACCAGCCGCACCTGGCTGCGCGCGACCACCCGACCACCCCCGAGAACCGGATTTCACCTCTGGGCCCCCGTCCGCTAAAGTAACGGTGTCACCGCAACGCGGACGACATCGGGGTGTAGCGCAGCTTGGCAGCGCGCTTCGTTCGGGACGAAGAGGTCGTGGGTTCAAATCCCGCCACCCCGACAGAGAAACAGCAGGTCGCCCATCCTACTCACGCGAGTAGGATGGGCGATCTGCTTTGTGCGTGTCTATCTGCGTGACTACTGCTTCCCGCGTGTCTACGGCCGCTGCGGATCTGCGCCGAAGATCCCGTCCATGACTACAGCGCCAGTCTGGATCACGGGCCGGATCTGCTTCCGATAGACCTCCTCGGTCACGGCCGTCCCGGAGTGCCCGACAAGCCGGGAGATCACTTCCAGCGGGACGCCGCGGTCGGACAGCAGGGACACGAAGCTGTGCCGGAGTTCTCGGGGCGTCCACTCGTCGGCGTTGATCCCGGCGATGCCCTTGAGCGCCTGGCGGAAGGCTCGGCGGACGTTGGCAGCGTCCAACGGCTTGCCCATGGCCGAGGCGAAAACAAGCCCGTGTTCCTCCCATCTGTCGCCCGCGGCGAGCCGATCCCAGCCCTGATCTTCGAACTGCTGCCAGAGGGCTTCGACGCACCGCTCCGGCAGAGCGAGCGTGCGCCGGGACTTCCGCGTCTTGGTGTCCCCACCTCGCCGGACCGAGCGCCACACCGCGATGTGCGGAGGCTGCGGCGGGTCCACGTCCGGCTTGCCCTTGAGGAAGACGTGGTCCCAGGTGAGCGCCCGCAATTCCTCGGTACGGGCACCAGTCAGCAGGGCAACGACGATGTACGCGTACATCGAGGTCCCCTCAGCCCCCTTGAGCACGGCCTCAGCCTGAGCGAAGGCGAGCGCCTTTGAGGGGCGCCCGGCTCGCCCCTGGGGGACCGAGCACAACTCGACGACGTTGCGCTTCACCTTGTCCCGAGCCATGGCCCGCTTGACCGCGCGGTTAAGGCACGAGTGGATCGCCTGAAGGGTGCGTGTGCTGAGCGTCTTCGCCTTCGCGGCCAGCCAGCGGTCGACATCCTCAGCGCTCAGGTCACGGAGCTTGCGAGCGCCGAGGGGCGGGATGACATGCGTCTGACTCAGGATCGCGCAGGTCTTGGCCGTGCTGGGGTCGATGCCCACCAGGCCGTACGTGAGCCAGTCCGTCACAGCGTCCTTGCCCGTGTAGTTGGTGGGCGCGATCGCGAGACCGTCCTCGTGGTCCCGCAACACCTCCTTAAGCTTGTTCTTCGCCTCCGTCTTGGTCTTGCCACTCCCCCGCTTCACGATCCGCTTTCCGCTCGGATGGAAGCCCAGATTCGCCGTGGCGATCCACCGTTGCCGCTTCTCGTCCCAGTGCAGGCCACCATCACCACGACTGCGCCGCTTGGTCACTGCTCGGCCCCGGCTTCCCGCTCCAGGAACGCAACGTAGTCAGTGATGGCGGAAGTCGGCACGAGACGGGTCCGGCCTTCCTTGACGGTCCGAAGACGACCGGCCCGGATCAAGTCGTAAACGACGCTCCGGCTCAGCCCCAACACCTTCACAGCGTCGGGCACGCGGTACAGGGCCGGCGGGATCACCGGTCCTCCCATGTCGAGTACGGTCACCATTCCTCCTCAGCACACAGCAGTTCGGCGCGGTGTTCGCGGGCGGTTTCGCGGTTGTGTTGGAGGTCGCGGTGGATGTTGGCGGCGAGCCAGGATTCGCCGGGGGTGTGGCCGTGGCCGGCGTAGGTCCAGTGGGCGAGGGTGAGCGTGGTGGCTTGTTCGTCGTCGGGGTCGGGGGGGCCGAGTGCGGCGCGTTGTTGGGTTGCGCGGTAGTCGGCGCGGGTCTGGCGCAGTTCGCCGAGGGTGGTGGAGTAGTGGCGGGATTTGGTGGAGAAGTGGCCGCGGAAGCCGAGCATGTGGGCCCAGTCGCGGAGTTTGCGGTCGGGGTAGTGGGGGTGGAGGTCGAGGCAGGCTTCGATGAGGCGGCGGGGGTGGTCGGCAATGTTGAGGAGGGGGAGGGCTTCTTTGTTGCCGATGCGGCGGTCGACGGTGCCGGTGGTTTCGGCGGCTTTGGTGGCGTATTTGGCGACGTAGGAGGCGACGGCCTGTTCGGTGATGTCCTCTCCGCTGTCGAAGGCGCGGATGGGGCGTACGTCGAGCTGGGTGCCCCACCGCAGGGTGCGGGCGGGGTGGTTGCCGGACGGGGGCAGGTCGACTTGTGCGCGGCTGGCGGCGGCGTGGATGGCGTCGGTGAGGAGGTCGAGGGTGGCCCATGCGGGTGGGGGCGAGTCGGGTCCGTCCGGTCCCCACGAACAGTCCCGGGTGTCCTTCGGCAAGGTCGCCGAATACCAGAAGCGCGGCGCCGTCCACTTCCACGCCGTCATCCGTTTCGACGGCTTTCTGGGTGAGGCCAGCGCGGCGGGCGATTTCGCGGCGGAGGTAGATCGTGAAGTAGCGCCACAGGTCGGGGGCGTGGTTGTTCCAGAGCACCGCGCCGGCGTAGTCGTACGTGTCCGGGTCGAGCGGTGTGCCCAGCTCCGGGGCGTCCTCCGAGTGCTGGGTACCGCAGCGGCAGGTGCGGGTGCCAGGCCGGTTGTGAACCGGGCCGAACGAC
This sequence comes from Streptomyces diastaticus subsp. diastaticus, assembly GCF_011170125.1. Classification (NCBI taxonomy): domain Bacteria; kingdom Bacillati; phylum Actinomycetota; class Actinomycetes; order Kitasatosporales; family Streptomycetaceae; genus Streptomyces; species Streptomyces diastaticus. The sequence continues at coordinate 982,984 of NZ_BLLN01000002.1, read as the reverse complement.
GGGGCGGTGAGTGTGGCGAAGACGCGGGGGTGGTCGCGGATGGTGTGGGGAGTGCCTTTGGCGGGGTCGCCGCTGAGGCCGGCGCGGATGAGGTGGTAGGTGTCGCCGGCGTAGGTCCAGGCGCAGGCGGGGCAGCGGGAGGCGCGGCGGTTGCCGCAGGCGATGCGCAGGACGGCGCCGGGTTCGTGGTCGGTGGTGTAAGTGTGGAGGACTCGGCGGGTGGCGGCGTCGAGGGTTTTGGTGGTGCCGGTGAGGCGGATGGGGTCGGAGCAGCCGCCGGCGCGGCGGATCTGGTCTTGCCAGCGGTCGAAGCCGGGGGATCCGGCCACCTTGCACACGTCGGTGAGGGTGGCCGGGTCCAGGCCCGCCGCCTGGAGGGCGGGGTGGGTCATGCGGCCACCTCTTGGCGGGCGGTGGCCAGGGTGCGGGCGATGTGGTGGGTGTAGGCCGGGGGGATGCATTCGCGGATGCCGTCGCGGTTCATCCAGGTCACGCTCATGACCTGTCGGGCCAGGGAGACGCCGGAGAAGTTGCCGACGAACTGGCCGTAGTGCCCGGGCGGGACGGGTCAGCCCATTTTGGCCTGGAGCGCTGTGTGGGCGGGGTGGCCGGGCTGAGGGATGGTGAGGCCGCCGCCGGGCTCGAAGTAGCGGTGGCGGTATGTGCGCAGGCTGAACATGGCGCCGCACAACAGGGTGGGGTTGCGGAGTTTGGGCAGGGCGCCGCGTACGTTCTCGATGACGAACGGGCGGCCGGTGGCTTCGAGTGCGGTGCGGGTGGGTCCGATGAGGTCGGGGTGGGTGTTGCCCTGGAGCCGCTGGCAGTCGGAGTCGAGCTGGCAGGGCGGGGAGGCGTGGATGAAGTCGAACTCGGCTCCGTGCTCGCGGGCGAAGGCGATGGCGTCGGCCTGGATGAAGCGGTAGGGGTAGCGGGGCTGCGGGGCGATATCGACGCCGGTCACTTCGAAGCCGGCCGCGGCGTATCCGGCGGCGGCGCCGCCCTGGCAGCAGTACAGGTCCAGCACCCGCAGGCCATTGGAGAGCGTGGCAGCCATCACTTGGCCCCCTTGCTGTGGGCGGGACCGTGGTTCGCGGTGTAGCCCTCGACCAGGGCGCGGACCTGGTTGTCGCCGGTGGCGGTGGCCGTGGCGCCGCAGTGGCAGACGGCGGTGGCGGTGGCCGGGGTCGTGGGGTCCGGCTTGGTGACGTGGAGGCCAGGGCGGTCGGGGGTGGGGGTCAGGTCGGCCATGGTGGTCACCGTCCGGCCTGGATCGCGGCGCGGCGGGTGGTGCGGTGGCCGGTGCCGTGGCAGGTGGGGCAGGTGGCGGGGAGGGTGTGGCGCTGGCCGGCGGGGGTGGTGGTGCCGGTGGTGATGTGGACGACGGGGGGGGCCGTCGCAGTCGCCGCAGATGGGCATGGCGGGCTTGGGCTGGGGCATCATGGGGTTTCCCTTTCGGGTCTGTTGGGATCTGGAGGGGCCACCCCCGGGGCGGCGGAAGTTTGGCGACCGAGGCCGCCCCGGGGGCTGTTCAGCGGCGGCGCTGGTTGCGGCGCGGGCGCTTGATCGGGGGGATGGCGTCGTAGGTCTGCTGGCCGTGCTGGAACGAGGCGGCGTCGGCGTCGGTGGTGGCGGTGGCGTCGTACTCGCGGCCGATGCGGCGCATGGTCTTGCGGTCCCGGTGGCGGCGGGCGATGGCGAATTCGCGGCCGAGTTCGGCCATGGCGGGGTTGGCCGGGGAGTCGTTGTTGTCGCGGCGGAAGAGGCCCATCGTGGTTGCTCCTTTGCTGGTCAGTGGTGGTTGTTGCGGCGGCCGTGGCCCTTGTCCGCGTACATGTCCGCGTCGGCTGCGGCGAGGGCGTCGGTGAGGGTGGGGGCCGGGAGGTCGGTCAGGTGGCAGATGCCGAGGGAGGCGCTGGTGTCGATCCACCGGCCGTGGTGGGCGACGGGGCGGTGCAGGGCTTCGCGGAGTGCGGCCAGGCCGGTGGTGGGGGTGAGGCTGGTGAGGGCGGTGGCGAACTCGTCTCCGCCGAGTCGGGCGGTGATGCCGTGGGCGCCGGTCCAGCGGGTGAGCCGGTGGGCGGTGGCGGTGATGACGGCGTCGCCGGCGGCGTGGCCGTGGGTGTCGTTGACGGCCTTGAAGTCGTCCAGGTCGGAAGCGCGCCGGTTCCCGGAATCCTGAAGGTTGGTAAGCCGGAACCTGCATGCCAGCTGATGGCTGCGGCGGTCCCACGCGCGGGTTCCGGGCTAGCTGACGGAACATGGTGAGCGAAGCCCGGTTCTGCCAGGAGGATCGGGAAGACCACAGCTGATCTGAAAGACGCATCCCGCCTGGGACTTCGGCTTCGCCGACGGCGACGAACTCACCTGGCGACTGCCCTGACAGGCTGCTCTGTACGATCACCGAATACTGGGCGCTGGTCCGCCTGTCCTGTGCGGAGATCAGCAAGGGGTGCCCTGTCCGGATAGTTGAGGGAGTTGGCGGGTGTCCGCTTTGGACTTCTACGCTCACGTCGCCGTTTGCGGTGAGGTCCTGGGAGTTGGCCTCGGTGCCGCCCCGGAAACCTGGGAAGCCGCCCTGGGGGCGACATGCCTCGATGTTCCCGGTGGTGGCCTACTGCGGCGGGACTACGGGCTCGTGGAAATCAACTTCTCGCCGGACCAGCCAGGAGGGCAGATGTCGTGCTTCGGCTTCGGCGTGAAGATCCAACGACTGCTGTACGACCAGTCCCCGAGCACCGTGCCGTCCCCGCTCTCGCGAGCGTACGGGGAATTTGTACCCAGAGTCCCCTTCAAGGAACTGCAGACCGCCATCCTGGCCCTGGGTCACACGTTCGAACTCGACAAGCACAACACGTCGAGTGACATGGACTGCTTTCGCGTATCCGCGTCCGCCGCCCGCATCCACGTCGTCGCTGACCCTGACCCATACGGGTCAGACGACCCAGATCCAGACGGACATCAGAGGGGCGACGTCTGGTCCGTCGACGTGTGGTGACCAGCTGGCGACCTCCCAGCAGTGTCCGTGATACCTCTTCGCTACGAGGAGCGCCGGGCAACGATCTGAAGAGCGCACCACCCAGCTGATCAGCCACACTCAAGCCCCCCGTGCCGCATCCAACCGGCTAGCCCGCAGGCCAATGTGGGTTCGGTGTGCCGTCATCGCTCATGTGCGCCCGTCGCCAGATTTCGTTCCAGTGGAACGGGGTCTCCGGCACGAACCGGTGCCGCTGCCCGCACGGACATGGTGCCAGCGCCCGCGCGCACCCACGGCACAGCTCGACCCAACCGTGCCCGGTCGAGCTCAGCACTCGTGGTCCCTCATCCCCACAAGCCGGGCAGCCGGGCGGATCAGCACCGTCCAAAATCGCGTTCTGCCGCCGGACGTACTCGGACAGACGCAGCGACGGGTGGCGAAACGGGTCTTCGAACCAGGCCCGGTCGGGGCCTTCCCACCAGCTCTGCAGCCACCACGGCCGAGGGTTCGGTACAGCCCGCCGCCCAGCCTGCTTCTCAGCCCGGCGCTGCGCTGCGTACTCGTCTGCCCGCACGAGCCACAGCACCCGCGCCTCGTGCAGTTCCTCCACCGCCCCGGACAGAACAGCTAGCGCGTCCGGGTCCGCCTCCAACCGACGGGGGATCGCCGCGCTGAGCGTGAGGTGGTGGTATGTCGCCCGCAAGCCGTAGGGAGCAAAAATGGTGAGGCAAGTGCGCAACGCGCTGTGCCGCCGGTGGAGAGGGAGCCGGGCGTCGTGCACGCGAGCTCGGTGGGTCACGAAGCTGGTCATGATGTAGGCACCAGGTCCAGTGCCCGTGCCAGGGCGGCAGTGACGGCGGCAGCGTGTGCCGGCAGGTGTTGTTCAGCCCAGGTTTCGGCAAGGCTGAGGAAGTCCTGCAAATCCTGCTGGGCGCCGGTGACGAGCGTGCCTATCTGGTCTACCGACAGCTCGATCACCAGGCTGCTGTCCGTCTTGTGGGCGTCGAGCGTCAGCCGGACGATGTCTCCAAGACGTTCAGCCGTCGAGGACGGATCGTGGCCGAAGTAGGCGCAGCCGGTGCCGTTGAGCACCTCCAGCCAGTCGCGCCAGGTCTCCAAGCCGTTGCAGCAGCCCGGCTCGACGAAGACGATGTCGGTGGCGTTGTCGGTCACCCGGAAGCCGCCGGCGGCGAACAAGTCAGGCATGGTGAGCAAGCCGTGCAGGAAGGCGCCGAGCGGGTCGGTCGGGCACGGCCCGTGCTCCTCCTCCGGCTCGAAGTCGTTGCAGTCGGCGATCTGCATAACCGCCGTGCCGACCTCCGCCGGAGTGAGCTCCCCGTTCAGCACGAGGTAGCCATATGACTCGTGCTCGCGAACAGGCCAGAGCGCGAAGTCGTCGGCTGCGGAGATCTCCAGAACGGCTTGCATCACAATCACATGGGGATGATGCCGGACCCACTGAGCTTCTTCAGCGTTGACGCTCCAGGGTGAGGATGGCTTTGGCGATTGACGTCATGCGGTTGGGACTGCATCGGGACCGGCGGAAAATGCGCCAGGACTTCAGGCGGGCGACGCCTCGCTCGACCGGTGCTCGCGCCTCGGCCAGTGCCCTGTTGAGGGTCTTCTCGGTAGGAGTCAGGTCCTGCAGGGGTCTGCGTTTGATGCCCGTGGTCAACCAGGGCCCGCCGCCCTGGTAGGCGAGATCCGCCAGGAGGGGGACGTCCTGACGCTCGCAGATGCGGATAATCCGGTGGGCGCGGGCGGCGGTCAGGCCATGGGTCCGGCCCGGCAGTGCTGGGGAGAGCCACAGCAGCCGGCCGCCGGGGTCGGTGACCAACTGCACGTTCACTCCGTGCCGGCGGTGTTTGTGGGAGTAGTCGGCCCGGCCGTCCCCGACCCGGTCGCACTCGGCCAGCGTGCCGTCCAGCAGGGCGAAGTCCGGGTCGGTCTCGCGCAGAACTTTCAGCAGACCCGGAGCGCGTTCCGCGAGCAGGTCGATGACCGCAGTGGTGTACGCGTGCGCGGTGGACTCGCTGATGCCGAAACCTGCAGCGATCTTCGCCAGGGTGGTGTGCTCGCGCAGGTACACCAGTGCCGCCATCGCACGCTGAGACGGACGGAGCTTGCAGCGCCGGTCGCCCTCACGGGTGACGACCAGCATGGTCACCCACTCCACGAGGGCATGCGGCAGGTCGAGTGCGGCAGGATAGATAACCACCGAGGCCCCCGAGCAGTGTTGTTGAGACGTCAGACATCTCGATCAACAGCTCGGGGGCCTCGCTCGTTGCGCTACGCAAACCGTCACCCGATCGGTGGCCAACTCGAAGAAGCTCACTAATGGAGTGACGGCGACGAGGACGCAACGCACGAGGCACCCGTGCCGTTGAGGAAGGTGTTCGAAGTCTCAGCTCATCAGCACAGGTGCCTCCTGGGTCTTGTATCCCACTCGACCTGCCCCACGTGTTGGTCGAGTGGGTCACTAGGCTCATCGTCACCCGCGAGGGTGACCGCCGCTGCAAGCTCCCGCCGCACCAACGCGCGCTCGTCTGTCTCGTGTACCTGCGCAAGCACAAACAGACACCCTGACCCAGATGGCGGCCGGCTTGGAAATACGGTCGGCACCGCCAACGCCTACACCGTCACGGTGATTGACCTCCCAGCCGTGCGCGCCTGGCCTGCTCAAGGTGCTTCGCGAGCACGAACCGGAGTACGTACTGCTCGACGAGACATCTTCATAGCATCGGATCGTGCGATCCGACGTGGAGGTGCGCGCGGTGGGTACAGCTCGGTATCCGGAAGAGTTCAAACAGGACGCGATCAAGCTGGTGGCCTCTGCAGGCAGCTCCATCGACTCCGGCTTCGCCCAGTTCCTCCCACGCCCCATGATGACTGCTGCATCCAGGTCGACAGTCTTCCCCGAGGGGCAACCGCGCTGCTGAAGCGCGTCAAGGATCCCAACACCTGGCGCAAACTTGCTCACGCAACGTTGCACACGATCGCTGCCCAGGCATCATCGCCGCCCAGCGTGGGAGAAATCTGGGAGATGATCTTCATCTGGAAGCTCGCCGAAACCACGCGAAAGCATTCAGGACCAAGGCCCTGACCAGCACTGATACCCATCTTGGCCGCTCAGGATCTCGCCCGACCCTCATTCGAGGACGAAGAGGTCGTGGGTTCAAATCCCGCCACCCCGACAGGTGAAACAGCAGGTGAGGTGTCTACCGGTTCCGGTGGGCACCTCGCCTGTTTCCGTGTGCGTGATTCCGCGTGGCCACGGCCCGGGTACCGTCCGTCGATGGTGGTCGTGATCACGGGGTCGGCCGGGCTCAGCGGCCTGATCTGTTGGTCACCGGCTCGCTTCGACGGTGACCGGTGTGTCCGGTCGCGTGCCGCTCAGGGCCGTATGCCCCCGTAAGCCTCCAGCCACCCGGTGGCCCGGTGGTCTCCCCGGGTGAAGAGCGCTGCTCCGGTCCGGCCGGCCGATGTGTCGTCGGGCCATGGTGGCGGCAGGGGCAGGGTGGTCGGCTCGGTCTCCGTGTGGTGGAGGGTGGCAGTCGTCCCGTTCCACAGGCGGACGGTGGTGCCGGGCGGTGCGGTGATCACGGCTGTGTGGGCGGCCACGTCGAGGGTGAGCCGGGAGGTGCCGGCCCGGTCCGTGAGGAGACGGCGGTAGCGGTCGGGGGGCAGGGCGCAGTCGGTCGGTGCGGTGGTGCCGGGCCAGTCGGGGGTGGTGATGTCGCGGCGGCGGGCGGCGTGCCACAGGCGGGGGACCAGGGTGGGGGCGGAGGGCGGAGTGGCCATCTGTTCGCACATCCACAGCAGGCGGCCGGCGCCTCGGGCGGGCTCCAGGGAGCGCCAGCGGATGCGTTTGGCGAGGTCACCGGCGACGATCGCCACCCAGGGGTGGACCGTGCCGAGTTGCCCCTGAGCGCCCAGCCAGGCCAGATAGCGCTCGGCCTCCTCCAGGATCCCCGTCATGGATTCGACGGGGATACCGAGGACGTAGGAGGGACGGCCGCGGAAGAGGTGGGGGCGGGTGGCCGTCAGCAGCAGTACGGCACGGGAGAAGTCGGCGGGACGCGGGGCCGTCTCCTCCTCGTCGGGCGCCGGCGGCGTGCCGAGGCTCCACGGGTCGTCGGCGTGGGCTCCCTCCCGCTCACGCTCGATCTGCCGCAGCGCCCGGGTCAGCGCGGCGCGGGCCCGGTCGGTGAAGGGTGCTTGTTCGAGTGCGGGGAGGCGTTGGCCGAGTACGGTCGTGAGGAGTTGTTCCGCGGTGAACGGGTCCTCGGGTACGGGAAGTCGCCCCAGGGCCGTGGTCAGTTCGTCGGCGAGGACGGTGTCGGCCATGAAGCGGCTGGTCAACTGGCCGAGGGCGCTGGGCTCCAGCAGTTCGGTGTCGCCGGTGGGGCGCAGGCAGCCCGCCGTGGTGAGGAAGCGTGCCGTCTCGCGCAGGGGCTCGACGCTGTCGTTGCCCTGGTGTGCGGCGAAGGTGCCGTTCCACCAGCGTTCCGCGTCGTCGAGCGTCGACAGCCGCTGCTGCACGGCCTCGGCGAGGAGGTGGTCCGCCAGGCGATCGGCCAGGCGGGACCGCACGGTGTATCCCGCGGCCAACCGGGCCTGCCAGTGGGGGCGTTCGCTCGGGTCGGTCAGCAGGAAGGCCCAGCCCTCGCGCTCCCCGGCACCGATGCGTCCGGCGCGGCCGAACATCTGCTGGACCATGGAGACCTCGATCCGGTCCAGGCCGATGGTGGTGTCGCTGACGATCACCGCGCGGGCGGGGAGGTTGACCCCCGCGGCGACGGTGGACGTGGCGACCAGGACCTCCGCCTCACGGGCCCGGAACGCCTGCTCGGCCTCCCGCTTGTACGGCCAGTCCCGGTAGTGGATCCGGACTCCGGCCTCGCTGCACAGTCGTTCCACCGTCTCGGCGTCGTCGGCGTCGGCCCCCGCGGTGGGCACGCCCCGGTCGGCGGCCAGCGCGAGCGCCGTCGACCGTACGCGGCGCTTGCTGCCGCAGAAGACGAGCACGCTCCCGCCGTCCTCGGTGACCTGCCGGGCGATACGCACGGCCGCGGCGGTCCTCACTCTGGCGCGGCCCTGCCAGTCCGCCTCGTCGACCGGGGTCAGCACGGGCAGTTGCCAGGTGAGCCGGGTGGGGCGCCAGGTGGTGCGGAGTATGCGGGCGCCCAGCCACTCGGCGACCTCGTCGGCGTTGGCGACCGTCGCGGAGAGACCGACGATGCGGGTGGCGGAGCTGTCCTCCCTGACGCGGCTGAGCAGCGCCTCCAGCACGGCTCCGCGCACGGGGTCACCGAGCAGATGGATCTCGTCGACGACCAGGCAGGCGACCTCCGCGAGGGCGTCCCGCAGTGATCCGGCGCGGCAGATCGCCTCGAACTTCTCGGTGGTGGCGACCCACACGTCGGCCGACCGGATGAGTTCCGTGTCCACGGCCGCCTCCCCGGTGAGGCGGACCACGCGCAGGCCACGGCGCCGCCAGGCCGCCAGCTCACGGTCGAGTTCGTCGGTCAGCGAACGCTGCGGCACGAGCCAGGCCGCTTTGCGGCCCCGCGCGAACGCGTCGAGCGCGGCGACCATCCCGATCGGGGTCTTGCCCGCCCCCGTCGGCGCGACGACCACCAGGTGCGCGGAGTCCTTGAGGACGACGGGGACGGCGACGGCCTGCATCGGGTTGAACGACGGGTAGGGCAGCAGGGGCGCCCACTCCTCGGGCACCAGTTCGCCGACCGGCACGTGACCGTCCGCGTCGGTCCGCGGCAGCTCGTCGAGCGCGTCCCACTGGGCGGCGAACGCGTCCCGCGCCGCCACCGCCCACGGCCCGGCGGCCGGTGCGGACCCGGGAGCCCCGACGACCAGCAACTCCGTACGCCCGCCCAGGTCGTTCACCGTGCTCACCAGGCCGGTCTCCTCCCAGTACGGGCTGACGCGACAAGGGACGTCCCGTGCCCGCAACCAGCCCCTCAGCTCCTCGTACCGCGGGTCTTCCGGCAGGATCACGCGTACGTCGTCGGCCGCGTCGAGCGCCGCCTCGGGCGGGCGCCACCGCGGGTCGGCCGTCATGCACCACCACAGGGCGCGGCTCTCGCGCCGCTCGGCGACCGGCTGGTCCTCCGGCCACGTGCCGGGGCCGCTTTCCGGCTTCCTCCGGCGCGGCTGGGCCGGCGCGTTGACGGCGGTGCCGGTGGCTCCCGGTTTCTCCTGGCAGGGGCCGTGCGGCGGCGTACCGAACGGGACCGTCACCGGCGCCGGTCGCCGCTTGCCCCCACCCGCCAGCTCGTCGTACCGCTTCACCCCGAGGTCCGCGAGGGTGAAGGGAGCCGAGCAGCCCGGGCAGACGAGAGCCGTGTACTGGTAGCCGCGTCCGTTCGACTCGTACGGCTTGCGCAGCGCGTGCAGTTCGCCGCCGCACTGAGGGCAGGGGCGGACGACCACTTCTCCGTACGTCCAGCCGGGCTCCGCGAACCGGGCCGGGCCCCGTCCCGCGAGAACGGCCTGCCATCTGCTCAGCGCCAGCTCGGCCACGGTCTCGCCCCTGCCAGCCTCGTCACCGCGCATGACAGCACTGTGGCATCCCTTGATCAGGCTCCGCAGGCGGTTGGGCCCAGCTCGGGACCGGACAGGCCGTTCCGCGGAGGGGCGAGGCCGTTGGCCCGGTGACCGGCCCGGTGGCCGGGCCTTGCTCTCGCCCCGTCAGCCGTGCTCACAGGAGGTTCTGGCAACCGGGCGCCCTGCGGAAATGTTCCGCCTCACTCCCATCGGGTGAAGGGCCTTGCAGGGTGGCGGCTTTGGGCAACCGGCCGCGTACTCTCCGTGATTAATCGATTGCGTCATCACTGTCGGAGGCAACAATGCGCAGGTCAGCGGTGGCTGTACTGGCTGCTGGACTCTTTCTCACGGGTGCGGGGAGTGCTGTGGCGGACGCGTGGCACACCATGCCCAAGCTGAGGAGCGAGGGAGTCGTCCTCAAGAACGGCAAGTACACGATGTATCCCAAGTTCACCAAGCATGGGGGCTTCGGGTTCAAGGTGGACCTGCAGGACGACAACGCTGCCGACGGCCACAACGTCTACGTGCAGGCGAGGGTCGAGGGCTACAGCTGGCGGCGCTTCAACGGACAGCAGAGGAAGACCGTCAGGATCCAGAAGGAGGTCTACGACGGGGCGGCCCTGTACGTGAGCAACGCCTGGATCCGGGCTTGCAGGGATCGCGGATCGCTGCGTCCCGACAACTGCACACGGACGCTGCACCACAAGCGATGAGCCATCCGGTCATCAGGTGGATCGCTGGTGGCGCTGCCCGCTCACCAGCCGAGGAAGAGCTCCTTCATGTCCCCGAGTCCTCCCCCGTACTCCGTGCCGTGAACGTTGAGGTCCGCTACGGCGCTCAGCGTGCCGTGCGGGGCGTCGACCTGGCGCTCATGCCGGGAGAGGTCGTGGCGGTCACCGGCAGCAGCGGGTCCGGCAAGAGTTCCCTGCTGCACTGCCTGGCCGGGGTTCTGGCCCCGTCCGCGGGTTCGGTGAGCTTCGGAGGGCGGGAGTACGGGTCGCTCGGGGACGAGGAGTTGTCCGCGCTGCGGCGTGAGCGCTTCGGCTACGTCTTCCAGCACGGCGAGCTGCTGCCCGAGCTGACCGTGGAGGAGAACGCCTCGCTGCCGCTGCGTCTCGCCGGCCGGCGGAAGGGCCCGGCCCACCGGGCGGTGAGGCCCGTGCTGGAGCGGCTGGGGATGGGCGGGTTCGCGGACCGGCGTGTCTCCCAGCTCTCCGGTGGGCAGGCTCAACGGGTCGCGGTGGCCAGGGCGTTGGCACACCAGCCCGCCGTCGTGTTCGCCGACGAGCCCACGGGTGCGCTGGACTCCGTCAACGCGGCGGCGGTGCTGGACGAGTTCCTCACGCTCGCCAGGGACCGCGGCACCGCCGTACTGCTCGTCACGCATGACGAAGGGGTCGCCGCACACGCGGACCGGCGATACGAGATGTGTGACGGCCGCATCAGCCTCGGCCGAGGCGTCCGTACGGACACCGCGGGCGGGCCCGCCTCCGGGAGCGCCCTGTGACCCCCTTCTCCCTCGGCCTGCGGCTGGTCGTCCGGGGCTCCCGCGCCACCCGCGTCCGTTTCCTGCTCATGGTCCTCGGCTGCGCGCTCGGCGTGGCGTGTCTCGCCGCCGTGCTGAGCATTCCGGCGGTCCTTGCCGCGCACGACGGCCGGGCGGCGGGGCGCACGGCGCAGAAGGGGCCCACCTCCGGTGCGCTCCTCCTGGAACGCAAGGACCCCTTCGGTTCCCGGCCGCTCACCCGGGTCTTCGTCGCCCCGCCGACGCGCGGGACGGCCCCCGTCCCGCCAGGGGTGGAACGAATTCCGGAGCCGGGCGAAGTGGTGGTCTCCCCCGCGTTGCGGGAACTGCTCGCCGAGCGCCCCGCGCTCAAGGCGGCGCTGCCCGGGGCCATCGTCGGCACCATCGGGCCCGCCGGGCTCACCGGCCCGCAGGAGTTGTACGCGTACGTGGGGCGCGCGCGGGCGCAACTGCCGGCCGGTGAGGCGGAGGGGGTGCTCGGGTACGGGTCTCGCTGGGTGTCGCCCGACGAGGCGGCGATCGATGACGGTACCGTCGCGCCACTGCGATTCACGCTCTGCTGCCTCGTTCTGCTGCCGCTCTTCGTCTACCTGTCGGTCTGCGTGCGGCTCTCCGCCGAGGCCCGGTCGCGGCGGCTCGCGGCGTTGCGGCTGCTCGGACTGAGCGCGCGGGACACGATGCGGGTGAGCGCGGTGGAGACTCTCTGCGCCGCCGTCGTCGGGGCCGTGCTGGGGATCGGGCTGCATCTGCTGGGCAACGCCTTCGTCGCGCCCACCGGCTGGGTGGGGCTCGCGTGGTACCCGGCCGACGGGTCGGCGTCGGCCGGGACGCTGGCCGCCTGTCTGCTCGGCTGCCCCGCCCTGGCGTACCTCGCCGGGAGGAGGCATGCCGGGGAGGCCGCCCTGCGTCCCCTGGCCGTCCGCCGCCAGGCGCGGCCGGCGGAACCGCGGCGGTGGCCGGCGGCGCTGCTGATCCTGCCGGGCCTTGGCATCGTCACCACGTACTGCGTCCTCGGGGTCCTCGGTGTCCACGTCGAGCCGAGCGCCCTCACCTCCTTCCTGGTGCCGGCCGGTGCTCTGCTGACCGGGGCGGGACTCGTGGTCGCCCTGCCGCCGGTCACGGCCTGGCTGGCCGCCCGGGTGGCCGCCACCACTCAGCGGCTGCCGCTCACCTTGGCGATGCGGAGCCATGAGACGGCACCGGGCGCCGCCCTCCGCGTGGTCAGCGGACTCGTCCTCCTGGTCTACGCGGCTTCCCTCACCCAGGGTGTGCTCGTCGAGATCGACCAGGTGAGCCGCCGGACAGCGCCGAGCCAGGAGTACGCGGTCCCGTTCGTGGAGGCGCCGGCGGAGCAACGGGCGGCGATGGCGGGGACGGAGGGGATCTCCGGGCACGCGGTGGTCGCCGAGGTGGCGTCGCGGGACGGGGAGATCGTGAGCGCCACTTGTGCGCAGTTGGAGAAGTTCGTCCGGCCGGGGACCATGCGCGGCTGCGTGGACGGCCGCACCCTTGCCCTGCACGATCCTGTCGCGCACCCGCAGGACACGCGGAGGCCCGGAAGCACTCACTCGGTCGAGTTGCGGAACGCGGCGGGGCGGGCAGCGGGAAGCGCGCGGTTCACGGTCCCGGAGGAGACCGTCACCTTCAGCGTCGCGCAGCCCTCCCACCTCTCCTCAGCCGTCCTCCTCGTCCCGCCGAAGGCCCTGCCTCCCGGGTCGCACTTCGCCGACGCCAAGCTCCTGCTCAGTGGCGCTCCCGAACCCGAAGCGGTCCGCGCCACGCTGGACCGGCTCGCCGGGATCGCGCCCACGGCGCAGATCGACCCCGTCGGCACCGTGATCGAGTCGCTCCGTCAACTGGAGGCGGTCAAGGGCCTGCTGGGGGCCGGAATGGTGCTCGGTCTGGTCATCGGGGTGGCCGCCTTCCTGGTGTCGGCGGCGGACCGTGCCATGGACCGGCGGCGCCGGACGGCCACTCTGACCCTGCTCGGCATCCGGGCCCGGACCCTGCGGGCCGCGCAGTGCGCGCAGGTGTTGTTGCCACTGGGAGTCGGGATCGGCGGGGCGCTGGTGGCCGGGCGGCTGGCCGAGTCCAGTTACCTGGTCACGGGCGGCGGGGCCGTGTTCTGGGACGGGGAGGGACTCCCGTTGTTGTTGCTCAGCGGGCTCGGCGTGCTGCTGGTGGCCGCGCTGGCCGCGCTGCCGATGGCCCGGCGGCACCTCGATCCTGCTGTGCTGCGGCGGGATTAGGGGGTGTCGGCGTGCGCGTCCGAGGTACCGGGCCTGTGGGGCGGTCCGGGCGTGCCGGGTGTGCTCCGGGCCGCCGCCTGTGCGTAGCGCCTGCCCAGTCGTGCGAACGCCGCCGACAGCTCCGGTGGGCCCACGATCTCGAAGTCGGCGTCGAAGCGGCCGATGAGCGCGGCGAGGCTCGGCCAGGACCAGGAGCCGAGGGTGAGCCGGCAGCGGTCCGGGGCGAGTTCCTCGACGACGCCGTCGTGGGCGAAGCCGGCGACCTCGGGGGCGGGCCGGTGGAGGACGACCTCTCCCCGGCAGGGCCAGTCCGGGGCGGAGTCGGGGTGGTGTGCGCCCCGGAAGCGCGTGGCGACGTAGGCGGTCACGTCACCGCCGGGGAGCTCGCGCGGGGTGAAGCGGGGGCCGGTGGGGATGCGCGGGGTGAGGCGGTCGACGCGGAAGGTACGCCAGTCCTCGCGGTCGAGGTCCCAGGCGACGAGGTACCAGCGGCCGCCCCAGGTGACCAGGTGGTGCGGCTCCGCCCGGCGTGGCGGCGGGGGCGTGCCGGGGCGCGACGCCGGGGCGTGGTCCGGTGCGCGGTAGTCGAACCGGAGGGTTTCGCGGGCGCGGACGGCGGTGCTGAGAGCGAGGAGTACCTCGGTGTCGGCCTGCGGGGCGAGGACGTTCCCGGGGCGGTCGACGGCGGTGATCCGGAGGGCGTCGATCCGGTGGCGCAGCCGCGCGGGCAGGACCTGGCGGACGGTGGTCAGGGCGCGGGCCGCGGCCTCCTCGATCCCGGCTCCGGTCATCGCGGCGGTCTGGAGGGCGACGGCGAGCGCGACCGCCTGGTCGTCGTCGAAGAGCAGCGGGGGCAACTCCGTACCGGCGCCGAGCCGGTAGCCGCCGTCGGGGCCCTTCACGGCGGCGACGGGGTAGCCGAGTTCGCGCAGGCGGTCGACGTCGCGGCGGACGGTGCGCGGGCTGACGTCGAGGCGTTCGGCGAGCAGCGCGCCCGGCCATTCCCGTCGGGCCTGGAGCAGCGAGAGCAGGGCCAGCAGCCGTGCCGAGGTTTTCCGCATGACTCCCATGGTGCACCGGAGTAGCGGACACATCCTGGCCTCTTCCGGTGCGACGGTGGGGGTGTGCGCGGGGCGAGAGAGCAATCCCGGGGCAGCCCGGCGGGAAGACCCCGACGATCCGTCGGCCCGCCGCCGCGTCGGCCCCTGCACCACCCGCGAGCCCGCCATGCGCGCGCGACTGCGCGGTCACACATGACTGCGCGGTCACACATGAACGCCCTCCGCACATCGGCACATCGGCACATCGGCACCCGCGTGCCTGGGCACATCGGCACATCCGCACACCTTCCCGAAGGAGGCGGCCCCTGTGGCTGCGACGACCACCACTTCCACCCCGCTCGACCCGGAACGTACCGACCTGCTCGGGGCGCTCGCGTCCGTGCGCGGGGCGCTGGCCGCGGCGGTGGCCGGGCTCGGCGACGGCGAGGCCGGGCAGCGGCCGACCGTCAGCGCGCTCTGCCTGGGCGGGCTGGTCAAGCACGTCACCGCCGTGGAGGAGCTGTGGGCGCGCTTCATGGCCGAGGGCCCGTCCGCGCTGCCGTTCGACCTGCCGGACGGGGTGACCTGGGCCGACATCGCCGCCGGCACCGCCCGGGAACTGCCCCGCTGGATGACCGAGCGCGCGGACGAGTTCCGGATGCTGCCGGGCGAGACGCTGGCGGGGGTCGTCGAGCGGTACGAGGAGGCGGCCGCGCGCACCGACGAGGTCATCGCCTCCGTCCCCGACCTGTCGACCACGTACGCGCTGCCGGAAGTGCCGTGGCACGCTCCGGGTGAGGTACGCAGCGTGCGCCGGGTGATCGCGCACATCATCGCCGAGACGGCGCAGCACGCGGGCCACGCCGACATCCTCCGCGAGACGCTCGACGGGCGGACCGCGAGCTGACCTCCCGTCCTCCGCCCGGCGCCCCCGCCCGGCAGCCGGCTCACGGCCCCCGCCCGGCAGCCGGCTCACGGCCGCCGGGCGGCAGCCGGCTCACGGCCGCGAGCCGGCCCGGAGGGCGGCGCCCCCGTCGACACGCCACACGCCCGACACAGGAGAGGCTGGGACATGGACGAGCACGAGACCGCCCCGGGGAGTCACCCACGATGACCGTCCTCTCCACCCGTGCGCTCAACCGCGCCACGCTGGCCCGCCAGCTGCTGCTGGACCGGGCGGGCCTTCGGCCCCTCGACGCCGTGTCCCACCTCGGCGGCCTCCAGGCGCAGGAGCCGCAGGAGCCGTACGTCGGCCTCCACGCACGGCTGCGCGCCTTCGCCCCGGCGGAGTTGTCGGCGCTGCTCACCGGGCGGCAGGTGGTGCGGACCCATCTCATGCGCCGCACCGTCCACCTCGTCACCGCAGAGGACGCGCTGGCCTGGCGCGGCCGTCACGAGGCGATGCTGCGCCAGCGGGTCCTCGGGGTCTACCGCGCCGAACTCGCCGGCGTCGACCTCGACGACCTGGCCGAGGCGGCCCGGGCGGTCATGGCCGACGGCCGGCCCCGCACGATGGCCGAGGTGGCGCGGGAACTGGTCGGCCGCTGGCCGGAGCCGGGGAAACGGGCGCTCGGCGAGATGGTGGTGGCCGCGCTGGTCCCGATGGCGCAGCTCCCGCCGCGCGGCCTGTGGCGCCAGAAGGCCGGCGTCCGCAACCTCCCGCTCACCACCTGGCTCGGCCGCGACATCGCGCCGCCGCCGGCGCCGGGCGGGGCCGACCGGGCCGGGGAGGCCCTGGTACGCCGCTACCTGGCCGCGTACGGTCCGGCCGCCTCCGCGGATCTGCGCGCCTGGTGCGGCCTGGCCGGGCTGCCGTCGGCGGTGGCCGCCGTCCGGGACGAGCTGGTCTCCTTCCGGGACGAACGCGGCCGCCTTCTCCTCGACCTCCCCGACGCTCCCCGTCCCGACTCCGGCACTCCGGCCCCGGTCCGCTTCCTGCCCGCCTTCGACAACGCCGTCCTCGGCTACCACGACCGCTCCCGCGTCATCGACGACGCCCACCGCGGGCTGTCGGTGGCCGGGGAGCGGATGGTGCTGGTGGACGGGCGCGTGGCCGCGACGTGGTCGGCCGGGGAGACGGGGGTGGTGGTGCGCCCTGTGCGGCGGCTGACGCGGGCGGAGAAGGACGAGGTGACGGAGGAGGGGCGGGGCGTGGCGATGTTCCTGTCGGAGGGAAAGGACGCGAGGGCCGGGATCGTCGCCGCCTGAGGCGGCGCCCTCACACCGCGCCCTCGCGGGGACATGCACCTGACGCCCCGGCCGTGGTGGTGGGCGACTCCCCGGGCCCCCTTGTCACGGTGGGGCCGTGCGTCCCCTTATCGTCCCTGCGCCTTCGCCTTCTCCAGCCTCCGCCGTTCCAGGTAGTTCGGGTGGCGGATGGTGACGCCCGCCATGCCGCCGGTACCGGTGACGCGGATGACGGGGGTGCCGGGGGTGCGGGTCTCGGGGTGGAGGGTCTTGTTGCGGAGGCCGCCTATGCCGGGGTCGACGCCGTCGGAGTCCACGAACCAGCCTTCGGGGACGACGATCGTCACGCCGGCCATCTCGCCGTACGCCTCGATCTCGACCTCGGGGAGAGGGCATTCGACGCGGGTGAAGTCGAGGCGGACACCCGCCATGCCGCCGTGTGCGGTGATCTTGGCGGGAACCTTCCAGCGGCCGGTACGGGAGGCCCCCTGCATGCCGCTCTTGATGACCAGCGGCGGGATCGGGGTGTGGGCCGCGGGCACGGGGAGGTCGGCGGTGAGGGGGGCCAGCTCGCCGTAGGTCTTGGCGGTGAGGGCGCGGCCGACGCGGTCCTCCAGTTCGTCGATGTCCAGCCGCCCGTCGGCGGCCGCGTCGCGGAGCTGCTCCACGACCTTGTCACGCTCGTCGTGGGAGACGCGGAGCTGGTCCCGCGGGACTGGTGTGTTCGAGGCGTCGGCCGTCATGGCCCGCATCTTACGGACTGGGGTTCGGACGGGCGATGCCCTTGCGGCGGCGCCCGTTCCCCGCTCCGCCGCCCGGAGCGGAGGCGAGGGCCCAGATGATGAAGACGTCCAGGGCGATCACGATGATCGACCACACCGGCTGGTAGGGCAGGAAGAGGAACTGGGCGACGAGGCTCAGCGCGGCGAAGAAGAGGCCGGGCAGCCTCGCCCAGCGGGCGCGCCGGAGGATGCCCGCGCCGGTGACGGCGACGGCCACGCCGAGGACGAGGTGGATGACGCCCCAGCCGGTGAGGCTGATCCGGTAGGTGTAGTCGGCCACCTCCTCGTAGAACGGGTCGCCGACCAGGCCCGCGACGCCCTGGAGGGCGGCGAGGACGCCTTGGCAGAGCATCAGGACGCCCGCGAAGACCAGGCCCTCGGTGCGCCAGCCGCCGTGCGGGTCGGGGGCGGGCGCCGGGGCGGAGGGTCCGTCGAGGCGCTGCCACGGCTCGTCCGCCTGCTCCAGCCCGGGCAGCCCGCTGCCGAACTGGGGCGGAGCCGGCGGTACGGGGCGCGGCTGCTCGGGGTCGGAGTGGGCGCCGGGATCGGGCGGGGAGGTCATCGGGTGGCTCCTCGGCAGGGTCGGGACTCGAGGCGGCTGAGCCCTGAGCGGTCCTGAGCGGTCCTGTCCTGTGAGCCTTCGGCGCTGCGGGGCCGGGCACGATCTGGCGGGGGCCGTTGGGATGACGCGCCCGGGGCCGTCGTGGCCGCCCCGGGCGCCAGGGGAGCCGTGCCGCTCGCCCGTTCCCCGCTCCCTCACTCCCCGGGGACGAGCCCCGCTTCCACCAGGCCGCGCAGGACCGCCTGGCCGAGGGCCTGGACGGCCGACTGGGGCCGGACCATGACGGTGATCTCCTTGATCAGTCCGGCCTCGTCGAAGTGGAGCAGGTCCATCCCATGGATCTCCTTGCCGTCCACGGCGGCCCGGAACAGCAGGACGTCCGCCGGGCCGCCCGGGGCGTCGCGGTCGTGGCTGGTGGCCGCCTCCCCGGTGAAGGCTCCGATGTAGCGGAAGTCCTCGAAGGTGCGGACGAGGACTCCGAGGAGTCCGAGCACCATCTCCTCGCCCTCGAACGGCTTGAAGGAGACGGGGCTGTACAGGCGGACGTCCGGGCGGAACAGCGGGCGGAACCCGGTGAGGTCGCCGGTGGTGGTCGCGGTCTCGACGGCGGCGCGGAAGCGGGCCGCCGTGGCGGAGGAGGCGGGGTCGGACACGGTGACTCCTGTCGAGGGGCCCGCGCGGCGGGCGGGCGCGAGGTCTGCGGCAGGCCCGCACGACCTGGGCGCGGGCCGCCCGCATTCTTCGGGACGGCACCCTGCCGGGACAAGGGCCGGCCAGGGGCCGCGCCCTCAGCCGGGCAGCCCGGCGAGCCAGGTGGTCAGCAGGTGGTTCACCTCGGCGGGGCGTTCCTGCTGGAGCCAGTGACCGCTGCCGTCGAGCAGGTGCGAGGCGACCAGCCCGGGGAGCGTGCGGGGGTAGGCGTCGATGGCGGCGCTGAGCCAGGTGGTGGAGGCGTCGAGGGCACCGCCGAGGAAGAGGGTCGGCTGGGTGAGCGGCGCGCCCTCGTACGCGGCGAAGTCCTCCCAGTCGCGGTCCATGTTCCGGTAGCGGTTGAGCGCGCCGGTCAGCCCGGTCCGTTCGAACTCGCCCGCGTAGAAGTCCAGGTCCGCCTCGGTGAGCCAGGCGGGACGTCGACCGGCCGGGAAGCGCCCGCGCATGGTGCCGCCCCGGGTGACGAAGTGCGGGTCCGGCTCGTCGGGGCCGGGCATGGTGTCGGCGGAGAGCGCGGCGTAGATCCCGCCGAGCCAGCCCCGTACGTCCGGCTCGATCTCCGCCTCGGCGCGACCGGGCTCCTGGAAGTACGAGACGTAGAACTCGTCCTCGCCGCCCATCCTCGCGAACACCTCACTGGGACGCGGCCCGCCGTGCGGCTCGTAGGGGACGCTCAGGAGGGCGGCGGCGCGGAAGACGTCCGGCCTCGTCAGAGCCGCGTCGGCGGCGATGCGCGAGCCCCAGTCGTGGCCGACGACGACCGCGGTGCGCTCGCCGAGGGCGTGGACGACGGCGACGCTGTCCGCGACCAGCTCCGTCATGCGGTACGCGGCCGGATCGGCGGGACGGGAGGAACGGCCGTACCCGCGGACGTCGACGGCGACGGCACGGTACCCGGCGGCGGCCAGGGCGGGGAGCTGGTGGCGCCAGGAGTACCAGGACTCGGGGAAGCCGTGCACCAGCAGGACGAGTGGACCGCTGCCCTGCTCCACGAGGTGGGTCCGGCCCGCCGGGGTGGCGACGGTGCGGTGAACGGGGGCACCGGCTTCGGCGCCGGCTGACTGGAAGTTGGGTTCCACGGGTCCTCCTGGGTGAGCGGCGCACGGGGGCGGTGCCGCACGCGAGGAGATGCGGGGCGGGCACCGCTGCCTGCGCACGATGATCAGTGCCCCGCGCCTTCGGCGACCACCTTCGTTGCCACTCCGGCAAGCCGCCGGCTCGCACCGGAGCGGATCGGCAGCCGGTCGATGTTTCACGTGAAACGTGACATTCGCGCACGGCCTATCCGGTTTCACGTGAAACATCGACCGGATCTGCGACACCTCGGTGAGAGGCGCTCGACGGACTCCGTAACGGCCCCGTTTCACTGGCCGATCGCACCCGCCGGTGTCGGTTCCGGCTCGTACGCTGAGCCGCATGAATGCGGGCGGGCCCATGGGGCGGGTGGTGGACGGCCGGTTCGAGCTGATCGCACGGCTCGGCGGGGGCGGGATGGGGCTGGTCTGGCGGGCGCGGGACCTCGCTCTCCACCGGGAAGTGGCGTTGAAGGAGGTGCGCCCGCCGGACCCGGCCCTGCTGGAGTCCGACCCCGCGGCGGCCCGGATGTTGCGGGAGCGGGTGCTGCGCGAGGCCCGGTCACTGGCCCGGATCGACCATCCGAACGTGGTGACCATCCACCACATCGTGGACTCCGAGGAAGTGGCCCATCCCTGGCTGGTGATGGAGCTGGTCACCGGAGGCTCACTCCAGGACCGGCTGGCCGAGGGCAGTCTGGCGCCGACGGAGGCGGCGCGGCTCGGCCGCGGTGTCCTCGCGGCCCTGCGCGCGGCCCACGCGGCGGGCATCCACCACCGGGACGTGAAGCCGGCCAACGTCCTGCTCCGCGCCGACGGCCGCCCGGTGCTCACCGATTTCGGCATCGCCGCCCTGCGCGAGTCGACCAGCCTCACGGCCACCGGCGAACTGGTCGGCTCCCCCGACTACATCGCGCCCGAACGCCTCCGGGGCGACGAGGGCGACCCGGCCTCGGACCTCTGGTCGCTGGGGATGCTGCTGTACGTCGCCGTGGAGGGCCACCATCCGCTCAGGCGGGCCTCCACCCTGGCCACCCTGGCCGCCGTACTGGACGGTCCGATCCCCGAGCCCCGGCACGCCGGCGCCCTCTTCCCCGTACTGGAGGCCCTGCTCACCCGCGACGCCGCCGCGCGGCCGGACGTGGAGAGGCTGGACGCGCTGCTCGCTCGGGCGGAGGCCGGTGCCGGGACGGTGGACGCCGGTCCGGCTCCGGCCGGGCGGGGCGGCACGGCGTCCGGTGCGGGGGGAGGGGGCTCGGAGCACACCTGGCGGCTGGGCGCCGCCCCTCCCCCGCCGTCCGGTTCGGCCCTGGTCCGCACGCCGACCCAGCGCGTCGAGCCCGAGGACGCCGCCCCGGCGGACCACGGCCCGCCTGCGACAGCCTCGGCGACCTCCACGTCCGCGACCTCCTCGGCCGCGCAGCCGGCGTCGGAGCCGTCGCAGGACCCGACGGCGTCGGGCGCGCCGAAGACCGGCGCACCGTCCGCCGTGGATGACGACCTGCTCGACGCTCCCTCGGCGCAGGACCGGGCGAAGGGCCGGCGGATCGCCCAACGGGCGCGGATGCTGGTGGCCGTCTCGTCCGTCCTGAGCACGGCGATGGTGGTCGGCGGCTTCTACCTGTTCGGCCCGGGCAGCGACCGCGACCAGGGCGGCGACGACCGGGCGGCCGCCCCCAGCTCCGCCCCTTCCACCCCGTCCGCGGACCCGGTGGGGGACATCCCGGAGCCGCGGGAGACGCCCGAGGAGGAACCTGACCTGCTCACCCCGGATTCCGTACGGGGGATCATCTCCGAGCTGGCGAAGGTGATGGGGACGACCGAGGTCACCGGCTTCGACGTGCACCAGAACCACGCTTCCGCCGAAGCGCCGCTCGAACGCGACCCGAAGCTCTACGACAAGTACGTCTACCGCGACGGGAAGGCCGCCCGGGACGGCGCGGGCGGGGTGCTGCGGGAGGACAGCGCCGTGGTCGACCTCGACCGGTTCGACTGGGACGCGCTGTCCCGTCTGATGACGGAGGCCGAGAAGCGGCTCGGCGTCGAGAAGCCCGAGACCCGTTACGTCATCGTCGACCCGGCCTCCGTCTTCCACGACCAGCAGCCGGTACTGCGGCTCCATCTCAGCGACGAGTACGGCGGCGGGTTCCTCACCGCCGATGTCGACGGCAAGGTCATCGACGTGAACCCGCGGAGCTGACGCCCGGCCGTGCCGTGCCCGCCCCGGGCGTGCTTCGCTCCCCCGGCGCCCGGAGGACCGCGTAGGGGGCCCGTGCCGAGTTCGGTCCGCGCGCCGGGGTTCCCCGTGCCGCGCCCCCTCCGCACCCGGCCTGCGGCGGGACGGGGGGCCTCTGAGGCGCCAGGTGACGGACAGGCGGCGGCTCAAGGCCCGGATCTCCACGGAGGGGGAGCGGCCGGTGCCGCCGTCGCAGCCCTCACACGGCGTCGGCCACCCCGCCGGGGAGCGGTCGTGGCCCGGGGAGCCGAAGGCGAGGGGGCGGTGTGCAGCGGCGTTGCCGCTCGCACCGGAACGCCTGCCGCTCCTCCCCGCGCGACCTCTTCGGCCCGCGGGGAGGAGCGGCCGCCTGCCGGGCCGGCCGGCACCGGGGCGTGGGACGGGACACGGGCGTCCCCCACGCCGCACCCGCGCGAGGGCGCGGCACCGTCGCCCGCTGACCGTGACCGAGAGGTTCGCGCACGGGGTGGGCGCCCTCCCCGGGCTGCTCCGGGGCGCCGGCACCGGCCAGGCGGTGGGGTGCCTCGCCGCTTGAGCCGAGGGGGGAGCACGGGCACTCCCTGCACCGCCCCCCGCCCATCCGGTTACATGGGAGCCATGAGTGACACGAATGCCATGCCTGACTGGGAGAAGCGGTTCCGGGCGCCGCGGGTCTCCCTGCCCGAGTGGTCCGAGGACGCCCCCGACCGGGCGCTGTTCGTCTCGAACGCGACCGGTACCTACGAGCTGTACACCTGGGACCGGTCCACCGGTGCCCAGCGGCAGGTGACCGACCGGCCCAACGGCACCACCGACGGCGTGCTGACACCCGACGGGGAGGCGGTGTGGTGGTTCAGCGACACCGACGGTGACGAGTTCGGCGTGTGGATGCGCCAGTCCTTCGAGGGCGGCGAGGACGTCCCGGCGGTGCCGGGGCTGGAGCCCTCCTACCCGGCGGGGCTCGCGATCGGGCGGGACGCGCGAGGCACAGCCGTCGTCGGACGCTCCACCGACGAGGAGGGGTCGACGATCCACCTGGTGCGGGACGGCGGCGCGCCCGCCCTGGTCTACCGGCACCGCGAGTCGGCGGGCGTCGGCGACCTGTCGCGCGACGGGACCCTGCTGGCCATCGAGCACACCGAGCACGGCGACGCCATGCACTCGGCGCTGCGGGTGCTGCGCCTGGGCGGCGGACCCGGCGAGCCGCCGGCGCCGGAGACCGTGGCGGAGCTGGACGACACCCGGGGCGGTGAGGAGGAGCTGGGCCTGGCGGTGATGGGGTTCGCGCCGGTCGAGGGCGACACCCGGCTGCTCATCGGCCACCAGCGGCGCGGCCGCTGGGAGCCGATGGTGTGGGACGTCGTGGACGGTTCCCAGACGGAGCTGGCCATCGACCTGCCCGGCGACGTGTCGGCCGAGTGGTACCCGGACGGGTCGGGCCTGCTCGTCGCGCACAGCTTCGAGGCCCGCAGCGAGCTGTGGCGGTACGACCTGGCCGCGGGGACGCTGGCG
The DNA here is from genome assembly GCF_011170125.1 of Streptomyces diastaticus subsp. diastaticus. Lineage (NCBI taxonomy): Bacteria > Bacillati > Actinomycetota > Actinomycetes > Kitasatosporales > Streptomycetaceae > Streptomyces > Streptomyces diastaticus. The sequence continues at coordinate 959,587 of NZ_BLLN01000002.1, read as the reverse complement.
CGGGTCGACACCCCGGCCGGGACGGTCTCCGGCGCCACCGCCCGCCCGGACGGCACCGTGGAGTACCTGTGGTCCTCGGCCGCCGTGCCGCCGCAGGTCCGCTCGACCACGGGCGAGGTCGTGCTGGACGCGCCGGGCATGAAGGCGCCCGGTTCGGTGCCGGTCGAGGACGTGTGGGTGGACGGCCCCGCCGGGCGGGTGCACGCGCTGGTGCAGCGCCCCGGGGGCGAGGGCCCGTTCCCGACGGTGTTCGAGGTCCACGGCGGCCCGACCTGGCACGACAGTGACGACTTCGCGGCGGGCCCGGCGGCATGGGTCGACCACGGCTACGCGGTGGTCCGCGTCAACTACCGGGGCTCGACCGGTTACGGCCGCGAGTGGACCGACGCGCTGAAGCACCGGGTCGGCCTGATCGAACTGGAGGACATCGGCGCGGTCCGCGAGTGGGCGGTCGCCTCGGGCCTCGCCGACCCGCGCCGGGTGGTGCTGGCCGGCGGTTCCTGGGGCGGCTACCTGACCCTGCTGGGCCTCGGCACGCAGCCGGACGCCTGGGCGCTGGGCCTGGCGGCGGTCCCGGTCGCCGACTACGTCACGGCCTACCACGACGAGATGGAGGGACTGAAGGCGATGGACCGCACCCTTCTCGGGGGCACCCCGGAGGAGGTCCCGGAGCGGTTCGCCGCCTCGTCGCCGCTGACCTACGTGGACGAGGTCAAGGCGCCCGTCTACATCTCGGCCGGGGTCAACGACCCGCGCTGCCCGATCCAGCAGGTCGAGAACTACGTGGACCGGCTGGTGGCCCGCGAGCACCCGCACGAGGTGTACCGGTACGACGCCGGGCACGGCTCGCTCGTGGTCGAGGAGCGGATCAAGCAGGTGCGGCTGGAACTGGACTTCGCCGCCCGTCACCTGCCGGCCTGATCCGGTGCGCCGCCGCGCCCCGTGCCGTGCCCCGGCGCCGGGCGCGGGGCCGCGGCCCCGTACCGTGGGGGGTGTGTACCGGTTCCTGCTGACCCCGCGCTGGTGGGGCATCAACCTGTTCGTGGTCCTGGCCATCCCCTTCTGCGTCTTCATGGGGTCCTGGCAGCTCGGCCGGTTCGAGGACCGGGCGCAGGCACACAAGGAGGCCGAGGAGAAGCCCGTCGTCAGTACGGAGCCCGCGGCGCCCGTCGGCGAACTGCTCCCCGTCGACAAGCTCACCTCCGGCCGCGTCGCCGAGGCCACCGGCACGTACGCGGAGCAGTTCCTGGTCCCGGCGCGCAAGCTGGGTGACCGGGAAGGGCACTACGTGCTGACCCTGCTCCGCCAGTCCGACGGTTCGCCGGCGCTGCCGGTCGTCCGGGGCTGGCTGCCGGGCACCGCCGACCCGGACGAGGCGCCCGCGCCGCCGGAGGGCGAGGTCTCGCTGTCCGGCGTCCTCCAGGCACCCGAGCACTCCGGCTCGCCCGGCGTGTACAAGAGCGGCGGCCTCCCCGCCGACCAGGTCGGCATCATCAGCGCCGCCTCACTGGTCAACCTGGTGCCGTACGGCGTCGAGAACGCCTGGGTCACCCTCACCGACGGCCAGCCGGGCAACGCGGGGCTGACCCCGGTGCCCCCGGCCGCGACCCCCGGCAGCGGCCTGGACCTGAAGGCGTTCCAGAACCTCGGCTACACCGGTGAGTGGTTCGTCTTCGCCGGGTTCGTGGTCTTCATGTGGTTCCGGCTGCTGCGCCGGGACGCCGAGGTCGCCCGTGACGAGGCCCTCGGCATCGCCCCGGAGGGGCCGCCCCAGCCGGTGGCGGCCGAGCCGCCCGCCGGGGCCGGGACGGCCGAGGACGCCGGTGCCGAGGGACGGCAGCCCGCCCCGGCTCCGTAGCCCGCGCCCTCCCGCTCCCGTACGACGACGCCCGCCCTCTCGGTGCCGAGGGGGCGGGCGTCGTCGTCCGTACGGGAGGGGTCGTCGTGGCCGGTCAGCCTCCGGCCGGGAGGGCGCCCGTGTGGTAGACCGTGCCGGCGCAGGCGTCCGGGACGGTGGTGCCGGTGCTGGGGGCGCCCGGGTCGGCGGTGTGGGTGACCGTGACACTGCCGTCGGCCTTGCCGCCGTCGGCGCGCATCAGTTGCGGCTGGACGTCGGGCGCGGTGGAGCCCTGGTCGGTGCCGCCGCTGGACCCCTCGGCGGGCGGCGCCGGGTCGGTCGGCGTGGTGCCGCCGTTGCCGCCTTCCCCGCCGCCGCTGCCCGTGTTCGGACAGCTCTCGGACGGAATCCAGGCGAACTTCACCTCGTACGCGGCGCCGGGCGCGAGGACCAGCTGCGAGGCGAGCGTGATGGGTGAGGGCAGGCCGGTGGCCGGGTCGCCGGGCGTGTGCGGCACGACGTTGACCTTGGTCACGTCGGCCGCGCCCGAGGCGACCGCCGAGACGCTGCCGGAGCCCGCGACGGTGCAGTTGCGGTCGGAGACGTTGGTGACGCGGAAGGTGCCGTAGAGGGAGCCGTCCGAGCCGCGGCCCTCGGTGGTGGTGGAGGCGGAACCGAGCTGGGTGGCGTCACAGAGCGGGGAGGCGGCGGCGCGGGCGCTGTCGGGGGCCGGGGAGCCGCCCGGGTCCTCGCCCGGCTCGGTGGTCCTGCCGTCCTCCGACCGCTCCTTCTCCTTCGCGGCGCCGGGGGCATCGGCGCCGTCCTTGCCGGGGCCCGCGCCGGAGTCCTCGCTCCCGCGTTCGCCCTCACCGCCGGTGCCCCCCTGCACGTCCTCCCCGTGCCCGGCGATCGAAGGGCGGGCGTCGGACGACGGCGCACTGGTGACGTGCACCAGCGCCGGTACGGCCGTGCCCACGAACAGGGCCGCCGCCGCCATCCCCACCACCGCCTGGCGCTTACGGGCCCGGCGGGCCGGGATCGCGCGCCGCAGGTGTTCCAGGGTGGCGTCGGTGTCGGCCGGGCCGAGCCCGTCGGCGGCGCCGTGCAGGATGCGGCGGAGGTCGTCCTCCTCCAGCGGGGCCGGGCCGTCGAGTTCGGGGTCGAGCGCGCCCGGCCGTCCGGCGGCGGGCGCCCCGAGCGGCGGGGTCCCGCCGCTCAGCAGGCGCCGCAGGTCGTCCTCGTCGAACGAGGCGGTGGGCTCCGCCCGCCCGGCACCCGCCTCGGCGGGGGGCACGTCGGCCACGCGGGGCCCGGCGGTCCCGGCCCCGGTGCCCGCCTCGGCCTCCGCCCCGGCGGGGTCCGTCGCACCGCCGTCGGCCTTCGCCTCGCCGGACTTCGCCCGCGTCACCGCCTCAGCCGGACGCACGTCGGCCGCGGTGGTCCCGCGATCCACGGCAGCCTCGTCCGCACCGCCGTCGCCAGACCGGCCGTCGCCAGACCGGTCACTGACCGGCCCGTCGTCGTCCGGCCCGTCGGTCCCGGACCCTCCGCCGTCCGCCTCGGACGCCGACCGGGCCGACGGGCCCGGTTCGCGGGCCTCCTCGCCCGCGCCCTGCTCGGGCTGCTCGGTTCTCTTGCCGCCCTGCTCGTTCACCGCTGCGTTTCCAGTCCGCTTCTCTTCATCCCGCTCGTGCCCGCCGTCGGGGCTCTCGGCCCGGCCCGGCCCGTGAGGGCTCCGGCCGGCGCCCTCGCGCCGCTCGGGGCGGCCCGCGCTCACGACGTGCTGCCCATCGCGACGCGGAGTGCCGCGATGCCACGGGAGCCGTACGCCTTGACCGAGCCGACGGATATGCCGAGGGTCTCGGCGGCCTGGGCCTCGGTCATGTCGGCGAAGTAGCGCAGCACCAGGACTTCGCGCTGGCGGCGCTGGAGACCGCGCATCGCCTTGATCAGGGCGTCCCGCTCCAACTGGTCGTAGGCGCCTTCCTCGGCGCTGGCCATGTCGGGCATCGGCTTGGAGAGGAGCTTCAGGCCGAGGATGCGGCGGCGCAGCGCCGACCGGGAGAGGTTGACGACGGTCTGCCGCAGGTAGGCGAGGGTCTTCTCGGGGTCGCGGACGCGTTTGCGAGCCGAGTGGACCCGGATGAACGCCTCCTGGACGACATCCTCGCACGAGGCGGTGTCGTCGAGGAGGAGCGCCGCGAGCCCGAGGAGCGAGCGGTAGTGGGCGCGGTAGGTCTCGGTCAGGTGGTCGACGGTGGTCCCCGCCGTGGTCGTCGGCGCGCTCATCATGGCCTCGGCGCCGTCACGCGGGGCCGGAGCACGGGCGGGCTGCCGGGTCGCCGGCATGGGGGCGATCACCGGCATACCGCCGGAGCCGACGGCCGTCCGGGGACGCCGTGTGGGGCGCAGGGGGAGACCCCTCGCCTGTACCGCTGTGAAGTCCAGAACCTCTGCCACGTCTGTTGGACACGCTTCCCCCCGACAGGGTTGTACGCGGCAGGCATGGTTTCCGGCGTTGCGTCGAATGCCCTCATGCGTAACCGATCTTCCCTTTGCCCCAGTTTTCGCGACATTCCGGTGGCAGCGGTCGAATCCGCCCAAGGAATGCCCGTCGGCCGGAGTTCCCCCCACCGGCTTTCCGGACCGAGAACGGTTACTGAAGACGCCACACGCCGCGCGCCCGGTTGCGGGCCACGGCGAAGCGTTTCCCCGTGGGCCGCCCGGCCACGGGACATGCCCGCGTCGGTGCAGCTCAAAGGGGCCACCACCTGATCGCGCACTCAATTTACACAGCCCCTACACAGACTTCGGCGCCCGAGTGGAGGAAATTTTCCCCACCGGCGAAGTCCCGTCCGGATATCGGACGCCGATACGCCTTTCGGTCCCGGAACACCCCGTTCACAGCAGGGAAATCCCTTATCCGGGACTTGGCGCACCCCTGTGGCGGTCCCTCCGCATACCGGGCGAACCCGCTGACCCGTCCCGTACGGACACGGGACGCGCCCCCGGCGGGGGTCTACCAGCCCTCGCGCTCCTCGCGCCCTTCGCTCGCCACCATCTCCGCGAGCTGCGCGGTGTTGAGCGCGGCGCCCTTGCGGAGGTTGTCCCCGCAGACGAAGAGTTCGAGGGCTGCCGGGTCGTCCAGGGTCCGCCGGACCCGGCCCACCCAGGTCGGGTCGGTGCCGACCACGTCGGCGGGGGTCGGGAACTCCCCGGCCGCCGGATCGTCGAAGAGGACCACCCCGGGCGCGGTCGCGATGATCTCGCGGGCCCGCTCGACGGTCACCTCGTGCTCGAAGCGGGCGTGGACGGTGAGCGAGTGCGTGGTGATCACCGGTACGCGGACACAGGTGACGGCGACGCGAAGGCCGGGGAGGCCCAGGATCTTGCGGGACTCGTCGCGGACCTTCATCTCCTCGGAGGACCAGCCGTCCTCACGCAGCTCGCCGACCCAGGGCACGACGTTGAGCGCGAGCGGTCCGGGGAAGGGGCCCAGATCGTCACCGACGGCCCGGCGCACATCGCCCGGCCCGGTGCCCGGTTCCGCGACGGCGGGGCGCGGCCCGGGGGCGGTGACGGCGGTCAGCTGGCGGCGCAGCGTGTCGACGCCGTCGCGCCCGGCGCCGCTGGCGGCCTGGTAGGAGGAGACGATCAGCTCGCGCAGACCGAACTCGGCGTGCAGGGCGCCCACCGCGACGATCATCGACAGGGTGGTGCAGTTGGGGCTGGCCACGATCGACTTCGGCCGCGACCGGACGGCGTGCGGGTTGACCTCGGGGACGACCAGCGGCACGTCCGGGTCCATCCGGAAGGCGGCGGAGTTGTCGACGACGACCGCGCCCTTGGCGGCGGCGACCGGCGCCCAGTCGGCCGCCACCTCGTCGGGGACGTCGAACATGGCGATGTCGACGCCCTCGAAGGCGTCCTCGGTGAGGGCGAGGACCTCGACCTCCTCACCCCGCACGGCCAGCTTGCGGCCGGCCGAGCGGGGTGAGGCGATCAGACGGATCTCGCCCCAGATGTCGGCGTGCTGCGACAGGATCTGGAGCATGACCTGGCCGACGGCTCCGGTCGCCCCGACGACCGCGAGAGTCGGCCGGGGCTTCATCGCCCGGTGCCTCCGTACACGACCGCCTCGTCCGAGTCGGAGTCGAGACCGAAGGCGGTGTGGACGGCGCGGACGGCGTCGTCGACGACGTCGGCACGGGTGACGACCGAGATGCGGATCTCGGAGGTCGAGATCAGCTCGATGTTGACCGAGGCGTTGGAGAGCGCCTCGAAGAAGGCGGCGGTGACGCCCGGGTTGGTCTTCATGCCGGCGCCGACGAGGGAGATCTTGCCGATCTGGTCGTCGTAGCGCAGCGAGTCGAAGCCGATGGAGCCCTTGGCGCGCTCCAGGGCGTCGATGGCCTTGCGGCCCTCGGCCTTCGGGAGCGTGAAGGAGATGTCGGTCAGGCCCGTGGAGGCGGCCGACACGTTCTGCACGACCATGTCGATGTTGACCTCGGCGTCCGCGATCGTGCGGAAGATCGCCGCGGCCTCGCCCGGCTTGTCGGGCACACCGACGACCGTGACCTTGGCCTCGGAGGTGTCGTGGGCGACACCCGAGATGATGGCCTGCTCCATCTTCTGGTCCCCTTGCGGTTCGTTGCTGACCCATGTGCCGCGCAGCCCCGAGAAGGAGGAACGCACGTGGATCGGGATGTTGTAGCGGCGGGCGTACTCCACACAGCGGTGGAGCAGCACCTTGGAGCCGGACGCGGCCAGCTCCAGCATGTCCTCGAAGGAGATCCAGTCGATCTTGCGGGCCTTCTTGACGACCCGGGGGTCGGCGGTGAAGACGCCGTCGACGTCGGTGTAGATCTCGCAGACGTCGGCGTCCAGCGCCGCCGCCAGCGCCACGGCGGTCGTGTCCGAACCGCCGCGACCGAGGGTGGTGATGTCCTTCTTGTCCTGCGAGACGCCCTGGAAACCCGCGACGATGGCGATGTTGCCCTCGTCGACCGAGGTCCGGATGCGGCCCGGCGTGACATCGATGATGCGCGCTTTGTTGTGGGCCGAGTCGGTGATGACACCGGCCTGGCTGCCCGTGAAGGACTGGGCCTCGTGACCCAGGTTTTTGATCGCCATCGCCAGCAAGGCCATGGAGATCCGCTCCCCCGCCGTCAGCAGCATGTCGAACTCACGGCCCGACGGAATGGGGGACACCTCCCCGGCCAGATCGATCAGCTCATCCGTCGTGTCACCCATCGCCGACACCACGACGACCACTTGGTGGCCGCTCCTCTTGGCATCGACGATCCTCTTGGCGACACGCTTGATGCCCTCGGCATCGGCTACGGAGGAGCCGCCGTACTTCTGCACGACAAGGCCCACGTGCGCTCCTCGGTCAATCAGTTCGGTCCGCGCCTCGGAGCGATCGGCTCCGCCGCGGTCGGCTCATTTTACCGAGCTGGCCGAAAACACCCTGCTGGTATCACATCCCGAGATGTCCCGCTCGGACAGTGATCACCCCCGGGGCGCCCCACGGCTGCTCAGCCCGTCCCCTTCCCAGGGCCTCACCGATCACTCCCGGTTGTGGGGGTGACCACAAAAGGTTTAGGCCCCGGGGGACGGGTCGTCCGGTTCCGCCCCGCTCCCGCGCGCCGCACCCGTGCGGCCACCGACCTGGCCCGCTCCTACCCCCGTCCCCCTCGGCGATGCCCGGCCGGAAGACGACCCGTCGGACGGGGTGCGCGGGGCTGTCGGCGACGGCGGCCGTGGGCGCCATGACCTCCGCGACGGCCGGCCGCTTCCAGCGGACACGCCCCCGCCGCCCGCGACAGGCCGGTACGCCCCGGCCGGAAGGCTCCGTCACCGCGCGTCCCGGGGTCCGGGCAGGAACGTGGCGGGTACGTCGCGGCGCAGCAGCCCGGCGGCGAGCTGCCCGAGAAGAACCTCGGAGCCGTCGGCGCGCGGCGGTCGCGGGGCGGGGAGGCCGAGGTCCCGGTACTCGTCGTCCCAGTCCGGCCACGGCACGTCGTCGCCCAGGGCGCGACAGTCGGGGCAGAGGCCGCCCACGAGCTGGACGGTGGTCTCGTCCTGGTCGCAGGTGGTGCAGACCATGATCACGCGGGTGACGCGGCCAGGCTGGGCACCGGCCTGGCCGTCCGGGCCGGGAGCGGTGTCGGCGGGCAGCGGGGGCATCTTCTTCTCCAACCGGGAGCGCACGAACGCGGCGGGGCTGTGGATGGGACCTTGTGGAAGCCCGGAGGTCAGGGCGAGCGTGAAGTGGTCGAGGCGTACGCCGCGCTCGAACCACTGGTCGGCGAGCGGGGCGAGGGCGCCGCACTCGGCGGCGGAGAGCGTGAGCCGGGGCTCGGTGCGGGCGAGCCGGGCGAGCGCCCGGTACCCGGGGGTGCTCCCGGCGGCGGGCCGGTCCGCAACGCGGTTCTCGGGTCGCGGCCGGGGGCGCGCCTCGTCCGGTTCGGCGAGCCAGACCGGACGCGCGGAGCCCTCCGGCGCAGGGGCGGAACCGCGGCGTGGCGGCGCGGCAGCGGAGGCGGGGGTGGCGACAGCGGCGGAGGCGGCGTCCGCGGCGGGCGCGGTGGGCTCCGGCGCGGGAGGCGCGGGAGGCGCGGACCGGGCCGGCTCTGCCTCGTGCGCCCCCGGCACGCTCCCGACCGCCGGGTCGGCAGGCACGTCGGGGGCCGCCTCGGCCGGGGCGACCCGGGCCAGTCCCTGCTTGCGCAGCCCCGTGACGTCGACCCCCCTGATCCGCCGGGCGAACTCCCCCCACCAGGCGTCGTCGTACGGCTGCCGTGACCAGTACGTGCGCGTCACCCAGCGCATCGACCGGTCCCGGAGCGTCAGGTGCTCCCGGATCGTGCGCAGATGTCCGGCGGCGCTGATGCCGCGCAGGGCGGTCGCGCACGCCTGCTGCCCGTAGGCGGGCAAGGCGGCGGCGAGCGCCTTGTAGCCGATCGCCGCTCCCTCGGGGAGCCGGTCGATGTAGGCGGCGATGGCCGCCTCGCGGGCCGGCAGGCCGGTGAAGTCGGCTTCGTCCGTGGGGGGTTGTCCGCCCGGGAAGCGCTTTCCGTACCCCTCGGAGGCGCGGGGGTGGGACGCGGGAAGGAAGGCAGCACTAAACTGCGCGGTAGCCATTCGAAGGTTTCCTTAGCAGGCTTCGTGATGGTCAGACCCCGGAGTCGGCGTTGGCGCGCCGCCCGGGGTCGTTTGCTCATCGCGAACCTAGAGGCTTCTCACCCTCGGGCGCAAGCCGGTCACCGAAAGTCATCTTCCCTGGTGTCACGTGGGGTCGAGGGCGGCCGGGAGGGGGGTTACCCATCCCCGGAACCGCCCGGTACCAGCCGGGTGGGGAGGAGAGCCCGAGGCTCGGAGCCCGAAGCCCGGGGCCCGGAACCCGCAGCCCGGAGCCCGGGGCTCACCCTCGCCCGCGACGCCCCCGGTTCCGAGGGTGCTCCCGCGCCGTCCGCTCGTTCCCGAACTTGTACGCGCCGGTCCAGCGGGCCATGACTTCCTGCGGGTCGCCCGCCTCCACCTCCTCGGTGAACTTGGCGGCGCGCTCCGCGCGCAGGGTGGCGGCCTTGCGGCCCCGGTGCGTGATGACGACGGTGCCGTCGGCTCGGGAGGTCCAGGTGAAACCGGTGGGGGCGGGCATACGGCTCCTCGGTGGCCTGGCGGGCACCGGGTGTGCGCCACCGGCGCACAGGAGCCTATGCCGGAATCAACCCGCCTGCCCGGGCGCGCGGGTGACTGCCGGTCGCCTGCGGGAGCGGCCCGTTGTCGGTCCCGGCCGCGCGGCTCCCCGCCCGGGGAGCGGGTCAGCGCACCGGGCGGAGACCCAGGGGGCCGGCGATCTCCTCGGCCATGACGCGGCCGGCCTCCTCGTCGAGGGACTCGTCGGCGAGGTCCTGGTCGGTGTCGAGGCCGTCGAGCGCCGGGAGGGGCTGGTTGAGGCGGACGTGGACCACCAGGGACTGGAGGGCGCGCAGGGCGGCGGAGGCGGTGGTGCCCCAGTTGGAGAAGTAGGAGAACTGCCACCACCACAGGGCCTCGGCGGTGCGGCCCTCGCGGTAGTGGGCCATGCCGTGGCGCAGGTCGGCGACGATGTCGGCGAGGCCGTCGGAGATGCGGGCCGGGACCGGCGCGGTACGCGGCTCGTAGGGGTCGAAGACCTCGGAGTAGACGTCGACGGGGGCCAGCAGGGCGGCGTACCGCTCGCGCAGCTCGTCCACATCGGGCTCCGGGCCGAGGTCGGGCTCGTACCGCTCCTCGGGGAGGAAGTCGGCATGGGCGCCGAGGCGGCCGCCGGCCAGCAGCAGTTGGGAGAGTTGCAGCAGCAGGAAGGGGACGGCGCTGTCCGGCTCGTCGCCCTTGGCGATCTCGGTGACGGCGACCAGGAACGACTCGACCTGGTCGGCGATCTGCACGGCGAAGTCGTCGGGGTCCTGCGTCGTGGAGTGGAGCGTGGCGTCAGACATCGAGGAGTCGTCTCCCTTCGAAGGCGCGGCCCAGAGTGACCTCGTCCGCGTATTCCAGGTCTCCGCCCACCGGCAGCCCGCTGGCGAGGCGGGTGACCTTCAGACCCATGGGCTTGATCATCCGCGCGAGGTACGTCGCCGTGGCCTCGCCCTCCAGGTTGGGATCGGTGGCGAGGATCAACTCGGTGACGGTGCCGTCGGCGAGACGGGCGAGGAGTTCGCGGATGCGCAGGTCGTCCGGGCCGACGCCCTCGATGGGGCTGATCGCCCCGCCGAGCACGTGGTAGCGGCCCCGGAACTCCCGGGTCCGCTCGATCGCCACGACGTCCTTCGGCTCCTCGACCACGCAGATCACCGCCACGTCCCGGCGCTGGTCGCGGCAGATGCCGCACTGCTCCTGCTGCGCGACGTTCCCGCAGACCGAGCAGAAGCGGACCTTGTCCTTCACTTCCAGCAGGGCGTGCGCGAGGCGCCGCACGTCGGCCGGCTCCGCCTGGAGGATGTGGAAAGCGATCCGCTGCGCGCTCTTGGGACCGACGCCGGGCAGCCTGCCCAGCTCGTCGATCAGTTCCTGGACCACGCCTTCGTACACGGAACGCCTTCCTTCGTGCTCCGCGGCGCCGGACCCTCACCGGGGCCGGGCCGTCGCTTCGTACCGTAGCCGCCGGGGCGCCCGCCCATAAGGCGTGCGGCGGATTACGGAGGCGGATTCACCACGGGTGAACGCGCCGGGGTCGTACGGGGATCAGGCGGGACGGAACGGGACGCGACGGACTCGGCCCGCGCCCCCTTCCGCACCGGGGGTCAGAACGGGAGCCCGGGGATGCCGCCCCCGCCCAGGCCCTGCGCCAGCGGGCCGAGCTTCTCCTGCTGGAGCTGCTGGGCGTTCTCGTTGGCCGCCTGGACCGCCGCGACCACCAGGTCGGCGAGGGTCTCGGTGTCCTCCGGGTCCACGGCCTTCGGGTCGATGACCAGGCCGCGGAGTTCGCCGGAACCGTTCACCGTCGCCTTGACGAGGCCGCCGCCCGCCGAACCGTCGACCTCGGTGCGGGCCAGTTCCTCCTGGGCCACCGCGAGGTCCTGCTGCATCTTCTGGGCCTGCTGGAGCAGCTGCTGCATGTTGGGCTGGCCACCACCGGGGATCACGATCAGCTCCTGTGTTCTGAGGTCTGGGTCAGAGGTAGGGGACGGGGTCGTGGCGGGAGTCGGCGCCCGGGCCGGGCCCGGGACATTTCCCGCCTGTCTTGAGCGTACGTGCTCGGCCGGGGCCCCGCTGAGGCACTCTTTCGGGTGACCACCCCCACCCGCGCCCTACCTGATCAGGGCCCATTTCCCGCCCCCGCGCCGGTACGGCGGCGGCTCGCCACGCGGTAGGAAGGAACCTTCCGCCCTGCCCGGGGATCGCCCGCCCCCACGGGTGTTCACGGAAAGCACGCGTACGCGCACGCATCGTGCCCGCGGCTCAGTACCATCCCGTACGGCCGTCCGCCACGCCCCGCCGCCGCGCGCACGGTCCGCCGACGACGGCCCCGCACAGCGACGCCGAGAGGGAGTGCCTGGTGAGCCAGCCCGAAGAGCAGCCCGAGGGCCCGGCCGACGACGCCCGCCCCCGGGAACGGCGCCGTCCGCGACACCCCGCCGACCTCGCCGGGCGCCCCTTCCCGCTGGGCGACTGGGGCCAGCCGGCCGACCGCCTCACCGAGCTGTACGAGTGGGTCGAGGAGTCGGCCCTGTCCACCGCCGACTGGTACCTCGCCGACCGCGCCCGCAAGCGCCGCGGCGCCCGCCTGCTGCGCGCCGGGACGGCGCTCGGCACGGTGACCGGCGCCGCGCTGCCCCTCCTCGACCTGACCGGGGCCCTGCCGGGCGCCTCGCCGTGGGCCTGCCTGGCGGTGCTGGTGGCGGCCGCCTGCGTCGCCCTCGACCGGTACCTCGGGCTGACCTCGGGGTGGATGCGGGACATGGCGACCGCACAGGCGGTGCAACAGCGGTTGCAGGTACTCCAGTTCGACTGGGCCTCGGAGTGCGTGCGGGAGGTGCTGGGCCCCACCGACGGCACGGCGGCCGAGGCCGCCGACCGGTGCCTGGGCGTCCTGCGCCGCTTCTCGGACGACCTGAACGACCTGGTCAGGACCGAGACGGCGGACTGGATGGTGGAGTTCCGCACCGGCCCGGCCCCGCTCGCCACCCGCGCCTCGGGCGGCCTCCCGGCCAGGGCGGACCTGCCCAGCCAGGGTGCCCGCCCGGCCCTGCTGCCGGGCACCCGCCCGAACATGCCGCGCCAACGGCCGCCGGACGCGCGCTGAGACCGGCGGCCGGGGCGGCGCCTTCGGTGCGCCGGGCCGGGCGCCGGCCGGCTCAGCTGAAGACGATCATCGAACCCTGCCCCAGGCTCTTGGTGACCGCCGTGTGCAGGCCGAGCCAGACGTGGCGTTCGCGGGCGAACGGGCTGTCGTCGAGCGGGGCGGGGGCGGCGGGCTCCTCCAGTTCGGTGGGGCCGTGCGGCGGCGCGGGCGCGGCCGGCGGGTTGGCGGGGTCGATGCCGATGGACGGGGCGACGTACTCCAGGTCGCGCAGCAGGCCGTGCGAGGAGCCGAGCGGTCCGCCGCCGGCGAGCAGTTCGTCGTTGGCCAGCGGTTCGGGGAAGTCGACGGGGACGTAGGCGCCCGCGTGGTCGTAGTGCCAGACCAGGTGGGAGCGCTGCGCGGTCGCCTCGAACATCTCCAGCAACTGCTCGTAGTCCCCGCCCAGTTCGTCGACCGGGGTGACCTCCAGGCCGCAGACCTGGAGCAGGTAGGCGCGGCGCAGGAAGTGCAGGGCCTCGTAGTCGAACCCGGCCGCGGGGGCGACGTCGCCGGAGAGGCCGGGCATGTAGGAGTGGACCGGCACGGCGGGCAGTCCGGCGGCGCCCAGCGCGGAGTCGTAGAGGGCGAGTTCCTCGGCGAACGGGTTGTCGGGGGCGTGGCACAGCACATCGACAAGGGGGACCAGCCACAGGTCACAGGCCAACAGAACTCTCCTCGGTCGCCGTTGGGATCACCACGGGCAGCGTAGTGGGGTCGGACGGGCTCGTGGGTGCTGCCGCTACGGGCCGTGCGGGAAGGGTACGGCGTAACCGGGCCGTCCGCGCCCGGACGTACGGGTCCGCTCCGCGCGCAGGCGGTCGCGAGTCGGGGAGGACGGCTCGGCCCGCCGGTCGCCGTGCGAGGATCCGGGCGCGGGCCGGGGGCCCGGGCAGGTCGGTGGAAGACGTCGGGCGGGAGAGCGGGTATGGCGGAGCAGGTCGAGGAGGTCGCGGTGCTCGTCCGGGAGGTGGTGCACGGGCGGGAGCTGGCCGGGATGTACCTCTACGGCTCGGCCACGGCCGGCGGGCTCGGTCCGTACAGCGACCTCGACGTGTTCGTGGTGGTCCGGCGGCCGCTCACGGAAGGGCAGCGGCGCGGGCTCACCGACGGACTGCGGGGGATCTCCGGCGCGCCGGGGCGGCCGGTGGAACTGACGGTGGTGGTGCTCGGCGAGGTGGTGCCGTGGCGGTACCCACCGCGCCAGGAGTACCAGTACGGCGAGTGGCTGCGGGACGCCTACGAGCGCGGAGAGGTCCCGGCGCCGCGCACCGACCCGGATCTCGCGCCGCTGATCAGCATGGTGGTGGCGGACGGGCGGGCGCTGGCCGGGCCGCCGCCGGACGAGGTGCTGCCCGAGGTGCCGCCCGCCGATCTGGCGCGGGCCGTCACCGCCGGGGTGCCGGAGCTGCTCGCCGACCTCGCCGCCGACACCCGCAACGTCCTGCTCACGCTGGCCCGCGTCTGGGTCACGCTCGCCACCGGGGCACTGCTGCCGAAGGACGCGGCGGCCGCCTGGGCGCTCGACCGCCTGCCCGGGGAACACCGGCCCGCGCTGGCGCACGCGCGGGAGGTGTACCTCGGGGAGGCGGCCGAGGACTGGGGGCGGGTCGGGCCCGGGCGCGTGGCGGACTGTGCCGCTCATCTGGCGGGCGAGGTGCGGGAGCTGGCGCCGCCGGAGGGCTGAACCGGGGTGGGCGCCGGTCACTCGCCGGGTCCGCCCCACTCCTCCGACAGGACGGCCCACAGCTCCATGTCGAGGCGCCGGCCGCGGTGGACGAAGGCGGAGCGCATGACGCCCTCACGGGTCATGCCGAGGCGGCGGGCGACGGCGATGCTCGGCGCGTTGTCCGTGGCCACGTGCCATTCCACGCGCCGCATCCCGCGCCGCGTGAACGCCCAGTCGATGATCGTGCGGCAGGCCCGCGTCACGAGCCCCCGCCCGACCGCCGAGGGCTCCAGCCAGCAGCCCGCCTCGGCGACCCCCTGGGCCGGGTCGAAGGTCCGGAAGAGGACACCGCCGACCAGCGTGCCGTCCTGCCATATCCCGTAGAGCCGCCCGCTGTCGGCCGCCTGCCGGTCCGCGTACGTCTGGAGGAAGGCGCGGCTCCCGCCCCGGTCCCGGACGACGTCCGGCAGGCCGTTGCGCTTCCCGGCGTACTCCCGCGCGCGGTCCATGTGCGCCAGGAACTCGTCCGCCTGCCACGGCTCCAGCGGGCGCAGTTCGGCGCCCTCGGGGCCCAAGGGGTGGATGAACATGAGGGCCTTCCGGTCGCCGGGGCGGGTGAGGTGTGCGGGGATGCTCTCACGGCGGCGGGCGCGGGGCACCGGCATTTCCGGACCGGGGCACCGGAGCCCGGCGACCGGCCGCTCCTCGCCACCTCGCCGTTCCCGTGCCCCCGGACCGGCAGGACGCCGAGCGGCCCCCTGCTCGAACGCGGCGAAGCGGAGTCGAGGGCCGGGGGAGGCGGGGCTGCCTCGGTTCGCTGCTGCACCGGCGGGCACCGGGCGAGGCCGTCGCCACGGCGCCGGCGGTACGCGACGGCGCGCCGCCGGCCGGCCCGCACCCGCGTACGCGCGGGTGCGGGCCCTCGTCGACGGGCCCGGCCTCACGTGCCGGTGAGCTTGTCCAGGTCGGGGGCGTAGACGGTCATCCAGTGCGGGTCCAGCCGGTAGTAGACGACCTCGCGGTCCCAGTCGAAGGCGTCGTCGCCGTAGAAGTCCTTCAGGTGGGCGAGGAGTTCCTGCCAGTCGGCCGTGGTCCCGGCGCCCTCGGGGTTCAGCTCCTCCACCGTGCCGTGGGTGAACACCCCGAGGTCCTCTCCGCGCATGTGCGCGACGCTGACGGCCGGACGGGCCGCGAGATGGCGGGCCTTGGCGGCGTCGCGCGCCGTGCCGAAGTGCCACCGGCCGTGCAGGAAGTGCCCGTCGGCGCCGCTGATCCGCGGTTCGCCCTTCGCGGTCACCGTGGAGACGGCGAGCGTGCACATGCCGGTGAGGACCCCGGTGAGCTGCGCCGCCGTGATGGTGCGGCCCTCGACGATCGAGCGGAGATGTGCGGTCGAGCCGGAGAGGGAGGAGCCGAGGAGGGACTGGAGCCTGGTGAGTTCTTCTGGGGTTTCGCGCATACGTCCACCGTCGGCCGTAAACCCGACATCCTCTGTCGCCCTTGAGGAATCAGCGGTGAGGTTGCTCCGTACGAAGGAGGAAGAACCCCCGGCCACGGACCCAGGGAGTCAGCAGAGCTCAGGGGGACTCGCACCAGGTCGCGGTGGAGGGGTCGATGCCCTGGGCCCGCGCGGCGGCGTCGACGACGCGCCGGAACCACCTGGCGAGGCCGGGGCGGATGCCGTCGTAGTGGGCGGCGTATCCCGGATCGGCCTCGTACATGCGGGCGAGGCAGACCTGCATCTGCCGGGTGAGGGGGAAGTACGAGGCGAAGACCTCGCGGTGGCGTTCGGCGAGGTGGTCCGCCTCCGGGCTGCCAGGGGTGACGCCGGCGTCCATCGCCTCCCCGAGGGCGCGGTCGAGCTCGGCGACGGCGTCGGCGACGGCCTGCCACTCCTCCGGGGTGCGGGAGGCCGAGCGTTCGGCGTACTGCCGCCACTGCGGCGTGTCACCGTAGCGCCGGCGGGCCCGGGCCGGCCCGTCCGGGTCCCACCCGGGGCCGAAGACCGCGGCCTGCTGCTCGGCGGTCAGCAGCGGGCCGCGCTCGTGAGCGTCGATCATCCGGTCCAGGCCGGCGCCGAGCCGCTGGAGGCGGTCGATCCGTTCGGCGATCCGGGCACGCTGCGCGCGCAACGCGGCGGGCACGTCCTCGGCCGAGTCGTCGAGGACGACCCGGATCCTGTCCAGGCCGAGCCCCAGCTCCCGGTAGACGACGACGCGGTGCAGGCGTTCCAGATCAGCAGGGGTGTAGAGCCGGTACCCGGCCGCCGTGCGCAGCGACGGGCGCGCCAGGCCGATCTCGTCCCAGTGGTGCAGCGCGCGGACCGTCACGTCCAGGCGCGCCGAGACCTGCCCCACGGTCAGGCCGCCGGCGCCAGGGGTGTCAGCCATGCCTGCCATGGTCGCAGGACGGGGCGCCGGGCGGGGTGATGCCCATGGCCGCGAGGTTCCGCGCCTCCTGGCCGGCCGGGTCGAAGGGCTTCGCGGCGGTGAGGACGACCCGTGCGTTCTCGGGGGTGACGACCTCCACGTCGCGGGTGTTCCAGGGCGTGTCCCGGGGCCCGTCGACCGCGTCCGGGCGCAGCGCGCGGCAGGCCGCGGCGAGGGAGTCGACCTGGTCGAGCACGCCGGAGAAGCTGAAGCTCATCGCGGGCGGCTGCTCCGGGACGCTCGGCGCCGCGACCAGCAGCACGTCCTGGAAGGCCCACCGGCGCAGACGCACGAGCGTGCCGGGGACCACGAACAGCTCGAAGAAGCCGAGACCCCGGGTCCAGAACTCCACCGACGCCGCCCGGCCGGTCGTGGGGACGTCCACGAAGGCGGGCATCCCGTAGATGCCCCGGAAGGGCTCCGGCGGCACCGCGCCGGGGCCGGGAGCGGGCACGGGACTGCTCACGAACGCGTCGTAGTAGTCGCTCATGCGTGCCACCCTTCAGCCTCACGCCGCGTGAGGGTCAAGCCGGGCGCCGCGATGGCCTCGGCCTCGTCCCCGGGGAATCCGCCAGGACAGGCGTGCCCACCCGTTTCCGCGCAGAATGAGAGGGTCGGCCACCCCTGGCGGAGTCGCTCCCGCGGTGTGGCGGGTGCGTCCGAAACGGTACGGCCCGAGGGCCCGTACCGGATGACGCGGGGCCCTGGCCGCACGCCGAGGAACGAGTGCCGTCGCGGTCCGGGTCCGGAGGTCCGGCCAGGAGGAGGCTCATGGAGCGCAGCGCCGCCCCGTCCGGCGAACCCGACCCGCGGACCGAGGCACCGTCCGACCCGCTCTCCACCGCCCGGGTGGCGCTGGCCGTCAACGGCATGGGCACCTTCACCTGGGACCTGTCCGACGGCCTGCTCCGCTACGACCGGGGCGGCGCCGCGGTGATGGGCTTCCGGCCGGGGGAGTTCGACGGACGGCTGGAGACGCTCGCCGAGCGGATGCTGCCGGTGGAGCTCCCGGCGGTGCGGGAGCAGGTCGAGCGGGCGCTGCGGGACCGGTCCAGTTTCAGTCTGTACTTCCGGGTGCGCCTCCCCGACGGCGAACTGCGCTGGACGCACACCCAGGGGCACGTGGTCCTCGACCGGGCGGGGGACCCGGCGCGGGTCATCGGGATCATCCGGGACGCCAGCCAGGAGCTGCGCGCCGTCGACCAGACGGAGGAGCTGCGGCGGGTACGCAGCGAGCGGCGCCGCCAGGCCGACATCGTCGGGCACGTCAGCGACACGCTGGTGCCGACCCTCACCCTGGAGGACGTCGCCGACGCCCTCACCACCGACCGGCTGATGCGGCAGATCGGCGCCTCCGGCGTCGTCCTCGGCATGGTCGACGAAGGCCGGATGCGGCTGATCGGTTCCAACGGCATCCCCGAGGAGCTGGTCCGCGACTTCCACCTGACGCCGCTCGAAGCCCGCCTGCCGCTCGCCGAGGCGTCCCGGACCCGCGAGGCGGTCTTCGTCACCAGCCGCGCGCACTTCGTCTCCCGCTACCCCTCCCTGGAGGCGTACGCGGAGGACTTCCCCCAGACCATCGCCGCCGTCTACCTCCCGCTGATCGCCCAGGACACCCCCATCGGCGCCGTCGGCCTCACCTACACGGACCGTGCGCGCTTCCCCCAGGACGAGCGGACCGTGCTGCGCGCCCTCGGCAAGGTCATCGCCCAGGCCCTGCAACGCGCCCTGCTCTACGACCAGGAGCACGAACTCGCCGCCGGGCTCCAGACGGCCATGCTCCCCGGCCACCTCCCCGACTCGCCCGGCCTGGAACTGGCCGCCCGCTACCGGCCCACCCGGTCCCGCGGCGGCATCGGCGGCGACTGGTACGACGCGCTGCTGCTCGCCGACGGCCGGGTCGGTGCCGTCATCGGCGACGTGCAGGGCCACGACGTGACCGCCGCCGCCATCATGGGCCAGCTCCGCATCGCCCTGCGCGCGTACGCCGCCGAGGGGCACCCGCCGACCACCGTCATGGCGCGCGCCTCGGTCTTCCTCACCGAACTCGACACCGGGCGCTTCGCCACCTGCCTGCTCGCCGTGCTGGACCCGCGCACCGGCATGACCACGATCGTGCGGGCCGGTCACCCGGACCCGGTGCTGCGGCTCACGGACGGCGGCACCGACTGGCTCGACGTCCCCGGCGGACTCCCCCTCGGCCTCACCTCGCCGGAGGCCCAGCCCGTCTACCCGGCCCACGAGACGGCCCTGGACCCCGGCTCGACGCTGGTGCTGTGCACGGACGGGCTGATCGAGTCCCGTACCGAGGACATCGACACGGGACGCGCCCGGCTCCTCGAAGCGCTCCGCGACGGGCCCGGCGGCCCCCACGAACTCGCGGACCACCTGTTGCGCGCCATGGCGCCGTACACCGGCGAGGAGGACGACGTCGCCCTGCTGGTGCTGCGGCGCCCGCTGGGCCGGGCCACCCCGGCCCAGCGGCTTGAGACCGTCGTCGCCCCGAACGACCCGGAGGCCCTGCGCGCCGCCCGGCAGGATCTGCGGGAGGCGCTGGAGGGCTGGCAGCTCGGCCCGCTCGCCGACATCGCGGTGCTGCTCACCTGCGAGCTCGTCACCAACGCCCTGCTCCACACCGGCGGGGACACCACCTTGACGGCCCAGCCCGTGCGGCGCGCCGGGGGCGGGAGGGCCCTGCGGCTCTCCGTCAGCGACACCTCGCCCGCCTCCCCCCGGCGGCGGCCCGCCACGGAGCAGCACACCTCGGGGCGGGGGATGCTCCTCGTGGAGGAACTGACCAGTGCGTGGGGTGTGGAGCCGCGCGGCACCGGAAAGACGGTGTGGTGCGAGATCCCGCTCGCGGTGCCCTGAGGGCGCGGGCAGATCTGTCGCTGACTTATTGTTCGGCACCCCCTCCCGCGCCGGATGAGCGGGCAGTGTAGGTCTTTGGCAGCCATACCCGCGTTCGACGGTGCGACGACCACTTCCGCGGGGTCGGGGCCGCCTTCACGGCAAGGGGGAGCAGAGACATGGCCAGCAGCATCAGAGTGCCCGCACGCGTCGCGTCCGCCCACACCGCCCGGCCGCGCGGCCGGGCCCCCGGCCGATGTGCCGAGCGCATGGGACCGCGCCGCCAGCCCTGAGCCGGCCCGCCGCTCCTCGCTTCCGCCTTCACGGCCGCCTCCGGCGTGCCGATTTCACGGGTTCCGCTGCCCGCGCGGCCGGAATCCGGTGCCCCGGTGGCCTCGTACGGTCCGCCATGCCGTGGATCGAGGCTGCCGCCGCTCCGTTCCCGCCGGGAAAGGATTCAGAGATGGTCATGCCCGAAACCGGACGCCGCACCGCGACCAGGCACCTCCACTTCACCTTCGACGACCTGCTCAAGGTACGCATCGGCGACGAGGTCCTTCCGCACGTCGAGACGTACTTCGCGCTGCGTTCCCTCTCCGCGCCCCCCAGCGCCGCGCTCTCCGACTGGCGGGCCGTGGTCCGGCCCGGCCTCGGCGCCCTGCTCGGGTTGTTGAGACAGCTGGGGCAGTGGCTCCCCTCACCGTCGGCCCTGACGGGCCTCGCCTTAGGCGGCGCGCACGAGACGCGGGCCGCGCAGTTACGGACCGGTGCCACGGGCGAGCAGCTGCGCGAGGCCCTGAACACCTTCTGGCAGCTCGGCCTGGAGCCCTACTGGCGGCAGATCACCGCCCATGTACGCCGCTGCCAGCAGGAGTTGCGCGAGCGGCTGGCCCTCGGCGGGGTGGAGGACCTGCTCTCCCACCTGCCGGGCGGGAGCAGTTGGCGGCAGCCGGTGCTGCGGCTGCCCGACGAGCGGGGCGGCGAGGTGCACCTCGCCGGCCGGGGAGTGCGCCTGTCCTCCTCGCTCTTCCTCCAGCCGCGGGGACGCAAGGTCCTGGAGGTGAGCGACGGCAAGGGGCAGCCGACGCTCTACCTGCCGGCGCCGCTCACGGAGGAGGACGCTCCGGCGCTCTGGGGCGCCGCGGCGGGCGGGGAGCGCTCCCTCGCCGCCCTCATCGGCGCGGGCCGGGCCCGGGTGCTCCAGGCCCTCACGGAGCCCCGGACGACGGGGGAACTGGCCCAACTGGCCGGCATCTCCGGGCCGGGGGCCAGCCAGCACACGGCGGTGCTGCGGAAGGCCGGCCTGATCACCACCCGCCGTGAGCGGAACATGGCCTGGCACGAACTGACGCCGCTGGGACGGGCCATGCTGGCCAACCTGGAGGACGCCGGGGCGCACCGCGGGCCGGCGACCGTGTCGCTGCTGCCCGCGCCGGCCTGCTGAGGGCGCGGGGCCGGGCGGCGAGGACGCACGCCGTGGTGCCCGGGGGCCGTCGGGCCCCCGGGCACCTGCCCGTCCCCGCCGGTCAGGCGGGGACGAGCCGGGAGCGGACCCGGCCCTGGGCGTAGAGGCGGCGGACGTCGCGGAGCAGGTTGACCCGCTTGAGCCAGCGGTCCTCCCCGTCGTACCGGGGGGTGAACGGGTCACGGCCGTGCACGACCTTGTAGTTGTCGATGAAGACCAGGTCACCGGGGTGGAGCACGACCCGCCCCGCCGAGGACCGCAGCAGGGCGTCGGTGACGCGCACCGCCTCGGCCGCCGCCACGTCGGCGCCCGCCATGAAGTCCACGTCGAAGCGGAGGTACGGCGCGTGTTCCGGGCCGAACAGCACGCGCTCCTCGGGGTAGGCGGCGGGACCGCCCTCGCGGCCCGGCACCGGTCCGCTGTGCGAGTCGTCGGGGAAGAAGCGGAACCTCGGCTCCGCGAGCGTCCCGCGGACCTCGGCCGGCAGGTCGACGTCCTCGACGCTGGCGACGGTGGTCCCCACGCCGTCCGGGTTGCGCAGGCACAGCAGTGCCACGTAGTCGGCGCGGCACGGGTGGAAGACGTCCTCCGTGTGCAGGGAGAGCGTCTTCTCGCTGCTGGCGCTGGTCAGTGAGGACTCCATGCCCGGGGCCGGGCAGATGTCGTGGACGATGCGCCCCTCCTGCTGGCTCTCCCAGCCGAAGGCGTCGCCCATGACCGAGCCGCAGAGCAGCAGCGCGGCCTCCTCCCGGCGCCCCGCGGCCGACTTGGCCGCCGCCTCCCACCCGGTGGGGGTGGGGACCAGCGCGGGGTCGAGGGGGATACCGGAGACCACCGTGATGTCGGACTCCGCGGTCCGGGCCCCGGCCAGGAACTCCCTCAGTCTCAGCGGCAGTCCGGGGGCCGCGGCGGTGGCGGCCTCGGCGGCCACCAGCGGGTCCCAGTCGTGTCCGGCGTCCAGGAACCGGCCGACCAGGGTGTCCATCTCGCCCTGCTCGGCCTCGGTCAGCTGCAGCCTTCGCATTCTTCTCCCCCGCCGGGTCAGGAGCCGCTGCCGGCGCTGAGCGAGGCCGGCCGCATGTCGGTCCAGTGGCTGTCGACGTACTCGGCACAGGCGTCGCGCCCGGCCGGTCCGTGCACGGTGGACCAGCCGTCCGGGATGTCGATGAAGTCCGGCCAGAGCGAGTGCTGGCCCTCGTCGTTGACCAGGACCCTGAAGGTTCCGTCCGGGTCGTCGAAGGGATTGGCCATGGTCGTCCTTTCGGCGCCCTCGGTCCGAGGGCGGTCTCGCTCCCCGTCCGGGGAGGCTTGGGGTTCGGGGCGGGGGGCTCAGAGCCCGCGCGCGGCCCGCAGCACCAGATCGTTGGCGTCGGGCGTGCCGATGGTGAGGCGGATGCCTTCGCCGGGGTAGAGCCGCACCCGGACACCCGCCCGGGCACACGCCTGGTGGAAGGCGGCGCACCGCTCCGGCTCGTCCAGCCAGAGGAAGTTGGCGTGGCTCTCCAGCACCCGCCAGCCCAGCCGCCGGAGGGCGGCCCCCGTCCGGACGCGCTCGGCGGTGAGGGTGGCGATGCGTTCCTCCAGCTCGGCCTCGGCGCCCACCGAGGCGACGACGGCGGTGCGCGCGGTCTCGGTGATGGAGTAGGGCACCGACATGGTCCGGATGCGGCGCGCGGTCTCGGGCGCGGCCAGGCCGTACCCGATACGCAGGCCGGCCAGCCCGTACGCCTTGGAGAAGGTGCGCAGGACCACCAGGCCGCTCCGGCCGGCCTTGAGGAGATCGACGCCCTGCGGCAGAACGGCGTCCTGGGCGAACTCCATGTACGCCTCGTCCAGCAGGACGAGCACGTGCGGGGGCAGGGCGTCGAGGAACTGCTCCAGGGCCCGCGCCGTCACCGTGGTGCCCGTCGGGTTGTGCGGGTTGCACAGGATCACGACGCGGGTCCGGTCGGTGACGGCGTCCCGGATGCGGTCCAGGTCCTGCTCACCGTCGCGGGTGAGCGGCACCTCGACGCGGGTGGCACCCGCCATGTCGGTGATGATCGGATAGGCGTCGAAAGCCCGCCAGCCGTAGACGACCTCGTCCTGGGGGCCGTCGGTGAACGCCTGGAGGGTCTGGAGCGCGACTCCCACCGAGCCGCTGCCGACCACCACGGACTCCGCCGCCACCCCGCGCCATTCCGCGATGAACTCCATCAGGTGGTCCGCGTAGAACTGCGGGTACCGATGCATTTCGGGAATGCCGTCGGCAATGGCCTTGCGCACCGACTCCAGAGGCGGATACGGGGTTTCGTTGAGGGCCAGGGAATGGAGGGTGAGGGGTTGCTCGTCGACAGCCGTCATGCCGCTCCCCCTGTTCCGTCCGGGACCTGGAGCGCGTTCTCACTCACTGTCGGCTCGCTCCAGCTGGAAGATCACGGTGTTCGCCGGAGTGCTGTACACGTGCTGCTTCACGCACTTCCAGCCGGACTCCTCGAACACCGAATACCATTCCTCGCGCGTGGGAATGTACTGGCCCATCAGCGCGTGCGCCGTCTCGAATCCCATGGTGAACAGCGGGAGATCCGGCGTTTCGTCGTCCGCGTTGCGGTGGGTGTCGCAGAGTACGAAGTGCTTGAGGTTCGGCAGTTGCGTCCGGATACCCCGGAAGAGTTCGACGCACTGCTCGCGCGGCCAGAAGTCGTGACCCATGAGGAACGAGGTCATGAGTTCGACGTCCTTGAACGCCTCGTACTCGCCCAGCCTGCGGGCGTCGCCGCGCACCAGGGTCACCCGGTCCTGGAGACCGTTGGCCGCCACCGCCGCGGTGCCGACCTCGATGGCGCCGGCCGCGATGTCGAGGCCCACGCAGGTCACCGAGGGGTCGCGCTTGGCCAGCTGGATCAGGCGCTCCCCGCTGCCGCAGCCGAGGTCGGCGGCGACGGAGAAGTCGAGGCCGTCCAGCACCTCGGTGAAGGCGGCGTCCATGAAGACGTCGTTGGCGTCCCGGCAGGCGATGCTCACGGCGGTGCTGTCACGCCGGACGTAGTCGCCGGTGCGGTGCTTGTCGTAGACCACCTCGCCCATACGCTGGAAAAGCGATCCGTAGCCCTTGGTGAGCCACTGGAAAAGCCCCTTCGACTGGGCGAATTCCCCGAAGGTGGCCCCTCTGGTCACCCGGTCGGCGTCGACCTGCACGACGTCGGCGTAGGAGAGTGCCCGGAGCAGGTAGCGCAGCGAGGGCTCGTCCATCTCCTCCGTCTTGGCGTACCACGGTATATCGATCTCATCCGCTTCGGTGAGCGCCTCGAAGAGGCCGATGTCCCAGGCCGCGCTGACCGCCCAGGTGGCGATCGAGGAGTTGAAAAGCTCTGCCGATTTCGCGAATTCGGTGGCTCCGCCGCTCATGGGGTGCGACTCCGTTCCCGTGTAGAGATGAGCCGGTCCCGGTGGACGGCTCGCTTTTCGCCGGGTCCGCACGGGAGAGTTTCACCGCACGACCGCAGCAGGGGCCCACTGTTGCCCGGGGTCCGGGTGGTTTCCACCTTCGTAAGCTCACGCGAACACAGCCCGGCCCCTGCGATCGGGGGCGGCGACGCCTCTCAGGGGGCGGCCGGGCCGGGGTGGAGGATGTAGTTCCACCGCTCCGCGCCCCGGGGGGCCGGAAGGCCCGCGAGGGCCCGGGCGCGGGCCGGGGCGGAGTGCCCCTGGAGCGGTGCGACGGTACCGATCAGGACGTGCTCACCGGCGGCCGGCAGACCGTCCCACCGGGCGGTGACCTGGCAGGAGAGACGATGCTCGGCGGTCGGCCAGCGTAGGGTGGCCGGCGGCAGGTGGCAGGCGGTGACCTCGGTGCCGGAGACGGCGGCGAACTCCGCGAGGGCCCGCCGCAGCGTGTCGGGGCTGGTGGCCTGCGAGCCCGCCTCGACGACCACCAGCAGCCGCTCGGGGCGCGGGCGGTGACCGCTGCCCTCCAGTTCCCACCAGTGGCGGACGGTGCTGGCGATGAGCGCGGCGGTCCCGGCGTCGTCGAAGGGGAGCGCCGCCCGGGCGGCGCCGGGCCGCGGCCCGGCCGGGCGGCGGCGGGCGCAGAGGTCCGCGCAGACCGCGGAACGGGCCTGCGGGGCGCCGCGTCCCTGGACGCACTCCCCGCAGCTCCGCGCGCGCCGGCCGGGCTCGACGGCGGGCTCGGTGCGGACCCGGATCGCCGGGTGACCCGCGTCGGTGAACCCGCGTAACAGCGCGGCGCCGTGGCGCAGCCGGGCGATCCGGTGCTCCCTGGTGCCGCGGACGGAGGTGTAGGCCGACGGCTGGAGGGTGAAGCCCTCGGCCTTGAGCAGGGACGAGGCCGTGTCCGGGCCGACCGGGTGGCCGAGCAGGGTGAGCGCCTGGGCGATCTCGCGGACGGAGAGGGTGGTCCACTCCAGCGGGGAACGGCCGGTGCCCTCCGGGCCGGTGGAGCGCGCCAGGGCGAGCAGGGCGGGCATCAGTCCCGGGTCCCGCTCGGTGAGCGGTTTGCGGCCGGCGCCGGCGCGGCGCACCCGTCCGGCCGGCAGGCGGGGGCCGTCGAGTTCGCGTACCCCCCGGGAGACCGTGGACTCGGCGACCCGGGCCGCCTTGGCGACCGTACGGATGCCGCCGCGGCCCAGCCCCTCGGCGACGGCTCCCAGCGCCAGGCGGCGCTGACGCTCGTCCAGGTTCGGCATCAGGCGCAGGAGTGCTCTGCTGAGTGGTCCGTCGGTCGCCTCCATCACGCCGGCGAACGTATATCAGCCGGAAACCCACGAAATGGAGTTTCTGGCTGAGCTAAAACACGCGAAAGCGATCGTCTGTTTCAGATATTGACGGCAAGGCTGACAGGAACTGACCGATCCCGCCCTATCGGAAGTTCCGGTTCCGCTAGACCGGAATGGGTCAGTCCGCCTGGTCGACCCGCGCGCTCCCGTTGTTGCTGCGGACGTCGACGGTCCGTTCCGCGCCCGGGGTGTCCTTCACCGAGGACTCCGCCCGCCCGTTCTCGGCGTCGACCCGGACCTGGTAGCGGTCGCCGCCCGCGGGGAGGGTGACATTCACGTTGCCGTTGTCGGTGCTGGCGGTCACCTTGCGCGGCGGCTCGGTGAAGACGACCTTGAGCCGGCCGTTCCGGGTCTCGGCGGCCAGTTGCCCGCCGCTGATCCCGATGGCCTCCGCGTTCCCGTCGCGGACCTTCAGGCGGACGTCCCCGGAGGCGTTCTCGACCTTGACGGCCGCGTTGGACGACGAGATCTCCTGGGACTGCGTGAGCCCGACCGAGTCGACCGCGCCGTTGCTGCTGGTCAGGCTCACCGCCATGTCCTTGGGCAGGGTCACGGTGTAGCGAGCGGCGCAGCTGATCGAGATGCCGTGGCACTCGGTCTGCAGGCTCAGCGTGGAGCCGGTCAACTCCCACCGGGAGTTGCCGTCCTTGCCGGCCTCGCCCTCCACGGTACGGCTGACCCGCACCTCCCCGCCCGTACTGTCCGTCCGCAGGCGCACGTCGGAGTTGCCGGCGTCGACGGTGAGCTTGTCACCGGAGAAGGTGAAGGTCTTGCTCTCCGTCCTCTCCTCGCCCTTGCCCGGTCCCTCACAGGCGGCCATGGAAACGCAGAGCAACGTGACGCCCAACGCCCCGGCCCATGTCCTCGCGTGCTTCCGCATTTCCGTCCTCCCGTTCGCGGCGACCGTCCGCGTGCTCTTCCACGCGGTGAGTGCGACGGCGGTCCGACCGCTGCCGGGCGACCATAGGCAGCGCTGGTCGGACAATTCAAGGCAACCCGGAAGGTGGGGAGTTGGCTCGACCCCCGCCACTGCGGGGGTGGAGTTTCCTCCACCCTCAGGTGGGCAGTCAGGGCCAGTGCCCGGGCACCGGCCTCCTTGCTGTACTTCATTGCGCTGGGACGAGCCGCCCCGGCACAGCCACCGGAGCACCACCGCGAAAGGAAGAATCCGTGTCGGGAGCCGTCATCGACCAGGCCGTCACACTGCGCGGGGTCGGCAGACTCTACGGCCGTGGCGACGGCCAGGTAACCGCCCTGAACGACGTCCACTGCGCCTTCGCCCGCGGCACCTGCACGGCCGTGATGGGCCCCTCCGGCTCCGGCAAGAGCACCCTGCTCCAGTGCGCCGCCGGCCTCGACCGGCCCAGCACCGGCCAGGTGCTGATCGGGCAGACCGACATCAGCACGCTCAACGAGACGGAGCTGACCAAGCTGCGCCGTGAGCGGATCGGCTTCATCTTCCAGTCCTTCAACCTGATGCCCTCGCTCAACGCCCGCAAGAACGTGGCCCTGCCGATGCGGCTCGCCGGGCGGCGCCCCAGCCGCGGCCAGGTGGACGAGGTGCTCCAGCAGGTCGGCCTCGGCGACCGCGGCAAGCACCGGCCCGCCGAGATGTCCGGCGGCCAGCAGCAGCGGGTGGCCATCGCGCGCGCGCTGATCAGCCAGCCGG
Source organism: Streptomyces diastaticus subsp. diastaticus (assembly GCF_011170125.1). Lineage (NCBI taxonomy): Bacteria > Bacillati > Actinomycetota > Actinomycetes > Kitasatosporales > Streptomycetaceae > Streptomyces > Streptomyces diastaticus. Next base: position 932,065 of record NZ_BLLN01000002.1, on the reverse strand, counting down.
ACGTCCTCTTCGCGGACGAGCCCACGGGCGCCCTGGACACCAACACCAGCCGCGAGGTGCTCAAGCTGCTGCGGGCGCTGGTCGACAACGCCGGCCAGACCGTCGTCATGGTCACCCACGACCCGGTGGCGGCCGCCTGGGCCGATCGCGTGATCTTCCTGACCGACGGTGCCGTCTACGGCGAGCTGGCCTCCCCCACCGTGGAGGCCGTCAGCGAGCAGATGGCACGGCTGGGTGGCTGACCGATGCTGACGATCGCCCTGCAGACCCTGCGCACCAGATTCACCCTGTTCATCGGCACGTTCATCGCCCTCTCGCTGGGCGTCGCACTGATCGCCGGCACCGGCCAGGTGCTCGACGCCACCCGCAAGCAGGACGGCCCGGCCGCCGCCGGACGGTACGACGCGGCCGACGCCGTCGTGCGCGCCCCGCAGTCCTACACCGTGACCTTCGGCAGCGGCGACGGCGCGTACGACGAGACCCGCACCGGCACCCGGACCCACCGGCTCGGCGAGGCCGCCGAGGTCGCCGGGAAGGTCGCCGCGGTGGACGGCGTCGCCCGGGTCGTCGTCGACCGGTCCGTCCCGGCCCAGCTGCTCGACGGAGCGGACGCCACCAGCGTCTCGACCGCCCGCGCCTGGCCCGGCGCGGAACTGGCCCCCTACCGGCTGCGCGACGGGCGGGAGCCGGCCGGCTCCGGCGAGGTCGTCCTCGCCCCCGCGCCCGGCGCCGAGGCGGAGGCCCGGGTGGGCGACCGGCTCGCGCTGCTCACCGCCCAGGGGCGCGAGGAGGTACGGGTCGTCGGCATCGCCACCCGCACCGGCCCCGCCGCGCCCGAGGGCGCCGCCACCGCCTTCCTCACCGAGGACGCGCTCGCCGAGCTGGACCCGGCACCCGCCGAGGCCGACGCCCTCGCCGTGTTCGCCGAGCCCGGCGTCCCCGCCGGCACCGTGGCCGACGCGATCCGCGCCGCCCTGCCCGACTCCCCCCTCACGGTGCACACCGACGCGGGCAAGGAGAGCGGCACCGCCGGCGCCAACCGGGCCACCGCCCTCGACGAGGTCGCCACCCTGCTCGCGATCATGGCGCTGATCGGCTGCTTCGTCTCGGTCTTCGTCGTCTCCGGCACCTTCGCCTTCTCCATCGCGCAGCGCCGCCGCGAACTGGCGCTGCTGCGCACCGTGGGAGCCACGCCCGCCCAGGTGACCCGCATGGTCACGACCGAGGCCGCGCTCCTCGGCGCCGCCGCCTCCGCCGCCGGCTGCCTCATCGGTGTCCAGGGCAGCGACGGCATCACCGCGGTGCTCCAGCACTACGGGATGGCCCCCGCCGACATGGAGGTGCCGGTCTCCGTCCCGGTGCTGATCATCAGCTTCGTGATCGGCCTCGCCGTCGCCCTCGCGGGCGTCTTCGCCGCCTCCCGGCGCGCGGCCCGGGTCCGCCCCGCGGAGACCCTGCGGGAGTCGGACACCGACACCCGGGTGATGACCCGGGGCCGGTGGATCACCGGCGGCCTCTTCCTGGCCCTCGCCGTCCTCCTGCTGGTCCAGCTCCCCCGCGCGGGGGACGACGGGGCCGTGGTCATCTCCCTGGTGCTGACCGAGATCCTGGTCATCGCCATGGTGGCCTTCGCCCCGCTGCTGGTCCCGCCGCTGGTCCGCGTCGCCGCCTGGCCGGTGGCCGCGCTGACCCGGTTCACCGGGACGCTCGCCGCCGACAGCGCGCGGGCCGCCGTCCGCAGGACCGCCTCGTGCGCCGCGCCGATCCTGGTGACCGTCGCCGTGGCCGGGTCGCTCGTGAGCATGAGCAACGCCACCTCGGCCAGCGCCGTCAACGACGAGCGGTCCCATCTGCGCGCCGGAGCCGTCGTCGAGTCCGGCACGCGGATCGGCGTACCGGAGGCCGGAGTACGCGAGCTGGGCGGCCTGCCCGGCGTGCGCAGCGCCGCCCCCGTCGGGGTCACCAGCGGCTTCCTGGTGGGCTACAACGCCCTCATCCCCAGCGACGTCGGCGCCGTCGACCCCGGCCGGCTGGCCGACAGCTTCGAGCTGAAGGCGGCCGACGGCGACCTCGCCGACCTGCGCGGCGACACCGTGGCGGTCAGCCGTACCCTCTCCGGCCAGGCCGGCTGGAAGACCGGCGACGAGGTGTCGCTGCGGCTCTCCGACACCACCGCGCTGAAGCTGAGGGTGGTGGCGGTGCTGGACGCCTCCGCCGGGCTGCCCGGGGCCCTGCTTCCCCGCGACACCCTGCTGAAGGCCGACCCCGGCCTCGCCGCCGGACGCGTCTACCTGGCGCTGGACGAGGGCGCGGACGCCGCTCGGGTCGCCGGCGGCGCCGACGCGGTGGCCCGCGAGTACGGCGCCGCCGCGTTCGACCGCGAGAGCTGGCTGGAGCGCAGCGCCGCCGACTCCGAGCGGGAGGGCCGCATCCTGGTCCTCGTCCTGCTGGGCATGGCCCTGCTCTACACCGGTATCGCCATCGCCAACACCCTGGTGATGGCGGCCGAGCAGCGCGCCTCCGGCATCCTGCTGCTGCGGCGGCTGGGGGCCACCGGCGGCCAGGTGCTGCGCAGCGTCCTGTGGGAGACCCTGACCGTCGTCGTGGTCGGCGGCATCCTGGGCATCGCCGCGGCCGGTGTCACCGTGCTCGGCATGAGCCGCGCGCTGGACGGCGCCGGCGGCGCCTCCTTCCCCGTCCCGTGGGCGGAGATGGGCGGCGTCCTGGGCGGCTGCCTGCTGATCGCCATGATCGCCTCCCTCATCCCGACGGTCCTCCAGCTCCGCTCCACCCGCACTCCCCGGCCGGCGGCGGTCGTACCGCCGCCCGGCCCGGGGCTGCCGACGGCTCCCCAGGACGTGGAGCCGTCGGTGCACAGCCGCTCCTGACCGCCGGTACATCCCCCGGCCGGCCGTCGGCACCGCGGCACGCACCCGCCCGGTCCGGACCCTCGTGGTCCGGGCCGGGCCGGGCCGCACTTTAGGCGTGAGCTTCCGAAGGTGGCACCTGCCGCCGCCCTCGGCGAGGGTGGGTCCGCGTCGCGCCGTGGGGGGCGCGCGGCCCGCCGGGCCCCGCCCCTCCGTACCCGGAGTGTCCCCGGGCGGCGCGCCCATTTCCTGCCGGGAGTCCCGCCGGTGGCGACTGCCGCCCAGGTCTCCCGCCCGCGCCATAGGGGGACTTCGTGAACGTGGACGTGCTCTCCGAACGGCTGCCGGACCTCGCCCGCCGCCACGGTGTACCGGGCGGCCAGTTCGTGCTGCGGCACGAGGGCGCGACGTACACCGTGCTCTTCGGGGAGGAGGAGGCGGGCACCGGCCGGCCCGTGCGGGCGGACAGCAAGTTCCCCACCGGGTCGATCACCAAGACGTTCACCGCCGCGCTGGCCATGGTCCTGGTGGACGAGGGCGACCTCGACCTGGACCGGCCGCTCGCCGACGAACTGCCCGACCTGCGGGTGCCCGGTGCCTCCTTCGGCGAGAAGCAGACCCTGCGCCAGCTCCTCTCGCACAGCAGCGGCCTCCCGCCCGGCCGGGACAGCGACGACCTCGCCGGGACCACCCGCCGCGGCTACCTCGCCGACTGCGCCCGGACGCGCCCCATCCCGGAGTGCGGCTCGTCGTTCTCCTACTCCAACATCGGCTACGTCGTCGCCGGGTTCCTGGTCGAACACGTCGCCCGGATGGAGTGGCGGGAGGCGCTGGAGACGATCCTCCTGACGCCCCTGGGCATCGAACCGGCCTACATCACCCCTCCCGCCGGCCGTCCCCACGTCCCCGGCCACGCCGCCCGCGCCACCGGCACCGCCCTGCCCGTACGCCAGACGCTGCCCCGGGTCGAGGCGGCCGCGGGCGCGCTCGCGCTGAGCGCCGCCGACCTGCTCGCCTACGGCCTGCTCCACACCGACGGCGCCCGGGGGGTGCCGGGACTGCTGGACGCCGAGGCGCTGGTGCCGATGCGCCGGCCGGTGGCCGGGGCCGACCCGTTCGGCCTCGCCGACGGGTGGGGGCTGGGGCTCTCCTGCTACCGCGCCCAGGACGGCAGCCGGCGGGTCGGCCACGACGGCACCTCCGACGGCACCTCCTGCCACCTGCGCGTCGACCCGGCCACCGGCACCGCCGCGGCCCTCACCACCAACGCCAACACCGGCATGGCCCTGTGGGAACAGCTGACCGCCGAACTCGCCGCGGACGGCCTCGACCTGGCGGGCTACTCGTACTCCGGCGAGGACCGCGAGCGCCGAGCGGTGCCCGCGCCACCCGAGTGCGAGGGCACCTACGAGAACGGCGACACCGCCTACGCGATCGACCTCGCGGCCGACGGCGGGGCGCTCCTGAAGGTCGGCGGCGAACCCTTCGCCCGTCTCACCTTCCACGACGACCTCAGCTTCACCATGCGCGAACTGGCCGCCAACCGGCTGGCCTACCTGGGGCGGTTCCTGCGCGCTCCGGAGACCGGGCGCCTGGAGCAGATCCAGGTGACCGGGCGGCGCGCGCAGCGCGTCTGACGGCTCACCCGCCGACCGGCGGGGGACGGCCGCGGCACCAGGCGAGCCCACCCCCGTCCGCCACGCCGCCACCCGGTGGCGGGGGAGCACCGAAACCGATCCGGAAGAGGACAGGAAGACATGGAACGCGGAACGGCACCCCGGCGACCGAAGCACCCGTCGAACGGCTCCGGCTATCCCGCGGACGCCTGCCTGCACGAGCTGTTCCAGGAGCAGGCGGCCCGCCGGCCGGAGGCGACCGCCCTCGTCCTCGGCGACCGCCGGGTCTCCTACGGCGAACTCAACGCGCGGGCCAACCGGCTCGCCCGCCACCTGGCCGGACAGGGCGTGGGACCGGGCGACCTGGTCGGCGTCTGCCTGGAGCGCGGTCCGGAACTGGTCACCGGCCTGCTGGCGGTGCTCAAGGCGGGCGCCGGCTGCGCGCCGATGGACCCCGCCTTCCCCGGCCCCCGGCTGGCCGAGATGGCCGGCCAGGCCGGCACCAGGGTCGTCGTCACCGACGTCGCGGGCGCCGACCGGGCCGCCGCCCTGGCACCCACCGTGGTCGTACTGCCCGGACCCGGCGCGCCCGAGGGGGCCCTCGCCGCGTACGGCGAGGAGGACCTGCCGCGCCGGGCCACGCCGGACGACGCGGCGTACGTCATGTTCACCTCCGGCTCGACCGGCCGCCCCAAGGGCGTGCTCTCCCCGCACCGCTCCCTGGTGCGCCTCCTCTTCGGCCAGGAGTTCCTGGTCCTCGGCGAGCACCGCACCTGGCTCCAGGCCGCGCCGGTCTCCTGGGACGCCTTCGCGATCGAACTGTGGGGGGCCCTGCTGCACGGCGGTACGGGCGTCCTGCACCCGGGCTCCACCCCCGACCCCGCGGTCATCACCGACCTGGCGGCGGCGCACGGCATCACCACCGCCTTCCTGCCCACCAGCCTCTTCAACGCGGTCGCCGACGAGTGCCCGGAGCTGATCGGCGGGGTGCGCGAGATCATGACGGGCGGCGAGGCGTGCAGCCCGCGCCACATGGCCAAGGCGCTGCGCGCCAACCCGGAACTGGCCCTCCTGCACGTCTACGGCCCGATGGAGAACGGCGGTTACACCACCTGGCACCGGGTCCGGCCCGACGAGCTGGACGGGTCCACCGTGCCGATCGGCCGTGCCATCGCCCACACCCGGGTGCACGTGCTCGACGACCGGCTCCGGCCGGTGGCCGAGGGCGGCACCGGCGAGCTGTGGATCGGCGGCGACGGCCTGGCTCGCGGCTACTTCGGCCGGCCCGCGCTCACCGCCGAACGGTTCGTCGCCTCACCCTTCACCCCCGGCGAACGGCTCTACCGCAGCGGCGACCAGGTGCGCCTGCTGCCCTCGGGCGAACTGGAGTTCGTGGGCAGGACCGACCACCAGGTGAAGATCCGCGGCTTCCGCATCGAGCCCGAGGAGGTACGCTCCGCCCTGCTCGGCCACCCCGCCGTCGCCGAGGCCGCCGTCGTCGCCGTCCGGCACGGCGAGGGCCCGCGCCGGCTCGCCGCCTACGTCGTCCCGACACCCGGGGACGAGGCCCCCGGCCGGGCCGAGCTGCGCGCCTTCCTCTCCCGCGAACTCCCCGCCCACATGGTGCCCAGCGCCTTCACCGCCCTGGAGCGGATGCCGCACAACGCCTCGGCGAAGGTCGACCGCGCCGCGCTGCCGGAGCCGGACTGGGCCGCCGCGGGGGAGGACCACGTCGCGCCGCGCGGCCGGGCGGAGGAGACACTGGCCCGGGTCTGGGCCGAGGTGCTGGGGGTGCCGCGCGTCGGCGCCCACGACGACTTCTTCGACCTGGGCGGCGACTCCATCGCCGCCGTGCGCGTCGCCTCCCGGGCCGCCGCCGCGCTCCGGACGCGCGTGGCGCCCCGCGCCCTGTTCCAGGCGCCGACGGTCGCCGCCCTCGCCGAACTGCTGGCCACGGCCACGGCCACGGAGCCGGCCGGCGCCCGCCCCGAGGGCCCGGCAGCCCCGAAGGCGGCCGGCCACACCGCGCTGCCCCTCTCGGACGCCCAGCGCCGGCTGTGGTTCCTCCACGAGTCGGGCTCCGGGGCCGCGGAGTACAACACCCCCCTCGGCCTGCGGCTGACCGGACCGGTGCGGACCGGTGCGCTGCGCGCCGCGCTGTGCGCGCTCTCCGCCCGCCACGAGCCGCTGCGCACCACCTTCGACTCGGCCGGCGGCGTCGGCACGCAGACCGTCCACGAGGTGCTGGAACCCGGCCTCGAACAGCTCGACCTGAGCGCGCTGCCCGCCCACGAGCGGGACGCGGCCGTCGAGCGGCACGTCCGGCAGGACGCGGAACGCCCCTTCGACCTGCGCACCGGACCGCCGGTACGCGCCCTGCTGCTGACCCTCGCCCCCGACCGGCACCTGCTCGTCCTCGACCTCCACCACCTGGTGACGGACGGCTGGTCGACCCGGCTGCTCATCGAGGAACTGGCCGCCCTCTACGCCCACCTGTGCGAGGCGCCCGGCACGGCGCCCCACGAGGCCGCCGCCGCCTGCGGGCTGGCCCCGCTGGAGACCCGGTACGCCCAGTTCGCGCTCCGGCAGCGGGAGCGGGCCGGGAGCGAGGAGCGGAGGGCGGCGCTGGAACGCTGGCGTGCCCGGCTGACCGGCGCCCCCGTGGTGGAACTGCCCGCCGACCGGGTCCGCCCGCCGGTGCGCTCCACCGCGGGCGCCGTCCACCGGTTCGAGCTGTCCCCGCGGCTCACCACCGCCCTGCGGAGGCTGGGCCGGGAACACGGCGCCACCCTCTTCATGGTCCTCGCCGCGGGTGTGCGGGCGCTCCTGGCCCGCGCCACCGGCGAGGAGGACATCTCCGTCGGCACCGTCTCCTCGGGACGTACCAGCCCTGAGCTGGAGCGGCTGATGGGCTTCTTCGTCAACACCCTGGTACTGCGCGGCACCGTCCGCCTCGACGCCGACTTCGGCGCCCTGCTGCGCGAGGTCCGCGGTACGGTGCTGGACGCCTTCGACGACGAGGACGTGCCGTTCGACCGGGTGGTCGAGGCGGTCGCCCCGCGGCGCGACCCCGGCCGGCACCCGCTGGTGCAGACCGTGGTGGCGCTCCAGGAGGAACTGCCCTCGGTCGACGACGCGGCCGGCCTGCGCATCGAGCCCTGCGACCTGCCGCGCGACCACGCGCGGTTCGACCTGTTCGTCGAGTTCACGCCCCGGGGCACGGCGCTGGGCTGCGCCCTGGAGTACAGCACCGCCCTCTTCGAGCCGGGGACCGTCGAACGGTTCGGGGCGCAGTTGACCGCCCTGCTGAGCGGCGCCGTCCAGCGGCCCGGCGAGGCGCTGGCCGCGCTGCCGCTGACCGACGGCGGGGAGCGGCCCGCGTCCGGCGCCGAGTCCGCGCGGGGTGGCGCCGACACCGGGCTCTGCCTGCACGAGGCGTTCGAGCGGCAGGCGGCCCGCACCCCCGACGCGGTGGCGCTGGTCTTCGAGGGCCGCCGGACCGGGTACCAGGAACTCGACGAGGCGGCCAACCGGCTCGCCCACCACCTCATCGCCCACGGCGCCGGACGCGGTCAGGTGGTCGCGGTCTGCCTGGAGCGCGGGCCCGAGCTGATCACGGCTCTGCTGGCGGTCCTCAAGTCCGGTGCCGCGTACGCCCTGCTGGACCCGGCCTTCCCCGACGAGCGGCTGGCCCGGACCCTGCGCCAAACCGCCGCCCCGGTCCTGGTCACCGACGCCGACGCGGCCGGCCGGTTCGCCGGCGCCACCGGAGTGCGGGTCCTGGACCTGGACGCCGAGCGCGGCTTGGTCGCCGCCCGTTCGCCGCTGGCCCCCCGCTCGGGCGTCACCCCGCTCGACGCGGCCAGCGTCATGTTCACCTCCGGCTCCACCGGCCGTCCCAAGGGCGTGCTGTCGCCGCACCGGGCCGCGGTACGCGTCGTCCTGGGCCAGGAGTTCGCCGCGTTCGGGCCGGGGCAGGTGTGGCTCCAGTCCGCGCCGATGTCGTGGGACGCCTTCTCCCTGGAGCTGTGGGGCGCGCTGCTGCACGGCGCCACCTGTGTCCTGCACCCCGGTTCGGTCCCCGACCCGGCCGTGATCGCCGCGCTCGTCCCGGCCCACGGCGTCACCACGCTCTGGCTCTCCGCCAGCCTCTTCAACGTCCTCGTCGACGAGGAGCCGGACGTCTTCGGCACGGTCCGGCAGGTCATCACCGGCGGCGAGGCCGCCTCCCCCGCCCATGTGGCGCGCGTCCGCGCCGCCTTCCCCCACCTGACGCTGGTCAACGGCTACGGCCCGGTGGAGAGCATGGTCTTCGCCACCGCCCGCCGGATCGAGGCGGACGACACCCGGCGGCCCTCGGTGCCGATCGGCACGCCGCTCGGCCGCACCCGGGTGCACCTGCTCGACGACCACCTGCGGCCGGTGGCGACCGGCCTGCCGGGTGAGGTGTGGATCGGGGGCGACGGGCTCGCCCTCGGCTACCTCGGCCAGCCCGCCCTGACGGCGGAACGGTTCATCGCCTCACCCTTCCAGCACGGCGAACGGCTCTACCGCACCGGCGACCTGGCCCGCCGCATCAACGACGGCGCCCTGGAGTTCATCGGGCGCGCCGACGACCAGGTCAAGATCCGTGGCTTCCGCGTGGAGCCGGGCGAGGTACGCGCCGCCCTGCTGCGCCACCCGGCACTGCTCGACGCGGCCGTCGTCGCCGTCCGCCCCGCCGAGGGCCCCAAGCGGCTCGCCGCCTACGCCGTCGCCGCGCCGGGAGCCACCGTGCCCGCCCCCGCCGAACTGCGGGGCTTCCTCGCGGCCTCACTCCCCTCGCACATGGTGCCGTCGGCCTTCACCGCGGTGGACCGGCTGCCGCTGACCCCGGCCGGGAAGCTGGACCGGGCCGCGCTGCCCGCCCCCGACTTCACGGCCGCGGCCACCGGCGGGTTCGTCCCGCCGCGCGAGGGGGCCGAGCGGACGCTGGCCCGCATCTGGTCCGAGGTGCTGGGCGTGGAGCGGGTCGGCGCGCAGGACAACTTCTTCGACCTGGGCGGCGACTCCATCCTCAGCATGCAGGTGGTCTCGCGGGCCCGGGCCGCCGGCATCCCGCTCCACTCCAAGGACGTCTTCCAGCGGCAGACGGTGGCCGCGCTGGCCGCCGTCGAGGGCGAGGCCGTCCGGCGCCCGGCCGGGGAAGAGGTGTCCGCCCTCGGCGAGGTCCCCACCACCCCGGTGCAGCACTGGTTCTTCGCCACCCCGCAGGAGCGGCCCGGCCACTTCGACCAGTACGTGGTCCTCGACCTCGCCCCCGGCACCGACCGCGCGGCACTGGCCACCGCCGTCGCCGCGCTGCCGGCCCGGCACGACGCGCTGCGCACCCGCTCGGTCCGCGAGAGGGGCCGGTGGGTCCAGTACACCGAGCCCCTCGGCGAGCCGGCGGCGGCCGGTCCGCGCACCGTCGACCTGACCGGGCGGACCGCCGCCGAGCAGGACGCCGCCGTCCGGGCGTGGCCGCACGGCGAGGGGGCCCGGTTCCGCCTGGAGGAGCCGGCCAAGTTCGCCGCGGTCCTCTTCGAGCGGGGCCCGGAACGGGGGCCGGCGCTGCTGCTGACCGCCCATCACCTGGTCGTCGACGGCGTCTCCTGGCGCATCCTCACCGAGGACCTGGAGACCGCCTACCACCAGGCGGCCGCCGGGCACCCCGTCGACCTGGGGGCGCCGACGACCTCGTTCCGCGCCTGGGCGCTCAGGCTGGAGGAGCACACCGCCAAGGGCGGGTTCGACGCCGAGGCCGGCTACTGGGAGAAGGCCGCCGCGCCGGGCCCCGCGCTGCCCCGCGACGGCGAGGGCCCGCGCCTGGCGGGCGCCGCCCGGAGCGTCACCGTGAAGCTGTCCGCCGAGGAGACCGGCAGCCTGCTGCGGCGGGCCTCGGCCGCGTACCACACGGGGGTGGAGACTCTGCTGGCCGCCGCCTGCGGCCGGGCGCTCGCCCGCTGGACGGGGCGGCGCCGCACCCTGGTCGCGATGGAGGGCCACGGCCGCGAGGAGCTGTTCGAGGACGTCGACCTCACCCGTACCGTCGGCTGGTTCACCTCGCTCTACCCGGTGGCGCTCTCGGTCGGCCCCGAGGACGGCTGGGACGTGACGCTCCCCTCCGTCAAGGAGCAGCTACGCGCCGTCCCCGGCCGCGGAGTGGGCTTCGGCGCCCTGCGGTACCTGTCCGGCGGCGCGCCCGGAGAGCCCGCCGACGGCCGGGTGGCGGGGGGCCTGCCCGAGGTGAGCTTCAACTACCTCGGCCGGTTCGACTCGGCGGGCGCCGACGGGCCCCTGGTCCAGGGCGGTTCGGGTGTCCAGCTCACCGAGGACCCCACGCGGCGCCGGCCGTTCCTCCTCGACGTGGTGGCCCGGGTGGAGGACGGGCGGCTCGCCGTGGAGTGGGTGCACTCCCCGGGCGTGCACGACGAGGCCACCGTGCGCACGCTCGCCGAGGAGACCGCCGCGGCACTGCGCGAGATCGTCCGGCACAGCGCCGACCCGTCGGCCGGCCGCGCCACCCCGTCCGACTTCCCGCTGGCCGGGCTGGACCAGGCCGCCCTGGACCGGGTGCTGGCCGGCCGCGACGTCGAGGACCTGTACCCGCTCACCGCGATGCAGAGCGGCATGTTGTACCACAGCCTGGCCGACGCGCGGCGGGGCCTGTACCTGGAGCAGATCTCCTTCACCGTGGACGGCCTCGACGACCCGGCCATGCTGGAGGAGGCGTGGCGCCGGGCGGTCGCCGACACCCCGGTGCTGCGCACCGCCGTCCTGACGGACGGCCTCTCCCAGCCGCTCCAGGCCGTCCACCGCACCGCCCCGCTGCCCGTCACCCACCTGGACTGGCGCGAGCGGACGGACCCCGCCCGGCGCGCCGCCGACTGGTCCGGGGTGATGGAGCGCGACCGCGCCCGCGGCCTCGACCTGGACCGGCCGCCGCTGTCCCGGATCACCCTGGCCCGGCTCCCCGAGGGCGGCGTACGGGTGCTGTGGACCTTCCACCACCTGCTCCTCGACGGCTGGAGCGTCTTCCAGTTGCTCTCCGACGTCCTGGACACCTGCGGCGCGGTCCTCTCGGGCGAGCCGGAGTCCCACCGCGCCGGCCGCCGCCCCTTCCGGGAGTACGCGGCGTGGCTCGCCCGGCAGGACACCGGTGCGGCGGTGCGCCACTGGCGCCAGGCCCTCGACGGGTTCACCGCCCCCACCCCGCTCCCCTGGGACCGCAAGCCGTCGGCCCGCCGGCAGAGCAGCTCCACCGGGCGGCTGAGCCGCGCCCTGCCCGCGCCGGTCACCGAGTCGCTGATCCGCACCGCCCGCGAGCACCGGCTCACCCTCAACACCCTCGTCCAGGGCGCCTGGGCACTGCTCCTGTCCCGCTACGCCGGCCAGGACGACGTCTGCTTCGGCGCCACCCGCTCGATCCGCCCCCCGGAGCTGCCGGGTGCCGAGACCGTCCTCGGCCTGTTGATCAACACCCTGCCCGTGCGGGCCGGGATCGAGCCGGGCGAGCAGCTGGTTCCCTGGCTCACCCGGCTCCAGGAGCGGCAGACCGCCGCCCGCGAGCACGAGCACCTGCCCCTGACCGAGGTCCAGGCGGGCAGCGGCGTCGCCTCGGGCACCGCGCTCTTCGACAGCGTGCTGATCTTCGAGAACTACCCGGTGGACACCGCGGCCCGGCCCGACGGGCTGCGGCTGCACACGGTCGACGGCGACGTCGAGACCACCAACTACCCGCTGGCCGTGACCGTCTACCCGGACGAGCGGCTGACCTTCCGCTTCGCCTACGACCCGGACCTCTTCGACGAGGCCACGGTGGAGCGGACGGCCGCCCGCCTGGAGCAGCTCCTCACCTCTGCGGCGCACCGGCCGCTGAGCCCCCTGCGGGCACTGGACTGGCTCACCGCCGAGGAGGAGCGGGAGCTGCTGGCGGCCGGCGAGGGCCCCGCGCCCACGGCCGCCGACGGCACGGTCCTCGACCTGCTCGCCGCGCAGACCGCCCGTACCCCCGAGGCGCCCGCGCTGAGCGGGGAGGGCACCACGCTGACCTACCGCGAGCTGGCCGAGCGTTCCGACCGGCTGGCGCGGGTGCTGGCCGGCCACGGCGCGGGCCCCGAGGACCTGGTCGCCGTCGCGGCCCGGCCCTCCACCGACCTGGTCGTCGCGCTGATCGGCGTACTCAAGTCGGGGGCCGCCTACCTGCCGCTCGCCCCCGACCATCCGGCCGAGCGGACCGCGTACATCCTCCAGGACGCCGAGCCGAAGCTGGTCCTGGCCGACGCCGCCGGGGCAAAGGCCCTGCCGGCGGGCACGCGGACGCTGCCCGTCGAGGACGCGGGGGCGGCCGTGGGGCCGGTCGCGGAGGCCGGATCCGGTCGCCCGCCGGGGGAGAGGCACCCCGCCTACGTCCTGTACACCTCCGGCTCCACCGGCCGGCCCAAGGGCGTCGTGGTCGAGCACCGGTCGCTCGCCGACTACGTGCGCTGGGCCGCCGGCGCCTACCCGGGCGCGGCCGGGGGCTCGGTGCTCCACTCGCCGCTCACCTTCGACCTGACGGTGACCTCGCTCTACCCGCCGCTGATCAGCGGCGGACAGGTGCGCGTCGCCGACCTGGAGGACGCGGCGCGGGCCACCGGCGACGACCGGGCGACCCTTGTCCTGAAGGCCACCCCCGCCCACCTGCCGCTGCTCTCCGCGCTCGGCGGGCAGCTCCCGGGCGCCGGTCAACTTGTCCTGGGCGGCGAGCAGTTGCTCGGCGAGGCGGTGGGCCGCTGGCGCCGGGAGCGTCCCGACGCCACCGTGGTCAACGAGTACGGGCCCACCGAGGCGACCGTGGGCTGCATGGAGTACCGGCTGCCGCCCGGCGCCGAGATCCCGCCCGGCCCCGTGCCGATCGGCCGCGCCCGGGCAGGCATCCGGCTGCGCGTCCTCGACACCTCCCTGCGCCCCGTGCCCGAGGGCGTCGCCGGCGAGCTGTACGTGGCCGGCACGGGCCTGGCCCGTGGCTATGTGCGGCGTCCGGCGCTGACCGCCGAACGGTTCACCGCCGACCCGTACGGCCCGCCCGGCACCCGCATGTACCGCACCGGGGACCTGGTGCGGCTGCGGCCCGACGGCGAAATGGAGTTCGTGGGACGCACCGACCACCAGGTGAAGATCCGCGGCCACCGGATCGAACTCGGCGAGGTCGAGGCGGCACTCGCCGCCCACCCCTCGGTGGCGGAGGCCGCCGCTCTCGCGCTCCCCGCCCCGCCCGGACGGCAGGAGACGGCGGAGACCGGGGACGGCGAGCCCCGGCTGCGGCTGGTCGGCTACGCGGTGCCCGCCGCCGGGCACCGCCCGGACGGCGCCGGGATACGCGCCGCCCTCGGGGCCCAGCTCCCGGCGTACATGGTGCCGTCGGCCGTGGTCGTGGTGGACGCCCTGCCGCTGACCGGCAACGGGAAGCTGGACCGCGCCGCCCTCCCCCAGCCGCCCGCGCAGGAGAGCGGCGAGGAGTACACCGCGCCCCGGACCCCCACCGAGGAGGCCGTCGCCGATTTGTGGGCGGCCCTGCTCGGAGTCGAACGGGTCGGCGCCCACGACGACTTCTTCGAGCGGGGCGGCGACTCGCTGCTGAGTCTCCAGGCCGTCCTGCGGATGAAGGTCGCCTTCGGCCTGGACCTCTCGCCGCGCGACGTCCTGAGCAGACCGACCGTGGCCGCCCTCGCCCAGCTGATCGAGGAACGCATCATCGCCGAACTGGAGCGGGCCGCCGCCGAGGAGGCGGGAGAGGACCTGCCGCCGTCCGCCTGAACGGCCGGCCGGACGCCCGGGCGGCGTCCGGCCGCCCCCCCTTGCCCGCCCCCGGAAACTTCCCGCACCACAGCCCACGGAGAGCCCACGTGACCGTCCCTGACCAGCAGAACGACCGCGTCGCAGCCCTGCCGGCGCACCTCCAGGAGCAGCTGCGCCGCAGGCTCGCGGGCGGCGGAACCCAGTCCGAGAACCGCATCCCCACCCTGCCCAGAGACGGCACCCCGCTGCCCGTCTCCACCGCCCAGCGCCGCCTGTGGATGCTGGGCGAACTCGGCCAGGGCGGCGCCGAGTACAACAGCGCGGCCGCCCTGCGCCTGACCGGTCCGCTGGACACCTCGGCCCTCGGCGCCGCGCTCACCGACCTGACCACCCGCCACGAGGTGCTGCGCACCACCTTCGCCGCGGACGGCGCAGAGCCGGTGCAGCGGGTCGCCGAGCCCGGCCCGCTCCCCCTGCGCGTCATCGACCTGCCGGACGGCGACGGCCCCGTGCGCGCGCGCCTCGACGCGCTGCTGCTGTCCGAGGTCCAGATCCCCTTCGACCTGCGCGAGGCCCCGCCGTTCCGGCCGTTCCTGATCCGCGAGTCGGCGGAGGTCCACGTCCTGGTGGTCTGCGCGCACCACATCATCACCGACGGCTGGTCCATGGGCGTGCTCCTCGACGACCTGGCGGAGCTCTACCGGTCGCGGCTGACCGGCGGCCCCAGCGGCCTGCCCGAGCCCCGCCTCCAGTACGCCGACGTCGCCGCCTGGCAGCGGGCCCGCCGGGACAGCCCCGCCCAGGCCGCGCACCTGGCCTACTGGGAGCGGACGCTGGCCGGGCTGGAGCCGCTGGAACTGCCCACCGACCGCCCGCGCCCGCAACTGCGCACCGGGGCCGGCGCCACCTGCTCCCTCGACCTGCCCGGCGAGGTCACACGGGGTCTGCGCAGGCTCGCCCGGGAGCACGGCTGCACCCTCTACACGGTGCTGGTCGCCGCGTACCAGGTGCTGCTGGCCCGGTACACGGGCAGCTCCGACATCGCGGTGGGGACCGTCGCCTCCGGGCGCGACCAGCCCGAACTGGAGCGGATGGCCGGGTTCTTCGTCAACACGGTGGTGCTGCGCAGCGCCGTCGACGAGCGGCAGCCCTTCACCCGTTTCCTGGACGAGGTCAAGGACACCGTCCTGGACGCCTTCGACCACCAGGACCTGCCCTTCGACGAGGTCGTCACGGCGCTGCGGCCCGAGCGCGACCTCGGCCGCACGCCGCTGGTGCAGACCCTCCTGGTGCTCCAGCGGGGCGCGGGTCCGGCGCCCGCCATGCCCGGCCTGGACGTCGAGCAGTACACCGTGCCGCGCGGCGCGGCCAACTTCGACCTCACCGTGGAGTTCGAGGACCGCGGCGAGACGGAGCTGCGCTGCACCCTCGAGTACGCCACCGACCTGTTCGACCCCGCCACCGCCCGGCGGACCGCCGCCCACCTGGCCTCGGTCCTCGGCGCGGTGGCCACCGCGCCCGGCACCCGGGTGGCCCGCCTGCCGCTGCTGGACGCCGAGGGGGAGCGGCGCGTCCTGGCCCTCGGCGAGGCCGTCCACGCCCCGGCCCCGCCGGCAGCCGACACGCTCCCGGCGCTCTTCGCCCGGCAGGCGGCCCGCGCCCCCGGCGCCGGCGCGCTGACCGACGGCCCGGCCACCCTCACCTACCGCGAGCTGGACGAGCGGTCCGACCGGCTGGCGCGACTGCTGGTGGAGCGCGGCGTGGGACCCGAGTCACGCGTCGCGGTGGCTCTGCCGCGCGGCGCCGACCTGGTGACGGCGCTGCTCGCGGTGGTCAAGGCCGGTGGCTGCTACGTGCCCCTGGACCCCGAGTACCCGGCCGACCGGGTCCGCCACATCCTCTCCGACTCCGCCCCGGACGCCCTGCTGACCTGCGCCGAGGTGGCTCCCACCCTGCCCACCGGGGAACTGCCTGTCCTGGAACTGGACGCGCCCGCCACCCGCGAGGCCGCCGCACGGCTCCCGGCCGGCGCCCTGACCGACGCGGAACGCCGCGCACCGCTCGGCGACGGCCACCCCGCGTACGTCATCTACACCTCGGGCTCGACCGGGCTGCCCAAGGGCGTCGTCGTACCGCACCGGAACGTGGTGCGCCTCTTCTCCGGGACGGCACAGGACTTCGCCTTCGGCGCGGACGACGTGTGGACCCTCTTCCACTCCTACGCGTTCGACTTCTCCGTGTGGGAACTGTGGGGCCCGCTGCTGCACGGCGGCCGCCTGGTCGTCGTGGACCACGCCACCTCCCGCTCCCCGCAGGACTTCCTGCGGCTGCTGGAACGCGAGCGGGTCACCGTGCTCAACCAGACCCCGTCCGCGTTCTACCAGCTGATCGAGGCCGACGAGGCGTCCGCCTCGGCCGGCGAGGAAGGCGCCGACCTGTCGGCGCTGCGCCGGGTCGTCTTCGGCGGCGAGGCCCTGGACCTCGGCCGCCTCGCCCCCTGGTACGCACGGCACCCGGACGGCCCGGTGCTGGTCAACATGTACGGCATCACCGAGACCACCGTGCACGTCACCCGGATACCGCTGGACGCCGGCTCCGCCGGGCGCTTCGGCGGCCGCAGCGTGATCGGCCGCCCCATCCCGGACCTCTCGGCCCGCGTCCTCGACAACGGCCTGCGGCCCGTCCCCCAGGGCATCACCGGCGAGCTGTACGTCGCCGGGCCCGGCCTCGCCCGCGGCTACCTGGGCAAGGCCGCGCTGACCGCCGGACGGTTCGTCGCCGACCCTTACGGCCCGCCCGGCACCCGCATGTACCGCACCGGAGACCTGGTGCGGCTGCGCCCCGACGGCTCGATGGAGTACGCGGGCCGCTCCGACCAGCAGGTCAAGATCCGCGGCTTCCGCATCGAACTCGGCGAGATCGAGTCCGCGCTGCACAGCCACCCCGGCGTGGCGAGCGCGGCCGTGGCCGTCCACCGCGACCAGGCCGGCCACCGGCGGCTGGTCGGCTACGCGGTGCCCGCCCCCGGCGACGCCCCGGACCCCCGGGCGCTGCGCGAGCACGCCGCCGCGAGCCTGCCGGACTACATGGTGCCCGCCGCCGTCGTCCTGCTGGACGCGCTGCCGCTGACCGCCAACGGCAAGCTCGACCGGAAGGCGCTGCCCGCCCCCGAGTACCCGGCCGCCGAGTCGGGCGGCACCGCGCCGCGCACCCCCACCGAGGAGACGCTGGCCGCCATCTGGTGCGAACTGCTCGGCGTGGACCGGGTGGGGGTGGAGGACAACTTCTTCGACCTCGGCGGCGACTCCATCCTCAGCATCCAGACCGCCACCCGGGCCCGCGCCGCCGGGCTCCGGCTGACCTCGCGCGACGTCTTCCTGCGGCAGACCGTCGAGCAGCTCGCCGCCGCGGCCGACGCCTCCGCCGACGCCGGCCGGGAGCCGGAGGCCGCCGTCGCCACGGGCCCCGCCCCGCTCACCCCCATCCAGCGCTGGTTCCACGAGACGTACCGGACGGCGCCCGACCGCGTCACCATGTCCGTGTACCTGCGGCTCGACCCGGACGCGGACGTCGCCGCCGTGCGCGGCGCCGTCCAGGCCCTGGCGGAGCGGCACCCCGCGCTCCGCTCCCGTTTCACCGTGCGCGACGGCGAGCGCGTGCAGGAGCCGGTCCCCGAGGCCACCGGCGAACTCCTCACCCACCTCGACCTGACCCCCGTACCGGCCGGCGAACGGCAGGCCGCCCGGGAGCGCGCGGCCGAGCGGGTCCGTGGCGGCTTCCGGCTGGAGACGGGGCCGCTGTTCGGCGCCGTCCTCTTCGACGAGGGCCCCGGCGTGGGGCGCCAACTCCTGTTGAGCGCACACCACATGGTCGTCGACGGGGTCAGCTGGCGGCTGCTTCTGGCCGAGCTGGACCGGGCCTACCGGCTGCTGGCCGAGGGCCGCCCCGCCGACCTGGGCGCTCCCCCGGTCTCCTTCGGCCAGTGGGCCCTCGCCCTGCGCGACCACGTCGCCTCGGGCGGGCTCGACCACGAAGCCGCCTACTGGGCCCAGGTCTTCGAGGGCGGCGGCGAACAGGTGCCGGTCGACCGGGACGGCGCCAACACCGCCGGGTCGCTGCGCACCGCGCACGCCGAACTCGACGCTCGGCTCACCGAGTCGCTGCTCCAGCGCGTCCCCGCCGTCTACCGCACCCGCGTGAACGACCTGCTGCTGAGCGCCGTCAGCACCGTCCTCGGCCGCTGGAGCGGCCATGAGCGCGTCGTCCTCGCGGTGGAGGGCCACGGCCGCGAGGCCGCCGTGCCCGCCTGCGACCCGGCCGGCACCGTCGGCTGGTTCACCGCCATGCACCCGGTCGCCCTCCGTCCGGACACCGGGGACGGCTGGCGTTCGGTGATCCGCTCGGTCAAGGAGCAGTTGCGCGCCGTACCGCAGAACGGTTTCGGCTACGGCGCCCTGCGCGAGCTGAGCGCCCCCGGCACCCCGGGCAGTGTCCTCGCGGCGGACCCGCTGCCGCAGGTCTCCTTCAACTACCACGGCCGCTTCGAGTCCGGCGCCGCCTCCGACGGCCTGCTCCGGGGGCGCCTGGAGGGTCTGGCCGACCGGCTCGCCGACGGGGAGGTCCGCCCGCACCTGCTGGACGTCGTCGGTGTCGTCGAGGACGGCCGGCTCGCCTTCACCTGGTTCTACTCCGACCAGGTGCACGCCCCGGCCACCGTGGAGCGGCTGGCCGCCGAGGTCGTGGCGGCGCTCGGCGAACTCGTCGCGCACTGCCTGGCGCCCGACGCCGGCGGCCGCACCCCCTCCGACTTCCCCCTCGCCCGCCTCACCCAGGCCGAGGTCGACCGGCTCGCCGGAGACGGGCGCCACGTCGAGGACATCGCCCGGCTCACGCCGATGCAGCAGGGCATGTTGTTCCACCGGCTGATGGACCCGGACTCGGACGCCTACGTCAACCAGATGGCGCTGCCCGTGCGGGGCGTCGACGACCCGGAGACCTTCGCCGACGCCTGGCGCCGGACCGTCGAGGCCACCTGGGCGCTGCGCACCTCGGTCGTCTGGGAAGGGCTGGACGAGCCGGTCCAGGTGGTCCACCGGCAGGTGGACCTCCCCGTCGAGTCGCACGACTGGCGTGCCCTGACCGCCGAGGAGCGCGAGCGGCGCGTCCGCGAACTGCTGGCGCGGGACCAGGCGCGCGGCATCGACCTGACGGCGGCCCCGCTGACCCGGATCTCCCTCGTGCGCACCGCCGACGACGAGGTGCTGCTGGTGTGGAGCTCCAGCCACCTGGTGCTCGACGGCTGGAGCGCGGCCGCCCTCTTCTCCGCGGCGGGCGCCGCCTACGCCGCGCTCCGCCGGGGCGAGGAGCCGCCGCGGCCCACCGCCCGCCCCTTCCGCGACCACCTGGAGTGGCTGGCCGGGCAGGACCCGGACGCCGCGGACGCCTACTGGCGCGAACGGCTGGCCGGCTACGACACGCCGACCCCGCTGCCCTACGACCGCCGGCCCGCCCAGGCGCACCGCGCCAGCTCCGCCGTCCCCCTCTCCTTCACCCTGCCGCCGGAGCTGACCGCCCGGCTGACCGCCGCCGCCCGCCGGCACCGGGTCACCATGAACACCGTGGTGCAGGGCGTGTGGGCGCTGCTCCTCTCCCACCACGGCGCCACCCGCGACGTGGTCTTCGGCGCCACCGTCTCCGGGCGCCCCGCCGAACTGGCCGGCGTGGAGTCGATGATCGGCCTCTTCATCAACACCGTGCCGGTACGCGCCCGCGTCGAGGCGGGCCGCTCCCTCGGGGAGTGGCTGCGCGGCCTCCAGGCCGAACAGCTGGAGTCCCGCCCGTACGAGCACACGGCGCTCTCCCGCATCCAGTCGCTGAGCGAGGTGCCGTCCGGCACACCGCTCTTCGAGAGCCTGGTGGTCTTCGAGAACTACCCGCTCCAGGACGGCGGCGCCACCGAGCACGGGCTGCGCATCGGCGAGGTCGACGCCGTCGACACCAACAGCTACCCGCTGGCCCTCACCGCCCACCAGGACGACCGGCTGCACTGCGAGATCGCCTACGACCCGGAGCTGTTCGACGCGGCGACCGCCGAAGCCCTCGCGCGGCGCCTGGAGGTGCTGCTCACCGAGACCGCCGCCGACAGCGACCGGCCCCTGTCCGCGCTGCCCTGGCTCCCCGAGGGGGAGCGCGAGGAGCTGCTGAGCCGGGCGAGCGGCCCGGTCCACCGCAGGCCCGCCGACCGGCCCGTCCACCTGCTCTTCACGGAGCAGGCCCGCCGCACCCCCGACGCCCCCGCCGTCCGCTCGGGCGACACCGTCCTGACCCACCGGGAGCTCGACGAGCGCACCGACGCACTGGCCCGGCGGCTGGCCGCCCGGGGCGCCGGCCCCGGCACCCTGGTGGCGCTGATGTGCGGGCGGGGCGTCGAGATGGCCGTCGGGGTGCTCGGCATCCTCAAGTCCGGTGCCGCCTACGTCCCGCTGGACCCGGGGCACCCCGCCAAGCGGCTGTCCCAGATCGTCGCCGACACCCGACCGGCCGTGGTCGTGACCCGGACCGGTTACCTCGACGTGTGGGCCGGCGCCGCCGAGGGCCTGGAGACCGCCACCGCCGTCCTCGACCTGGACGGCACCGCCGACGACGAGCCGCCCGCCGCCGAACCGGCGCCGGCCGACGCCCGCGACCTCGCGTACGTCATCCACACCTCCGGCTCCACCGGCCGCCCCAAGGGCGTCATGATCGAGCACCGGCAGCTCGGCTACATCCTCGACGCCTGGGAGCGGCGCTACCACCTCTCGGAGAAGCGCCTCGACTTCGTCTCCGTCACCAGCCTCTCGGTCGACCTGTTCTTCGCCGACCTGCTGCGCTCGGTCCCCTTCGGCGGCTCCCTGACCATCTGCCCCCAGGACGTGGTCACCGATCCGCCGAGGCTGCTGGAGCTGATCGAGTCCGTCGGCGGCACCGGCCTGGAGCTGGTCCCGGGCCTGGCCGACGCACTGGTCGCCGAGGCCGCCGTACGCGGCCGGCGACTGCCGCCGCTGAAGCTCCTCTCGGTCGGCTCCGAGGGCTGGCGCACCCAGGACTGCCTGCGGCTGCTGGACCACGTGGGCCCGAAGACGGAGGTGGTCAACGCCTACGGCTCGACCGAGGTGACCATCGACGCCACCGTGCTCACCCCCTCCCCGGCCGCGCTGGAGGGCGCCGCCTTCGTCCCGGTCGGCAGCCCGCTGGCCAACACCCGCGTGCACGTCCTGGACGACACCCTCTCCCCGGTCCCCGCCGGGGTCGAGGGCGAGCTGTACATCGGCGGTGAGGGCGTCGGCCGCGGCTACTGGGGCCGGGCCTCGCTGACCGCCGGCCGCTTCGTCGCCGACCCGTTCACCCACGGCGCCCGCCTGTACCGCACCGGCGACCGGGCCCGTACCCGGCCCGACGGGTCACTGGAGTTCCTGGGCCGCGCCGACGACCAGGTCAAGGTACGCGGCTTCCGCGTCGAACTGGGCGAGATGGAGGGAGCGCTGGCTGCCCTGCCCGGCGTGCGCCAGGCCGCGGTCAGCCTCCGCCAGGAGGCCGGGCGCACCCTGCTGACCGGCCACGTCGTCCTCGCCGCCGAGGCCGCCGGAACCACCGGCGGCGACCTGCGCCGGGCGCTGCTCGCCCGGGTCCCCGACTACCTCGTACCGGCCCGCTTCGCGCTGACCGACGCCCTGCCGCTGACCCCCAGCGGCAAGGTGGACCGCCGGGCGCTGGCCGCCACGGCCGCGGCGGGCGCCACCGGCGAGGAGCGGGTCGCACCGCGTACCCCCGTCGAGAAGCTGATCGCCTCGGTCTGGGCGCAGACGCTGGAGGTCGAGGAGGTCGGTGTCGACGACGACTTCTTCGAGCTGGGCGGCGACTCGATCCTCAGCATCCGGATCACCTCGCGGCTGCGTGCCGCACTCGACCGCGACCTCTCGCCGCGCGCGCTCTTCGACCACCCCACCGTGGCCCTCCTCGCCGCCGCCCTGACACGGACGGACGGCGGCCCGGCCACCGGACCGATCCCCCGGACCGAGGGCGACGAGGGGCTCCCGCTCTCCTTCGCCCAGCAGCGGCTGTGGTTCCTCGACACCTACGAGCCCGGCAGCACCGACTACGTGTCCCCCACCGGCCTCAGGATGCGCGGGCCGCTCGACCCGGAGGCGCTGCGGCACGCGCTGAGCGGCCTGGTGGCCCGTCACGCGTCGCTGCGCACCGTCTTCGGCGAGGTGCGCGGCCAGGCGGTGCAGCGGATCCGCCCGCCCGCCGAGGTGGCGCTGCCCCTCACCGACCTGAGCGCGCTCCCCGGCACGGCCCGGGAGGAGGCCCTGGAACGGCTGCTCGCCGAGCAGACCGGGACCCCCTTCGACCTGCGCGAGGGCCCGCTGCTGCGGGCCGCGCTGGTGCGCCTGGGCGAGGAGGACCACATCCTCTCTCTCTGCGTCCACCACATCGTCACCGACGGCTGGTCCAGTGCCGTGATCGCCCGCGACCTGGAGGCCCTGTACGCCGCCCGCCGCCGCGGCGGGGAGCCCGAACTGCCCCCGCTGCCCCTGCGGTACGCCGATTTCGCCCGCTGGCAGCGCGACCGGCTCACCGGCCCGGTGGCCGACGAGCAGATCGGCTACTGGCGGAATCAACTGGCCGGGCTGGAGCCGCTGGAGCTGCCCACCGACCGCCCGCGTCCGCCCGTCCAGACCAAGAACGGCGCCACGCTCGGCTTCCGCGTCCCCGAGGAGACGACGGACCGGATCACCGAGCTGGCCGCCGACCGCGGCGCCACCCTCTTCATGGTCCTCGTCGCCGCCTGCCAGCTCCTGCTGGCCCGCCACAGCGGACAGCGCGACATCGCGGTGGGCACCGTCTCCTCCGGCCGCGAGCGGGCCGAACTGGAGGAACTGGTCGGGTTCTTCGTCAACACCCTGGTGGTCCGCTCCGACATCGACGAGCGGGACAGCTTCCACGACCTGCTCGCCCGGGTGCGGAACACCGTGGTCGAGGGACTCGCCCACCAGGACGCCCCGTTCGAGCGGCTGGTGGACGAGCTGGTCCCCGACCGGGACCCGAGCCGATCCCCGCTCTTCCAGGCCATGGTGGTGCTCCAGAACACCCCGCAGCGGCGCGCCGAACTCGACGGCCTGCGGATCGAGGAGTTCGCCCTCCCCTCCCGCAGCACCGCCTTCGACCTGACCGTGCAGTTCGAGGAGGTGGACGGGGCGCTGGTGGGCGGCATCCAGTACAACACCGACCTCTTCGACGCCACCACGATCCAGCGGATGGCCGGCCGGCTGCGGACCCTGCTGGACTCGCTCACGGCCGCGCCCGACCGCCCGCTGCACACCGCCGCCCTGCTCCCCGCCGACGAGCACGCGGCGCTGCGGCGCGCCGGAACGGGGGCGCCGGTCGCGCCGCCCGAGGACCCGACGGCCACCGCGCGCTTCGCCGAGCAGGTCCGCCGGGCCCCCGACGCCCCCGCCGTGGTCGACGGCAAACTGACGCTCACCTACGCCGAGCTGGACTCCCGCGCCAACCGGCTCGCCCACCACCTGCGCGAGCGCGGCGTCGGCCCGGACGTCCTGGTGGGCGTCTGCCTGCCGCGCGGGGCCGACGCGGTGGTGGCGGCGCTGGCCGCGGTCAAGGCGGGCGGCGCGTACGTCCCGCTCGACCCCGCCTACCCGGCCGAGCGGCTCGCCGCCATGGCCGAGGAGACCCGCACCCCGGTGCTGCTCACCCTGGACCGGCTGCGCGAGCGGCTGACGGCGGCCCCCGCGGCGACCGTGCTGCTCGACCGCGACCAGGAGCGGATCGCGGGCCTGCCCGCCACCGCCCCGGACGGGCCGGCCGGCCCCGACCACCTGGCGTACGTCGTGTACACCTCGGGGTCGACGGGGCGGCCGAAGGGCATCATGATCCCGCACCGCTCGCTCTGCCACACGGTGGCCGACTTCGCCGAGCGGTTCGGCATCGGCCCCGGCGACCGACTGCTCCAGCATCTCTCGCTCAGCTTCGACGGCGGGGTCTCGGACATCTTCTGCACCCTGATGTCCGGCGCCACCCTCTGCTTCGGCCGGACCGAGAGCGGCCAGGAACTCGCCGCCGAGGTACGGCGACTGTCGGCGACCGTGCTGATGACCCCGCCCGCGCTGCTCGCCGCGCTCGACCCGGCCGACGTGCCGACGGTACGGGCGGTGGGCGCGGCCGGCGACGCCTGCCCCGCCCACCTGGCCGCCGTCTGGTCCGCCGACGGCCGCCGCTTCCGCAACATCTACGGCCCCAGCGAGACCACCCTGGTCGCCACCCTGCACACGGGCGGCTACGAGGGGAGCAGCCCGAGCGTGCCGCTGGGCGGGCCGCTCGCCGGGGTCCGGCTGCACGTCCTGGACCACTGGCTGCGGCCGGTCCCGCCGGGCTGCCACGGCGAGCTGTACATCGCGGGCCCCGGCCTCGGCCGCGGCTACCTACGCAACCCGGCGCTGACCGGGGAGCGGTTCGTCGCCTCCCCGTTCGGCGGTCCCGGTGAGCGGATGTACCGTACCGGCGACATCGTCCGCCTCCAGGCCGACGGGACGCTGGACTTCACCGGCCGCCAGGACCACCAGGTCAAGATCCGCGGCTTCCGCGTCGAGACGGGGGAGGTCGAGTCGGCGCTCCGCGCCCACCCGGACGTCGGCGAGGTCACCGTGGTCGCCGCCACCGATCCGGTCACCGGGCACAAGCGCCTCGCGGCGTACGCCACCCCCTCCGGTACCCCGGGGAGCGAGCGGCCGGTCCCCACGGCGCTGCGGACCTTCCTCAGCACCGTCCTCCCCTCCCACATGGTGCCGACGGCCTACGCCGTCCTGGACGAGCTGCCGCTCAGCCCCAACGGCAAGGTGGACCGCCGCGCCCTGCCGGACCCGGCCCCCGTCGCCGGCCCCGGTTCCGGCCACGTCGAGCCCGAGACACCGCTGCAACGGCTGCTCGCGGGCATCTGGACCGAGGTGCTGGGCCTGGAACGGGTCGGCATCACCGACCGGTTCTTCGACATCGGCGGCGACTCGATCCTCAGCATCCAGGTGCTGGCACGGGCCCGGGAGGCCGGGCTGCGGATGACCGGCAAGGACCTCTTCCTCCACCAGACCATCGCCGAACTCTCGCGCGTCGTCGAGGCCGGCGACGACGGCGCGGCGCCGGCGGCGGCACGCGGCCCGGTCAGCGGGGACGTCGCCCTCACCCCGGCGCAGCGGTGGTTCTTCGCCACCCGCCGGCAACCCGACCACTTCAACCAGTCGACCCTGCTCGACCTGGCCGGCCCGGTGGACCGGGAGGCACTGGGCCGCACCCTGCTGGCCCTGGTGGCCCACCACGACGCGCTGCGCAGCCGGTTCACGCCCGACGGCGCGGGGGCCCGCCGCCAGTGGGTCGCCGAGGAACCGCCGGCCGACGCCGACGAGCTGCTGGCCGTCCACGACCTGTCGCGGGTGGCCGCCGGGGCGCGGCGGGAGGCGGTCGAGCGACGCGCCGTCGAGGCCCAGCGCGGCTTCGACATCGCCCGCGGACCGCTGCTGAAGGCTGTCCTGTTCACCACCGGCGACGGCCCGGACCAGCTCTTCCTCACCGTCCACCACCTGGTGGTCGACACGGTCTCCTGGCGCGTCCTCCTGGACGACCTCGAACGCGGATACCACCGCGCCCTGGCGGGCGAGGAGATCGTCCCGTCGGCCCGCACCACCTCCTTCCAGGAGTGGGCCGCGCTGCTCCAGGAGCACGCCGCCGAGGGCGCGGCCGACGACGAGCTGCCGCACTGGGCGGATGTCCTGGGGGCGGTCGAGCCGCTGCCGGTGGACGGGCCGGGCCCCAACTCCGCCGCCACCGCCGCCACCGTGGAGATCCGCCTGGGCCGCGAGGAGAGCACCCAGCTGCTGCGCACGGCCCCCGCCCGTTTCCGCACCCGCGCCGCCGACGTACTGCTCGGCGCGCTGGCCCTGGCCCTCGGCCGGTGGACCGGACGCCGGCGGGTGGTGCTGGAGGTGGAGAGCCACGGCCGGGAGGAGATCTTCGACGGCGTCGACCTCTCCCGCACCGTCGGCTGGTTCACCTCGGTCCACCCCGTCGCCCTGTCCGTGCCCCCGGACACCCCCGCGCGGGACGGGGCGGGGCCCGACTGGGCCCGGCTGATGAAGTCGGTCCGCCGCGACCTGCGCGCCGTCCCCCGCGACGGCCTGGGGTACGGCGTCCTGCGCCACCTCGCCCCGGAGGACTCCCCGGCGTCCGGGCTGCGCACCCTCCCGGAACCCGAGGTGGTCTTCAACTACCTCGGACAGTACGAGAGCGCGGCTCCCGCCAAGTCGGCGTCCGGCTCCGGCCGGCTGATCGCGGTGGAGCACGGAGCCCTCGGCGAGGACGCCGGCTCCGAGGAGATCGCCACCCACCTCCTGGAGGTGGTCGGCAGCGCGGTGGACGGCCGGCTCGGTTTCACCTGGTACTACTCGACGGCCGTCTTCCACCCGGGCACGATGGCCAAGGTCGCCCAGCTCTTCGAGGAGCTGCTCGGCGACCTCGCCCGCCACTGCGCCGCCCTGCCCGGTGCCGCCCGACGGGAGAGCGAGTGATGGCCGTCCAGGGGAGGACCCTCGACCCGGAGCGGAACGTCCGCCCGCTCTGGCGCAACCGCGACTACAACCTGCTCTGGATGAGCAGGACCTTCACCGAGGCCGGGTTCAACGCCACCTTGATGGCCTTCCCCCTGCTGGTGCTGGCGGTGACCGGCTCACCGGCCCAGGCCGGGCTGGTCGCCGCGGTCAACGCGACCGCGCAACTGGTCGCGGGCGTGCCGGCCGGCACCCTGCTCGACCGGTGGAACCGCAAGGTGGTGATGTTGTCCTGCGAGATCGCCCGGGTCACGGTGCTCGGACTGCTGGTCTGGACGATCTGGCAGGACACCGTGCAGATCTGGCACATGGTGGTCACCGCCGCCGTCCTCGGACTCTGCGCCTCCCTCTACGACCCGGCTGAGGAGGCGTCACTGCCCCACGTGGTCCCCGAGGAGCAACTGGCCACCGCCGTCTCGATGAACCACGCACGCAGCAACATCGGGCAACTGCTCGGCACCGGTGCCAGCGGCGTCCTCTTCGGCGTCAAGCACCTGCTGCCGTTCGCCGCCAACGCCGTCGCCCACGTGGTCTCCTTCTGCCTGCTGCTCTTCATCCGGCTGCCCAAGCCGCCGCGGCCCGAGTCCGGAGAGAGCCGGCCGGGCTTCTGGAAGGAGACCGCGGAAGGACTGCGCTGGGTCTGGGGGCACCGGCTGATCCGGGTCACGGCGTGCTGCGCGGTGGCGTTGAACTTCCTCTTCCAGGTCGTCTACCTGGTCATCATCATGGCCGCCCAGCAGGACGACGTACCCTCCGGCCAGATCGGCATGATGGCCGCGATGTTCGGTGTCGGCGGCCTCCTGGGCGCCCTCGCCGCCCCGCGCCTCTACCGGCTGCTCGGGCAGCGCCACTCGGTGCTGATGGTCTTCTGGGCGATGGCGGTGCTGGCGCCCGTCTCCCTGACGGTGACCGACGGCCCCCTCCTGGGCCTGCTGCTGGCGGGCATGGCCTTCTTCGCCCCGACCGCCAACACGGCGGTCAGCACGTACCAGCTGCTGACCACACCCGACCGGCTGCGGGGCAGGCTCAGCGGGATCATCGGACTGGTGTCGGGCGTCTCCGCGGCACTCGGCCCCCTCGCCGGCGGTCTGACCATGGAGTGGGCCGGCCCCCGCTGGGCGATCGTCGCCGCCGCCGCGGGGACCGCCCTCGTCGCGGTGGTCGCCACTCTCAGCCCGACCCTGCGCGGCTTCACCCCGTCCGAGGACGAGACCGCTCCCGCGCCGGAACCCTCCGCCACCACACCGCCCGGCGGGGAGTGACCGCGTACGGCACGGTGGCGGGATGACGAGGGGGGCCGTCGGACGGGCGGCCCCCCTCTCCCGCGTGTCCCGCCTCAGACGTCCCGCAGGTAGGCCAGCACCGCCAGCACCCGGCGGTTGCCGTCGTCCGGGGAGAACCCCAGCTTGGTGAAGATGTTGCCGATGTGCTTGGCCACCGCGCCCTCGCTCAGGTGGAGTTCGTCGCGGATCATCGCGTTGGAGTGCCCCGCGGCCATCAGGGCCAGCACCTCCGACTCGCGGGCCGAGAGCAGCTGGGTACGGGTGCTGCGGTCCCGCTCGGTCAGCAGGTGGCGGACGACCTGGGGGTCGATGACGATGCCGCCGGCCGCCACCGACCCGATCGCCGCCACGAACTCGCTCAGCTCCCCGATACGGTCCTTGAGCAGGTAACCCAGTCCGCCCCGGGTCACCCCGGGCGTGCTCCCGTCGAGCGAGAACAGCTCCTTGGCGTACGCCTTGGCGACGTACTGGGAGATGACCAGGACGGGCAGGTCCGGGTGGTCCTGGCGGAGCCGCAGGGCGGCCCGCAGGCCGTCGTCGCCGTGGCCGGGCGGCATCTGGACGTCGGTGATGACCAGGTCGGGCCGGCACTCCTCGACGGCGGTGACGAGGGCGTCCGCGTCGGCCACCGAACGCACCACCTCGTGGCCGAACTTGGTCAGCAGCTCCTCGATACCGGCGCGCACCAGCGCGGAGTCTTCGGCGAGGACTATGCGGAGCGCGGGCACGGGACCTCCAGAGTGAGGGCGGTCGGACCGCCCGGGGGACTGGACAGGGCGAGTCTCCCACCGACCACCTCGGCCCGGTCGGCAAGCCCCTGGAGGCCGCTGCCGGCCTTGAGCGCGGCGCCTCCCACCCCGTCGTCGCGGACCGTGACCTCCAGCCCCGCTTCCGAACGGCGACCGCGGACCACGGCGTTCCGGGCTCCGCTGTGCTTGGCGACGTTGGTCAGCGCCTCGCTGACCACGAAGTACGCGGCGGCCTCGATCTGGCGCGGCAACCGCTCGGGCAGTTCCAGCTCGACCCGGACCGGCACCGGACAGCGCACCGCCGCCTCCGAGACGGCGGCGGCCAGCCCCCGGTCGGTGAGCACCTGCGGATAGATGCCGTGCACCAGGTCGCGGAGTTCGGTCAGGGCGTCCTTCGCCTCGCCGCGCGCCCGGGAGACCAGCTCCGCGCCACGCCGTACCGCCTGCGGGCTCTCCTGCTGCCCGGTGCCCTTCAGCTCCAGCTCGGCCAGGCCCAGCGTCATCACCAGGGCCACCAGGCGCTGCTGCGCGCCGTCGTGCAGGTCCCGCTGGATGCGGTGCCGCTCGGTCTCGAAGGCGTCCGCCAGCCGCGCCCTGGACCGGGTCAGCTCGACCACCCGCGCGTCCCGGTCCGGCTCGTCCTCGCGGGCCGCGGGGTGCAGCAGGAGACGGGCCAGCCGCGCCTGGAGCGCCGCCACCGCGCCGAAGCCGTAGAGGGCGACGGGCACCGCCGGGACGGCGATCGCGGTGAGGATCAGCGCCTCCGGCTGCCCCGAGCGGTACGCCGCCCAGGGCGGCACCACCAGCGTCGCGGCGAGCAGGACCGCCAGCATGAGCAAGGCCAGGTCGATCAGGAGGAAAAGGGTGGCGAGGAGCACCGCGTACCCGAACTCCCGCCAGGTGGAGGGCTCCCGGAGCCGCACGGTGAGCCAGGACTGGAGCCCCGGCTCCTCGACGGGGACGTGCGGGGAGGGGATGGCGGGCGTGCCCGGCTCCTCGATCAGCCGCAGCCTGCGGCGCTCGATCTCCGCGAGGGGAAGGCTGAACAGGACGGAGCCGACGAGCATCGCCACCCCGACCCCGATCACCGAGAGCAGCAGGCCCAGCCCGATCAGCACGCCGAGCACCAGCAGGGTGACCGCCCCGAGCCCCGCCCCGGAGAGCAGATACAGGAGCGCCCGCCAGGGCGCGGCGGAACTGAGGTAGCTCAGCGGCGGCTGCGTCGTCGGGCGTCTGACGTGCGGGGTGCTCACCCCACCACCCTAGGTACCCGGGTGCGCGGCGGGTGCCGGAAACCAGGGAATCCCCCGTCGGCGACGGCGCCCCCCACCTGCTCCGCACCGGGAGCGCCCGAACCGCTCCCGGCCCCCTCGACACCCTCCACGAGAAGCACGGCCACGGCGCAGGAATCTCCGGACCCGCCGCGAGACAGGCCACCCACGCACCGCCCCGGCACCGGTCGTCCTCGTGCCGGTCGGACGGAGGGCGGGGCGGCACGGCGGCACGCGGACCGTCCGCTCACGCCTGCCGCTCCCGGGTCCCGCCGCGCGACACGCCGGCCCCGGCGGAGAGACCGAGGCCGGGCAGACCCCGGACACCGGGCGATGTCTCACGTGAGACATCGCCCGAGTCGGGGGCGTACGGCTCCGCGGGGCCGACGAGGCCCGAGGTCATTTCAGGTGGACCGGGAGCGAGTCCACGCCGTAGACGATCGACAGCTTGCGGAACTCCAGGTCCTGGGGCTCGACGGCGAGGCGGAGTGCGGGGAAGCGCTCGACCAGGAGGGGGAAGGCGGCGCGCAGTTCCATGCGGCCGAGTTCGGCGCCGACGCAGCGGTGGATGCCGTAGCCGAAGGCCAGGTGCGAGGAGGCCGGCGGGCGGGAGGGGTCGAAGGCGTCCATGTCGGGCCCGAGCCGCTTGTCGCGGTCGGCGGCGCTCAGGGAGACGATGACGATGTCCCCGGGCGAGATGGTCTTGCCGCCGATCACCGTGGCCTCGCGGGCGAAGCGCGGGAAGGCGGTCTGCACGACGGTGAGGTGACGGAGCAGTTCGTCGACGAACGGGGTGGCGACGGCGGCCGGGTCCTCGGCCTCCCGGATCGCCGTGAAGTGCGTGTGGTCCTGGAGCATGATCAGGGTGCCCAGCGCCAACATGCTGGCCGTGGTCTCCAGGCCGCCCGTCAGGACGCCGTCGGCGAGGCCGGTCAGCTCCTCGTCGGTGACGTCGTCGCCGTGCTCCCGGATGATCATGCCGAGGAGACCGTCACCGGGCTCGCGCCGCTGCTGCTCGATGACGCCGCGCAGGTACTCGCGGGACTGCGAGATGGCACCGAAGGAGGCTCCGAGGCCGCCGAGCACGTCGAAGCGGGCCACCGAGAACTGCTGGAAGGCGTCGCGCTCCCCGTAGGGGACACCGAGGAGTTCGCAGATGACGAGGGCCGGGACGGGCAGGGCGAAGTGCTCGACCAGGTCGACCCGGCCGTCCGCGTCGGCGGCCGCGGCGAGCGCGTCGAGCCGCTCCTCGATGATCGAGTGGATCAGCGGGGTGAGCCGCGTCAGGCGCCGCATCGTGAACTCGGGGGTGAGCAGGCGGCGCAGCCGGGTGTGGTCCGGCGGGTCGGCGAAACCGAGGCCGCCCGGCTCGTGGTGTTCGGCGACGCCGTTGGTGCCGACGAGGTGGGCGAAGTCGTTGCTGAAGGCGCGAGCGTCGCCCAGCACCTCCTTGGCCTCGTCGTAGCCGGTGACCAGCCAGACCGGGACGGCGGGGACGGGCAGCCTGCTGACGGGCTCGCGGTCGCGCAGGGCACCGATCTCGGGGACCGGGTCGAGGCCGTCGCGCCGCAGCGGCAGCAGGGCCGGTTCGGGGAGTTTGGAGAGGGCGCTCAGATCGAGTGAGGTGCCCTTGCGGCGCAGGCGGCTGAGGTAGCGGCGGGTGAGCCAGGTGGCTATGGAGGAACGGGCGGTGCGTACGGTGCGTATGGGCGTGGCTATGGGCATGACAGGTGCTCGCATCTGTGAAGTGTGGCGGACAGGTGGACGGCGCCGTTCCCTCGTCCGACGGCCGGACCCCGATGGGGAGTACGCCGACGGGCGTGGTGGCGGTTCCGGCCGGTGGTCTCTGACGGGAGACCGGCCGGAGCCCGCCATGACTCCGGCACCCCTGTCCCGGGGCCGGGTCCGCGCGGCTGGAGGCCACGCGGTGGGAGGGGTGGACGGGTGAGCGCTGCGGGCCAGGTGGCAGCGAGCGGTGGCCGTGGCCGGGCGCTGCGTCCCGGCGCGACGCTGGTGGCGTACGGGCCGGGGCGGCGGGTGGGGGTGGGCCGGGTCAGGGCGGCTGCTTCGGTACGGGTGGGGTCCTCCGGATCGTGCGGTGGCGGGCGGATCGGCATGACAGCCGGGGCGCGGTCGGCGTCCCGACGTCTCAGACGACGTGAGGGGCCGGGTGGTTGAGCGGTTGATGATGACATGACCCTCGGAAGGCGGGTACAGGGAGTACCGGCCAGTCCGCTTTGCGGAGGTCTGCGTCCGCGGGCGGGACGGTGGGCCCACCGCACGGAGCACCCAGTCCCCCGCCGGCCGCCCCGGCCCGTCACGCCCCGCAGCAGCCACCCCCGGCCGCCGGGTCCGCCTCCGCCTGGGCCGCCGGTGAACCCTGCTCCGGCCGGGTCGCCCCCGTCCCGACGGCGCACCGCCCGGAGCCGGCGTCAGCGGCGTCACGCTCCCGGCCACGCGGGGCCTCCCGTGCTGACGCACCCCGGCCCTCGCCGAGGTCCGGTACGACCGGCTGGGCTCCGGCAGCGGGGGCACGGTCACCCGAAGACCGCCACGCGCGCCTTCACCGCCGGCGGGACGACTCCGCACTCACCGTCGCCGTCCCCTCGCCGCCGCCGTCGCCGTCCCCTCGCCGCCGCCGTCACCATCCCCTCGCCGCCGCCGGCGCCGCCTCGGGTCCAGGTGCCCGCCGGGGGGGCGTCGGCCCGTTCATCGAGATGCCCGCCCTCGCCGTGCCCGCCCGGCACCGCCTTTCGCGGCCGGCCCCTGGCGGGCCCGGCCGGGCGGGACGGTCCGCCGTAGGCCGCCTCCGGGAGGCCGGTGAGCGGCGCGTGCGGGAACTCGCCGCCGAGCCGGGCGTGACCGTGGCCGGGCCGGTCCTGACGCCTACCTCCCCGCCTCCCCCGGCACGAAGTGCTGGTCGGCGAAGGCCACCGCCGCCTCGACGGCGTCGGCACCGAGCCCCCAGTACGCCCCGGCCGCGTCGCCCCACGCCCGGTGGCTGAGCCGGGCCCAGGCGCGGGACTCCGGGCCGCCGGTCCAGGCGGCCCGGTCGAAGGGTGCGTCCGAGACGACGTGGTCGAGGGCGAGCAGGGCGGTGTCCCAGCCCGCGCCGACGCCGATCGGGCCGACCGGGCCCTGTTCGCGCACCAGGGCGTCGACGGTGGCGGCGGCCGAGGTGTGCTCCAGTTCGAGGGCGGTGCTGCGGCCGGGGGCGTCGGTGAGGCGCACCTCGATCTCGGTCACCGAGTCGGGGCCGTACTCCCAGGTGACCTTGACCAGGTTCGGGGACTCGCAGCGCAGCACCTCGCCCGTGGCCAGGCCCTGGACCTCGTAGCGGTCGCCCGGGTGCAGGTCGCCGGTGACGGGGGCGAGCCAGCGGGCGATCAGCTCCGGGTCGGTGCAGGCGGCCCAGACGTCCATGACAGGCGCCTCGTAGGCGCGACGCAGCAGCACCGACCTGCCGTCGCCCGCACGGAACGGCAGGTCCCCGATCTCCCGGTGCACGGCGGCGATCCGGTCGTGCATGTCGATCTCGCTCACGGTTCTCCCTCGCTCGTCGGGCGCGCCCCGCCACCGCACGGCGGGGGGTCCTCCTCACGCCTACCCCGCGACACGCGGGAACCGGGGGACGCCGGTTACCAACGGGACGCCACGTCGTTGAGTGAATCAGCCCATCACCGGCATTTCCCCCACGACTTGAGGAGTACCCGCCATGACCACCGCCGAAGGCACCGACCGCCGGACTCTGCTGAGGACCGGCGTGGCCGGGCTCGCCGCCCTGGCGGCCGGAGCCGTCCTCACCCCCGCGGCGCGGGCCGCCGGGGACGACCGCGACCTGCCGATGTCGCCGCTGGCCCTCTGGCTGCGCGGCGCCCCCGCCTTCGTGCGGGACGGGCGGCTCTTCACCGACCTGACCGGTGACCGGGACCCCGAGCGGTGGGTACTGACGGCCCAGCCCCAGCACGGCCCGGACATGTTCACGATCGAGCGGTCCGACCGCTCCGGCGTCGGCCTGGTCGTCCCCGAGGACGAGGGCGAGCCGGTCGCCGTCCGGCCGCTGCTCGTCATGCCGTCGTACCCGCCCCACTACCCGCCGAACGAGCTGTTCCGGATCACCCCGGCCGACCCGGCGCGCCGCGCCTACCTGGTCACCTCGGCCCTGTCGGACGACGCTCCGCGCCACCTCGCCCGCTCCCGGGTCGAGGACCTGTCGCTGCGCCCGAAGCCGGTCTTCGCCCGTCGCGCGCTCGACGGCGAGCAGCCGGAGCCGGTCGAGGTCCGGTTCGCCTGAGGCTCCGGCCCGGACCCGCGAACGGCGGCGGGGCCGCGGGCACCGTGTCCGGTCCCCGCGGCCCCGCCGCGCGTGCGCCCGCCGTCCGACCGGACGGCGCGGCCGGTCAGACGAAGGAGTTGATCTGGATGGTCTCGGTCCGGCCGGGACCGACGCCGATCGCGGAGACCGGCGCGCCCGACATCTCCTCCAGCGCCTTCACGTACGCCTGCGCGTTCTTCGGCAGGTCGGCGAAGGTCTGGGCCTTGGTGATGTCCTCGGACCAGCCCGGCAGGTACTCGTAGACGGGCTTCGCGTGGTGGAAGTCCGACTGGTTGTACGGCAGCTCCTCGACGCGCTTCCCGTCGATCTCGTACGCCACGCAGACCGGGATGCGCTCCCAGCCGGTGAGGACGTCGAGCTTGGTGAGGAAGAAGTCGGTGAGGCCGTTGACCCGGGTCGCGTACCGGGCGATGACCGCGTCGAACCAGCCGCAGCGGCGGTCGCGGCCGGTGGTCACACCACGCTCCCCGCCGATCTCGCGCAGCGCCTCGCCGTCCGCGTCGAACAGCTCGGTCGGGAAGGGGCCCGCGCCGACCCGCGTCGTGTACGCCTTGAGGATGCCGATGACCCGGCTGATCTTCGTCGGCCCCACCCCGGCACCCGTGCAGGCGCCGCCCGCGGTCGGGTTGGAGGAGGTGACGAAGGGATACGTGCCGTGGTCCACGTCGAGCAACGTGCCCTGGCCGCCCTCGAAGAGGACGACCTTGTCCTCGTCCAGCGCCTGGTTGAGGATGAGCGTGGTGTCCGCGACGTACGGGCGGATCGCGTCCGCGTGGACCAGCATCTCCTCGACGATCCGCTCGGCCTCGACGGCCCGGCGGTTGTAGACCTTGGAGAGCAGCTGGTTCTTGACCTCCAGCGCCGCCTCGACCTTCTGGAGCAGGATCGACTCGTCGTAGAGGTCCTGGACGCGGATGCCCGTCCGGTTGATCTTGTCGGCGTAGGTCGGGCCGATGCCGCGCCCGGTCGTCCCGATCCGGCGCTTGCCGAGGAATCGTTCCGACACCTTGTCCATGATGACGTTGTACGGCGTGATCAGGTGGGCGTTACCGCTGATCAGCAGCTTGGAGGTGTCGACGCCGCGCTCGTTCAGCCCGCTCAGCTCGGAGAGCAGGACCGACGGGTCGACGACGACACCGTTTCCGATGACGGGCACGCACCCAGGGGAGAGGATCCCGGAAGGGAGCAGATGCAGCGCGTACTTCTGGTCGCCTACGACGACCGTGTGGCCGGCGTTGTTGCCGCCCTGGTAGCGCACCACGTAGTCCACTGAGCCACCGAGCAGATCGGTGGCCTTTCCCTTGCCTTCGTCACCCCACTGAGCACCGAGCAGCACGAGTGCGGGCACAGGCGTACACCCCTTCCGGGCGGGGCATGTCCAAGGTTCAGGGCGCACACGCGTACGCGTACACGCCGACCGCCGTTGGCCGAGAACCGTCGGACCGCATGCCCCGAAATAGACGAAGCCCCTGGCGCAAGAGCGCAAGGGGCCTTTGCACCAAGATGCTACCCGAGGAAGGACCGAGGTGTCGGCTCGAGAGCCCGCCACGACCACCACGCCGTCGCTGCTGGTCATCGTGGACCCCACTGCCCGCCGCCTCGACGGGGAATCCGTCCGCATCGCGAAGGACGTGCTCAGCGCCGGCGCCCCGGTCAAACTCTGCCTCCCCGAGAGCCCTCGGGAGTACGCCCGCGCGCTGGCCCGGCGCGGTTCGCGGCGCCCGGTGCTGATCGGCGACGACCGCTCCTTGGTCCGCGCCGTCACCCAGCTCCACCTTCAACGGGAGCTGGCCGAGGCCGACCTCGCCATGGTGCCGGTCGGCCCGGGCGGCGCCCTGCGCCTCGCCCGCCACCTCGGGGTGCCCGCCTCCGCCGTGGCGGCGGCCCGCGCGGTGCTGGACGGGCAGCCGCGCCGCCTCGACCTGCTGGTCGACGACAGCGACGGCGTGGTCCTCGGCGAGCTGCACGTCCCGGCGCCGCCGCGCCCGGCGGGCCGGGTCCCCTGGCTGCGCCGGTCCGCCGCCGTCCGCACCGGGCCCATACCCCTGCGGGTCGAGGCGGACGGGCGGATCGTCGCCGACCTCGACCGCCCGGTCCACTCGGTCACCCTGGCCCCCGGCTCCGACGGGAGCGTACGCGCCGAGGTGCGCGCCGCCGCCCGGGACGACGCGCCCTCCCCCGGCGTGACCCACGCCGGGGTGGTGACGGTCTCCGGGCCCGACTTCCACTACAAGGCCGACGGGCGAACGCTCGGCCCGGTCCGCACCCGCACCTGGCGGGTGCGGGGAACGGCCTGGTCGCTGGTGCTGCCCTGAGGCGGGAGCCGCCTGACGACGCGTACGCCCGTGGCCGGGCCGGTCTCAGCGACCGAGGTGGCGCCGAAGGCGTCGCCCTTCCCGTCGGTGCCGCCGAGGCCCGGGCCTGGCTGGCCATCCGGTGCCGCCGACGACCGCCTCGGCGTACCCGTCGCCGTCGACGTCTTGAGGGAGGGCCGGGACGGCGCGGGCGGGTGCCGCCGTCGCCGCCGGGCCGAGGGACGGCACACCGCCCGCGGTCAGAGCCGGCACCAGGGCGGTGGTAGGGGTCCTCTCCGCACGGGAACCTCCAGCGGCCGGTCGGCACGGGCGGGCCCCGGGCCCGGCGCGTCCCGTCCCGGCGCCGCGACGGGATCGACCGGCCGTGGAGCGCGCCGGTTGTACGGCGTGGGCGGAGGATCGCCCTCCGCCCACGCCGGGATTCCGCTGCGAGGTCACGCGCGCCGGGTCAGCGGAGTCCGCCCGGGGAGGGGGTGACCAGCCCGGCCTCGTAGGCGAAGACGGCGGCCTGGGTGCGGTCGCGCAGGGAGAGCTTCACCAGGATCCGCGAGACGTGCGTCTTCACCGTCGACTCGGCGACGAAGAGGCGGTCGGCGATCTCCGCGTTGGACAGCCCCTGCGCGATCCGCACCAGCACCTCCGTCTCCCGCTCGGTCAACTCCCCGAACTGGCCCGGGCCCGGCGCCTGCGGCCGCTCGGCGAGCCGGGAGAACTCCGTGATCAGGCGGCGGGTGACGCCCGGGGCGAGCAGTGCGTCGCCGCTGGCCACCACCCGCACCCCCTCGGCCAGTTGCCGCGCCGAGGCGTCCTTGAGGAGGAAGCCGGAGGCGCCGGCGCGCAGCGCCTGGTAGACGTACTCGTCCAGGTCGAAGGTGGTGAGGATGAGGACCCGGGCGGCCGCGTCGGCGGCGACGATCTCCCGGGTGGCCTCGATGCCGCTCAGCTCCGGCATACGGATGTCCATCAGCACCACGTCCGGGTCGAGCGCGGCCACCTGCCGGACCGCCTCCCGGCCGTCGACGGCCTCGCCGACCACCTCGATGTCCGGCATGGCGCCGAGCAGCACGGAGAACCCCTCCCGCACCATCATCTGGTCGTCGGCGATCAGCACCCGGACAGGGCGGGCCCCGGTCAACGCTCCTCCTCCTTCTTGACGAGGCTGAGCGGCGTGGTCGGCGCCTCGGCCGCCGGCGTCTCGGTGGTCCTCGCGACGTCGGGGGTCCGGGGAAGGGTGGTGATCCTGGTGGTGTCGGTGGCCCCGGCCACGTCCGGGGTGTCGGCCGGGGCGGGCGGCCGGGGCGCGTCGGAGGCGGGGGACGGGTCGGCGGGGGCCGCCTCCTCCGGGGGCGGCAAGGGTGCCGGGAGGAAGGCGGAGACCTCGAAGCCACCGGCCTCGTCAGGGCCCGCGTGCAGTTCGCCGCCGAGCACGGCGGCCCGCTCGCGCATCCCCGTCAGGCCGTGGCCCGCGCCGGGCGAGGGATCGGCGGGGCGCTCCGGCGCGTCGTTGACGACGCGCAGCCCGAGCCCGACCGGCACGTACGCCAGCTCGACCCGCGCGCTCGCCCCCGGCGCGTGCCGCAACACGTTGCTCAGCGCCTCCTGCACCATCCGGTACGCGGACAGCTCCACCCCCTGCGGCAGCTCCCGCCGCCGCCCGGTCACCAGCTTCTCCACCGCTACGCCCGCCTCCCGGACACCGTCGAGCAGCCGGTCCAGGTCGGCCAGGACGGGCTGGGGGGCGTCGGGGGCCTCGTAGTCGTCGGCGCGGACCACACCGAGGACCCGGCGCAGCTCGGTCAGGGCCGCCACCGCGTTCTCCCGGATCGCGGCGAAGGCGTCGGCCAGCTCCTGCGGCGGGTCCTCCACCCGGTACGGGGCCGCCTCCGCCTGGATCGCGACGACCGACATGTGGTGCGCGACCACGTCGTGCAGCTCCCGGGCGATGGTGGTGCGCTCCTCCAGCCGCACGGCGCGGGTCCGCTCGGCGGCCGTCGCCGAGCGCTCGGCGCTCACCTCCCGGTGCGCCTCGCGGACCGTCTCCCGGGCGGTCCGGCGGAAGTGCCAGATGCTGACCGCGCAGAGGACGAGCCCGAGGAGGAACAGCAGGGGGACCACATTGCTGGAGCCGAACCCGATCAGCCCGCGCACGAAGAGCGAGAACCCGGCGGTGACCAGCCACATCCACAAGGCCGCCCGCGGCCCCTGCCAGGCGGCGGCCACCGCCGCCACCAGCAGCGTGACCAGGTACGAGGACGGGTTGAACGGGATCTCGTCGCCGTACCCCATGAGCACCGAGGCGACACAGCCGACCGGCAGCGAGAGCCACCAGGCGGCCACCGGCCGGGTCGCCGCCAGCACCGCGGGAGAGACCGCGACCAGCCCGATCACCGCCCGCTCGGGGAGCGACACGTAGTACCCGGCGGTGAGGCCGACCAGGAAGGCGAAGACGACGGCGCCGAACACGACCAGGTGGAGCGCGCGGGAGACGAGGAACCTCACCCCCGGCAGCCGCGTCGTCTCGCTGTCGGAGACCGGCAGCTCCGGCAGCGGCCGGTAGGCCCAGGCCCCGCGCAGCAGATCGTCGCGGAACCCGCGCAGCCCTGCGCTGATGAACTGGGCCTCCGGGCCCTTCCGTATCCCGGACGGGCGAGGTGGCGGTGGCGAGGTGAAGCCCGTGCTCTGCGTCATGCCACCACGGTAGGCACCACCACCCGTCCCCCACGTCCGCTTGACTACGGATTCCGCGGGGTCCGCCTTGAGGGGGAGGGAGGCGTGCGGGGGAGGGAGCCCGGCAGCCGCCGTCGTGCCCCTCCTCGGTGAGAGCGACGGCCGCGCCGGCACCCGGTGCCTCGGGACAGCCCCCGCCGTGGCCGGGTCACGCGTCGACGCCCGCGCCCGCCGCCTCCGCTCCCAGCGGTTCGGCGGCGCTCAAGGCTCCTCGCTTCCGCGTACCGCGCCCGTCGGCCGGGGACGCCCCACCCCGCCCCGGCCGGGCCGGCGCCCGGAGCGGGCTTCGGACGAGACACGTCCAGCGGGGGCCGCCCGAAGGACGAGGGCCCCCGCGAACCTGCCGCAGGAGCCGGGCCCGGGGCCCCTTCACCAGGCCAGTTGGGCTATCTCCTCCGCGACCAGGGCGCAGGCGGCCGACGCCGGGTCGATGAGGGGGAAGTGGCCGACGCCGTCGACCAGGGTGAAGCCCGGCATCTCCCCGGCCGCCGTCGCCGC
This sequence comes from Streptomyces diastaticus subsp. diastaticus, assembly GCF_011170125.1. Taxonomy (NCBI): domain Bacteria; kingdom Bacillati; phylum Actinomycetota; class Actinomycetes; order Kitasatosporales; family Streptomycetaceae; genus Streptomyces; species Streptomyces diastaticus. The sequence goes on along the minus strand of NZ_BLLN01000002.1, from coordinate 891,952 downwards.
GTCGGCGTACGCCTCCGCGACCGCCGGGGGCACCTCCGTGTCGGCGCTGCCCTGGACCAGCGTGGTGGCGATCCCGGTCGGCAGCAGGGCGACCGGGTCGGCGTGCGCCAGCCGCTCCTCGTACTCCTCTCCGAGGAACTGGGCGAAGGCACCCCCGCAGACGTCCAGCTCGGCGGCGGCCGCGAAGTCCGCGATGGGGGCCAGCGCCACCACCCCGCGCACGGCCGGGGGCCTGGGCAGGCGCCAGGGCGAACCGGCGGGCAGCACGTGCCGGGCCGCGGCCCAGAGCGCGAGGTGGCCGCCGGCCGAATGCCCGGTGAGGACGGTACGGCCCGGGTCGGCTTCCGGTACCGCCTCGGCCGCCAGCCCGGGCAGGGCGTCGAAGGCGGCGGCGACGTCGTCGAGGGTGTCGGGCCAGCGCCCGGCGCCCCGGCCGCCATCGCCCCGCCGGTACTCCACGCTCGCCACCGCGAACCCGCGTCCCGCCAGGAACGCGGCGAACGGCGAGAGGTGCCGCCGGTCGTACGCGGCCCGCCACGCGCCGCCGTGCACCACCACGACCAGCGGCGTGCCCGGGGCGGCCCCCGGCCCGCGCGGGGCGTAGAAGTCCACCACCTGGTCCGGCTCCGGGCCGTACGCCGCGGTGACGTCCGGTGCCGCCTCCGGCTGCGCGAACAGGGCGGTCTCCTCCGCCGCCGCGCGCTCCGCCGCGCTCCGCGCTGCGCTCACCGTCGTCCTCCTCGGTTCCACTCGGACCAGCCCGGCCCCACTGACATCCGGCCACAACTGGCTGGATTGTGACACGGGCCTCCGGTCGGGCGGCGCCGGCCGGAAGGCCCGTTCACGGGAGGCTCCCGCCGCGTCGGGGCGCCCCTACGGCGCTCAGGCCGTGCCGAGTGTCCCGGCCAGGACCCGGGCGGCCCGCTCGACGTCGGCGAAGCCGAGGTACAGCGGGGTGAACCCGAACCGCAGGATGTCCGGACTCCGGAAGTCGCCGACGACCCCGATCGCGATGAGCCGTTCCATCACCGACGCCGCGTCCGCGCACCGCAGCGCGACCTGGCTGCCCCGCTCGGCGTGCCCGGCCGGCGTCACCGACTCGACCCGGCCCCGCGGCACGTACGCCTCGACGCACCGCAGGAAGAAGTCGGTGAGCGCCAGCGACTTCGCCCGCACGGCGTCGAGTTCCACGCCGTCCCACACGTCGAGGGCGGCCTCCAGGGCGAGCATCGAGAGGATGTCGGGGGTCCCGACGCGCCCCCGCACCGCCCCGTCGGCGGGCCGGTAGCCGGGTTCCATGCCGAACGGCTCCACGTGGCCGTTCCACCCCGGCAGCGGCGAGTCGAACGCCTCCTGGTGGTCCGCGCGCACGTACAGGAACGCCGGGGCGCCCGGCCCGCCGTTCAGGAACTTGTACGTGCACCCGACCGCGAGGTCCACCCCGTGCGCGTCGAGCCCGACCGGCAGCGCGCCCGCGCTGTGGCACAGGTCCCAGACGGCCATCGCCCCCGCCTCGTGCGCGGCGGCGGTGAGACCGGGCAGGTCGTGCAGGCGGCCCGTGCGGTAGTCGACGTGGTTGAGCAGGACGGCGGCGGTGCGCGGACCCAGCGCGGCGGGCACCTCGCCGGCCTGGACCGGGCGGACGGTGCAGCCGGTGAGACGGGCCGCCGACTCGGCGATGTAGCCGTCGGTCGGGAAGGTCGCGGCGTCGACCAGGATCTCCTCCCGCGCCTCGTCCCGGCCGCGGGCGATGCGGACCGCGCCGACCACCGCCTTGAAGACGTTGACGCTGGTCGAGTCGGAGACCACGACCTGGCCCGGAGCAGCCCCGACCAGGGGGGCGATCCGCTCGCCGATCCGCTCGGGCGCGGTCCACCAGCCGCTCTCCGTCCAGGAGCGGATGCGCAGCTCGCCCCATTCCCGGCCGATGACGTCGGCGACCCGTCCGGGCACGGCCTTGGGCAGTGCGCCCAGGGAGTTGCCGTCCAGGTAGACCGTGGACTCGTCGAGGACGAACTCCTCGCGCCTGTCCCGCAGGACGTCCTCGGCGTCGAGCTTCGCCGCCTCCGCGGCCAGGTGCGCGTACGCCTCGGGACGCGCGCTCCCCGTCTCCGTCACGCTCATGTGCTGATTCCCCTCCCCGAGCCTCCGGCGGGGTGCCGGAGGCGGTCGTCGGTCGTGCGGGTGGTGCGGGTGCCAGGGGTGGCACGGGTGGCACGGGTGGCACCGCGGGCGGGTGCCGGTACCGGTGCCGGGTGGCGCTCAGACATGGCTGCGGGCCGTCCACAGCTCGGGGAAGACGGTCTTGCCCGCCCGCTTCTCCAGCCAGGCGACGCCGGCGGAGCCGCCGGTGCCGGTCTTGGCGCCCATGGCACGGCGGGTGGCGGTCAGGTGGTCGTTGCGCCAGCGCCAGACCAGTTCGGCCACGTCGGTCAGCACCTCGCCGAGCCGCAGCAGCTCCGCGTCGGCCGCCACCGGCCCGTCCGCCGGAGCGCCCTGCCCGGCGGCGGGGCCGATCTCCTGGGCGCCGTAGACGGCGGTCCAGACGGCCTCGACCTCGCTGGACGGCTCGTACCGCTGGGTGAGGTCGCGGTCCAGGACCTCGGCGGGGATCGGGTGGCCGCGCCGGGCGAGGAGGCGCAGCACCTCGTCGTAGAGGCTCGGCTCGTGCAGCGCCTTCTCCAGCTCCGCGTGGACGCGGGGCGCGCCGCGGTGCGGGACCAGCATCGACGCGGACTTGTCCCCGAGCAGGAACTCCATCCGGCGGTACATCGCGGACTGGAAGCCGGAGCCCTCGCCGAGCGAGCCCCGGTAGGAGTTGAACTGGGCCGGGGTCAGCCCCGAGAGCGGCCGCCAGGAGTCGTTGAGCGCGGCCATCTCGCGGAGCGAGCGCTTGAGGGCGTCGAGCGCGGTCGGGACGTCGTCCCGGCGCAGGGCGGCGGAGGCGGTCTCCCATTCGTGGACGATGACGGTGAACCACAATTCCATGACCTGGGTGGTCACCAGGAAGACCATCTCGCCGGGGTCGTCCGACCGCAGATGCTGAAGGTGGGTGAGGACGTCGGCCTGGACGTAGTCCTCGTAGGGGGTGGTACCGGCGAAGTCGAGGTTCGGGGTGTCCGAACCGGCTTCCGTGGCACCGAGGTCGTGCGACATCTCTGTCTCCTCGATACGAACTACCGGGTAGCGGTCCGCTCGACCGCCCACCGCACGACGTGCCGTGGAAAGCGGGAGCTCCGGTCCCCTCGAACCCTCCGGCGCGCGGATCGCGCACACGGGCTCACCTCGCATCATCCGACGCCGGGGCCGCGACTGCAAGGCAGGTGCCAGGGGTGGGGCGGGGCGCCCGGCGACGCCGCCGCCCACAGCCGCACCCGGCCGGCGCCCTCACCTCGGAGGCGCGTCCTGCGGGGGGGCCGGCACCGACGCCCTCACCGCCCGCGACACGTACTACGGGAGGCCGGCACCGACGATCTCCTCGCGGGCGACCCGGCCGGCGACCCCGCCGCCGCTCGGACCCTGCTCCCGGACGGCGCGCCCGACCGCTTCCACCACGCGCCTACCGCCCCCGTTCCGCCCCCGGCCCCGCCGCCCCGGGCCGCCTCCCCGGCTGAGCGGTGCCGCGCCCGCCCGCGCACCGGCGACGCCGGGACGCGGGGCCCCGCACCCGAGGGGGCGCACCCACCCGGAGCTCGCACATGCCCGCGCGGCGCTCGGACACCTCGTGACGGGGACACGCCGTTCGCCGGCCGGGGCGCCCGGAGACGGGAAGGGGCCGGGCGGCAGCCCGCCCGGCCCGTGCCCGCGCCCGGCGGGCGCCGTCGTTCCGTCCTGATCAGCCCAGGGTCTGGGCCGCCGTCGGCGAGGAGTCGCGCAGGAACTCCGTGCAGCGCTCGTACTCCTCCTGCTCTCCGATGGCCCCGGCGGCCCGCGCCAGCGCGTGCAGCGCGCGCAGGAAGCCGCGGTTCGGCTCGTGCTCCCACGGCACCGGGCCGTGGCCCTTCCAGCCGGCCCGGCGCAGCGAGTCGAGGCCCCGGTGGTAGCCGGTGCGCGCGTAGGCGTACGACTCGACGACGCCGCCGTTCTCGAAGGCGGCGTCGGCGAGCTGCGCCCACGCCAGCGACGACGTGGGGTACTTCGCCGCGACATCGGCGGGGGCGGCACCGGCGGCGAGCATGTCGCGCGGTCCGGGGTCTTCGGGCAGGTGGGTCGGGGGCGGTCCCCCGAGCAGGTTCTCGTGAATGGCCATGGTCTCCAGTTTGCCTGGCCATTGCCGAAGTTCCGCTACCGGTCCGCCTCCGGTTCCAGCGGCGGCGACCCCATCGGGCAGCTCGTGCGCGGCCGCGCGCGCTTCAGCGCCGGGTCGTCGGCGGGGCTGCGCACCTGCCACCAGGCGAGCGCGGCGCCGATCACCAGCAGGCCGGCGCACATCGGCATGGCCCGTCGGAAGGCCGCCTCGAACTCAGACGCCGACCGGTACGCCTCCGGCGTCATCCGGGCCAGCAGGGGCAGCGCGGCGACCGCGACCAGCCCGGCGGCCCGCGCGGCCGCGTTGTTGATCCCGCTGGCCAGCCCCGCCTTCCCCGCGTCCACCGAGGCCAGGACGGTCGCGGTCAGCGGCGCCACCATCGTCACCAGCCCCACCCCCAGCAGCGCCACGGCGGGCAGCACGTCGGCCGGGTAGGAGGCGCCGGGGCCGGTCCGGAGCATCAGGAGCATCCCCGCCGCCGCGACCAGCGGACCCACGGTCAGCGGGACGCGCGGGCCGACGCGCTGGCCCAGCTCGCCGGACTTGGCCGAGAAGAGCAGCATCAGGACGGTCGTCGGCAGCAGCGCCAGCCCCGCACCGAGCGCCGAGTACCCGGCCACCACCTGGAGCTGGATCGCGGCCAGGAACATGAAGCCGCCGAGCGCCGCGTAGACGCAGAAGGTCACCAGGTTCACCGAGGTGAACAGGCGCGAGGAGAAGACCGACAGCGGCAGCATGGGGTCCGCGCGCCGCCGTTCCACCCGCACGAAGACCCCGCCGAGCACCACGCCCGCCGCCGCCGCGCCGATCACCACCGGGGAGGCCCCGTCCGACGGCGCCTCGATCAGCGCGTACGTCACCAGGGCCAGCGCCAGTGCGCCGAGTCCGGCCCCCAGCACGTCGAACCGCCGCCCGCCCGCTCCGGCCCGCGCCCCCTCAGGCACGCTGGTGTCCCGCGATTCCGGTACGTGCCGCAGCGCCACCGGCACGCAGACGGCGGCCAGCGGCACGTTCAGCAGGAAGACCCACCGCCACCCCGGCCCGTCCACCAGCCAGCCACCCACGAACGGGCCGATCGCCGCGCCCACGCCGCCGAGACCGGACCAGAGGCCGACCGCCCGCGCCCGGTCGTCCGGACGGAACCCGGACTGGATCAGCGCCAGCGAGCCGGGGGTGAGCAGCGCGCCGCCGACACCCTGGAGGGCGCGTGCCCCGATAAGGACGAGGTCGTTGGGGGCGAGGCCGCAGGCGAGGGAGGCGACGGCGAACCAGACGACACCGATGACGAAGACCCGCCGCCGCCCGAAGCGGTCGCCGAGCGCCCCGCCGAGCAGGATCAGCCCGGCCAAGGTGATCATGTAGGCGTTGACCGTCCACTGAAGGGCCGCCAGGTCGGTGTCGAGGTCCCGCCCGATGCGGGGCAGCGCCACGTTGACCACGGTCGAATCGAGCATGGCCATGCTGGAGCCCAGCACGGTGGTCAGGATCATCCACCGGCCCGAGGCGTCCTTCAGGCGGATCTCCCCGGCCCGCTCCACGCCCCCGCCGCCCGCCGCGCCCTCGCCCCGTCGCCCGCGCCGATGAGAAGCCATGCGCCGATCGTGCCGCCGCCCGGCCCGGCCTGCCATCGCACGGGGGCCGGCCGGGTCCGCCGCCGCGGCGGGTCTTGGCTGGGCCGTCCTCAGCCCCGCAGCGCCCTGATCAGCGCCTCGACCCCGGCCTCCGCCTTGGCCCGGGGGCACCCCAGGTTGAGCCGGACGAACCCCGGGGCCCCGTAGACGGAGCCGCGCATGATGGCGACCTTCTCGCGCTCCACCAGCGTCCGCTGGAGCGCGTCCTCGTCCACGCCGAGCGGGCGCAGGTCGATCCAGGCCAGGTAGCCCGCCTCCGGCGGTTTCCAGCCCAGTTCCGGGAAGGCCGCGCCGAGGCGGTCGGCGAGCAGGCCGAGGTTGCCGCCGATGTAGGCGCGGGCCGCGTCGAGCCAGGGGGCGCCGTGCCGGTACGCGGCGATGTGCGCGGTCAGTGACAGGACGGCGGGCGAGGCGAGCCCCTCGCCGGTCTCCATCCGCCGGACGAACTCGGCGTGGTCCGCCGCGTTCCCGAGGAAGCCGTAGGAGCCCGTCAGGGCGGGGAAGTTGAACGCCTTCGAGCCGGAGGTGATGAGCGCCCACCGCTCGTCGGGACCGCCGAAGCCGGTCCACGGAAGGTGGCGGCGGCCGGGGTGGACGAAGTCGGCGTGGATCTCGTCGCTGATGACGGCCACGCCGTGGCGGCGGGCGAGGGCGGCCAGCGCGGTCAGCTCCTCGGCGCTCCACACCCTGCCGGTCGGGTTGTGCGGCGAGCAGAGCAGCAGGACGCGGGCGCGGGGGCGGGCGAGCAGCCCCTCCAGCACGCCAAGGCCCGGGTCGTGCAGCGGCGCGGGCACACGGACGCGGCCGAGCCCGTCGACGGCCTTGCGGAACCCGTCGTATGTCGGGGTGTGCAGGACGACCTCGTCGCCGGGCTCGGTCCACATCCGCAGAAGCTGGGAGAGCTGGTTGAGGACGGAGGGGGCGTGGACGAGCCGGTCGGTGTCGACGACCGTGTCGTGGCGGGTGGCGAACCAGTGGGCGACGGCCGGGCGGAAGTCACCGAGCCGCCAGTCGGTGTAGCCGAGGACGCCGTGGGATATCCGCTGGTGGAGCGCGTCGAGGATGACCGGCGCGCAGGCGAAGTCCATGTCGGAGATGGTGAACGGCAGCAGCCCGTCCACCCCGAACCGGTCGGCGACACCGTCCCACTGGACGCTCCAGGTGCCGGAGCGGTCAACGGGGGTGTCGAAGTCGAAGCTCACGGGCGGGCCTTTCACGGGGCGGAGGGCGGGGACGACGGCGGGCCCGGCCCCTTCGGCGGCGAACCGAAGGAGACCGGGCCCGGTGGCACGGCGGGTCAGGCGCTCGGGCCCGGCCGCCCGGCGGTCACTTCAGGCGCGTGCCGGCCGACCGCAGGTTCTGGCAGCCGACGACGACGCGGGCGGCCATGCCCGCCTCCGCCGCCTTGCCCCAGGTGCGGGGGTCGTACTGCTTCTTGTTGCCGACCTCGCCGTCGACCTTCAGCACGCCGTCGTAGTGGCGGAACATGTGGTCGGCGACCGGGCGGGTGAAGGCGTACTGGGTGTCGGTGTCGATGTTCATCTTGACGACGCCGTTGGCCAGCGCGGTGGCGATCTCCTCCTCCGTGGAGCCGGAGCCGCCGTGGAAGACGAAGTCGAAGGGCTGGCTGCCGGCCCCCTTGCCGAACTTCTCGGCGACGCTGGACTGGAGGTCGGCGAGCAGCCCGGGGCGGAGGACGACGTTGCCCGGCTTGTAGACGCCGTGGACGTTGCCGAAGGACGCGGCCAGCAGGTAGCGCCCCTTCTCGCCCAGGCCCAGTGCCTCGGCGGTGCGGACCGCGTCCTCCGGCGTCGTGTAGAGCTCGTCGTTGATCTCGTGGGTGACGCCGTCCTCCTCGCCGCCGGTCGGGGTGATCTCGACCTCGAGGACGATCTTGGCGGCGGCGGCCTTGGCCAGCAGCTCCTGGCCGATGGCGAGGTTGTCCGCCAGGGTCTCGGCCGAGCCGTCCCACATGTGCGACTGGAAGAGCGGGTCACGCCCGCCCTTCACACGCTCCTCGGAGATGGCGAGCAGCGGGCGGACGTAGCCGTCCAGCTTGTCCTTGGGGCAGTGGTCGGTGTGGAGGGCCACGGTGATGTCGTACTTCGCCGCGACGATGTGCGCGAACTCGGCGAGCGCGACCGCGCCCGTCACCATGTCCTTGTTGTGCTGACCGCCCAGGAACTCCGCCCCGCCCGTGGAGATCTGGATGATGCCGTCGCTCTCCGCCTCCGCGAAGCCGCGCAGGGCGGCGTGGAGCGTCTGCGACGAGGTCACGTTGATGGCCGGGTAGGCGAACTTGCCTGCCTTCGCCCGGTCGAGCATCTCGTTGTAGACCTCGGGGGTTGCGATGGGCATGTGTTCGCTCCTTGTGATGTGCCGGTACGTACTTGGCCCTGACCTGGGGGCGACGACATTGTCGTGTCCATCTTTCCAGACTTGCCCCCGGCCTCCACCCGAGGGGACGGGCCAGGAGGCGACACTTCCCGCCACAGATCCACACAATCCGCCACCACGGGAACTTCCCCGGAGCCGTCCCGGCCGGTTCGGGCGCCTACGCGATGTTTCACGTGAAACCATGCCCCGTTTCCCAGGAAACCGGACATGCGATGTTTCACGTGAAACATCACGGCGCCTCGCCCGCGACGGTCAGCCGAGCCCCAGCTCGTCCAGCGCGTAGGCGTACAGGTAAGGGACGCCGGCGGTCTCGGCGATCTTCTCCCCGGCCCCGGTGGCCCGGTCCACGATGGTCGCCACCGCGACCACCTCGGCGCCGGCCTCCCGGGCCGCCTCCACGGCGGTCAGCGGCGAACCACCGGTGGTCGAGGTGTCCTCCACGACCAGGACCCGGCGCCCCGCGAGGTCCGGGCCCTCCACGCGGCGCTGCATACCGTGGGCCTTCGCCGCCTTCCGGACGACGAACGCGTCCAGCCGCCGCCCCCGCGCGGAGGCCGCGTGCAGCATCGAGGTGGCGACCGGGTCGGCGCCGAGCGTCAGGCCGCCCACCGCGTCGAACTCCAGCTCCGAGGTGAGGTCGAGCATGACCTGCCCGACCAGCGGCGCCGCGGCCCCGTCCAGCGTCACCCGTCGCAGATCGACGTAGTAGTCGGCCTCCAGGCCGGAGGAGAGGGTGACCTTGCCGTGCACGACGGCCTTGTCCTTGATGTGGTGCAGCAGCTCGCCGCGTACGTCGCTCATACGGGGAATTTTACGGGCGGGGGGTGCGGCCGCCCCGCCCGGTCCGCCGCCCCTCAGCCCAGCCGCCGCCAGCTCCAGGTCGTCGACGCCTCCAGCGGGTCGAGCTGCGTGACCAGGCGGGGGAGGGTGTTGAGGCCGTTGGGCGGGCCGGTCTGGGGCTCCACGCAGACGGCCTCGGCCTGCTCGTCGTAGACCACCACCCACTGCTCGCGGGAGGCGACCGTCAGCTCCAGCTCACCGGGCCAGACCACCTTCACGTCGACCCCGTCCGGCATACCGAAGCAGTCGTCCCAGGGACCGGGGAGCGGCGCGATCCGCCGGCCCGTCGGCAGGTGGTCGCCGCCGCGCTCCTCCTGCCAGGCCGCGTCGAACTCCAGCCGCGCGCCCTCGCCGCCGCGGCCGAGGTCCCGGAGGAACCAGGGGTGCCAGCCGATCTGCGCAGGGAAGGAACTCTCGTACGCCTCGACGCCCATGGAGAGCGTCAGCGCGCCGTCCTCCAGGGCGATCCGCTGCGTCACCCGGCCCGGGTAGGGCCACGGCTCACCCAGTTCGCAGGTGAGGACGGTCTCGGTCCCGGAGGCCAGGGCCACCTTCCAGGGCATTTCGCGTCCGGTGCCGTGGATCGCGTGGGGCGGGTCGTTCAACGGCAGTTGCCACACCTCGGCACCGTCCCGGAACCGGCCCTCGGCCACCCGGCCGCACCACGGCACCATCGGGAAGCTGCCGAACCCGGCACCCTGGCGCAGCAGTTCCACCCCGCCGATCCGCAGACTCGACAGCCGTCCGCCGTCGCCCGCGTCCACCGACACCTCGGCCTCGCCCGCGGCGAGCCTCACCACATCCTCAGTACTCACGCCTCGACCCTAGAGGGTGGTCCCGGCCTCCACATGCGCGGCGGGCTCCGCGCGGGTGAACCAGGGCCGCCTACGAGCGGCGGCGCAGCGCCCGGCCGACCACCACCGCCGAGGCCACCACCAGGGCGGCGGCCGGCGCGGCCCAGCGCAGGGTGGCGGAGGTGGTGGTCGCGGTCGGGGCGGGGACGGGGGCGTAACGGCCGCGTGGCGGGGCGTGGTCGACCTCCTCGGCGCTGCGGCCGATCATCGTGCGCCGGGCGTGGGCGGCCTCGGCGGGCTCGATGTCGGGCACCTCGATGACCTCCTCGACCTCCTCGTCGAGGTCGACCTCGTCCTCGTCGAAGTGGTCCTCGTCCTCCGCGCCGTCCCGGCTGTGGATCGCCGCCGCCAGTTCCTCGGGGGTGATCTCGTCCTCGTCGTCCGGGGTGGGCGCGGCCGAGGCGGCGTCGGCCGCCTCCTCGGTGCCGGGCTCGTCGGCCCGCTCGCCGCGCCCCGCCGCCTCCGGCCCGGCCGCGGGAGCACCGCCGGCCGGTGAGTCCGGGAGCACCGCGGCGTCCCCGCCCGCGCCCGACGCGCCCTGCCCGGAGCCGGCGCCCGGCCGGCCCGTCTCCCCGGCGAGGGCTTCCACCGCCTGGGTGAGCAGTGCGCGCACCCCCCGCTCGGCGGCCGACGGGTCGAGCCGGGCGCCCCGGCCCTCGACGCGGGCCCGCACGTCCAGCCCCACCCGGGTGCCGCCCTCCGCCGGGACGAGCCGGAGCCGCACGGTGGCCTGCCCGTGGCCCGTGCCGCGCGCCTCGTCGCCCTCGGCCTCGAAGACGTAGGTGCCGTCGGCCTCGGTGGTCAGCCGCAGGGTGCCCCGGTAGGTGATGGTGCGCCCGTCCAGCCGCAGCCGCAGCCGTCCGGCCAGGGCGCTCCCGGCACCCCGCGCCGTCTTGGCGTCGCCGTCGGCGGCCGGCTCGGGGTGGAGGCCGGGCACGCCGCGGACGGCTGTCGCGGGGGCCCGCAGCGCGGCGCGCAGGGCCTCGGCGGGCACCGGGACGAACACCTCATGCTCCATGCCAGCCGAGCCTACCCACGCCGACGCCGTCCTGTACCCCGTCGACGGCGGGCAAGGGCCCCGGCAGCCTCCACCGCCCGCCCGTTCCCCGGCCGCCCCGGGGTCCGCGGCCCCCGCCGTCCCGTACCCGCCCCCGGGCTCATCGCGGGTAGCGCGGATGGCTGAGGGTGGACGGCGGCAGGTCCGGCAACCGGGTGGCCTCGGCGGCCAGCCCGCCCGCGCGCAGGGCGGCCCGGTCCAGCGTGAGCGGGGGCCCGCCGTCAGCGGGGGGCGCCAGGGTCAGCGGCGGGCGCTCCCGGCCGGCGAGGATGAATCCCCGGTCGGGCGCCTTCGGGTGGTGCCGTGGAGCCCGGTCCGGGCCGAAGGCGAAGGCCCCGTCGTTCCCGGCGGCGCTGTAGGGGACGGTGAGCAGCCCGGCCGCGCGCACGGTGGCGTCGACCGTCCAGAAGGTCCTGGGCCCCTCGACCGGCGAGCCGGAGTGGACGGCGAGGCGGCCGCCGGGGGCCAGCGCCCGCGCCACCAGGCCGAAGAACTCCTCGGAGTACAGCTTGGTGCTGGAGGTGATGCCGGGGTGCGGCAGGTCGGCGACGATCACGTCGTACCCGCCGCCGGGGCCCGGGCGGTCCGCCCGCAGCCAGTCGAAGGCGTCGGCGGTGACCGGGTGGAGCCGGGGGTCGCCGTAGGCATGGTCGTTGAGAGTGGCGAGGCCCGGGTCGCGGCGGGCCAGGTCGACGACGGCCGGGTCGAGTTCGACCAGGTCGACGCGGCGGACGCCGGGGTGGCGCAGGACCTCCCGGGCGGCCAGCCCATCCCCGCCGCCGAGGATCAGGACACGGTCGTGCGGACCGGCCATCGCGGGGTGCACCAGCGCCTCGTGGTAGCCGTGCTCGTCGGCGCCGCTGACCCGCAGCCGCCCGTCGAGGAAGAGGGCGAGGCTCGGTCCGCGCCCGCCGGTGAGGACGATCTCCTGGACCTCGCTCTGCACGGCGACCCGGACCTGCGTCCCGTACATCGCACGGCGGGCCGCGTCCTCGAAGTCGCCGACGAGGACGGCGGCGGTGCCGAGCAGGGCGAGGACCGCGACGTTGAGCAGGACCAGCAGCCGCCGGGAGCGCCGGGACAGGTCCCGGCCGAACAGGCCGAGCACCAGCGCGCCCCCGGCGAAGGCGTTGACGGCGCCGGTCAGCAGGGCACCGGTGAGCTGGCCGAGGAGCGGCAGCAGCAGGAAGGGGAAGGCGAGGCCGCCGACGAGGGCGCCCACGTAGTCGGCGGCGAAGAGGTCGGCGACGGCGCCACCCGCGTCCTGCCGCCGGATCCGCTGCATCATCTCCATCAGCAGCGGCACCTCCGCGCCGATCAGCACGCCGATCAGCAGGGAGAAGGCCACCATCAGGAACCGGGCGCCGCCGGGCCCCCCGGCGAACCACTCCGGGGACCAGGCGAAGGAGGCGTAGAGCGCCAGCGCGCTCACCCCGCCGACCAACGCGAGGATCGCCTCGACCACGCCGAATCCCAGTGCCGCGCGGCAGCGGAGTCGTTTCGCCAGCAGCGCCCCCACGCCCATCGCGAAGACCATCACGGAGAGCACCACGGAGGCCTGGGTGACCGAATCGCCCATCAGGTACGAGGCCAGGGCGACCAGTTCGAGCTCGTAGACCAGGCCGCAGGCGGCGCAGACGAAGACGGTGGCGAGCACCAGCAGCCGCGCGGCCCCCGGGCCCACCGGCAGCCCGCTGCTGAACTCCCTCCCCCGTGAAGCACGTTCTGCTCCTGGCGCGGGCCGGGTCGGGGCTACGGGTTCCATCACCCGGTGAACGCTACGTCACCACGACGACACGCCCCGTCACTCGCAAGAGTGCCCGGGGAGCGGAGAGCGGGCGTGAGCGCACACGGTCGCCCCGTCCCGCGCACGCGGACTCACCGCGCGCCCCGCGCACTCCATCGGACACTCGGACACCCTCCCCCCGGGTGACGCACCCCCGGGGGGACACCCCGCCTCGCAGGACCCCCGCGCCCCGCGAGGCGGCTCAGCCGCGGGCGGCCTCAGCCGACTCGCGCACCCGGCGGGCACTGCGCGCACCCGCCCGCGAGCGGGTGACGACGAGTTGCCCCTCCTCGGGGTAGGCGTGCCAGGTCCGCCAGTGCATCTGGCCGTCACGCCACTGGGCGATGAGCGCCGTGAAGGCGTCGGGACTGCCGGGGAAGACCCCGGCGAGGCCGTGCGGGTGGTCGGCGACGAGGGCGAGCAGCTCCTGGGCACGCCCGGAGAAGGCGCTCGGCGTCATCACCTCGACGCGCGCCGAGAACGCGTACTCCCAGTCGCCGACGCGCTCGGAGACGCCGACCGGCAGCGGACTCTTGCTGCCGGGGATGCAGGCCACGGTCTCCGAGCAGACGCCGCGCTCCTGCTCCAGCAGCACCTGATGGGAGGCGCCGAGCAGCCTGAGCTGCAAGGCGTTGCCGCCGAGGCGGAGATCGAGGGTGGCGAGGGCGGGCAAGGGCTCGCGGCCCAGAGCCCAGGCGAGGTCGGACGCACGCGTATCGGTGTAGACGGTCTTGAGGGTCGTGAGCATGACTCGGCTCCGCAACACGCAGGGATGGGTGGCCGCCCCTCACGGGAACGCGGAGTGCGTGGATCAGGACGCGGCCGGCGAAGGTCCGGGGGGCTGTATGGACGGATTCGAGGGAATCACGAACCGACTTGGCGCCACAGCGTTTTTACCTGACCACAGAGGGTTGTCATCCCCCCGGGGGTGAAATAGCTCAACCGTTCAACCACCTACACCCGCAACCTCGGCGGCGTCACCGCCCCACACGTCTCCCGCGCCCCAATTCCCGCTCCTGGCAGGCGAATCGATTTCCCCGGACCACCGTCACGCCCCCGGGGCCCGCGCCCGCGCTCCGCTGTGCGAGCCGGGCCCCCGGACGCGGGGGCGTACGCGATCCGGCGTGCGCGGTCCGGGCGTGCGCCCGGACCGGCCGCCCCGTGCGAGCGGGCGCCGCGTCAGCTGCCGCCTCCGCAGCCTCCGCCCCCACCACCACCGCAGGACGAACCGCCGCCGCAGCTGTGGCCTCCGCCGGACGATCCGCCGTCCGACGAACCGCCGCCCGAAGAACCGCCGTCCGACGAACCGCTGTCCCACCAGCCGCCCCCGCCGCCGCAGCCCCCGCCGGTGGCGCCGCCCCCCGAGTAGGAGCCGCCGCCGGACCGGCGCCCGCGCCGCTTCGCCTGCGCCTTGCTCCGCCGCGCCGCGATCACGCACACCACCCCGACCAGCACGAATCCCGCGAATACGAACATCCCGGCCCTCCCCGTAGTCATCCCCGTCCCCCGTGCCCGCCGGAGCCTCCCGCCGGTCTTCCGGTCGCGGGCGGCCCGACGCGGCGGGTTCGCCTTGACGGTCCCCCCTCCGCCCACCACCCAAAGCGGAGTTGAGGAACTCCAGAGGTTCGCGCGCCCGCGCTCCGCCCCGCCGCGCGCGGGACGGGCGCGCCGGACGCCGGACCCCGTACGACCGGTGGCGCGCGTCAGCCGCCCCCGCCCACCCCCGCCACCCCTGCCACCGCCGCCACCACCACCACCACTCGCAGGACGACCCGCCTCCGCATTTGTTCCCCCCGCCGGACGAGGCGCCGTTCCGCCAGCCGCCCCCGCCGCCGCAGCCCCCGGCAGGTATCCCTCGACGGGCCCGGACCGGAACGGCGACGCCTGCGCCGCCCCGTCTCCTCATCCACCCACGGCCCCTGTGACTCGTTCCCCCCTCACGACGCCCCGCCCCCCGAAGCGGAGTCGCGGCGCTCCCGGCGTCCGCGCCCCGCGCCCCGCCCCAGGCCCCCGCCCGGCCCCGCCCCCGCCTGGCACAATGGCCGCTCGGCACGGGTCCGGCACGCCGGACAGGGCGCGACGGACGGCGGAACACCATGAACGACAGGCCCCTCCTCAACCGCAGGCTGGCCGAATTCGGCACCACGGTCTTCGCCGAGATGTCGGCCCTGGCCCAGTCCACCGGCGCCATCAACCTCGGCCAGGGCTTCCCCGACACCGACGGTCCCGAGGAGGTCCGCGAAGCCGCGGTCCGCGCCCTGCGCGACGGCCTCGGCAACCAGTACCCGCCCGGCCCCGGCATCCCGGAGCTGCGCCAGGCCGTCGCCGAGCACCAGCAGCACCGCTACGGCCTCACCTACGACCCCGACACCGAGGTCCTGGTCACCGCCGGCGCCACCGAGGCCATCGCCGCCTCCCTGCTGGCCCTGGTCGAGCCCGGCGACGAGGTGATCGCCCTGGAGCCGTACTACGACTCGTACGCCGCCTCCATCGCGCTGGCCGGGGGCGCCCGCGTCCCCGTCCAGCTCCGCCCCGACGCCGGGACCGGCACCTTCCGGCTCGACCTCGACGAGCTGCGCGACGCCGTCACCCCGCGCACCCGCCTCATCCTGCTCAACACCCCGCACAATCCCACCGGCACCGTGCTGACCCGCGACGAACTCGCCGCCGTCGCCCGGCTCGCCGTCGAGCGCGACCTCCTGGTCGTCACCGACGAGGTCTACGAACACCTCGTCCTGGACGGCGCCCACCTGCCCCTCGCCTCCTTCCCGGGGATGCGGGAGCGCACCGTCACCATCTCGTCCAGCGGGAAGACCTACTCGTTCACCGGCTGGAAGGTCGGCTGGGTGACCTCCACCCCCGCCCTGGTCTCCGCCGTCCGCTCGGCCAAGCAGTTCCTCACCTTCGTCTCGGCCGGCCCCTTCCAGTACGCCATCGCCGAGGCCCTGCGCCTGCCCGACGCCTACTACGACGACCTGCGCGCCTCCCTGCGGGCCAAGCGCGCCCTGCTCACCGAGGGCCTCGCCGCCGCGGGCTTCGGCGTCTTCCGCCCCTCGGGCACGTACTTCATCACCACCGACGTCCGCCCTCTCGGCCACACCGACGGCATCGACTTCTGCCGCCACCTCCCGGCCCGCGCCGGCGTCGTCGCCATCCCCAACGCCGTCTTCTACGACGACAAGACCGCCGGCTCCCCCTTCGTCCGCTTCGCCTTCTGCAAGAAGGACGAGGTACTGAGCGAGGCGGCGGAACGGCTGGCGCGGCTGAGGGCCAGGTGATGCAGGAGTCCGGCGCCCGGAACGAGCCGGTGTTCTCGCGCGGCCACGAGGGACCGGGCCGCACGCTCATCCGCGACGAGGTGCGGGACACCGTGGCCGACGCCGCACCGCCCGAGGGCGCCGGGAGCGACTGACCACCGCGCGCGTGAAGCGGCTGGTCAGGGTCGGTCCCGGCCCCTCGACTCGGCCTTCCCCCGCGCGATGGCCCGCCACGACACGACCGCCCGGCGGACCCCGTCCCCCGTGCTCAACTCGGCGGCGTCGGAAAGGGATTCGAGGAGTTCGCGGGTGAAGGCGCGGGCCTCTCGGGCGTCGAGGTGGCGGGACCAGGGGAAGACCTCGGGGAGGGCCGCCTGGAGGGACTCGGCGCCGTCCTTCTGCTTCAGCAGGGCGAGGAAGAGGCGGGAGGCCGTGGTCAGGTTCTTCTCGGCGATCTCGGCCACCGATGCCGTGGTCAGCACCAGGTCCGGCGCGTCCTGGAGGGTGAGGCGCAGCCGGCCCGCGGTCGCGGCCCTCGCCGCGACGCCGCGCGGGTTCCGGAAGAGGTCGGTGAAGGAGACGGACGCCGACTCCGCACCGGGATGAGTGACAGCCATCCTCAGAGTGTCGCCGGAGTGCGGCAGCCACGGGCCCCCGGCGCAGGGGCGTGCGGGGGCGGCGCACGGCGCACTGGGCGCGCGGGGTCGTTCCGCGGGCCTTCGCGCGTCCGCCACGCCACCCTCGCCCCCCGCTCACCCCACCCCGTGAGCAAACCGGTACGCGCCCTTCCGTTCTCCGTGCCGCGCCGTGTACGAGCCGGAGCCGGTGAGCCCTCGGAGGGGTCGCGGGTGGTGCGGGCGCGCCACCGGCGGTGGCGGGGTGAGGTGCGCCGGGAGCTGTGCCCGCTGGGGATCGTCCTCAAGGGCGGCCTGTGGTACCTGGTCGCCGCCTCCGGCGAGCGGGCGGACGGGCCGGTGCGGACGTACCGGATCGCGCGGCCGGCCGAGGCGGAGGTGACCGGTACGCGGTTCGCGCGGCCCGAGGGGTACGGGTCGGCGGCGTACTGGGCGCGGTCGGCGGAGCGGCTGGCGGCGGCGGTGCGCCGGAAGACGGCGGTGGTGCGCGTGTCGCCCCGGGCGGTGGAGCTGCTGCCGATGCTCCTCGGGGGCGAGGCCGTCGAGAGTGCCGGGGAGCCGGACGCGGCGGTGGCGCGGACGGTGGCGGAGCTGGCCGGGCGGTACCGGGAGGGAGGCCGCCGGGCGGACGCGCCGGAGCCCGCCCCGCTGGAGTGCGGGACGGGCTCCGGGGTGCCGTGGGGCGGGAGGGGGCGCCCCCTACTCCTCGTCGTTCTTGGGCTCGGCCGAGTCGACCTCCGACTCCAGGCCCAGCTGCTCGACCAGCCAGCGGTCGAACTCGATGGCCGCGCGGACCCAGCTGACGGTGGAGGAGACGAAGTGCTCCAGGGCCACACCGGTGCCGATCAGCATCTGGGCCTCGCCGATGAGGCGGACCGTGCCGTCGTCGTGGGTGTGGGTGTAGAGCTTCGGCCACAGGGTGCGGCGGTTCCAGTCGTCGATCGACTCCAGCAGCTTCGGCTTGTCGTCGATCTTGTGCGGCCGGTCGTAGAACGTCCGCACCGAGAAGACCTGCTGGTCACCCTCACCGCGGAACATGAAGTAGGTGCGGAACTCCTCCCACGGCGCCGCGAGGTCACCCTCGTCGTCGACGACGTACTTGAGCTCCATCTGGTCCAGCAGCTGCTTGACCAGATCCTGGTCGGGGACGACGGGGCCCGCCGGTCCTGCTGCCTGCGGTTCGGGCTTGCCCCCGAAATTCGGAATGGAGGACGGGTCGATGCTCACCGTGTGATTCCCTTCGTACGGTTTCCCGTGCATCCTCTCCCATCCCCGCCCGCCCCTGGCAACCCCGCGGCCCCGCCACTCCCGCGTGTCCGCCGAGGGCTCAATCCGTACGGCGGACACGCGGGGAGGCGGTCAGCTCTCGGCGCGACCGACGAGGAGGCCGTCCTCGAAGCGGTCGACGCGGACCGTGTCGCCGTCGCGGACCTCCCCGGCGAGGATCTCCTTGGCGAGCCGGTCGCCGATGGCCGTCTGGATCAGGCGGCGCAGCGGCCGGGCGCCGTACGCCGGGTCGAACCCCTCCTTCGCCAGCCAGGCCAGCGCCTCGGGCGTCACGTCGAGGCTCAGGCGGCGGTCGGCGAGGCGCCTGGCCAGCCCCGCGATCTGGAGCCCGGCGATCCGGGCCAGCTCGTCCTCGTCCAGGGCGGAGAAGATCACCAGGTCGTCCAGCCGGTTGAGGAACTCCGGCTTGAAGGAGGCCCGGACCACCTCCATGACCTGCCGCCGCTTCTCCTCCTCGGGCGCGGAGCCGACCAGGTACTGACTGCCGAGGTTGCTGGTCAGCACCAGGATGGTGTTCCGGAAGTCGACCGTCCGGCCCTGCCCGTCGGTGAGCCGCCCGTCGTCCAGCACCTGGAGCAGGATGTCGAAGACCTCCGGGTGCGCCTTCTCCACCTCGTCCAGCAGCACCACGCTGTACGGGCGCCTGCGCACCGCCTCGGTGAGCTGGCCGCCCTCCTCGTACCCGACGTAGCCGGGGGGCGCGCCGACCAGGCGGGCCACCGAGTGCTTCTCGCCGTACTCGCTCATGTCGATGCGGATCATGGCCCGCTCGTCGTCGAAGAGGAAGTCGGCGAGCGTCTTGGCCAGTTCGGTCTTGCCGACGCCGGTCGGGCCGAGGAAGAGGAAGGAGCCGGTCGGCCGGTCCGGGTCGGCGATCCCGGCCCGGGTGCGGCGCACCGCGTCCGAGACGGCCCGCACCGCCTCGCTCTGGCCGATCAGGCGGCGGCCCAGCTCCGCCTCCATCCTCAGCAGCTTCTGCGTCTCGCCCTCGAGCAGGCGCCCGGCCGGGATGCCGGTCCAGGAGCCGACCACGTCGGCGATGTCGTCGGGGCCGACCTCCTCCTTGACCATGGTGTCCTTGGCGACCTCCTCCTCGGCCTCGGACGCCGCCTCCAGGTCCCGCTCAAGAGTGGGGATCTCGCCGTACAGCAACTTGGAGGCGGTGTCGAAGTCGCCGTCGCGCTGGGCGCGTTCGGCCTGGCCGCGCAGCTCGTCGAGGCGCTCCTTCAGCTCACCGACGCGGTTGAGGGACTGCTTCTCCTTCTCCCAGCGGGCGGTGAGCCCGCGCAGCTCCTCCTCGCGGTCGGCGAGGTCGCGGCGGAGCTTGTCCAGCCGCTGCCGGGAGGCCGGGTCGGTCTCCTTGCCGAGCGCCAGCTCCTCCATCTTCAGCCGGTCCACCGAGCGCTGGAGCTCGTCGATCTCCAGCGGCGAGGAGTCGATCTCCATGCGCAGCCGGGAGGCCGCCTCGTCGACCAGGTCGATGGCCTTGTCGGGCAGGAAGCGCGAGGTGATGTACCGGTCGGAGAGGGTCGCGGCGGCCACCAGCGCGCTGTCCGCGATCTGCACCTTGTGGTGCGCCTCGTACCGGCCCTTGAGGCCGCGCAGGATCGCGATGGAGTCCTCGACGGTCGGCTCGGCCACCAGCACCTGCTGGAAGCGGCGCTCCAGCGCCGGGTCCTTCTCGATCCGCTCGCGGTACTCGTCCAGCGTGGTGGCGCCGACCATGCGCAGCTCGCCGCGGGCCAGCATCGGCTTGAGCATGTTGCCCGCGTCCATCGCGGAGTCGCCGCCGGCGCCCGCGCCGACGACCGTGTGCAGCTCGTCGATGAAGGTGACGATCTGGCCGTCGCTCTCCTTGATCTCGGAGAGGACCGTCTTCAGCCGCTCCTCGAACTCGCCCCGGTACTTGGCGCCCGCGACCATCGCGCCGAGGTCCAGCGAGACCAGCCGCTTGTCCTTCAGCGACTCGGGCACGTCGCCCTTGACGATCCGCTGGGCCAGCCCCTCGACGACGGCGGTCTTGCCGACACCGGGCTCACCGATGAGGACCGGGTTGTTCTTGGTGCGCCGCGACAGCACCTGCACGACGCGGCGGATCTCCTGGTCCCGGCCGATGACCGGGTCGAGCTTGCCCTCTCGGGCGGCGGCCGTGAAGTCCGTGCCGAACTTCTCCAGCGCCTTGTACTGACCCTCGGGGTCGGGCGTGGTCACCCGGCGTCCTCCTCGTGTGTTCTCGAATGCCTCCAGCAGCTTCCCGGGCGTGGCTCCCTGCCCGGTGAGCACCTCGGCGGCCTGGCCGCCCTTGGCGGCGACGGCGATCAGCAGGTGCTCGGTGGAGAGGTACTCGTCGCCCAGGTCCTTGGCGCGCCGGTCGGCGTCGGCGATGACCGCCAGCAGCTCGCGGTTGGGCTGCGGCGGGGCGACCGTCGAGCCGGTGACGCTGGGGAGCGCGGCGAGCACCCGCTCCACCCCGGACCGGACCGCGGCCTGGTCGGCCTCGACGGCGGCGAGGAGGTCGACCAGGTTCTCGTTGTCCTGCCCCTCCAGGAGGGCCAGGAGCAGGTGGGCGGGGGTCAGGTCCGGGTTCCCCCCGGAGACCGCCCGGGTGGTCGCCGCGTTGAGCGCGTCCCGGCTCCTGTTGGTCAGCTCTGCGTCCACGTGTCCCTCTCCTCGTCCGTTCGTCCGTCCCGTCGTGCCTCGTACACCGTGCGTGCCGCCTGGCTCATCGTGCTCCGCCGGGCCCGGCCTGTCGCGCCGGGCGGGCCCCGCCCGGCCCTGTCCGACACCGATCACACCGGCACTGACAGGCTCGCCGTACACAAAGTTGAGTCTAGTCCACTCAAGGCGATCCGGTCATCCACCCTTCCGCCTGCCCGGCACCTCCGCCCCCTCCCCAGCCCTCCGCCAGGAACCTCCCGCCCGACCGGCGCCCCCGCGGCGCTCGCCCCGGCGCTGGAGCGGTACGGCTACTCCCTCTTCGGGATCGCCGCCGCCCTGGCCCACGCGACCTGTACTTCCCGGCCGACGACCCCCACCGCGCGCCCTCGCCACCTTCGCCGCCCGCCGCCTTCGCCGCCGCTCGCCGCCCTCGCCGCCCTCACCGCCCTCGCCGTCGGCCGGTCGGCGACAAAGAAGGGCCGCGCGCCCGTGCTGGTCCCCGCTCTCACCGTGACGGGCCTGACCACCGGCATCGGCCTGCTCCCCCACGGACGAGACCGTCGCCGTCGCCCCCGGCCCCGCTCCCCCTGCCGCGCATCGCCAGGGCGTCGCCGTCGGCGCGCAGTGGGGCGGCGCGATGCCGGTGGCCACCGAGTACGCGCCCGAGGGCAGGCGCGGCCTCCACGGCCGCCTCGCCCAGCTCGGGGTGCCCGCCGGCGTGGTCACCGCCCGGCAGTGTCCTCCCGGCCGCCGGTCGCTCACCTCGGACAGCACGCTCTCCGGCTGGGCCCGGCGGGTGCCCTTCCCGGCCGGCCTGCCGCGCTCAGCCTCGCCCGGTACATCCACACCCGGGCCGAGGAGACGTCCGAGTCCGCCGGGCCGAACAGCACTGGCCGGACGGGCTCCCTGGCCGAACAGGCGCCGGCCGGACGGGAGAAGCGCGATCAGGGCTCCCCGCCGCGCACGGTCCTCCGCGACCATCTCGGCACCCTCCTGCTCGCCGGCGGCTCGTTCGCGTCAACATTGCGGCCTCCCACTCCTGCTCACCGGGGTCCTCGACCACACCACCCGCCAACCGGGCACGGGCCGCGGGCCGGTCCTCGCCGTCTCCCTGCGCGTCAGCCTCACCCGACTCGCCCTGCCACCGGCCTCCGCCGCCCTCTCCGACCGCGTCGGCCGCCTGCGCGTCCACCCGGCGGCGCGGCCGGGATCGCCCTGGGGGCCGTTCCGCTCCTCCCGCTGACCGACACCGGCTCGCTGCCGTGGCCGGCCGTCGGCACCCTGGTCGCCGGCTGCTTCCTCAGCGTCATGTACGGCCCCCGGGCGGCCCTGTTCGCCGAACGCTTCACACCGGAGACGCGCTCCGCACCGGCGCCCCGCCCGGCCACCGGATCGCGGCCGCCGCCGGAGGCGGGCCCGCGCTCTTCGTCAGGGTGCTGCCGGCGGAGGCGTCCGGCACCTCCATGGCCGCCTCCGGCTACCGCGTCGCGCTCGCGCTCGCCGTCCCGCTCTCCCTCCGCGGCCCGGCGAGGAGGGCCCGCGCTCGCGGGGGAATGCGCCGGGGTGCTCCCGCCCGCCGGCGGGCGCGCCTCCGGCCGTACGCTGCCGCCATGGCCATCGACCTCACCGCTCCCCCCGCGAACTTCCTCGCCTTCTGGCGCGAGAAGCACGTCTGCACGCTCACCACTCCCCGCCCCGACGGCACCCCGCACGTCGTCCCGGTCGGCGTGACGTACGACCCCGGTGAGCGGCTGGCCCGGATCATCACCGGCGGCGCCACCACCAAGGTCCGCCACGTCCGGGCGGCCGGGGACGGGGGCGCCCGGGTCGCCGTCTGCCAGCCGGCCGGCCGGTACTGGACCACCCTGGAGGGCGTCGCCACGGTCAGCGAGGACCCGGTCCGCGTCGCGGACGCCGAACGCCGTTACGCGCTCCGCTACGGACGCGAGCCCCGCGAGAACCCGGCACGGGTGGTCATCGAGATCGCGGTGACCCGGGCCATGGGGAACCTGCCGCGGCCGGCGTGACCCCCTGTCCGCTCCGGCCCGCCCTGCCGCACGGCGGCGTCGCACCCGTGCAGTCCGCCGCACAACGACAGCGACGCCACCGTGTTCAGGTCCACGGTGGCGTCGCTGCCGGGGGGAGCGCCTGGGCGATCTGTGACGACGGGGGGATCGCGTCTCAGGCGCTGCGGGGGGTGGCTGTGAGAAGTTCGGTCTCGACCGGGTGGTGGTCGCGCTGGTCGAGGTTGACGAAGACCATGCCGTAGCGGATGGCGCAGCGCACGGGCTGAGGGGCGCCCCGCGGGCGGCGCAGCGCGCGGTAGGCGCGGACTCCGTCCTCTTCGTCCCGGACGACCAGGATCGGCTCGCCGAAGAGCGTCACCGTCAGCGGTTCGTCGCCCTCGGGCACGGCACTGACCAGGTCGATGAAGTGCCATCCGGAGCGGTAGGCCGCGGCCATCTCACGCCGGAAGGAACGGTCGTCGGGAGGCATGCTCATGCCCGGACACCCGTGGGCAGGTCCTCCCAGGTCGGCTCACCTGCGGGGGCGGTCTCCCAGGTCGGCTCACCCGTGGGGGCGAACTCCCAGGTGGGCTCGGACTGGACCGCCACCGGGTTGGTCTCCCAGGTCGGCTCGGCCAGCACCGTGGAAGCGGGCTCGCTCTCCCAGGTGGGCTCGCCACTGGCGATCGCACCGAAGGCAGCCGCGACCGCGAAAGCGCAAAGTACACGAACCATCTTGCTCATGGACGATCTCCACCTCTTCTAATCATTTCCTCCTCCCCCGTGCACATGACGATCGCTCACCGCGACCGCTCGCACCAGCGGAAACAGGCATCATGTTCCTGTAATGCATGACCCTGAGGGGGGTTCACATGGGGACAGACGACCAGATACCGGGACATCCGCACAGCCCACGTGAGCTGTGCGAAGCGGGTCGGCAGCTCTACGCCGACGCGCTGCGGACCGGGCGCATACCCCGGAGCGAGGCCGCGCAGGCGCCCTGCCTCATCGATCTGGCGCTGGTGCACGCCGACCCGGACGACCCGGAGTGGCTGCGGCCACTGCCCCCGACGGTAGCGCTCGGCCATCTGGTACACCCCATCGAGCAGGAGATCCAGGAGCGCCGACGCGTCGCCATCGGCCTCACCGAGACCTTCGCCCCTTTCCTGGCCATGGCGGCGCAGAACCCGGTCGCCGCCAGCGGGATGACCGTGCTGGAGGGGCTGGGGCTCATCAACACCACCCTCGACCGGGTGGTCGCGGAGTGCTCCGAGGAGCTGCTGACCGTGCAGCCGGGCAGCGGCCGCAAGCCGGAGACCATCGCGGAGGGGCTGCGCCGCGTCATGCCCCTGCTCGACCGCCGGGTGAAGATGCGCACCCTCTACCAGCACACCGCCCGGCACCACCCGGCGACCATCGCCTACGTGGACCGGATCGGCACCGACGTCGAGGTGCGCACGCTGGAGGAGAGCGTCGACCGGCTGATCGTGGTGGACCGCAAGGTGGCCTTCATCCCGGCCCGCTCCGACCGGCAGGTCGCCCTCCAGCTACGCCACCCCGGCCTGGTGGAGTACCTGGTGGGCGTCTTCGACCAGCTCTGGCGGCACGCCGTCCCCTGGGACGAGCAGCCCGACGCCTACCGTCCCGAGCTGGACGGCATCACGGGCACGCAGCGCTCCATCGCCAAACTCCTCGTCGAGGGGCACGTGGACGACGCCATCGCCCGGCGCCTGGGCATGAACGTCCGCACCTGCCGCAGCCACATCGCCCGGCTGGCCACCACCCTCGGCAGCGGCAGCCGCACCCAGCTCGGCTACCTCATCGCCCGCTCCGGCCTCCTGGACGCGAGCGACTGAACCACCCGCGCGGAACGCCGGAGGGGCCGGAGGCAGCAGCACCGCCTCCGGCCCCTTCCGCGAAAGAACGCGGCGTTCACTCGGCGGACGGCCGGCCCGGCCTCCACACCACCAGCGCGCTGGTGTGCCGCACGTCCTCGTACCGCACGAGGTCGCGGCGGTAGGAGGCGTGCACCTGGGCCTCGCGCTGCCGCATCTGGGCGGCGGCGCCGTCGACGGCCGCGGAGAGTTCGGCGACGCGCTGCTGGAGCGCGGTCACCTGGTTCTCCAGTTCGATGATGCGCTTGATACCGGCGAGGTTGATGCCCTCGCTCTGCGACAACTGCTGCACCTGGCGGAGCAGTTCGATGTCGCGGGCCGAGTACCGGCGCCCCCGCCCGGCCGTGCGGTCGGGCGACACCAGGCCGAGACGGTCGTACTGGCGCAACGTCTGCGGGTGGAGCCCGCTCAGCTGGGCCGCCACCGAAATGACGTACACCGGGGTGTCTTCCGTCAGTTCGTAGGGGTTGCGACGTCGTCCGTCCCGGTCCATGGCCTACGCTCCCTTCGCTGCCTTGAACAGCTCCGCCCGCGGGTCCTCGTCCGCGGTGGCCTTGCGGTACGTCTCCAAGGCCTCCCGGGCCTCGGAGGACAGGTGCTGGGGCACCGCCACGTCGACGGTGACCAGCAGATCGCCGCGGGTGCCGTCCTTGCGGACCGCGCCCTTGCCGCGGGCCCGCATCGTGCGGCCCGCCGGGGTGCCCGGCGGCAGTTTCAGCGTCACCGGGGGCCCGCCCAGGGTGGGTACCCGGATCTCGCCGCCGAGCGCGGCCTCCGTGATGGTGACCGGCACCGTGACGGTGAGGTTGTCGCCCTTGCGCCCGAAGACCGGGTGCTTGTCGACGTTCACCACCACGTACAGGTCGCCCGCAGGGCCTCCGCGCTCGCCCGGACTGCCCTTGCCGCGCAGCCGGATGCGCTGCCCGTCCGTGACTCCGGCCGGGATGCGGACCTGCATGGTGCGCGACGACTTGGCCCGCCCGGAACCCTTGCAGACCTCGCACGGGTCCTCGGCGATCAGTCCGCGGCCCTTGCAGTCCACGCACGGGTCGGTGAGCGAGAAGCCGCCCCCGCCGCCGCGCGAGACCTGGCCGGTGCCGACACAGGTCGGGCAGACGCGGGGCGTGCCGTTCTTGTCGCCGGTGCCCGAACAGGCCTTGCAGGGCGCCTGGCTGGACATCCGGAGCGGCACCGTCGCGCCGTCCACCGCCTCGGTGAAGCTGAGCGTCACCTCGGACTCGATGTCCTGGCCGCGCCGGGGCTGGGTGCGTGTACCGGCGCCCGCGCCCCCGCGGTTGAACAGCCCGCCGAAGACGTCCCCGAGGCCGCCGCCGAACCCGCCCTGGCCCTGGCCGCCGCCGGGGGCGCCGCCCCCGAAGAGGTCGCCCAGGTCGAAGTTGAAGTTCCCGCCGGAGCCGCCACCGCCGGGACCGGGGCGGAAGCCGCCGTTCCCGAAGAGGGAGCGCGCCTCGTCGTACTCCTTGCGCTTCTTGGGGTCGCCGAGGATGTCGTTGGCCTCGGAGATCTCCTTGAAGCGCTCCTCGGCCTTGGCGTTGCCCGTGTTGGCGTCCGGGTGGTTCTCCCGGGCGAGCTTGCGGTACGCCTTCTTGATCTCGGCGTCGGTGGCGTCCTTGGGGACGCCGAGGACCTTGTAGTAGTCCTTCTCGATGTAGTCCTTCGTACTCATCGGCGACGTCCCTCCTTCCACTGCGACGTCACCGCCGCGCGGTCACCGGTGAAGGTGACCGCGGCGGCGGTGAGTGGTTCAGCCCTCCTGCGGGCCACCGTTCTCCTCGTCCGGCTTCGCCCCGTCCGGCTCGGCCTCGGCCTGCTCGGCCTTGGCGTCCGCCTGGGGCTTGGCCTGCTGGGCTCCCGGCTGCGGCTCGGCCACCGCGACCCGGGCGGGCCGGATGGTGCGCTCGCCGATGCGATACCCCGCCTGGAGGATCGCGACGCACGTCGTCTCCGTGACGTCGGGCGCGTAGCTGTGCATCAGTGCCTCGTGGATGGTCGGGTCGAAGGGCTCGCCCTCCTTGCCGAACTGGACCAGGCCCAGCTTGGCGGTGACCGACTCCACCGACTCGGCGACCGACTTGAAGCCGCCGACCAGCTCGCCGTGGTCCCGGGCGCGGCCGATGTCGTCGAGGACCGGCAGCAGCTCGGACAACATGCCCGCGACCGCCACCTCCTTGACGGCCACCCGGTCGCGCTCGACCCGGCGCCGGTAGTTCTGGTACTCGGCCTGGAGCCGCTGGAGGTCGCCGGTGCGCTCGGCGAGAGCCGTGCGCGCCTGGTCCAGCTCGGCCGTCAGGCCGGCCGTGGCGTCGGTGCCCGCTCCCGCCGGGCCCGCCTCCGAGGAGGTGGGCCCGGCGGTCTCGGCCGCGTCGTCCGAGGAGGCACCGGGGGTGACGTCAGCGTCCTGCTGCTCGTCGAATCCGGGGGTCTCCTCGGTCACGCCGCACCGCCCTTGCGCTTGTCGTTGTCGTCGTCGACGATCTCGGCGTCGACCACGTCGTCGTCACCCTGCTGGGCCTGCTCGCCGCCCTGGGCACCGGCGTCGCCGCCGGCCGCCTGGGCGTCGGCGTACATGGCCTGGCCCAGCTTCTGCGAGACGGCCGCCACCTTCTCGGTGGCCGTGCGGATCTCGGCGGAGTCGTCGCCCTTGAGCTTCTCCTTCAGCTCGTTGACGGCCTCCTCCACCTCGGTCTTGACCTCAGCGGGGACCTTGTCCTCGTTGTCCTTGAGGAACTTCTCGGTCTGGTACGCGAGCTGCTCGCCCTGGTTGCGGGACTCGGCGGCCTCGCGGCGCTTGTGGTCCTCCTCCGCGTACTTCTCGGCCTCCTCGCGCATGCGGTTGACCTCGTCCTTCGGCAGCGAGGAGCCGCCGGTGACGGTCATCTTCTGCTCCTTGCCCGTGCCGAGGTCCTTCGCGGTCACGTGCATGATGCCGTTGGCGTCGATGTCGAAGGAGACCTCGACCTGCGGGACACCGCGCGGGGCCGGCGGCAGACCCGTCAGCTCGAACATCCCGAGCTTCTTGTTGTACGCCGCGATCTCGCGCTCGCCCTGGTAGACCTGGATCTGCACGGAGGGCTGGTTGTCCTCGGCGGTGGTGAAGATCTCGGACCGCTTGGTCGGGATCGTCGTGTTCCGCTCGATGAGCTTGGTCATGATGCCGCCCTTGGTCTCGATGCCGAGGGACAGCGGGGTGACGTCGAGGAGCAGGACGTCCTTGACCTCGCCCTTGAGGACACCGGCCTGGAGCGAGGCGCCGATGGCGACGACCTCGTCCGGGTTGACGCCCTTGTTCGCCTCCTTGCCGCCGGTCATCTCCTTGACCAGCTCGGCGACGGCCGGCATACGGGTGGAGCCACCGACGAGAACGACGTGGTCGATCTCGGAGAGCTGGATGCCCGCGTCCTTGATGACGTTGTTGAACGGCGTCTTGCAGCGCTCCAGCAGGTCCGAGGTGAGCTGCTGGAACTGGGCGCGGGTGAGCTTCTCGTCCAGGTGCAGCGGGCCCTCGGCGGAAGCCGTGATGTAGGGCAGGTTGATCGAGGTCTCGGTGGACGAGGACAGCTCGATCTTGGCCTTCTCGGCGGCCTCACGCAGGCGCTGGAGGGCCATCTTGTCCTTGGAGAGGTCCACGCCGTGGCCCGACTGGAACTGCTTGACCAGGTAGTCGACGACGCGCTGGTCCCAGTCGTCACCACCGAGGTGGTTGTCACCGTTGGTGGCCTTCACCTCGACGACGCCGTCACCGATCTCCAGGAGCGACACGTCGAAGGTGCCGCCACCGAGGTCGAAGACGAGGATCGTCTGGTCGTCCTTGTCGAGGCCGTACGCCAGGGCGGCGGCGGTGGGCTCGTTGACGATGCGCAGGACGTTGAGACCCGCGATCTCGCCGGCCTCCTTGGTGGCCTGACGCTCCGAGTCGTTGAAGTAGGCCGGGACGGTGATGACCGCGTCCGTGACCTTCTCGCCCAGGTAGGACTCCGCGTCCCGCTTGAGCTTCTGCAGCACGAAGGCGCTCATCTGCTGCGGGTTGAAGCTCTTGCCGTCGATGTCGATCTTCCAGTCGGTGCCCATGTGGCGCTTGACCGACCGGATGGTCCTGTCGACGTTGGTCACTGCCTGACGCTTCGCGACCTCGCCGACGAGCACCTCACCGTTCTTGGCGAAGGCGACGACGGACGGCGTGGTCCTGGCGCCCTCGGCGTTGGTGATCACAGAGGGCTCGCCGCCCTCCAGAACGCTGACGACGGAGTTAGTCGTGCCCAGGTCGATGCCGACCGCACGTGCCATGTCAATTCCTCCAGCTGACTACTTGAGTGGAACTGACTCAAGGATGCACGAGGGCGTGCCGCGCGTCAACGTGGTTGAGTCGACCGGGCTCAGCTTTTGTTCCTCCCAGCCGAGCAGAGGGCGTCGACGCGGTTCGTCTTCGCAGGTCGGAGGCTTGATGAGCAGGACCCGCCCAGGGAACCCCGGGCCGATCCCGGGCGCGCCCGACGGCTTCGGGTGCCCGCCACGGATGGCCTCAAGCGTCGGCGGGGCTGGTTTTCTCCGCCCCACGCGACCGCCGGCCGGCCGACCGCCACGGGCCACGCCCGAAACCCGCAGGACCCGACCCCCCTCCGACGGCGACCCGCAGACGACCCCGAGCACCCGGGCCGGGTCCGGCCCCCGGGTGGCGGTCTTCCATCCGGCCGGGGCGTCGGTCTGCCGTTTCACGGCGCGGAGGGCCGAGACTGGGGCGAGTCGTGCCGTATGAGTCAATTGTCCGTTACGTGTGACGTGTGAGTGAGGAGTTCCGGTGGAGCCGTCGCAGCCCTCCCCGAGCGAGGACGAGGCCGTCGCCGGTACCGGCCGGGTGGTCACCGCGCCCGTGCCGCTGGAGGAGGCCACCCGCACGCCCTACGTGCGGCGGCGGGCGCCCGTGGTGGCGGTGCTGATGACCTCGCGCGACCGGCGACGGCAGACCCTGCGGGCGCTGGACGCCCTCGCCGACCAGCGGTCCCTGCCGCCCGGTACCGCCCTGCGCGTGCACCTGGTCGACGCGGGGTCGCGGGACGGCACCGCCGACGCGGTCCGGGCCGCCCATCCCGAGGTCGAGGTGCACCGGGCCGGGGCGGGGGTCCGTTGGGGGGAGGGCATCCGGCTGGCGAGCCGGAACAGCAGGGCGGCCGGGGCGACCCCGTTCACCCACCAGCTCTGGCTGCGGGACGACGTGGTCCTCGCCGACGAGGCGCTCGCCCTGCTCCTCGCCACCTCCCGCTCGCTCGGCGACACCGCCGTGGTGGTCGGCGCCGTACGCGACGGCCGGGTGCCGGGCACCCGCCCCGGTACCACGCCACTCGCCTACTCCGGCCGTCGCCGCACCCGCGGCCCGCACCGGCTGCCGCTGGTCGAGCCGACCGGGCGCACCGAGCTCTGCGACACCTACGACGGGGCCGCCGTGCTGCTCCCCCGCGCGGCCCGCGACCGGGTCGGCGACCTCGACCGGGCCTTCCGCCACACGCTCGGCGACCTCGACCACGGCCTGCGCGCCCGGCGCGCCCGGGTGCCCGCCTTCGTCGCCCCGCGCGCCGTCGGCGAACGCCACACGGTGCCGCTGCCACCCGCCTCCGAGGAACCGGGCATCGGGGTACGCGAGGCCCTGCGCCGCCGCACCGCCGAACTCCCGCCCCGCGTCTGGTGGACCTACTGCCTGCGGCACGCCGGCGTCCGCGCCCCGCTCCTGGCGGCCGCGCCCTACCTGCGCACGGCCCTGCGCACGGCCCGCGGCTGAACTCCTGCGCGGGCGGGGCCCGCTGCCGGGCACGGGCGACGTCACCGGCTCGCACGCTCAGCCCGGTGACGTCCGCCTCGGCGCTCTCCCGCGCCACGCCCGCTCCCGGCGGCCCTCGCCGCCTGTGCGGCTGACGCCGCTGCCGCCGTCACGCGGCACGCGCACCGCCTTGAAGCGGTGGCAGTCGTTCCGGCCGGGTCGACCGGCCGGTCACGCGGGATAGTGCCAGGCAACGGGGGTGCGGGGCAAGGTGGTTGCCTCCGGCAAGGGTGCCCGGCGGCGGGAGGCGCGTGAGATCTGCCCCGGGGCGCCGGGCGGAACCGTCGCCCCGGCCGGCGGCCGGACCGGGACGCGGCGGCGGGTACCCGTCCGCACGGGTCACTGATCGGCCTCCCCCGCCGGCCGGGCCGGGACGGGGCCGGGCGTCGTCCTCAGACGCCGCCGGGCCGGGGACGGGGCCGGAAGTGGCCGGTCGGCGTCCGGGGCGGGACGGTGGCCGAGGGGGCCGGGGCGGGTCAGGCGGTGGCGCCGGGGAGGTCGAGGGCTGCGGCGAGGGTGCGCCAGGCGGGGATGGGGAGGTCTCGCACGGGGTCGGAGGTGACGACCTGGAGGGCGACGTGGTCGGCACCGGCCTTGTGGAAGCCGGTGACGCGGGACCGCACCCGCTCGGCGTCGCCGTGGGCGACCACCGCGTCGAGGAGGGCGTCGCTGCCGCCGTCCTCGAAGTCGGCGGGGCCGAAACCGGCCCGGCGCAGGTTGTTGGTGTAGTTGGGCAGCTCCAGGTAGAAGCGCAGGTAGGCGCGGGCGGTCTCGCGGGCGCGGGCGAGGTCGTCGTCGAGCACCACCTTCAGCTCGGGGGCGAGCAGCGGGCCGGTTCCGAGGGCCTCGCGGGCCTCGGCGACCTGGTCCTCGGTCACCAGGTACGGGTGGGCCCCGGCGGCCCGGTCCTTGGAGAGCTGGAGCATCTTCGGCCCGAGGGCGGCGAGGACGCGCCGCCGGGCGGGGACGGGGTGGGGCGCCTCGTCCAGCGCGGTCAGGTACTCCCGCATCGCGGTGTACGGCTTGGCGTACTCCTTGGGAGCGAGCTGCTGATGGCTGGCGCCGATGCCGAGGACGAAGCGGTCGTCGTGGGCGCGGTCGGCGTCGGACGCCTCCTCGGCGACGCGGTCGGCCGGGTGGTCCCAGATGGAGAGGATGCCGGTGGCGACGCGGAGATGATGGGTGGCGGCGAGGACCGCCCGCGCGTCGGCGACGCTCGCGCTGCCGCCCACCCAGATGGCGCCGTATCCGAGCGCCTCGATCTCCTCGACGGCGTCGGTGATGGCTCCGTCCCGCCCGGTCCCGTCGGTGATCCGGAGCGCGCCGCTCCAGATGCCGACGGTGCCGAGGCCCAGTTCGTGGGCGGCGGTGGTGGCGGGGACGGAGGTCGGATCGCTGGTCGGGTTGGTGCCGGGGGTGCTCGTCATGTCGTGCGCTCCTCTTCGATGCGTACCTGGCGCCGCCGGCTCGTCGCGGGGCTGCTGCTCCGGCCGGCCGACGCCTGGCCCGCGCCCCGCGACGGCGCGGGGGCTGACCGGTCTCCCTGCCCATCCTCGCGCCGAGCAGTCCCGAACGGCGGGACGCCGGGGGGTGGCGCGAGGTGTCGCCGGGCGGAGCCACCCTCCTCACCCGTCCGCCCGTCCGCACCCGCCGTCGTCCGTCCTCGTCCGTCCTGGCGCGGCCCGCCGCCCGGCTGCGACAATCCCCGCGCACAGCCGGGGCCGGGTTCCCCGAGAGAGGACGGTGGCACCCATGTGCCGGTACGGCTCCACGGTGGTGCGGACCCGGTGAGCGCCGCGGCCCTCGACACGCTGCTGACCCGGCTCGCCCGCGTCGGCCCCTACTTCACCGCCGACCCCGTGCCCCGCGCCGACCCGTCCGAGGGCGGTTTCCGCCCCCTCGCCGAGTTGTACGGCGACGGGATCGCCGGCCACGTCGAGGAGACCGGCCGGCGCATGGGGACCGGCCCCGGCCGGGTCGCCGCCTCCACCGCCCAGCTCGGCCTGGCCTCCCGGCTCTGGTCGCTGGCGCTGGGGTGCGCCGCCCTCGGCTCGGAGGTCCCCGACCTCGGCCCGGGCCGACTGTGGTGGCGCAGGCCGTCCGCGGGGCCCGTCGAGCTGCGGCTGCCCGCTCCCCGGCCGTTGCCCGGACCGCTCCCCGAGGCGCTTCACCGGGCCGTCGCCGTCGGCCATCTCGCGCCGCTCGCCGAGGCGGTCGGCAGCCGCTACGCCGTCTCCCCGCAGGTCCTGCGCGGCAACGCCGCCTCCGCCCTGGTCGGCGCCGTACGCGTACTCCTGGACCAGGCGCCCGAGGCGGCCGGGAGAGCCGTCCCGCTGGTCGAGCACCTGCTGGGCCGGCCTCCGCTGGCACACACCGGCACCTTCGTCCACGAGGAGGGGCTCGGCGTCGCCTTCGTCCGCCGCAGCTGCTGCCTGTTCTACCGGGTGCCCGCCGAGACGTGCGGTGACTGCGTGCTCCGGACGCGGGGCCGGCGCCGGCCCCGTACGTAGGGGGCCGGCGCCGGGGTGCTCGGCGGGCCGCCTCGGGGGCGTGTCCGGTGGGGCCTCCCGGACACGGGTGACCCCTGTCGCGGGCGTCGGGGCCGGGGCGTTGCCCTCGGCACGGGGGCCTCGGCGGCGGTGGCCGGGGCGGCCCAGGGTGTGCGCGTGAGCGGTGCGGTCTCCCTCCAGCCGGTTGCTCCGGCGGCCGACCGGTGCCGCCGTCCGCCGAGCCGTTCACGGCCGCGGTGAGGAGCCGCGGGGCTCATCTGCGGCCGAGGCCGTGGCAGGACGGGCGAGCGGGACACGACCCGGTCCGGTCGTGTCCCGCTCGGTCCCGGGGCCGCGGGGCGGCCGGGGCCGCTACAGCGGCGGGGCGTCGGGGCGCTCCGTGCACAGGGCCCAGATGACGAAGATGCCGAGGGCGATGTTGAGGAGCGCCCACAGGGGCAGGTAGGGCAGCCACATGAAGTTGAGGATGACCGCGACGGCGGCGAGGCCGACGCCTGTGGCCTTGGCCCAGGTCTGGCCGGTGAGGATGCACCAGCCGGTGATGGCGACCAGGACGCCGAGGAAGAGGTGGATCCAGCCCCAGGCGGTGACGCTCATCTTGAAGGCGTAGTCGCCGAGGCCCGCGTAGACGGTGTTGTCGGCGATGCCCGCGATGCCCTGGAGGAAGCCGAAGACTCCCTGGAGGAGCAGGAGGACGCCCGCGAGGACCGTCCCCCCGGTGGCCCACGACTGGCGGGCGGAGTGGCCCTCCGGGACGTCCGCGGCCCCGGTGTGCGCGCCACTGTGCGCCTCGCGGGGGTCGGGGGTCTCGTGCTGATCGCTCATGTCGGGTGCCCTCTCATCGACGGCGTGGCTCCGTCCAGCCTCGGCGCGCGGCCCCTCGGGCGCGCGGAGGACTGGGCCGAACGGGTGACGGAGGCCGGGCGGGGGGCGCCACCGGCCGGCGGAAGCGGCCCGGGCACCGGCCCCGGGCTCGCCGGCGGGGGCGAGGGTCGGGTGGACTCTCAGGGCACCGGGGTGCGGACCGGTACGGGCCCCGGCGGAAGGGCGGGGCCGCGACGGCTGCCGGTGCGGAGCGGGGCGCCCGCTTCGCGCGACGGCGCGCGGGGAGGCGGAGGCCGGCGCGGCCCGCGAGGGCGAGCGGGTGGTGCCTTCATGGACCCCGGCCGGTGACACACGGCGATGCGCGCGTGGTGCCGAAGGCGGACGCGGGCCGGTCGACACCGGAAGCCACCCGGCGGGGACACCGCCCGCCGGGCCGCGGCCGTGCGCGCGATTGACAAGGAGCCGCGTTCCCCGCCACCATCATTGTGCTATTCCATATACACAATGATGGTGGCGGGGAGGACCGACCGTGGTGGACGACGGAGGAGGCACCAGCGTGATCACGTACCAGATCGAGCGGCGCAGCGGTGTCGCGACGTACATGCAGATCGTTCTGCAGACCAGGCAGGCGCTGCGCCTGGGGGTGCTCGCCCCCGGGGACAAGCTGCCGACGGCCAAGGAGGTCGTCGAGACGGCGGCGATCAACCCGCACACCGTGCTCAAGGCGTACCGGGAGCTGGAGCGCGAAGGGCTGGTCGAACTCCAGCCGGGGCGCGGCACCTTCGTGCGACGCGGGCTCGGCACCGCCGGAACCGCCTCGCACGCGCCGCTGCGCGCGGAGCTGACGGCATGGCTGCACAAGGCCGAGGAGGCGGGACTGGACGCGGAGGACGCCGCCGCGCTCTTCGACGCCTGCCGCGCCGAGGTCTTCGCCGCGGCCGGCACCCCGCGCACCGGCCCCGCGCGGCACTGAGCACACCGGCGAGGGCGGTCGACGCCCCCGGGCCGCCCGGACCTCCCCACGGACGAGAGAGCAGCACGTGTACACAGAGCAGTTCGACCCGGCCGACGCCGGACTGGTCGCCCTGGAGGCGGCCGGGCTCGGCAAGCGCTACCGGCGCGGCTGGGCCCTGAAGGAGTGCGCCTTCCGTCTCCCCGCCGGACGGATCTGCGGGCTGGTCGGCCCCAACGGCGCGGGCAAGAGCACCCTGATGTCACTGGCCACCGGGGTCAGCGGCCCCTCCGCCGGCACCCTGCGCGTCTTCGGCGGTGACCCGCGCGGCGCCCGGGCCCGCCGGCAGGTCGGCCACCTCGCACAGTCCAAGCCCCTCTACCCGCGCCTGACCGTCACCGACACCCTGCGGATGGGCCGCGAACTCAACGGCGCCGAGTGGGACCAGTCGCGCGCCGAGGCCATCGTGCGCGCCGGGGACATCCCGTTCGGCGCCCGGGCGGGCAGCCTCTCCGGCGGCCAGCGCACCCGCCTCGCCCTCGCCCTCTGCTTCGGCAAGCGGCCCAGCATGTTGCTGCTCGACGAGCCGATGGCCGACCTCGACCCGCTGGTGCGGCACGAGATGACCAGCCTGCTGATGGCGGAGGCGGCCGAGTCGGGCACGACCGTCGTCATGTCCACCCACACCCTCGCCGAACTCGAAGGCGTCTGCGACTACCTGCTCGTCCTGGCCGAGGGCCGGGTCCGGCTGGCCGGCGAGGCCGACGAACTGGCGTGGGCGCACAGCATGGTCACCGGCGCGCTGCCGGGGGACGGGGCGCCCGGCCCGCTGGACGGCCACACCGTCGTCGAATCCACCACCAGCGGACGGCAGTTCACCGCCATGGTGCGCCGCGAGGCACCGCTGGCCCCCGGGCCCACCTGGACGGTCACCGAGCCCTCGATGGAGCAGTTGCTCCTCGCCTACCTCCGCTCGCCTAACGCGCCCGCGCTCCTCACCGCCTCGGCGACCCCGCACGCCTCGACGCACCTCACCAGCAAGGACCACGCCGCATGAGCACCGCCACCCTGGAGAGGGAGTCCGCCACCGCCCCGGCCTCCGGGCCCCGCCGCCTGCTGCACGGCATGACGTGGCTGGTGTGGCGCCAGCACCGGGGCGTCCTGTGGACCGGTCTCGCGCTGGTCACCGCCCTGGTGGTCGCCGCCGTGCTGCTGCGCCACAACGCCGTCGCCTTCCAGGCGGCGCACGGCATCGCCGACTGCCCGCTGATGGGCGGCTCCGAGCGGTGCACGGCGCGCCAGGAGCTCATCGACGAGTACCGCGGCCTGTACGCGGCCCCGTTCCGCCTGCTCCTCGCCGGCGTCCTCGCCCTGCCCTTCCTCGGCGGGCTCTTCGTGGGGGCGCCGCTGATCGCCCGCGAACTGGAGGCGGACACCCACCGGCTGGTGTGGGCGCAGGGCGTCACCCGGGAGAGCTGGCTGCTGCACAAGCTGGCGCTGCCGATGGGCGCGCTGACGGCCGGGACGGGCGCCGCCGCCTGGGTCGGCTCATGGGCGCTGGAGGGCGCCGGGCAGGCCACGCTCGGCCTGTACTGGTACTCGGCCACCGCCTTCGTCTCCACCGGCCCGGCCGTCGCGGGGTACGCCGCGCTCGGCGTGGCCCTCGGCGCGGCGGCCGGCGCGGTGACCCGGCGGACGCTGCCCGCGATGGCGCTGACGCTGGGCGCGATGGGCGCGCTGACGGCCCTGCTGACGGCGGTCCGCCCGTACCTGGTGCGGCCGGTCACCTCGTTCGGCCGGTCCGTCCCGCCGGTCCGCGAGGAGGACTGGATGCTGGTCCAGCCGCAGTCGGCCCTCGCCGACAAGACGCTCTTCGACTCCGCCCCCTGCTTTCAGGCCGACGACTTCGACGCCTGCCTGGCCGACCACGGGGCGCTCCACGAGTACTCCCAGCGCCACCCGCTCGGCCACATGCGCGACCTCCAGCTCGCCGAGGGCGCCGTCTGTCTGGGGCTGGCCGCCCTCGCGGTCACCTTCGTGTGGCTGTGGATGCGGCGCCGCTCCTTCTGACCAGCCGCCTCACCGGCGCCGGTCAGCGGCGTAACGACGTGCCGCCGGGCGCGGGGCACGGCCATCCCGAGCCGTACCCCGCGCCCGGCGGTTTCCACAGCAGCCAAGGGCCCCTCAGCCCTCGGCATCTGCCCGGGGCCCCTCAGCCCCGGACGTCACGGCGGCCCACGCGTGGGGGCCGTAGGTCCAGTGTCGCGCGACGGGCCCGGCAAGGTGGCGGATCGGGGGTTCCGCGGCGGAGAACTAGGGGTGTCATCGAATCCTGTGCGGTGTCCGCGGGGTCCGCGGTGGTCGGTGCGCGTTCTCGGCCGTGCCGGACGAAGGGGCTCGCAGCGGAGCCACTCGGGCCTTCGGCCGGCGCGGTGAGCGTGCGTACCGGGTGCGGTGGGCGCCCTGCGGGATGCGAGGACGCCGCCTCGGAAGGTTCGGGCCCGGGCGGCCCGCCCACGACGATGTCACGGGCCTCCCCGGCGCGTGCGGCCGGGCCGGCCGGGGCCGGAGCCCCCGGGGCGGTGTGCGCCTCCCGCCCCGAGGGCCGCCGGGCCGGGCGTCGGTGGCCTCCGGCAGCCCCGGCGCCCTCGTCCCCGCGCCCAGGCCGAGGGCGGAGGGAACCGAGCCGCCCGGAGGTCACGCCTTACGCCGGGTCCACCACAGCCAGGCGGCACCGCCGACGACGCACAGCACCTGGCACACGTCGGCGAGGACGCGGAGGGCCAGGCTGTCCTCCCCGCTCAACTCGCGGTTCCACAGCAGGTTGGCCGCGGCGGGGAGCACCAGTGTGACCAGCGCCCCGGCCACCTTCCGCCCCGGCCCCCAGAAGAGGCTGGTGCAGAGCAGCACGACACCGGTCAGCCGCAGCAGCAGGGCCACCGACAGCACCCCGGTCGGCGCCCCGGCCAACTGGAGCACGAGCGCCAGCGCGTACGAGCCGGCGATCAGCCCGACCGGCACGGCGGGGTGCACGCGCGACCTCCGCCCGGCGGCCCCGGGGGCCCGCCCGGCCACGGGTACCCCGGCCGCCACCGCACGCGGGTCGCCCAGCTCGGCGAGGACCTCGCTCATCGCGCCCGGGCGCCCGTCGAGCCCTCGGTCGATGCGCACCGCCACATCCGCCACCAGCGCCCGACGCCGGTCGTCGGCCAGTTCGGCCGCCGCCCGCTCCACCGCCGCCAGATAGGCGTCCCGCTCCTGGTACGCCGACTCCGCACTCCCGGTCCTCACCGATCGCCCCGCTCTCCACACCGCTCGGCGAGGCCGTCCCCCGCTGACCCTCACATGCTATGCACGCCGCTTATAGCTGGTCGCCCCCGCGCCCGGACCGGGACAGCGGTACGCCCCCGGCCGCCACGTGGGGCAGCCGGGGGCGTACGTGCCGGACAGCCGGGGAGCGAGCCTTACTTGAGCTTCTCCGAGAAGAGCGGGACGACCTTCTCCAGGGCGTAGCCGACGCTCAGCACCGAGTCGGTGGCGAAGGCCTGGCTGATGTCCTGGTCGTCGAAGACGATCGAGCGGCCGTCCTTCACCGAGGGCACCGCCTTGTAGAGCGGGTCGTCGCTGATCTCCTCGGCGGAGATGCCGATCGGCGCCATGACGGTCAGGTCGGCGTCGAGCAGGTCCAGCTTCTCCTTGGAGACGGAGACCGAGAAGGAGTCGCCGGCCAGCTTCTCGATCTCCGGGTTGTTGACGAAGCCGAGCCGCTTGACGAAGTCGACGCGGCCGGTGCCGCCGACGTACGCGCCGAAGCCCTCGGAGGTGCGCGAGCCGACGGTGATCGACTTGCCCTTGAACTCCGGGTGCTTCTCGGCGGCGGCCTGGAACTTCTTCCCGGTCTCCGCGATCAGCTCGGCGCCCTCGTCCTTCTTGCCCAGGGCGCCCGCGACCATCTCGGTCTGCTTCTCCCACGAGGTCATGTACATGTCCCCACCCTTCGGGACGCCGACCGTCGGGGCGATCTTGCTGAGGGTGTCGTAGCGGGTCTGGTCACCACTGGACTTGGTGTCGAGGATCAGGTCGGGTTCGAGCGCCGCGATCTTCTCGAACTCCGGCTCCATGGTGCCGATCAGCTCGGGCTTCTCGTCGTACATACCCTTGGCCCACGGACCGACGCCCTCCCCGCCGAAGGGCAGCCAGTCGCTGGCGCCCACCGGCTGCGCGCCGAGCGCCAGCGCGGTCTCCGCGTCACCCCAGCCGAGCGCGACGATCCGTTTCGGCGCCTCGTCGATGGTGATCTCACCGAACTTGGTGGCGACCTTCGCGGGGAAGGCACCGCCCGCCTTGCCCTCGGCGGGCTTGTCCGCGCTCTCGTCACTGCCGCCCGATCCGCAGGCGGTGAGGCCGATGAGCAGGGCCGCCACCGCGCCGGAGAGCAGGGCCGTGGTGCGGCGGGGGCGGCGGGCGCGCCGGGCTTGGGGGGAAGCGGAATCGTTCATGCAGGTTAGGTTAGCCTGACCTAAACCTCTCGCGCACCTGTGGGGCCGTCGGATCTGCCACATCCCGCGCCGCCGGGACGCGCGGGCGCGCCCCGGCGGCACCTCGCCCCGGCCGTCAGGCCGTCGGGGACTCACCGGCGGCGGGCTCCCCGGACTCCGGTGTCCCCGCGGACGGCTTCTCGCGGAGGGCGTCGACGACCGCGCGCTCCAGCACCGCCGACTTGTTGATCAGCGTCCCCTTCTCGCCCATCGAGGTGTCCTTGAAGAGGTAGCTCCGCTCGCCCAGGTACTCGAAGGTGGCCGGGTCGAAGATCCAGGCGGTGCGCCAGCCCGCCCGGGTGTCGTCGCGGGCGATGCCGACGCCGTGCCGCCCGGCCGCGTCCACCGCGTCGGAGTCCACGGACACACCGGGGATCTTCGCCGCCGCCTTGTAGAGCGCGGCCGCGGTCTTCGGCGGCATCACCGTCTCCCGCAGCAGTTCCCCGATCGCGTCGAAGGTGTCCTGGGCCCGGTCCCGTTCCTTCGCGGGGGTGCCGCTCGCGTCCTGGTCCCGGGTGATCTCGGCGGCGAGCCGCTTCAGCAGGGCGTCGGGGTCGGTGGGCAGCGAGGCCAGCCACGTGTACGTCGGCCGGTGGAGGCCGGCCGGCCGGCCGACCGCGGGCTCGCCGTCCGGCACCCCGACCTCGATCGGGACGTACGCGTCGTCCTCGCGGATCAGGCCGACGTCGATCACCGGCCCCTGCTCCTGCGCCATCCAGACCTCGCGCTCGTGGGGTCCGGTCAGCTCCACCGGGCCGCCGAACTCGCCCTCGTTCCTGGACTGAAGAGTCCTGACATAGACGAACTGGTCGTCGGTGACCTCCTGTTCGTCCTGCCGGGCGGCGACCGAGGCGACCCGGTCGAGCAGCACGGTCGCGCGCGGCGGGGCCGGGGCCCGGGACGCCGTACCCGCGGTGGCCGGCGTCGGAGCGCCGTCCCGCCCGGTCACGGCGAGCGTGGTCAGCAGCACCCCGCCCAGTGCCAGTCCGACGGCGGGCAGCAGCACGGCGGGGCGCAGGAGGCGGGGACGGGGGCGGGCGGGAACGCGGTCGCCGTCCTGGTCGATCAGGCGCATCAGGGTGTCCTTGTGGTGGAGATGGCGGCCAGGCGGCAGTTCCCGTTCGGCCGGGGCCGGCAACAGCCGGGCCAGCTCCTCGCGTTCGGCCCGGCCGGGGCCGGAGGTACGGTCGTTCATCGGGCTTCCTCCTGGATGGGCAGGGCCACGAACGCGGCCCTGCCCTCTACCTCTCCGCGACCGGGACGGGGTTCCCCGCCGGACCGGCCGTTCTCCCGGTGACGCGCGTGGGGCGGGGGTCCGTCCGGTGCCCCGCCGAGTTCCTCGTCGGTGAGCCGGCGCAGCCGGGTACGGGCCCGGGAGAGCCGCGACCGCACGGTGCCCACCGGGACGCCCAGGGCCTCGGCGGTCTCCGCGTAGTCCAGCCCGGACCAGACGCAGAGGGCGAGCACCTCGCGGTCCTGGCGGCGCAGTCCGCCCAGCGCCCGCCGGACCGCGGCGAGCCGCCGGGCGTCGTCGACCCGGCCGGCGGCGGCGTCCGCGATGTCCGCCACCAGCTCCGGGACCGGCCGGCGGGCCAGGAAGGCCAGGCGCCGCCCGATGCCGCGGCTGGCGTTGCGGGCCTTGTTGGTGGCGATCCCGAGCAGCCAGGGGCGCAGCGAGTCGCCCTCCGGTTCGACGGCGCGCCGGGTGCGCCAGGCCGCGAGGAAGGTCTCGGACAGCACCTCCTCGGCCGTCGACCAGTCGCCCGTCAGCCGGTAGGCGTGGTTGTAGACCGGACGCGCGTACTGCTCGTACAGCGCGCCGAACGCCTCCTGGTCGCCCGCCCGGATCCGTGCGCGCAGGCGCTCGCGGTCTCCCTGTTCATCGCTTGTCACACCCCGTACCTCTCCGGCCGGGCGGCTCGGTTCCCGTGACCCGCGCCACAGAGGGGGAGGGCGCCGCTCAGCCGGCCGGGACGTGGTGGCGGCCCAGCGGCACGACCAGCGGGGTGCCCGAGGCGGGGTCGGGGACGATCGAGCAGCGCATGCCGAAGACCTCGGTGACCAGTTCCTCGGTGACGATCTCGGCGGGCGGCCCCTGCGCCACCACCTCGCCCTGCTTCATCGCGATGAGGTGGTCGGCGTACCGGCAGGCCATGTTCAGCTCGTGCAGGACGGCCACGAGGGTCACCCCGCGCTCGCGGTTGAGGTCGGTCAGCAGGTCGAGGACGTCCATCTGGTGGGCGACGTCGAGGAAGGTGGTCGGCTCGTCGAGCAGCAGGATGTCGGTCCGCTGGGCCAGCGCCATGGCGATCCACACCCGCTGCCGCTGTCCTCCGGACAGCTCGTCCACCGGACGTTCGGCCAGCTCCAGCACGTCGGTGGAGAGCAGCGC
The DNA here is from genome assembly GCF_011170125.1 of Streptomyces diastaticus subsp. diastaticus. Taxonomy (NCBI): domain Bacteria; kingdom Bacillati; phylum Actinomycetota; class Actinomycetes; order Kitasatosporales; family Streptomycetaceae; genus Streptomyces; species Streptomyces diastaticus. The sequence goes on along the minus strand of NZ_BLLN01000002.1, from coordinate 850,353 downwards.
CGCCCCCACGGCCGCGTCGTCCTCGGCGGTCCACCGCCGGAACCACCCCTGGTGCGGGTACCGCCCCCGTGCCACCAGGTCGGAGACGGTGATGCCCTCGGGTGCCACCGGGCTCTGCGGCAGGATGCCCAGCACGGACGCCACCTCACGGGTGGGCGTCTGCTGGACCGGCCGCCCGTCCAGCAGCACCGCCCCCGAGGTCGGCGCGTGCAGCCGCGCCATCGCCCGCAGCAGCGTCGACTTCCCGCAGGCGTTGGGGCCCACGATCACCGTGAACCGCCCCGGCGGTATCCGCACGCTCAGCCCCGGCACGATCTCGCGCCCGTCGTAGCCGATGCGGACGTCCCGCGCCTCCAGCGTGTGCCGCACACTCATCGGGCGCACTCCTCTCTGCCTGGTTCCCTGCCGTCCCGCCACCTGTTCCGGCCCTCGTGGGCCGCCCGCTCAGCCACCGCGGCCGACCCGGTTGGCGCGGGCCAGCAGCCACAGCAGGTAGGGGGCGCCGATCACGCTCGTCACCACCCCGACCGGCAACTGGGTGCCGGGCAGCGCGTGCTGGGCCGCGAGGTCGGCCAGCAGGACGAGCAGCGCCCCGGCGAGTGCCGCGTGCGGCAGGACCGCGCCCCGGCCGGGCAGCAGCATCCGGGCGACCGGCGCCGCGACGAAGGCCACGAAGGCCACCGGCCCGGCCGCCGCCGTCGACACCCCGGCCAGCGCGACGCCGCAGGCCAGCAGCGCCAGCCGGCTCTGTTCGGCGCGGGCGCCGAGCCCGGAGGCGGTGTCGTCGCCGAGCTGGAGGGCGCGGAGCGTCCGGGCGGCGACCAGGGTCAGCGGCACCAGCACGGCCAGCGCGGTCACCTGCGGCCACACCTGGTTCCAGGAACGGCCGTTGAGGCTGCCGGTGAGCCAGAGCAGGGCGTTCTGCGCGCCGGTGACCTCGGCGCGGGACATCAGGTACCAGACGAGGCTGTTCAGTCCGCAACCGACCCCCAGGCCGACCAGGACGAGCCGGGCACCGACCACGCCTTTGCGCCAGGCCAGGACGTAGATGAGGGTGCCCGCCACGAGGGCACCGGCCAGCGCGCTCGCCGAGAGGGCGAGTCCGGAGACGGCGAAGACCATGGAGGCCGTCACGGCCGCGGCCGAGGCGCCGGAGCTGATGCCGATGATGTCGGGGCTGGCCAGCGGGTTGCGCAGCACCGTCTGGAAGACCCCGCCCGCCATGCCGAACCCGGCGCCGACCAGGACCGCCAGCAGGGCGCGCGGCAGCCGCAGTTCGAGGATGACGAACCGGGAGCCCGGCTCGCCGCCGCCGAACAGCGTGGCGAGGACGTCGCCGACCGGAATCACCATCTCGCCGACGCTCAGCGACACCGCGAAGACCGCGAACGCGGCCAGCGCCAGCGCCAGCCCGACCAGCAGTGACCGGCGTCCGCCGCGCCGACGCACCCGGGCCACCGCCCGGGCGGCCTCGGCGAGCGCGGCCTCGCAGACCCGCGGCGGCGAGCCGGCCGGGCCCCGTGCCGGGGGCGTGGCCGTCTGGTGCGAGGTCGCGGTCGGGTCGCTCACAGCTCCACCAGCTTCCGCCGCCGTACCAGCCAGATGAACGGGACGGACCCCAGCGCCGCCGTGATCACGCCGACCTGGACCTCGCCGGGCTGGGCCACGACCCGGCCCACGATGTCGGCCCAGAGCAGCAGCACCGGCGCCAGCACCATGCTGTACGGGAGGACCCAGCGGTAGTCCGGCCCGGTCACCAGCCGGGCGATGTGCGGCACCGCCAGACCGACGAAGCCGATCGGTCCGGCGACCACCGCGGAGGCGCCGCAGAGCAGCACGACCGCGACCGCCGAGACGCCCCGGACCAGGCCGACCCGCTGGCCGAAGCCGCGGGCCAGGTCGTCGCCGAGGGCGAGGGTGTTGAGCTGGGAGCCGAGGGTGAGGGCGAGCAGGCCGCCGACGACGACGAAGGGCGCGGCCTCGGCAAGCACCTCCACCGACCGGGTGTTCAGCGCGCCGATCTGCCAGAACCGGAACTGGTCGTAGCTCTGCCGGTCGGTGAGCAGCATCGTGGTGGTCAGCGAGGTGAGCACCGCCGTGGTCGCCGCTCCGGCCAGCGCCAGCTTGACCGGGGTGGCCCCTTCGCGGCCGAGCGAGCCGACGCCGTAGACGACGAGGGCCGCGATCAGCGCGCCGAGGAAGCCGAACCACAGGTACTGCTGCGCCGCGCCGAGGCCCAGCACGCTGATGGCGAAGACGACGCTGAGGGAGGCACCGGCGTTGATGCCGAGGAGGCTGGGGTCGGCGATCGGGTTGCGGGTGACGCCCTGCATGACGGTCCCGGCGAGCCCCAGCGCGACGCCGGCGAGCAGCCCGGCGAGGGTGCGCGGCACGCGGACCTCGCCGACGATGAGCTGCGCCTTGTCGGCCGGGTCCGGGGCGAGGAACGTGCCCGTCACGTCGGCGAAGGCCACGTCCCCGGTGCCGACGGCCAGGCTCGCGACCAGTGTCAGCGCCAGGGCGACGAGGGCCAGGCCCAGCCCGACGGCCAGCGCCGGCCGGCTGCGCACCGAGCGCCGGGACGGCTCGGCCGGGCGGGCGCCGGGTGCGGCGGGGGAGCCGGGCTCGGTGAGGTCGAGGACGGCCGGGCGGCCCCGGGCCGCACCGGGCGCGGCGCCGGACGGCGGGGTGCGCGCCGCTTCGGCACCGGAGGCACGGGGCGGGGGCGTACCGAAGGCGTCGGCGGAGCGGCCCTCGCGGGCCGCGGGGCCGTTCACGATCCGGCCGCCGGGACGCCGGTCACGCGGTCATGCACTCTCCACTCACCCCTGCTCGCGGTCCCGGGACATCGCGCCGGAGCACCGGACACCCCACTCGCTCAGGCGCGCGGTCGCCAACCGGCCGGCCCTGCCCACACACCTGCCATCCACCCGAAGTAAGGTAAGCCTAACAGCATCTTTCCGGCCACACCGCGCCGCCGAACCCCCCTCACACACCGGGTCACGCCCCTCTGGAGACCGCCTTGACGAACCCCGCGCCCGAGGCTCCCGCCACCGGCCTCCACCACTCCCTCGCCCGGCTCACCAGGGTCCCGGACGCCCGCGGCCTCGGCCTGGTCGAGCAGGCCGAGGCCGCTGTCCCGGCCGTCGGTCCGAGGAGCCCGCTGCCCGCCGGGTGGACCGAGCTGACCGGCGTCGAGGAGCTGGCGTCCCTGCTCGGCACCCCGCACCCCGTCGTCATCGACAAGGTCCACGACCGGCTCGACGAGCAGGACCTCGACCTGCTCGGCCGCGCCTCCTTCTGCTCGCTGTCCACCGCCGACGCCGACGGCAACTGCGACGTCTCCCCGCGCGGCGGCGTCCCCGGCTTCACCCACGTCGTGGACCGCGGCACGATCGCCCTGCCCGACCGGCCCGGCAACCGGCGCGGCGACAGCTTCCGGAACATCCTCACCAACCCGCACGTCGGCCTGCTCTACCTCGTCCCCGGCGCCATGGACGTCCTGCGGATCAACGGCCGCGCCCGCGTCCTCACCGACGCCCCCTTCTTCGACGCGCTGGTGGAGAGGAACCAGCGGCCCGCGCTGGCCCTGGTGGTCGAGATCGACGAGATCTACCGCCACTGCCCCGCCTCGCTGCGCCGCTCCGGCATCTGGTCCCCCGCCACCTGGGAGAAGACCGGCGACGCCGACGCCACCGCCTGACGAGCGCCCGCCACGCCGCCGAGGGCGGATCACCCCCCCGGGCGCACCCGGCGCGCGGGACCGGCTCCGCGGTGCCAGGGTCCGAACGAGGGCCGCCTCCGCGCGGCAGCCGGCGGCGCATACCGGGCCAGGCGGCGGGCACACGCCGGACGCGCCCGCCGGTGAGCGGCCGGACCGCGCCCCGGCGGCGCCCCGGCCACCCGCACGCGGTGGGGAGACCGTCAGGAGACCGCCGGGAGGACACCATGGGCACGCGGGTGCGGGAGAAGTGGGAGCGGGTGGCCGAGTGGGGCGGCCGGCTACGGCATCCCGAGAGCGGCGCCCGCCGCTCCCTCCTCCTCATCCTCAAGAGCGCCCTGGCCGCCACCGTGTCGTGGTTCATCTCCTACGAGCTGATCGACGCGACCTCCCCGGCCTTCGCCCCCTTCTCCGCCGTCCTGATGGTCCAGGTCACCGTCTACCAGTCGGTGATCCAGTCCCTGCGGTACGTCGGCGCGGTGGCGGCGGGCGTCGCCGTGCAGGCCGTCCTGGGCCTCTCCGCCGGGCCCGACCTGATCAGCTTCGCGCTGGTGGCGCTGGCCGCCCTGGTCATCAGCCGCTGGCGGGTACTGGGGCACCAGGGCCCGCAGGTCGCCACCGCCGCCTTCTTCGCCTTCGCCACGTACACCAGTGCCACCAGCAACTCCGACCAGGTCAGGGAACTGGGCCAGATCGTGCTGCTGGTCCTCATCGGCTCCGCCGTCGGCGTCGCCGTCAACGTGCTGATCGCCCCGCCCCTGCGGTACCGCAGCGCCGAGTACGGCATCCGCGCCCTCGCCCAGGAGATCCACGACCTGCTCGACGCCATGACGCCCGAACTCGGCGAGGGCGCCCCCGGCGCCGACACCACCAAAGGCTGGCGGGACCGGGCGAGCCGCACCGGTTCCCTGATCACCCAGTCCCGCGAAGGACTGCGCACCGCCCGCGAGAGCCTGCGCCTCAACCCGCGGCCCTGGGCACGCCGACGCCGCCGCCACCTCACCTTCCAGGCGTACGAGCAGACCATGGAGGCACTGGTCCGGATGATCTCCCAGGTCGCGGCCATCACCCGCACCCTCGACCAGCGCCACCGGGAGGACGAGGACCCGGGCTCCGACACGGACACCTCCGAGGACACGGAGGACTCCGACGGCTCCGACGGCTCGGGGGCCCCTCGGGAGTCCGGTGGTTCCGGCGACTTCGGCGATCCGGAGGCGTCGCGGGGGCCGGTCGCGGAGGACCCGCGCGACCCGGAGTACGCCCCCTTCCTCCGCGGCTACTCCACCTTCCTCTCCTCCGTGGCCGACTTCACGGAGGTCCTCGCCACCCTCGACGAGGACCACCTCCGCGAGCAGGCCGACCGGCTCGGGGAGGCCGCCGGGCACCTGGAGGAGTGCCGCCGGGAGGTCGCCCGGACCACCGACGACCACGGTCTCTCCCTCACCGACCCGACCGAGCCGTACGGCGTCCTCGTCGTGGAGGCGACGCGTCTCTCCGAGGAGTGCCGCTACACCGCCGAGGTCCTCAGCCACAGCGCCGACGAACCGGCCGCCGAGGGCCGCTGACCGCCTACCGGGCCACGAACTGCGTGAGGATCGCCTGCACCTCGTAGGTCGACCCCTTCGGTGAACGTCTTCCGCACCGGCTGCGCCGCCCCCGGGACGACCGTGTGCGCGTTCCCGGACAACGCCGTGCCGTCGCGCCCTCGTGTCGGGGAGGCCGACGCGGCCGAGCTGGTGGGCGGAGGGGGCCGCAGGGGCTCCAAACGGGTTGCCCGGCACGGCAGTTGCGGTGGGTGCCGCGTGGCGGCCGGGTGCCGCTCGGGTGGTTCGGTGCGGATGCGCGAGGGGTTCGGAGCGCGGGGGACACGGGCGCGCGAGGTCGAACAGAGGAACGGGGATTCGCCCGGGAGGAGCAGAAATACGGTTGTTCGACCGTGGCGTGCGTCACACGGCCAAACCCTCCCGGACAGGACTCCGAATCGCTTGTTGACTGCCCGTGCGGCGATCTTCCCGAGAGCGCCGCCCACCCCCCCCTGCCCGCTTTGCGAAGGTGACCCAGCGTGCCCTCTGTCCCGTCCGACCGCCCGTTCGCCGCGTACCCGCTGACGGCCGCGCAGCGAGGTCTGTGGTTCGCCCAGCGCCTCGATGCGGACAGCCCCGCCTACAACGTCGCCGAGTACGTCGAGGTGCGCGGGGAGCTGGACGTACGGGCGCTGCGCCGGGCGGTACGGCACGTCGAGGAGGAGACCGAGGCGCTGCGGCTGACCTTCGGGGAGCGGGACGGCGTGCCGTGGCAGCGGGTCGCGGCGGAGGCACGGATCGAGGTGCCGGTGGTCGACCTCGCCGGCCACGCCGACCCGCGCGCGGAGGCGGTGCGGCGGATGGAGGCCGAACTGGCGTGCCCGGCGGACCCGGCGCGCGGCCCGCTGGTGCGGATGGCGCTCTACCGGCTGGCCGACGGCCACCACCTCTTCCACCAGCAGGTGCACCACCTGGCCCTGGACGGGTACGGGGCGGTGCTGGCGCTGGCCCGGATCGCCGAGGTCTACACCCTGCTGGTCACCGCGCCCGGTGAGCCGGTACCGGTACGGCCCGCGCCGCTCGGCCCCGTACTGGCGGACGAGGAGGCGTACCGGGCAGGTGGACAGCACGCGGCGGACCGGGAGTTCTGGACGCGCCACCTGGACGGCGCCCCCGCCCCGGCCGGACTCGTGCCCGGAGCCCCGGGGGGACCCGCGCGCCGGGTGCGGGCGGCTCGGAAACACCTCGACGCCGGTGAGGCGGCCCGGTTGCGGGCGGCCGCCAAGCGCGCCGGGGTGGCCTGGCCCACCTTCCTGATGGCGGCGCTCGGGGTCTGCCTGCACCGGGAGCGCGGGCTGGCGGAGGTCGTGCTGGGGCTGCCGGTGACCGGGCGGCGGACCCCGGCCGCGCGGCGCACCCCGGCGATGCTCTCCAACGTGCTGCCGATGCGGCTGGAGGTGTCGCCCGCCGACAGCGTGGCCGAGGTGGCCAGGCGGGCGTCGGCCGAGGCGCGACGGGTGCTGCGGCACCAGCGTTTCCCGGCACAGGAGTTGCGCCGGGAACGGGGGCTCGGGGTGCGCGAGCCGCAGTCGGGGCCGGCCGTCAACGTGCTCGCCTTCGACGACTCCCTCGCCTTCGGCCCGCTGCCCGCCACCCTGCACAACCTCTCCGTCGGCCCGGTCGAGGAACTGGCGGTGGCGGCACACGCCTCGTACGGCGACGGCGGGGTCCGGATCGACCTGCTGGCCGACGCCGACCGGTACGACGAGGCCGGACTCGCCCGCCACCACGAGGCGTTCTGCCGCCTGTTGGAGGCGTTCGCCGAGGACCCGGAGCGGCCGGTGGGCGCCCTGCCGCTGGTCCCGGCGCCGGAGCACGCCCGGCTGGTCCGGCTCGGGACGGGGCCGGTGGCCGCGGGCGGGGCGCTGCCGACGCTGCCCGAGCAGTTCGCCGCGCAGGCCGCGCGCACCCCGTGGGCGACCGCCGTGGTGAGCGGTGAGGAATCGCTGACCTTCGCGGAACTGGACGCGCGGGTGCGGGCGCTGACCACCGAGCTGGTGTCGCGCGGGGCGCGGCCCGGGGAGCGGGTCGCGGTCGGACTCGACCGCTCGGCCGACCTGGTCACGGCGCTGCTCGCGGTGCTGCGCAGCGGCGCGGCCTACCTGCCGGTGGACCCGTCGTACCCCGTGGACCGGCTGGCGTACATGCTCCAGGACGCGGCGCCGGTGGCGCTGGTGGCGCGCCCCGGGACGGCGGTGCCGCACGAGGGGCTGGAGCTGGTCGACCCGGCCGCCGTGGTGCCGGACGGCGGCGGGACGGAGCCGCCCGCGCCCGAGCCCCACGACGCGGCGTACGTCATCTACACCTCCGGCTCCACCGGCCGCCCCAAGGGCGTGGTGGTCGAGCACCGCTCGCTCGCCAACCTGCTGGAGCACCACCGGCGCGAGGCCCACGCGCTGGCCACGGCCGCGCTCGGGCGACCGCTGCGGGTGGCGCTGACCGCCGCCACCTCCTTCGACGCCTCCTGGGACCCCGTGCTGTGGATGCTGGCCGGTCACGAGCTGCACCTCGCCGACGACGCCACCCGCCGCGACCCCGAGGCACTCACCGCCTTCCTCACCGGGCAGCGGATCGACGCGGTCGAGACCACCCCCAGCTACCTGCGACAGCTCCTCGCGGCCGGGCTGCTCGACGGCCCCGGCCACCGGCCGCGCGTCCTCGCGCTCGGCGGCGAGGCCGTCGACGACGCCCTGTGGGCCCAACTCTCCGCCCACGACGACCTGATCGTCCTCAACTACTACGGGCCGACCGAGACCACGGTGGACGCGGTGACCGCCCGCGTCACCGGCACCGCCCCGGCCATCGGCCGCCCCGTCGCCGGAGCCCGCGCCTACGTCCTCGACAGCGCGCTGCACCCGATGCCGCTCGGCACCCCCGGCGAGCTGTACGTGTCGGGCGCGGGCGTCGCCCGGGGCTACGCGGGACGGCCCGGCCTGACCGCCCGCCGCTTCCTGCCCGACCCGTACGGCCCGCCCGGCGCCCGCATGTACCGCACCGGGGACCTCGCCCGGTGGCGGTCCGACGGCACCCTGGAGTTCCTCGGCCGCACCGACGACCAGCTCAAGATCCGGGGCCACCGGGTGGAGACCGGCGAGGTGGAGGCGGCGCTGCGCGCCCTGCCCGGGATCGCCGACGCCGCCGTGGCGCCGGCCGGCCCGGCCGGCGGGCCGCGCCGCCTCGCCGCCTACCTGGTCCCCGGCCCCGGCGGCACCGACCCGGCCGAGGTCCGCGACCTGCTCGCCGCCGCCCTCCCCGACCACCTCGTGCCCGCCGCCTACGCCGTGCTGGACCGGCTCCCGCTGACCGCCAACGGCAAACTCGACACCGCCCGCCTCCCCGAGGCCGAGGCCCCCCGCTCGGCCGGCGGCGCCCCCCGCACCCCGGACGAGGAGCGGATGTGCGCGGAGTTCGCCGCCTGCCTCGGGGTGCGCGAGGTCGGCCGCGACGACGACTTCTTCCGGCTCGGCGGCCACTCACTGCTCGCCACCCGGCTGATCGGCAGGGTCCGGGAGGTGTTCGGCGCCGAGGTGGCGGTCCGCGCCCTCTTCGACCACCCGACACCCGCCGGTCTGCTCACCGCCCTCGACCGCACGGCCCCCGCCCGGCCCCCGCTGCACGCCGTACGGCCCCGGCCCGCCCGCGTGCCGCTCTCCCCGGCCCAGCGGCGGCTGTGGCTGCTGGAGCGGCTGGGGGGCGCCGGGCCCGCGTACCACCTGCCGGTCGGGCTGCGGCTGGCCGGGACGCTCGACCGGGACGCCCTCGTGGCCGCCCTCGGCGACGTGGTGGAACGGCACGAGAGCCTGCGCACGGTGGTGGCCGAGGACGACGACGGGCCCTACCAGGTCGTACGTCAGGCGGCTCCGGTGCCGCTCCCCGTGGCGCCGCTGCCGCGCACCGGTTCGCCCGCGCCGGACACGGAACCGTTCGCGCTGGACCGTGAACCGCCCGTGCGGGCCCGCCTGTTCACCGACGGCGACCGGGACCACCTGCTGGTCCTCACCTTCCACCACATCGCCGCCGACGGCTGGTCGATGCTCCCGCTGCTCCGCGACCTGACCGACGCCTACGCCGCCCGCAAGGCGGGCCACGCCCCCGAACGGCCGCCGCTGCCCGTCCAGTACGCCGACTACGCGCTCTGGCAGCAGGCCCTGCTCGGCAGCGCCTCCGAGCCCACCGAGCGGGCCGCGCGGCAGCTCGCCCACTGGCGGGCCGCCCTGGACGGCGCCCCCGCCGAGTCGACGCCGCCCGCCGACCGGCCCCGCCCGGCCCGGCCCTCGGGCCGCGGCGGCGCCGTCCCCGTCACCGTGCCCGCCGCCGTCCACCGGGCGCTCGTCGCGCGTGCCACCGCCGGCGGGACCAGCCCCTTCATGGTGCTGCACGCCGCCCTGGCCGCCCTGCTGAGCAGGCTCGGCGCGGGTGACGACCTGGTCGTGGGCACCCCCGTCGCCGGGCGGTCCGACGAGGCCCTCGCCGGGCTCGTCGGCTTCTTCGTCAACACCCTGGCGCTGCGCACCGACACCTCGGGCGACCCGGACCTGACCACGCTGCTGGCCCGCGTCCGCGAGGCCGACCTCGCCGCCCTCGCCCACCAGGAGCTGCCCTTCGAGCAGGTGGTGAGCGCGGTGGGGCCCTCCCGCCACCCGGCCCGGCACCCGCTGTTCCAGGTGATGCTGGCCCTGGACAACACGCCCGCTCCCCGGGCCGCGCTGGAAGGGCTGACGGTCCGCCGCGACGCCGCGACCGGTCGCAGCGGAGCCAAGTTCGACCTCACCTGGGACCTGGCCGAGCGCCGCACCGCCGACGGCGCGCCGGCCGGCATCTGCGGCGAACTGGAGTACAGCGAGGACCTGTTCGACCGGGCGACGGCCGAGCGGTACGCGGCGCGGTTCACCGCCCTGCTCACCGCCCTCCTCGACCACCCGGACACGCCCTTCACCGACCTGCCGTTCCTCACCGCGCGCGAGCGCGCCACCGCCCTCGACGAGGCCGGGCCCGGACCCGGCCGCCCGGCCGTCGTGCCGGACTGGACCCTCACCGACGTCCTCGCCGCCCGCGCGGCCGCCGGCCCGGGCCTCACCGCCGTGGTCGACGCCACCGGGCGGCTCACCTTCGGCCGGCTCCAGGACCGGGCCGACCGCCTCGCCCGCCGCCTCGCCGCCGCCGGGGTCCGCCCGGGGGACCGGATCGCGCTCGCCCTGCCCCGCTCCACCGCCGCCCTCGCCGCCCTCCTCGGCGTCCTCCGCGCCGGCGCCGTCCACGTCCCCCTCGACATCACCCACCCGCCCGCCCGCAACACCCTCGTACTGCGCACCGCCGACCCCCGCCTCGTCCTCACCACCGCCGCCACCGACGAGGCCGTCCCCGCCACCGGCCACCCCCGCCTGGTCCTCGCCGACGATCCCGCCGAGTGGCCGGCCACCGGCCCGCTCCCGGCGCCGCCGGGGCCGGACGACCCCGCGTACGTCCTGTACACCTCGGGCTCCACCGGCCGCCCCAAGGGCGTCGTCGTGACCCACCGCGCCCTCGCCAACCTCTACGCCCACCACCGCGAACACCTCATCGGCCCGGCCCAGGCCGCCGCCGGCGGACGGCCCCTGCGGGTCGCGCTGACCGCCGCCCTCACCTTCGACGCCTCCTGGGACCCGATCCTGTGGATGGCCGCCGGACACGAACTCCACCTGGTCGACGACGTCGTCCGCCGCGACCCCGAGGCGCTCACCGCCCACCTGCGGACGCACGCGATCGACGTCGTCGAGACCACCCCGTCCTTCCTCGGACAACTGCGGGCCTGCGGCCTGTTCGCGCCCGGCACCCCCCGGCCCCGGGTCGTCGCGCTCGGCGGCGAGCCCGTGGGCGAGGCCCTGTGGGAGGAACTGGCCGCCCTCCCCGGCGTCAGCGCCTGGAACCTCTACGGCCCGACCGAGGCCACCGTCGACGCCCTCGTCGCCCCCGTCACCGCGGGCACCCGCCCGCACCTGGGCCGGGCCGTCACCGGCGCCCGCGCCCGCGTCCTCGACGCCCGCCTCGCCCCGGCCGCCCCGGGCGCCATCGGCGAGCTGTACCTGACCGGGCCCGGCCTCGCCCTCGGCTACGAGCAGGCCCCCGCCGCCACCGCCGCCCGCTTCCTGCCCGACCCGTACGGCCCGCCCGGCAGCCGCATGTACCGCACCGGCGACCTGGTCCGGCGGCGCGCCGGACGGCTCGAATACCTGGGCCGCGCCGACGGCCAGGCCAAGGTGCGGGGCCACCGGGTGGAGACCGGCGAGGTCGAGGCGGCCCTGCTGCGCCACCCCGGCGTCGCCCAGGCCGCCGCCACCGTCCGCCCCGGGCCCGACGGCTCCGGCCGCCTGCTCGCCTGGGTCGTACCCCGCGAGGGGGCTCACCCGACCGGCCGCGGCCTGCGCGCCCACACCGCGTCCCGGCTGCCGTCGTACATGGTCCCGGCCGCCGTCGTCCCCGTCGCCGCGCTCCCGCTCACCGTGCACGGCAAGACCGACTTCGCCGCCCTCCCCGACACCCCCGGAGCAGAGGCGCCGACCGCCGACGGCGCCGCCGCGCCGCGCTCGGCACGCGAGGAGATCCTCTGCGCGCTCTTCGCCGAATGCCTCGGGCAGCCGCACGTCACCCGCGACGACGACTTCTTCGAACTCGGCGGGCACTCCCTGCTCGCCCTCGGACTGATCGGCCGGGTCCGGTCCGCCTTCGGCGTGGAACTGTCCGTCCGCACCCTCTTCGAGGCCACCACCCCGGCCGCGCTCGCCGGGCGCCTCGACGAGGCCGGCGCCGCCCGCCCGGCCCTGCGCCGCGCCGAACGCCCCACCCGGCCGCCGCTCTCCCCGGCCCAGCGCCGCCTCTGGTTCCTGCACGGCCTCGACCCGGCCGACGCCTCGTACCACATCCCGATCGCGGTACGGCTCGACGGCCGCCTCGACACGGCGGCGCTTCGGGAGTCCCTCGCCGACCTCACCGCCCGCCACGAGAGCCTGCGCACCCGCGTCCAGGACCACGAGGGCGAGCCCTGTCAGGCGGTCCTCGCGCCCGGCGAGGCGCGGCCCGCGCTGCCCACCACCGAGGTGGGCGAGGCGGAGCTGGCCGCCGCCCTGCGCCGGGCCGCGGCCCGCCCCTTCGACCTGGCCGCCGACCTCCCGCTGCGAGCCGAGCTGTTCACCCTCGGCGCCGGGCGACACGTACTCCTCGTCACCGTGCACCACATCGCCGCCGACGGCTGGTCGATGGGTCCGCTCGCCGAGGACCTGGCGGGGGCCTACGCGGCCCGCACCGCCGGGCGCGTGCCGCAGTGGGCTCCACTGCCCGTGCAGTACACCGACTACACCCTGTGGCAGGCCGAGCTGCTCGGCGACCCGGACGACCCCGAGTCGGTGGCCGGCCGCCAGCTCGCCCACTGGGCCGAGCAGTTGGCGGGCGCGCCCGACGAGGTGCCGCTGCCCGCGGACCGGCCCCGGCCCGCGCGCGCCACCGGGCGGGGCGGCACCGTCGAGCTGGAGCTGCCGCCCGCCACCGCCGAGGCCGTCACCCGGCTGGCCCGGTCGACGGGGACCAGCCCGTTCATGGTGCTGCACGCCGCGCTGACCGCGCTGCTGACCCGGACCGGGGCGGGCGAGGACGTCACCGTCGGCACCGCCGTCGCCGGACGCACCGACGAGGCCCTCCACCCGCTGGTCGGCTTCTTCGTCAACACCCTGCCGCTGCGCGTACGCGCCGACGGCGACCCCACCTTCCGCACCCTGCTGACCCGCGTGAAGGAGACCGACCTCGCCGCCTACGCCCACCAGGACCTGCCCTTCGAACGGCTGGTCGAGGAGGTCCGCCCGGCCCGCTCCCTCAACCGCCACCCCCTCTTCCAGACCATGCTGACCCTCAACAACACCCGCCCGCCCCGCCTCGACCTGCCCCACCTCGCCGCCACCCTGGACGGGGTCGCCCCGGGCGGAGCCAAGTTCGACCTCTCCTTCAGCCTCCGCGAGGAGGACGGCGCGTTCACCGGCACCCTGGAGTACAGCGCCGACCGGTTCGACCCCGGCACCGCCCGCCGCATCGCCGCCTGGTTCGGCCACCTCACGGCGGCCGCGACCGCCGCCCCCGACACCCCCGTCCGCGAACTGCCCCTGTACGACGCCGCGGAGGAGGCCCGGCTGCTGGAACTCGGGCGCGGGGCGGCGGGCGGGCCCCTCACCCGGACCGTGCTGGACCACTTCGCCGACACGGTCGCCCGCGCGCGACAGGGCGACCTCGCCGTCACCGCCCCCGACGGCTCCCTCACCTTCGACGCACTCGACTCCCGGTCGCGGGAGGTGGCGGCGCTGCTGGCCGCCGCCGGGACCGCCCCCGGCGAGCGCGTGGCCGTGCTGCTGCCCCGTTCCACCGACTCCGTCGCCGCCCTGCTCGGCGTCCTCGAGGCGGGCGCCGTACACGTGCCGCTCGACCCCGCCCTGCCCGAGGCGCGCCTCGCCGCCGTCCTCGACGACGCCCGGCCGCGCCTCACCCTGGCCACCACGGCCACCGCGCACCTGCTCCCCGCGGGCCGGCCGCGCCTCCTGCTCGACCAGGAGCCCCCGGCCGCGTCCGCACGCCCCGCCGCCCGCCCCACCCCCGGCGCCCCGGCGTACCTGCTGCACACCTCCGGCTCCACCGGCACCCCCAAGGGCGTCCTGGTCGGCCACCGCTCACTGGCCCGGCTCCTCGACCACCACCGGCGCCACCTCTTCGCACCGGCCGTCCGCGCCACCGGCCGGCCCCGGCTCGCCGTGGCGCTGACCGCCGCCCTCACCTTCGACGCCGCCTGGGACCCGCTCCTGTGGCTGCTCGACGGGCACCACCTGCACCTGCTCGACGACGCGACGCGCCGCGACCCCGAGGCGCTGGTCGACGCCGTCCGCACCCGCCGCCTCGACGTCCTGGAGACCACCCCCAGCCACACCGCCCACCTGCTCGACGCCGGACTCCTCGCCGACGGCGCCCACCACCCGGCCGTCCTCGCCCTCGGCGGCGAAGCCGTCCCCGCCGCCCTGTGGACCCGGCTGCGCGCCGCCCCCGCCACCCGCTGCCTCAACTTCTACGGGCCCACCGAAGCCACCGTCGACACCCTCACCGCCGACCTCGCCGACACCCCCGTCCCCGTCCTCGGCACCCCCGTCACCGGCACCCGCGCATACGTCCTGGACGCGGCCCTGCGCCCCGCCCCGCCCGGCGTCCCCGGCGACCTCCACCTCGCGGGCGACAGCCTCGCCCTCGGCTATCCCGGGCGGCCCGCCGAGACCGCCGCCCGCTTCGTCCCCGACCCGTACGGCCCGCCCGGCAGCCGCATGTACCGCACCGGTGACCGGGCCGTCCGGGCCGCCGACGGCACCCTCAGGTTCGCCGGACGTGCCGACGGCCAGGTCAAGATCCGCGGCTTCCGGGTGGAGACCGGCGAGGTCACCGCCGCCCTGGAGGCCCATCCGGAGATCGCGCACGCCGCCGTCGTCCCCCACGAGGACCCGCACGGCGGCACCACCCTCACCGCCCACCTGGTCCCCGCCCCCGGCGCCGCCCCGGCACCCGAGGAGCTCCGCGCCCACGCCGCCCGCCACCTGCCCGCCTACATGGTCCCGACCGGCTGGACCACCCTGGAACGCCTGCCGCTGACCCCGCACGGCAAGCTCGACACCGCCGCCCTGCCCGCACCCCGCGCCCTCGCCGCGCCCACCGGCGGCCGGGTGCCGCGCACCCCGCGCGAGGACGTGCTGTGCACCCTGTTCGCCGAGGCGCTCGGCGCCGAACGCGTCACCATCGACGACGACTTCTTCGCCCTCGGCGGCCACTCCCTGCTCGCCACCCGCCTCATCGGCCGCGTCCGCGCCACCCTCGGCGCGGACCTGACCATCCGCACCCTCTTCGAGGCGCCCACCGTCGCCGCCCTCGCCGACCGCCTCGACTCCGCCGCCGACGACGACTCCCTCGCCACCCTCCTCCCGCTGCGCACCACCGGGTCCCTGCCACCCCTCTTCTGCGTCCATCCGGCCGGCGGCCTCGCCTGGCCCTACGCCGGGCTCCTCCCCCACCTCGACCCCGACCAGCCGCTCTACGGCCTCCAGACCCCCAACCTCGACGGCACCGCCCCCTTCCCCGAGACCATCGAGGCGATGGCCGCGACCTACGCCGCCGCACTGCGCACCGTCCAGCCGCACGGCCCGTACCGCCTCCTCGGCTGGTCCTTCGGCGGCAACGTCGTCCAGGAGATCGCCGTCCAGCTCCAGGAGGCCGGCGAGGAGGTGGCGCTCCTCGCCATCCTCGACGCCTTCCCACTGGCCCCCCTGGACGACCTGGACAGCGCCCCGCGCGACACGGTCTTCCGTGCCCTGCTCGCCAACCTCGGGGTCGCCGGGGGGGACGCCGGCGGGAGCGGTCCCGACGGAGGCGTGGACGCCGCCGCCGTACGCGAGGAGTTCCGCCGGGCCGGCAGCCCGCTCGGCGCCCTCGAACCCGGCACGGTCGACGCGATGGTCGACAACTTCGCCGGCCAGGCCCGCCTGATGCGGCACTACACGCCGCGCACCTTCCACGGCCCCGTCCTCTTCTTCACCGCCACCGAGGGCCGCCCCGCCGACGCCTTCCCCCGCTCCCTCTGGGACCCGTACCTCACCGGGCCCCTGCACAACACCGATGTGGCCTGCGCCCACGCCCAGTTGATGTCCCCCGACGCCCGCGCGGTGGTCGGCCCGGTCCTCGCCACGGCCCTGGCCGCGCTGGAGCGCACCCCGTCGGCCACCTGAACCACCCGCACCACGTCCCTGTCCCCGCACACCCCTGTCCCAGGAGTCCCCATGACGAACCCCTTCGACGACCCCCGCACCCACCACCGCGTCGTCGTCAACGACGAGGGCCAGCACGCCCTGTGGCCCTCCTTCGCCGCCGTCCCGGCGGGCTGGGAGGCCGTCTTCGGCCCCGCCGGCCAGGACGCCTGCCACGCCTACGTGGAGGAGCACTGGACCGACCTCACCCCCCGCAGCGCCCGCCGCACCGTCGCCGCATGAGCCCCGCCCGCCCCGCACCCCCCGGCGACGGGCCCGCCCTGCGCGCCGAAGGGCTCACCAAGCGCTTCGGCACCAGGCAGGCCCTCGCCGGAGTCGACCTCGACGCCCCCGCCGGCACCGTCCTCGGCCTCCTCGGCCCCAACGGCGCCGGAAAGACCACCACCGTCCGGATCCTCACCACCCTGCTGCGGCCCGACGCGGGCCGCGCCTGGGTGGCGGGCCACGAGGTGCGCACCGCCCCCGAGGCGGTCCGCACCCGCCTCGGCCTCTCCGGCCAGTACGCCGCCGTCGACGAGAAGCTCACCGGCCGCGAGAACCTGTACCTGGTGGCCCGCCTGTACGGCATGGGGCGCGGCCCCGCCCGCCGCCGCGCCGCCGAACTCCTCGACCGCTTCCGCCTGTCGGAGTCGGCCGACCGCCCCAGCGGCACCTACTCCGGCGGGATGCGGCGCCGCCTCGACCTCGCCGGTGCGCTGGTCGCCCGCCCGGCCGTGGTCGTCCTGGACGAGCCCACCACCGGCCTCGACCCACGCGGGCGCGCCGACACCTGGCGCTGCGTACGGGAACTGGTCGACACCGGCACCACCGTGCTGCTCACCACCCAGTACCTGGAGGAGGCCGACCAGCTCGCCGACGCCATCGCCGTCATCGACCACGGCCGGGTCATCGCCCAGGGCACCGCCGCCGCGCTCAAGTCCCGCGTCGGCGGCGACCGCCTCACCCTGACCCTGCCGGACCCGGCGACCCGCCCGGCCGCCCTCGGCCTGCTGACCCCGCTCACCCCGCACCGGCCCCACCTCGACCCGCGCACCGGCGCCCTCACCGTCCCCACCGACCACGGCCCCGCCACCCTCGAACAGGCCCTGTCCGCGCTGCGCCACGCCGCCGTCCCGCTCGGCGAGGTCAGCCTCGCGCCCCCGACCCTGGACGACGTGTTCCTCGCCCTGACCGGCCAGGGGACCACGTCCCCCGCCCCCGGCCCCGTCACCGCGAAGGAACCCGCATGGCAGCCGTGACCCGCGTCGCCCGGGACGCCTCGATCATCGCCTGGCGGAACCTCCTGAACCTCCGCCGCACCCCCGGCTCGGTCATCGCCGCCCTGATCCAGCCGGTGATGTTCGTGCTGCTGCTCTCCTACGTCTTCGGTGGCAGCCTCGGCGGCGACGCCTACCGCACGTACCTGATGGGCGGCATCTTCGCCCAGGCCGTCACCTTCAACGCCGCCTTCACCGCGCTGGGCCTCGCGGGCGACCTGGACCGGGGCATCGTCGACCGTTTCCGCTCCCTGCCGATGCCCCCGATGGCGGTGATCCTCGGCCGCGCCCTCTCCGACCTGACCATGAGCGCGCTGACCATCGCCGTCACCTCGCTCTGCGGCCTGCTCATCGGCTGGCGGATCGCCGGCACCCTTCCCGAGGCCGTCCTCGCCTACCTGCTGATCCTCGCCTTCGCCTTCGCCATGTCCTGGGTCGGCGCCACCATCGGCCTCACCGCCCGCAGCGTCGAGGTCGCCCAGAGCGCGGGCCTCATCTGGCTCTTCCCCGTCACCTTCCTCTCCTCCGCGTTCGTCCCCACGGCCACTCTGCCCGCCCCCCTCCAGCCGGTCGCCGACTGGAACCCGGTCTCCGCCACCGCCACAGCCCTGCGCACCCTCTTCGCCAACCCCGCCCCACCCACCGCGCCCGCCCGCGACACCTGGCCGGTCGTGCACGCCCTCCCGTACGCCGTCCTGTGCGTCCTCGTGATCACGGCGGTGTTCATGGCCGTGGCGGTGCGGCGGTTCCAGGGGGCGGGCCGGGGCTGACGCCCCCCAGCCCGCCGAGCAGGCCCGGCCACCGCTCACGCGGGGCCGGGCCTGTTTCCCGTGTCCGGGCTCTCACCGGGGTCCCGGCCGGGCTCACCCCGCCAGCATCCCCCGCACGGCCGCCCGGTCCACCCGGTTCATCGCCCGGACCAGGACCGGGGTCAGCAGGACCAGTCCGATGCCGACGAGGCAGGCGGCACCGATCTGCCAGAAGGACTCCAGGTAGTAGGCGTGGTGGACGCCGGCGTCGGTGGTCCAGTCGAAGAGGCGGTAGCCCGGCCAGCCGACGAAGGTCGGGAAGACCCAGGCGTACAGCGGGAGCAGGGCCACCGTCCAGCCGGCCGCCAGGAAGGTCAGCGTCACGACGAACGAGGCGATCCGCCACGGGAACATGAGGAACTGGAACAGCACGGCCTTCCACCCCGCCGGGTCCGCCAGCCGCTCCCTGACCCCGCCCTTGGGAGCCGGCACGGGTGCCACCGTCCGCAGCCCCAGCCGGGCGGCGGCCCGCTCCCGCTCCCCCGCGCCGAGCAGCCGCGCCCCGGCCAGCAGTGCCACCAGCACGGGCAGCCCGAGCACGGTGATCGCGAGGCCGGCACCGAGCGAGAACAGCGTGACGGCGAAGACGAAGCCGGCGATCGCGACCGGGAACGAGCTGAACACGTACCCGTACTCCCGCCAGGCCACCGACGACAGCGGTCCACGGCGCACGGGGGCGGCCGGCCGCCCGGCCGCGTCCGGCGGCGGGCAGAGGGTGGGGGCGTCGGCAGTGGGCGCGTCGGCGATGGCCATGGGGACCTCGAATCCGGGAGCGGGAGCGGAGTGGGGGCGGCCGGAAGCGGCGTTCCCACCGCTCCGGCACGTCTCCCACGATCCCGCGCCGGCGCCCCCGGCCGCCATGGTGCGGCCGGGCGGGCCGGGGGTGGGGAAATCCCCCCTGTCCGGCTCGGGCGCGGACCACCCCTACACCGCCACCGCCACCCCTTCCGTCAGCCGCGGGCGCTCCCGGCAGGCGCGGGCCGAACCCGCCACGGCGGCGTGCGAGGCGGCCGCGAGCGCCCCGGCCGGCACAGCCGGCGGCCACTGTCCGGCGAGGAGGGCGGCGACGGCCAGGGCGAGCGTGGTCGCCGCCATGGCGGCGCTCGCCGCCGTACCCGTCCGGGCGACCGCCGCCGGCAGCCGTTCCGCGGCCGGCAGCAGCCGCCCCCACGCCCCACCGGCCGCCGGCGCCGGCACCGCGAGCGGCACCGCGACCCCGGCCGCGGCCGACAGGCGCACCGCCACCTGGTACGCGAGGTGCGCGAACACGCCGTCCTGACCCGTCGCGCCGCGCACCAGGTGCCGGCAGGCGCCCGGGAACGGCGGTGGTGCTGATGATCGTGCGGCCCGGGTCGACGACCGGGGTGTGAGCGTCGGCCTCAGCCGTTCGCGGCTACCCCGCCCGCTCGGCTTCGGCCACCTGGGCGCCGACGCCGGGGGCGGAACCGGCATCGGCGCCGGCCCCCGCCACCACCGTCGACCGCTCACCGCGCTCCTTGGGGCCGCGCCCCCCGTCCATCACTCCGCCGACGACGGCCAGCCCCAGCCCCACAGCCGCCAGCGAGGCCCCGACCAGCGCGGGCGAGGCCCAGCCCCAGCCCGCGGAGATGACCAGGCCGCCGAGCCAGGCGCCGCCCGCGTTGGCGAGGTTGAAGGCGGAGTGGTTGGAGGCGGCCGCCATGGTCGGGGCCTGTTCGGCCTTGGCCATGAGCAGCATCTGGACCGGGGTGGTGATGAAGGAGCCCATGGCGCCGATCAGCAGCACGCAGACCAGAGCGGTCACGGTGTGCTGCACCGCGAAGTAGAAGGCGAACAGCACGACCGCCATGACCGCCAGCCCGCCGTACAGCGTCGGGCGCAGCGCCCGGTCGGTCATCGGCCCGGCGAGCAGCGTGCCCAGTGTCATGCCCACGCCGTAGAGCGCCAGGACCAGCGTCGTCGACGAGGACGCCATGCCGGTGACCTCCGTGAGCATCGGCACCAGGTAGCTGTAGACGGCGAAGCAGCCGCCGAAGCCGACGACGGCGGTGGCCAGGCCGATCGCGATGTGCCGGTTGCCCATCGCCTTCAGCTCGTGCCGGATGCCGGCGCCCTCGGCACGCGGCTGGTGCGGGACGAGCCGGGCCAGGGACGCCAGCGCGACGAGGCCGATCACGGCGACCGCGAGGTACGCCGAACGCCACCCGAACTGCTGCCCCAGCGCGGTCCCGGCGGGCACCCCGACGATGTTGGCCACCGTCAGGCCGAGGAACATCGTCGACACCGCCCGCGCGGCCCGCTCCGGCGCGACCAGCCGCGAGGCGACCACGGCCCCGACCCCGAACAGCGCCCCGTGCGGCAACCCCGCCAGCACCCGCGCCGCGAACAGCGTCCCGAACCCGGGCGCCACCGCGGAGGCGACGTTCCCGACCACGAACAACCCCGCCAGCAGCAGCAACAGCCTCTTGTGCGGGATCTTCGCCCCGAGCCCCGTGAGCAGCGGTGCTCCCACGACCACCCCGAGCGCGTACGCGGAGACGAGGTTGCCCGCCTGCGGCACGGACACCCCGACCCCGTCGGCGATCTGCGGCAGCAGACCCATCGAGACGAACTCGGTCGTGCCTATCCCGAAGGCGACGACGGCGAGCGCGAGCAGGGCCAAGGGCATGGCGGGGTACCTCCGGGAGGACGATCGTGCTGAACGGTCACGTACGGGCGGACGGACAGGCAGGCCGGACCCCGGCCACCGCGACCTCAGGCACCGGGCGCCCCGGCCACGCCGAGCCCCATCGCCCAGCGCACGCCGAAACAGGGCACGGCGCACCGTTCCCCTCAGAAAGGCAGCGCACGGGACGGGCGCGGCATTCCAAGGGGAACGGGCAGAAACGAGTGACCCGCGCCACTCCTGGCCGCGAGCGGCCGGTTCGCCGTCCGGCCCGCGGCGGGCGGCACGGCGCCGCTCCCGCGGATCCGGTGGCCTGGCCCCGGCACCGCCCACCCGGCCGGAGCCGCGCCCTCCGGCCGGCCGCGCCTCGTCACAGTGCGGGGTCTGGACATCCGGCTTCTCGCGGCGACGCCGGCAAGACCCACGGTCGCACCGAGCCGACGCGGCCCTCGCCCTGCCTGGCCGCCTCCCGCCACCCGAGTCCGCGACGCGGCTGACACCGCGCTCCTCGGCGGAACAGCCCGTACCGCGAAGGCGGCCCGGCCCATGAACAAGGCCCCGGTCAGAGACCAGGGCCTTAGTCGTGGAGCGGGTGACGAGAATCGAACTCGCGCTCTGAGCTTGGGAAGCTCATGTTCTACCATTAAACTACACCCGCGAGATCCACTTCCCCGAAGGGATCGGATCGCTCGTCACCTTACCTCATGCCGAGCCCCCGCCGTCCAGGGCGGGGGCTCTCGTGTGTGCGGCGGGCGTACGGTGTGCGGGCGGGGGTGGCGTCGGCGGGGCGGGGGGTTCGTCCCGTAATGTGCCCTCGGGCGTGGGACGGCCGGGGGCGGGCAGGCGGGCTCCCGGCGTCGACGCCGGGATGTGTGACGGGCTCGTGGGGAAGGACTCTGGGACTTTGATGGAGCAGACCGTCGTCCGCTGTGCCGATGGGCACGTGTTCAGCACCGCTTCGTTTCCGATGCAGCAGCTCGGGACCGGGCGGATCGGGCCGGGGCGGCTGATCCGCTGTCCGCGGTGCGCGCGGCTGAGGCAGGCGGTGCCCGTGGCGTGGGCACGCGGGACCGCGTAAGAAGAGTCACCTGCGCGCGGGGCCGTCCGGTTGGGGCGGGCCCGCGCGCTCTGCGTATCCTCGGTGCGTGCTTCTCTCAGACAATGACATCCGGGCCGAGATCGACGCCGGGCGGGTACGGATCGATCCGTACGAGCCCGAGATGGTGCAGCCGTCGAGTATCGACGTGCGTCTCGACCGGTTCTTCCGGGTGTTCGAGAACCACCTGTACCCCCACATCGACCCCTCCGTGGAGCAGGACGGGCTGACGCGGACGGTGGAGCCCCCGGGCGACGAGCCGTTCATCCTGCACCCGGGGGAGTTCGTGCTCGCCTCGACGTACGAGGTGATCTCGCTCCCCGACGACCTGGCCTCGCGGCTGGAGGGGAAGAGTTCGCTCGGGCGGCTGGGTCTGGTGACGCACTCCACCGCGGGCTTCATCGACCCGGGCTTCTCCGGGCACGTGACGCTGGAGCTGTCGAATCTGGCGACGCTGCCCATCAAGCTCTGGCCGGGGATGAAGATCGGGCAACTCTGCATGTTCCGGCTCTCCTCGCCCTCCGAGTTCCCGTACGGCTCGGAGCGGTACGGGTCCCGTTACCAGGGGCAGCGCGGGCCGACCGCCTCGCGTTCCTATCTCAACTTCCATCGGACGCAGGTGTGATACCCGGCATGAGCGACGTTCGCGAGAACCTCACGTACGAGACCTTCGGCACGGCCATCCGTGAGCTGGCCCAGACCATCGCCGACGACGGCTACGAGCCGGACGTCGTGCTGTCCATCGCGCGCGGCGGGGTCTTCGTCGCGGGCGGCCTGGCGTACGCGCTGGACTGCAAGAACATCCACCTGGTGAACGTGGAGTTCTACACCGGGGTGGGCGAGACGCTGGAGATGCCGGTCATGCTGGCGCCGGTGCCGAACGCGATCGACTTCACCGACAAGAAGGTCCTCATCGCGGACGACGTCGCCGACACCGGCAAGACGCTGAAGCTGGTGCACGACTTCTGCGTCGGCGAGGTCGCCGAGGTGCGCTCCGCCGTGATCTACGAGAAGTCGCAGTCGCTGGTGAAGTGCGAGTACGTGTGGAAGCGGACCGAGGAGTGGATCAACTTCCCGTGGAGCGTCCTGCCTCCCGTGGTGAAGCGCGAGGGCCAGGTGCTCGACGCCTGAGCACTGCGCGGCCGCACGCCTGAGGGCCCGGACACCGTCGTCGGTGTCCGGGCCCTCAGGCGTACCGGCTGGTGGCGGCGGTGCTCAGAAGGTGCCGAGCTTGATCAGCGACAGCAGAGCCAGGAGCTGGATCGCGGAGGCGGCGAGCGCCTTGGGCCAGGGCAGGTCGTGGGACTTGGCGACCATCGAGGTGAACAGGGCGCCGGCGGCGAGCCAGGTGAGCCAGCCGATGATCTGGACGACTGAGGCGTCACCGCCCATGAAGACGGCGGGCAGCAGGCGCGGCACGTCGGTCAGAGTCATGATCAGCATCGACAGGCCCACCGTCGGCTGCCAGGAGCCGGCCCCGCCGAGCTGGCGGGCGAGGGTGTGGGTGACGGTACCGAGGATGAAGGCGCTCAGGGTGAACGCCACGGCGGTGGTCAGGACGTACGGGATCGCCGTGGAGAGGGTGGCGTTGATGACGTCGTCACGGGCGCCGTCGAAGCCGAAGATGGCGAGCAGGCCGTACAGGAGCGTGACGGTGAGGGCGGGGCCCCACACCTGGTGGTCGCGCGTCCGCAGGAAGGTGGGGCCGGGGCGCAGGACCAGCCCGCGCAGCAGCTCCTTCCAGGGCAGGCGGGGGCCGCTGGGGGCGGCGTAGACCTCGCCCTCGGGCGGGCCGCCGTGGTGGTACTGCTCGTCGATGGAGAAGGCCTGGGTGTGGCCCGCGTTGTTCTGCGCCGCGTACGGGTCGTGCGGGGCCTGGGGGCGCCGGGCGTACGGGTCGGGGCCGGGGTGGCCCGCGTACGGGTCCTGGGCCGGGTAGCCGTAACCGCCCTGCGGATGGGGCTGCTGCGGAGGGTAGGGCTGGTGGCCGCCGTGGCCCGGGTCGCCGAAGTACTCCGGCTCGCCCTGGCCGTGGGCCTGCGGCCACTGCGGGGGCGGTCCCCCCTGGTAGCCGCCGCCGGGCGGGGTCGGCGCGCCACCGTACGGGGCTTGCTGCCCGTACGGCTGCTGCCGCGGTTGTCCGTGCGGTCCGTCGGTGCGGTTGTCCCGGCCGCGTCCGGTCCTGAATCCAGCCACGTGGTCGAACGTACCCGGTCCGGACGGATCGCGCGCCGGGGGCAGTTGGCGGAAGGGGCGTTTGCGGCCGAGCTGTGACATCCCCGCCGGGGGACCCCTAGGGGTCCCCCGGCGGCCGTCCTCGCCGCCGGCCGGCGGGGGGCGTGGTGTGCGGTCCCAGGTCACCGGCGCGTGGTGGTTCGCAGCGGGGCCGGACGGAGGTCCGCTCGTGCCGGGGTTCCCGGGCGGCCCGGCGTGGGGCCGGGCCGTCGCGCCGGCCGTGTCCGGAGCAGGGCGTGGACCGCGGGACGGTCCCCGGCTCAGCCCGAGATGCGGCTGCCCAGCTCCGGCGCGCCCTCGGTGGAGACGCCGAGGGTGGAGACGAACAGGACGGACGGGTCGGTGAGCTTGCGGCTCTTGGTGGCGCGGGCGAGGTGGAAGGAGCCGTTGCCGGCGTTCTCGCCCGATGCGCCGATGACGGGGTCCGCGAGGCCGTCGCCGTCGAGGTCGGTGAGGAGGACGGCGCTGCCGAAGCGGTCGCCGGGCTCGTTCCCGTCGCGGAAGGGGCGGACGTCCTGGTGGAGGGAGCGGGCGCCGTCGCCGGTGAGGCCGGAGCCGTCGGTGTCGCCGTAGAGGGCGATGACGGCGCCGGTCTCGGGGACACCGTCGATGTGCTCGCCGGGGACGCCGACGAGCAGGTCGGGGTGGCCGTCGCCGTCGAGGTCGCCGAGGGCGAGTGAGGCGCCGAAGGCGTCGCCCTTCTCGACGTTGCCGGGGACACCGACGGTCTCCGGGGTGAGGGTGCGGACCAGGCCGTGGGCGGGGCCCTCGGCGGTGCCGTGCACGATGCGGACGGAGCCGCCGAGTTCGCTGGGGCGGGCGGGCTCGTCGACGGCCGGGGAGCGGGGGGCCTCGGCGGCGGCCTCGGCCTTGGAGTTCTTGACCTTCTCGGCGGCCTCGCGGGCCCTGGCCTCGGGGGTGTCCTCGCGGGGCTTGGCGGTCTTCGGGTCCTTGGGCGGCGCCAGTTCGGTGGGGCCGTCGGCGGCCTCGGCGGGGTCGGTGCCGAGGATGACCTCGTCGTGACCGTCGCCGTCGGTGTCGCCGACCGCGCCGATCGGCCCGCCGGGCAGGCGCTGGGTGCCGGTGGTGGTGGGGCCCTCGGCGGTGCCGGGGAGCCAGAAGGTGGTGGGGCGGGCGTCGTCGGCGGCGTACCCGTCGACGAGGAGGTCGTCCTTGCCGTCGCCGTTCAGGTCGCCGGCGCCGAGCGAGCGGGCGCCGAGGCCGAAGCGGCCGTGCAGGGGCGGGGTGACGACGCGGTGGGAGCCGGGGGTGCCGTCCCGGGTGACGCCGCCGAGGAAGACGTCGACGGAGGCGTAGCCGTAGGCGGCGCCGACGGCTATGTCGGTGCGGCCGTCGCCGTCGAAGTCGCCGGTGGTGACGGGGGCGCCGAAGCCGTCGTGGCTGCCGGGACGCGGGTCCTTCAGGGTGGTGCCGCCGACCAGGCCGGAGGGGGAGCCCCAGAGGATGACGGCGGTACCGGTGTTGTGGTCGTCGCCGATGTCCTCGCCGGGGGCGCCGGTGATCAGGTCGTCGTAGCCGTCGCCGTCGAAGTCGCCCCAGGCGTGGTCGGCGCCGAAGTGGTCGTAGGGCTCCGGGTCGCCGGGGACGCCGGGGCTGCCCTGGTGGATCGTGGCGTAACGATTCCCCTCGGGCCCGCCGTAGATGATCGCGAGCTGTCCGGCGGCCGGCCTGCCCTCCACGGTGGCCCGGGGCGCGGAGACCACGGCGTCCGCGTAGCCGTCGCCGTCGAAGTCCGGTCCGGTGGCCGGGGCCGCCGGGGCGCCGGGGGCCGCGGTGGCCGCGGGCGCCACGGTGAGGAGTCCGCCGGTGAGGACGGCGGCGGTCGCGGCGGCGAGGGCGGTGCGGAGGTACTGCGGCATCTCTGGGGCTCTCCTGGGCGGGCCTGGGCTCGCGGGGGGGGTGACGAGGTGGTGGCGCCGGGGGGTCGGTCAGGTGGCGCAAGCTCTGCGGATGAGGTTACGGCGTGCGACGGCGCGGGCGGCGGGCAGGCGGGCGCCCCGGCCCTGCGCCAGGTCGGCCCGGGTACCGCCGTCCCGTCAGCGCGGCAGCAGGTCGGCCGTGGTGAAGGAGAGCGAGGGACGCGCGGCGGTGCCACCGGCCGTGCCGGGGTGGACGGTGACGGTGTCGCGGGTGGGGCCGTGCACGGTGTGCAGGACCAGGTCGGCGCGGCCGTCCCCGTCGTAGTCGGCCAGGGCCAGCAGTCGCACGGTGTCGCCCTTGCCGCCGGGCGGCGTGACGGTGTTGGCGCGGGCCGCGTCGAGGCCGGTACGGGCGCCGGGCAGCACGGTGACGGTGCGGCTCCGGTCGGCCGGGGCGAGGGCGAGGTCGGTGCGGCCGTCGCCGTCGGTGTCGCCGGCCGCGAGCGGGCCGGGCGCCGGGGCCCGCACGGTGGTGGCGGGCAGGCCCGGGGCAGCGGGCCGCAGACGCAGGGCGGCGCCCGCGGCGAGGGCGGTGTCGAGGCCGTCGTCCGTGCGGGTGCCGGTGAAGTGGCCGAAGGCGTGGGCGGTGGCGGCCGGAAGGGCCGGGCCCTGCCGGACGGGGCCCTGCGGCCCGCCGAGGACGACGCGGGCCTTGGCGCGGCCCGCGCCCGTGCGGACGACGAGGTCGCTCGTCCCGTCACCGTCGAGGTCGGCGGCGGGCCCGGCCGGGAGGTCGCCGGGGACGGGCAGGGCGGGGCCGGCCGCCGCCGGGGCGCCCTCGCGGGTGAGGGGGCCCCGGAGGAAGGAGAGGCGACTGCTGCTGGCGTGCAGGACCAGGTCCGCCTCGCCGTCGCCGTCGAAGTCGCCGCAGACCGGATGGTCGGGCCAGTCGTTGCCGAACCGCGCCCGGTCCGGGACGCGCAGGACGACGGCGCGTCCCGACAGCCCCTCGGGGCCGCCGAAGACCAGCTGCACCGGGACGGGCGGGCGCCCCTGCCCGTCGAACGGCGGATCGGTGGAGACGACCAGGTCGGTGTACCCGTCGCCGTCCAGGTCACAGGCGGCCTCCGCGTCGAAGGCGGCGGGCACCACGCCCTCGGTCTTGGCGGCCGTACGGCCCGGCGACAGGAGCCGGCGGGCGCCCGGGACGAGTCCGCGCGCGCTGCCGTGGACGATCCCGATTCCCGCGTCGTCGCCCCGCGGGTCGTCGGGGCCCTTGGCCAGCTCGTCGAGGATCAGGTCGGGGTGGCCGTCGCCGTTGAAGTCCGGGGGCGCGGTGGTGTCCCGGGTGGCCCGGCTGCCCCTGCCCCGGGGGACGGGCAGCGGCGGAGTCCCCTTGCGCGCCTTGGCACGGGTCTGGCCGGGGCGGACGTCGGCCCCGTCGCCGGGGGACTGGGTGCAGCCCGTGAGGACGAGGGCGGCGGCGAGCAGGGCGGCGGTGGCGCCGGCTCGGCGGGGGCGGGGGCCGGGGGTACGCGTGATCGCGCTGCCGCCGTACGCCAGGCTTCGTCTGCCCATGTGGTCTGCCCGCCCTGTCTCCGCCCGTGGGCCACGGCCGGCCCGGATCGCTGGGCCATGATGCTCCCGCGCGGGGGCGGGGCGTAAGGGTGGGGCGGGGAACGATGCCCCCGGCGGCCCCGACCGCCTTGCGGTGGGCGGTGGTTCGGGCGTGGCTCGGCGGGGCCGGGGACCTCCGGACGGCGGCCTCGACGCCCCCGGCCAGGACGCGAAGGCGGCGGGCCCGGTCAGGGCCGGGCGGGTTCCTGGAGTCGTGGACGGGGACCGGGCCGTGGCCCGGCGAGGCGGGCGGCCTCCCCTGGCCGGATGCCCGGTCGCGCGCGCACCCGCCGGGCGGCTGTCCGGATCGGGGCCGTCCGGAGGGGGCGGCCTCGGAGTGAGCGGGCCGCCGATGCTGACGGGGTGTGTCGCCGGGCGGGGTGTGTCGCGGGGCCGTCACTCACGTGCGGGGGCGGTGCCTACTCCGGCCACGCCGACCCCTGGACGGTGGTGACGAAGTCGCCCGGGGTGAAACCGGGCAGGAAGTGGGCGAGCACGTCGGCCTTGACGTTGCCGAAGGTCGTCTCCGGCTTGGGGGCGGTGCCCTCGGTGAAGGCGGCGAGGATGCGCCGCTTGAAGTCCGGGCGCGGGTGGCGGGCGACGACCGCAGTCCGCTCGGCCTCGTCGAGGCTGTCGAAGCCGAGGCCCAGCACGTCGTACTCGACCCCGGCGGTCACCAGGGCCACCTCCGGTTCCATGAACTCGGGGATGCCCGGGGTGGTGTGCAGGGCGATGGCGGTCCAGACGCGGCGGATGCTGTCCTCGGGGACCGCCCGGGCGGCGAGGAAGCGGCGGGCCTCGTCGGCACTGTCCACCTCGAAGCGGCGGCCGCTGTCCCGGTGTTCCTCGCCGAGGCCGAGGTCGTGGAACATGGCACCGAGGTAGAGGAGTTCGGGGTCGTGGCTCAGGCCGAGCCGCCGGCCGCGCAGGGCGCCGAAGTAGTAGACGCGGCGCGAGTGGTGGTAGATCAGCTCCGGCACCGTCTCGCGGACCAGCTCGGTCGCCTCGGCGGCGAGCCGGGTGTCCGGCACCCGCACCCCCGCCACCTCGGGTTCGGCGCTCTCGTACCCTGCCATGGCGCAACGCTCCCTCACTGACGTACGGCTCCCTCGCGCCTCCAGTGTGGGCGGGACGAGGGGCGGGCGCCAAGAGGGAGCGCCGCCCGGGTGGTGGCGGGGCGCCGGGGTCAGGCCGCCGGGCGGGTCAGCCGGGCCAGCACGCGCGAGCGCAGCAGCTCGTACTCCTCGCGCAGGCGGGTGAAGTGGGGCGGGCGCGGGATCACCTCGCCCGCCGAGACGATCTCCTCGGGGGCGAACTGCTCGCGGGTGAGGTCGATCTCGACGCCCTCGCCGAGCCTGTTCCACCAGTGGAAGTCGGTCTGTACGCCGTCCACCCGGACCACGCCGCGGAGCAGTTCGCCGCCGAGCAGGTCGTTCAGGACCATCGCGGTCACCCCGCACTGGTCGCGGGCCGGGTTGTCCGGGCTCCAGTGCGGGCGGTGGCTCGGTGGGGCGGTGTCCGGGCCCCAGCTCTCCCGGACGGCGGCCTCGATGTCGGCGAGGAGGAAGGGGCGCGGGCGGGCCGGCGGGACCGGGTCGGTGGCGGGCGAGGTGGCCGGAGTGGTCGTCATGAGGTGCGAGGGTGGCAGACGCCACTGACAGCCGGCGGTCGCGGCCAGGCGCACACAGCGCACACGGTGGTTGCGGAACGGCGGGTCGGAGCATCGTCCAAGGGAGCTGGTGCGTGCCCCCACAATCCCGACCGCTGCCTTGCAGATGCCAGCCCGGGCGCCTTACGGTGCCGCACATGCAGTCCTACACCATCGGCCAGGCGGCCCGGCTCCTCGGCGTCAGCCCCGACACCGCGCGCCGTTGGGCCGACGCCGGGCGGATCGCCACGCACCGCGACGGCAACGGCCGGCGCCTCATCGAGGGACAGGCGCTCGCCGCCTTCGCCGTGGAGGTGGGGCAGCAGGGCGCGGACGACGAGGAAGTGCCGTACACCACCGCGCGGAACGCCTTCCCCGGCATCGTCACCGGGGTGCGGCTCGGCGACGTCGCGGCACAGGTCGAGATCCAGGCCGGGCCGCACCGGCTGGTCTCGCTGCTGACCCGGGAGGCCGTCGAGGAGCTCGGCCTGGAGGTCGGGATGCGGGCCACGGCCCGGGTGAAGTCGACCAACGTGCACATCGACCGGACCTGAGGCCCCCGACAGCCGACGGCCCGCCGGACGCCGGCTCAACCGTCGCCCCGCTCGCGGCGGGAAGCCCCGCGGGCGGACCGTCCCGGCCCGCCCCTTTCGGGCTGTCCGGCTTTCGGCCCGGTCAGCACGGTCAGCCCGATCCATCCGCTCCGGACCGAGGAGCCTTGATCCCCATGGCCAGCCCTCCCACCCTTCGTGTGTCCCGTCCGCCCCGCCGCCGGGCTCCGGCCGCCGTGGCCACCGTGGCCCTGCTGACATCCCTCGCCGCCTGCGGTGGCGGCGGGCCGAAGGACCAGGACGGCGGCGCGTCGGCCGGGGCGGGGAAGAAGGACACCCGGCTCACGGTGCTCGCCGCCGCCTCGCTCACCGACGTGTTCGAGGAGGCCGGCGAGGCGTACGAGAAGGAGCATCCCGGCGTCGAGGTCGACTTCTCCTTCGCCGGTTCGCAGGAGCTTGCCGCACAGGTCAGGCAGGGGGCGCCCGCCGACGCCCTGGTCACCGCCGACACCAGGACCATGGACGGCCTGGCGGCCGAGACCGGCGAGCCGACCTTGATCGCGAGGAACCGCCTGGTCATCGCGGTGGAGAAGGGCAATCCGAAGAAGGTCGAGTCCCTAGAGGACCTCACCGACGACCAGCTCAAGGTGGTGCTCGCCGCCGAGGAGGTCCCGGTCGGGCGGTACGGCAAGCAGATCCTGGACGCCCGGAAGCTGGCGGTGCGACCGGTCTCGCAGGAGGTCAGCGTCCGTGCGGTACTGAGCAAGGTCGAGCTGGGCGAGGCCGACGCGGGCCTCGTCTACCGGACCGACGCCGCGACCGTCCCGGACAAGGTCGACGCCGTCGACATCCCGGACGCGCAGAACGCGGTCGCCTCCTACCCGGCGGCCGTCCTCAACGGCTCCGAGCACGCGCGGGACGCGGGTGAATTCGTGGAGTGGCTGTCGTCCGACAGGGCGCGGGAACTGCTGCGGAAGGCCGGATTCCAACAGCCCTGACCGGGACGGTGCCCGTCACGGGCCGCGATCCACGGAGCCGAGGAGGGGGCGCGCCCCGGCGCCCTGACCGACCAGGGCGCTCGCTCACGTGTTCGCGTGCGCCGCACGCTCCCGTCGGCCGGGCGGCCCCCGTGTGGCGCGCGATCCGGCGGGGGAGGCCGCAGAGGAAGCGCGCCACGCGAGGTGTGCGGGGCGTGGTGGACGGAGGAGGAGCACGGGTGCGAGGCGGGAGCGGGGCGGGGCAGGCGTGAAGCGGGGTGAGGCAGGCGTGGAGCGGGGAGCGCGGCGCGCGGCCGCGCGGTCCAAGAGGCCCGGCGGGTACACGGGCGGCGCGGCCGTGCGCCGGGGTGTCCCGGCGGGGCTGATGGTCCCGGCGCTGGCCGGGGTCGCCTTCCTGCTGCTCCCGCTGGTCGGCGTGCTGGCCAGGACGGACTGGCCGTCCCTGGCAGGCCACCTGACCTCCCCCCAGGTGACCGAGGCGCTCCGGCTGTCGCTGGTCGTCTCCGGCTGGGCGCTGCTGCTCTCGCTGGTGATGGGGGTGCCGCTGGCCTGGCTGCTGGCCCGGGTGCCGTTCCCCGGCAAGGCACTGGTCCGCTCGCTGGTGCTGCTGCCGATGGTGCTGCCGCCGACCGTCGGCGGTGTGGCACTGCTGCTGGCCTTCGGGCGGCGCGGAGTGCTCGGGCCGTGGCTGGAGTCGGCCTTCGGGCTGACCCTGCCGTTCCACACGGCGGGCGCGGTGGTGGCCGCCGCCTTCGTGGCGATGCCGTTCCTGGTGATCAGCCTGGAGGGCGCGCTCGCCGGGCTGCGCCCCTCGATGGAGGAGACCGCCGCCTCGCTCGGCGCCGGCCCGCTGCGGGTCTTCGCCACGGTGACGCTGCCGCTGCTCGCCCCCGCACTGGCCGCCGGAGCGGCCCTGACCTGGGCGCGGGCCCTGGGTGAGTTCGGGGCCACGATCACCTTCGCGGGGAACCTGCCCGGTGCGACGCAGACCCTGCCGCTCCAGGTGTACCTCCTCCTCCAGGACTCCCCCGAGGCAGCCACCTCGGTCTCGCTGCTGCTGCTGGTGATCGCGATGGCGGTCCTGGTGGCGCTGCGCGGCCGGTGGACGGGCGGGGCGGTACGCGAGGCCCGCACCGCCCCGCCGGAAGGCGCGTCGGCCGGGCCCGCCGGCCTCCCGGACCCGGCCGACGGAGCCCTCGCTCCCGACGAGGGCGCGCCGGCCTCCGGGGCGGCCTCCGCCCGGCCGGCCCGCGAGGACTCCGACCTGCGCGCCGAACTCACCGGCTACACCCGCTTCCCGCTCACCGCGCCCGCCGGCACCACCCTCGCCGTCGTCGGCCCGAACGGCGCCGGCAAGACGACCCTGCTGCGCGCCCTGCTCGGTCTGACCCCACGCGCCCACGCCGAGGTCCGGCTCGGCGGCCGCGACGTGACCCGCCTGCCGGCCCACCGGCGGCAGGTGGCGTGGGTGCCGCAGGACGGGGCGCTCTTCCCGCACCTGTCGGCCCTGTCCAACACC
The DNA here is from genome assembly GCF_011170125.1 of Streptomyces diastaticus subsp. diastaticus. NCBI lineage: Bacteria > Bacillati > Actinomycetota > Actinomycetes > Kitasatosporales > Streptomycetaceae > Streptomyces > Streptomyces diastaticus. The sequence continues at coordinate 817,985 of NZ_BLLN01000002.1, read as the reverse complement.
GCCTACGGGCTCCGGGCACGCGGCGTGCCCCGGGCCGAGGCCCGGCTCCTGGCACAGCAGTGGCTGGAGCGGCTCGGTGTGGGGGAACTGGCCGACCGACGGCCCGCCCAGCTGTCCGGCGGCCAGGCCCAGCGTGTGGCGCTCGCCCGGGCGCTGGCGGCGCGGCCCCGGCTGCTGCTGCTCGACGAACCGCTGGCGGCGCTGGACCAGACGACCAGGGCGCGGGTGCGGCACACCCTCAGGCGCCATCTCGCGGGGTTCGGCGGGGTCTGCCTGATCGTCACGCACGACCCGGTGGAGGCCGTCTCGCTGGCCGACCGGGTCCTGGTGCTGGAGGGCGGCGACGCGGTGCAGGACGCCCCGCCGGCCGAGGTCACCCGCCACCCGCGCTCCCCGTGGGTGGCCAGGATGCTCGGCGGCAACGCCTGGGAGGGCACGGCCGGGCCGGGCGGCACGGTGGAGCTGGCGGGTGGCGGCCTGCTCATGACGGCCCCGGGCGGGGAACTCCCGCCCAAACCGGGCGCCCCGGTCCTCGCGGTGATCGCTCCGGAAGCGGTCTCGCTCCACCTGGCCCGCCCGGAAGGCAGCCCGCGGAACGTCTGGCAGGGGACGGTGCGGGAGCTGACCGCGGTGGGCAGCAGACTGCGGGTCCTCATCACCTCGCCGGAGGTGCCGGCCCTGGTCGCCGAGATCACTCCGGCCGCGGCGGCCGACCTCGGCCTGACGGACGGCAGCCGGGTCTGGACGGCGGTCAAGGCGACGGAGGTGACGGTGGTGGGGCTGTGAGCACGGCGCCAGTGACCGACGGGCGCCCGCCGGTTGTCTGGGGGCCGGACGCGCCGGGGCGTGACGCCGGTGCGTGCCGTGGCCGTCGGCCGGAGCGGGGCGGACCGGGCGGACGGGCGCCCGAGTCGGCGACGGTTCCGGCGCCGTACGGCGGCAACGAGACAGCGCGGGGGCCGGGTTCCGGCCGCCTCCGGCAGAGCGGGTCCGGCACCGTGGAGCTGAACAGGCCCGCTGCATAAGGTCGTTCCATGCACAGCTACGGAACCGGCGAAGCCCAGCGCCGCCCCCCGACCGCCGCACCCGTCCCCGCTCCGGACGTCTTGGCCGTTCCCGGACCCGTTGCCGCGCCCGTCTCCGCCGTCGAGGAGTCGGCGCTGCTGGACGGCGGTCCCGCGCACGGCACCCGGCTGCGCGTCCTGGACCGACCGGCGGTGGTGCAGGTGACGTACCCGTGCCGCCCGGAGGACGGACCGACGCCGTTCCGCGCCGACGCGCTCTACGTGTACCGGCGCGACCCACGCGTCCACCACGAGCCGCTCCGCTACGGCTACGACCACGCGAGCCCCTGACGGACGCCCGGCCCCGTGCGCGCGGCCGGGACTCCGGGCAGCCCCCGATCGTTCCCGCACGGGGCGGCCCGTCGCGGCCCCGCACGAACCGGTGGGATACCCGCGAAGGATTCCCCGTGCCCGACGGGAGTGGCTACATTGCGCAAGGCCGTACAGAAGCGGCGAGGTGCGCAGAAGGGGGAGTGACCCGATGACCGGCAGCCGACGGCGCGGACCGGACAAGGGCGCGGAGCGCGGCGGGAGCGGGCCCGAGGGGGGTTCCGCGACGGTGCCCGGGGGCCGCCGCAAGGCCCGGCCCGTCCTGCTGCTCGGCCTGTCCCTGGTGCTGCTCGCCACCGCGGGCGGCGGCTGGCTCTACCTCAAACTCGGCGGGAACCTCGGCACGTTCGGCCAGGAGGGCGTCGCCGACGACCGGCCCCCGGACACCTCGGCCGGGCAGAACATCCTGCTGCTCGGCTCCGACAGCCGCACCGGCGGCAACGCCGCCCTCGGCGGCGGCGACAAGGACGACATCGGCCGCTCCGACACCGCGCTGCTGCTGCACGTCTACGCCGACGCCCAGCACGCCGTCGCGGTCTCCATCCCGCGCGACACCCTGGTGCCGATCCCGAGTTGCCGCCTGCCGGACGGTACGTGGACGCAGCCGAAGCCGCGCGCCATGTTCAACACCGCGTACACCGTGGGCGAGACGGCCGAGGGGAATCCGGCCTGCACGCAGAACACCGTGGAGCAGCTGACGGGGCTGCGCGTCGACCACACCCTCGTCATCGACTTCAAGGGCTTCTCCGACCTCACCGAGGTGGTCGGCGGCGTCCGCGTCTGCGTCCCCCAGGACATATACGAGCGCGACCTCGACCCCAAGCGCGCCACCCGGGGCGAGCGCGTCTTCGCCCGGGGCGAGCAGAACGTCTCCGGGCGTCGGGCACTGGACTACGTCCGCATCCGGCACGGCATCGGCGACGGCTCCGACCTCGGCCGCATCAAACGCCAGCAGGCGTTCGTGGGAAGCCTGATGAAGAAGATCAAGGAGGACGGGCTCACCCCGGGCAAGCTCCTGCCGCTCGCCGACGCGGCCACCAAGTCGATGACGGTCGACCCGGGCCTCGGCTCCGCCGACAAACTCCTCAGCTTCGCCATGGGCCTGAAGGACATCGACCTCGACAACACCAAGTTCCTCACCATCCCCTGGCGTTACGAGGGGAACCGGGTGGCCGTCGTCGAGCCGGACGCGGCCGCGCTCTGGCACGCGCTCCGCACCGACCGCACCCTCGACGGCAAGAACGCCGGAGGCCGCGGGGAGGCCCGCCCGGCCGCCGACACCTCCCCGGACGCGGCCGGGCCCGTCGACGGCACCGGCACCACCGTCACCGTCCACAACGGCACCACCACCGGCGGCCTCGCCGCCCGCGCCGCCACCCGACTCACCGAACACGGCTTCACCGTCAGCTCCTACGGCAACGCGCCCCGGCAGGACCATCCGGTCACCCTCATCACCCACGGGCCCGGCGAGGCGGAGCGCGCCCGGACGGCCAGCCGGCTCTTCCCCGGCGCCCGTCTCGTCGAGGCGACGACCCCCGGCATCGACATCACCGTCGGCCGCTCCTACGCCGAGAACCCCGGCGACGGACCCGAGGCACCGGCCTCGCCGCAGCCGACCGGCGTCCCGGCCGAGGTGGCCGACGGCGCCCGCTCGGCCGACGACGACCTCTGCGACGACCTGTCCTGAGGGAAGTCCCCGCGTCCTGTGCGGTGTCCGTGGCGGCCGGCCGGCCCTCCCGGCGCCGTGGGAGTGCGTACCCGGCGCCGTGGGCGCCGGGCCGGACGTGAAGCCGTCCCCGAGGGGGCGGCCGCTGCCGGTGGCCGGGCGCGCGCGTACGGGCAGGTGCTCAGCGCGCGTCGTGGGGGCCGGTGATCCGGTCCAGGTCGAGATTGCCCTCGGGCCCCGAGGTGCCCGGGGGCAGTCGCAGAGCGGCGTCGACCGCCGGGGGGAGCGGGCCGTGACCGAGGAGACCGGTGACCAGGTCGGCGGTGAGCCGGTGCCAGACGGGGGCGCGCCGGAGCATCGCGTGGTCGCTGCCGCGGATCGTCACCGAGCAGGTCCGTGCCCCGGCGCGGCGAGCCCGGGTCGCCGTCGTCTGCGAGGCGAGCGGGCTCGTGGTGTGGTCGCGGTCGCTGTGCAGCAGCACCACCGAGCGGCCGGCGAGCTGTGTCACCGGGTCGCCGGGCGGACACCAGGGGGCGAGGCCGACGACGCCGCGTACCAGCGGGTGCCCGGCGGCACGCAGCGCGGCGCGACCGCCCATGGAGTGGCCGACGAGGATCACCGGGACCTCGCCGTACGCCTCCGCCACGGCGTCCAGGGCGCGGCGGGCGTCCCGGAGCGGGTCCTCACGGGTTCCGTTCCAGCCCCGGTGGGTGTAGCGCACCGCGGTCAGCCGGACGTCGTGACCGCGGGTGGCGCGGGCGATGGACCGTCCGAAGGGCCGCATCCGCAGGCCGGGCAGGTTCCACGGCGGTGGCGCCTCCAGTCCGGCCTCCCGCCCGCCGTGCAGCAGCATCACCACGGCCTCCGGCCCGTCGCCGCCTCCCGCGCCGCGACCGCCCTGGCGCGGCAGGCCGTCGAGGCCGGGCCGCGCGGCGTCCTGCCCGGGCCGCCCCGGGGGCGCCTCCTCCGGCGCGGCGGCCGTGCGGGGCGGCGGCTCGGAGTCCTGGGCCCGCTCTGTCCTCATGTCGGAATCTCCCCCATGGGCCGCGGCCCGGCCCCTGCGCGGGACGCCGGCTGCGGCGCTGTTCGTGACGGTGGGTCGGGTGTGGGTGGTCGGGCGGTCGGCCGCCGGAGGGACGGTCTCGGCGACGGCTGAGGTGGGGGTGGGCGTCGGGTGGCCGGCGCGGCCCCCGGGGCCGCTCGCAAGCGGGCCCGGTCCGTGGGCCACCGGCCTTCGTCCCGCTCCCGCCTGTCCCTTGTTCGGACCCGACGACGATCCGGATGGGTGCCGCCGGGCCGGGGCCGGAGCCCGCCCGGGAGGGCCGTGGCGGGCCGGCTCGGCGGTGGGAGGAACAGGGGCCGCCCCACCGGGGGCCCTGTGCTGGAACCCCGGTCGCGGTCGGCCCCTCGCGGACGCTGCCCGTGGCGTCGCCCGCGTCGGCCGAAGGGACATCAGAGCACGCCCTCCCGTCCCGTTGCCACCCATGGCCTCGGATTGCCGGTGCGGGAAAGCCGGGCACCGGGGGCGGCGGCTCGCGGGGACGGCGCGACGGCGGGTTCACGGCATTAAGAAAGCGTCAAGATTGCCGGTGATCGGCAATGTCTTTTCCGCCGGGCCTATGGGACCATTCAGGAGAGTCACGGCACCGGCTTCTCACTCTGCCACGCGCACCAGGAACGCGGAGCGGCCACCAGAGCGGCACGGCGGAGATCAGGACCGCCGGCTCCGGAGCAACCGCCGCCGGAGAACGGGGGCGCGGTGGCGCGGGAGGGAAACGGCGACACGGGGAGGGGAAGATCGTGACCCTGTTTCTTGGTCTGGGCATCGCGGGAATCGTCCTGCTGGTCCTGTCCCTGATCTTCGACGGCGTCCTGGAGGGATTCTTCGGGGACTTCCTCGACGGCCTGCTCTCCCTGCCCGCCATTGCCGGGTTCGTGTCGATGCTCGGGTTCGGTGGGGCGGTCGTACTGGGGACCACCGGAATCGGCGTGGCCGGCGCGACAGCCGTCGGTGTCCTGGCCGGGTTGGTGACCGGTTGGGTCGTGCTCAAGCTGAGCAAGGCCCTGATGCGTGAGCAGACCGACGCGACACCCCGCTCGGCCGATCTGGTGGGCACGGCCGGCTCCGTGGTCACCGCCATCCCGGCGAGCGGGTACGGCGAGGTGCTGGTGCACCTCGGCGGTCAGCCGCTGAAGCTGTCCGCCAAATCCACCGCTCCCCTCACCAGGGGAACCGAGGTCTGGGTCGAGGCATCTCTCTCCTCGACCTCGGTCTCCGTCCGCCCCGTCGAACGCTGACGGCGGCGGGACCGGGCCGGAGGAGCCTCCGGTGGCGGCCCGCCTTTCGCGCCGGCCGATGTCTCACGTGGAACATCCGGACGCCCCGCGGGAAACGCCGCCGCGCGGCGGCAGGATGTCGCACGTGAGACATCGGCCCGTGCCGGAAGGCGGCCGCGCCGCCGCGGCTCCGCCCGACCGCACTGTCCGCACTATCAGCCGTCCCCCGGACGGCTTGGGGGAAGCCCAATGAGTCCAGTCGTCTCCGCAGTCGTAGGGGCCGTGGTGCTCCTCGTCCTGCTCGCCCTGGTGGTGATCACCCGGTACAAGGTCGCCGGTCCCAGCGAGGCGTTCATCATCACCGGCCGTCGGGGCAAGAAGTCCACCGACCCGGACACCGGCCGCGTCATCACCGACAACAGCGGGCAGAAGGTCGTCGTCGGCGGCGGTGTCTTCGTCGTCCCGTTCGTGCAGCAGCGCTTCACGCTCGACCTCTCCAGCCGCCACATCCCGGTCTCCGTCCGCGGCGCGGTCACCCTGCGCGGCGTCAAGGCCAACCTCGAAGGCGTCGCCATCGTCAAGGTCGGCGGCAACGAGGACGCCATCCGCGCCGCTGCCCAGCGCTTCCTCCAGCAGCAGGGCGGCATCGTCGGCTTCACGCAGGAAGTGCTCTCGGGCGCCCTGCGCGCCATCGTCGGCCGGATGTCGGTCGAGGACATCATCCGCGACCGCGCCACCTTCGCCGGGCAGGTCGCGGAGGAGGCCGAGACCAGCCTCTCCGGTCAGGGCCTCATCCTGGACGCCTTCCAGATCCAGGACATCACCACCGAAGGCTCCTACCTGGAGGACCTCGGCCGTCCCGAGGCCGCCCGCGCCAAGCAGGAGGCCGACATCGCCGAGGCGATCGCCAAGCGCGCCTCGGAGCAGGCCCGCCTGAAGGCCGCCGAGGAAATCGCCATCGCGGAGCGGACCTTCTACCTGAAGCAGGCCGAGATCAAGGTCGAGACGGAGGCGGCCGGGGCCAAGGCGAACGCCGCCGGTCCGCTCGCCGAGGCGGCCCGTCAGCAGGAAGTGCTGATGGAGCAGGAGAAGGTGGCCGAGCGCCAGGCGGCGCTGACCGACCGCGAGCTCGACACGAAGGTGCGTAAGCCCGCCGACGCCGCGCGGTACCAGGCCGAGCAGGAGGCGGAGGCCCGCCGGATCGCCCAGGTCAAGGAGGCCGAGGCCGACGCGCAGCGGGCCCGCCTGACCGGTGAGGGTGAGAAGGCGCACCGTGCCGCGCTCGCCGACGCCGTGCGCATCGAGGGTGAGGCCGACGCGGCCGCCATCGCGGCCAAGGGGTCGGCCGAGGCCGAGGCCATGCGGAAGAAGGCCGACGCGTTCGCCCAGTACGGCGACGCGGCCGTCCTCCAGATGCTGGTCGAGGTGCTGCCGCAGGTCGTCGCCAAGGCGTCCGAGCCGCTGAGCGCCGTCGACAAGATGACGGTGATCTCCACCGACGGTGCCTCCAAGCTCTCCCGCACCGTGGTGGACAACGTCACGCAGGGCATGGAGCTGCTCCAGTCCACCACCGGGATGGACCTGACCAGCGTCCTCAAGGGCATCACCGCCAAGGAGGGGACGTCCACCGTCCCCGCCCAGGCTCCCGCGCAGGACGCCCCGGCCGCCCAGGACGCGGCCGACGGCGGCGAGCAGAAGATCGACATCCGCGACTGACGCGCGCGCCCGCCGCGCGGAAAGGCTCCGGCCGCCCTCGGGGCACCGGAGCCTTTCCGTGTCCGTCTCCTCCCGGTGTCATCCTGGGAGGGAACACCTACGAAGGAGCCCCCGTGCAACTGGAACTCGCCGAGTCGGACCTGAAGTCCGTACTGAACCGTCTCAAGCGGGCCCAGGGCCAGATCGCGGGCGTCGCCCGCATGATCGAGGAGGGGCGGGACTGCGAGGACGTCGTGACACAGCTGGCCGCCGCCTCCCGCGCGCTGGACCGGGCCGGCTTCGCCATCATCGCCACCGGGCTCCAGCAGTGTCTGACCGACGACCTGCGGGACGGGGAGAACGCCACCACCCCGGAGTCCCGCGAGGAGATGCGGGCCCGTCTGGAGAAGCTCTTCCTCTCCCTGGCCTGAGCACCCCGGCCCGCGGGTCAGCTCCCGGGCACGATCACGGCACGGCCGCGCACCTCGTTGGCGTGCAGCCGCTCGTACGCCTTCGGGGCCTCCTCCAGGGTGTACGTCTCGACGTGCACGGTGATGTCGCCGCCCCGGGCCAGGTCGTAGACCTCGACGAGTTCGCTGCGGCTGCCCCAGTACGGGGCGGTGACCACCGTCTCGTAGGCCGTGGTGCCGAAGCCCACCTCGACCGAGCCGCCGCCGATGCCGACGATCGTCACATCGCTCTCGACTCCGGCGCACTGCTGGGCGATGGCGGTGGTCGGGGGCACACCGACGAAGTCGAAGACGGCGTCCGCGCCCCGCCCGCCGGTCAGCTCGCGGATGCGCCCGACCGCCTCGTCGTCGGAGATCAGCGCCTCGTGCGCGCCGACCTCGCGGGCCAGCGCGAGCTTCTCCTCGGAGACGTCCAGCGCGATCACCCGGGTCCCGGTCATGGCCCGCAGCAGTTGGATGCCGACATGGCCGAGGCCGCCCGCGCCGATGACCACGGAGGTCGAGCCGGGCACCAGCTTCGGCATCGACCGCTTGATCGCGTGGTACGGGGTGAGGCCCGCGTCGGTCAGCGGTACGGTCCGCACCGGGTCGAGGCCGCCGAGCGGGATCAGGTGCCGCGGCGAGTCGACGATCATGTACTCGGCCATGGCTCCGGGGGCACCCAGGCCGGGCGGCAGGATCTTCAGCTCCTCGGCGCGCAGGCAGTAGTTCTCCTTGCCCTGCGCGCACTTCACACAGGTCCCGCAGCCCCAGGGCCCGTAGACCACCACGGCGTCCCCCAGCCGCACCGTGTCGACCCCCTCGCCCACCTCCGCGACCACCCCGGCGCCCTCGTGGCCGAGGGTCAGCGGCAGCGGGAAGGGCACCTGCTCGGCGGGCCAGCTCATCACCGCGATGTCGGAGTGGCAGACGCCGGCGGCGGTGACCTTGAGCAGCACCTCCCCCGGCCCGGGCCGCGGCACGGGTATCTCCACCACCTCGGGCGCCGTGCCGACCTCGCGGTACTGGACCGCCTTCATCGTCTCGGGGAGCTCCTCGGGCTGACTCATCTCTCTCCTCCACGTCGGTGCGCTGGCCGGGCCTTCGGTCCGGCGACCCGGCGCCCGGTACGGGTGCCGGACGAGCCGATGGGCGCCACCCGGCTGGGCGCCGGAAGCGGGTCGACCGCGCGCGTACGGCGAGCCGGTCCCGCCCGCCGCCGCCCGCCGCGGACGCCCTCTCGCGTGCCCCGCGCCGGGCGCACCCGCCGGTCCGCCCGGCCACGCGGACACTCCTTCCACCCTCCCGCCTCCGCGCCGATCCCGCGATCCGGGACGAGAGGGGCGACCGACGCCGGAGTTCGCCGGGTGCGAGGCGGCGCCTGCGCGCGGCCCACGACGGTGGGGTGCCGTGGGCGGGGCGGCTCCGGCTGCGGCGACCGGCGGGGCGGGCAACTGGCGAGGCGGACGGCCCCGGGCGGAGGACCGGCGCGTGGGCGACCGCCCTGCGCGGGGGCGCCGTCTGCGGAGCGCCTCGTCTGCGGAGCGGCCTCGTCGCGGCCGTCCGCCGCGCCTGGCGTCGGCGCTGGCTCGGCGTCGGCGCTGGCTCGGCGGTGGCGTCGGCGGTGCGGCGGCTGAGGCCTGGCCTCCCCGGTGCGGTCGAGAGCGCCGGCTCTCCAGGACCGAGGTGGTCTCGTCCGCGCGTCTCCGGCACCCCGGGCCCGACCACGCCCGCTGGTCGTGCACCGCGCCAGCCGGTTCGACCGGCCGCGTTCCGCCGGGCCACCGCAGGCGGTCAGGTCCGGCGCCCGCAGCGCTCTCGCCGCTTCGGGCCACCGCAGGCGGTCAGGCCCGGCGCCCGCAGCGCTCTCGCCGCTTCGGGCCGGCGAGGGCACTGACGCCCCTCCCCCGGCTGGGACGGCCGGTCTACGGGAACGCTTCGCGTGGCGGCTCGACCGGTAGGGGCCTGAGGGCCAGGAGGGTGAGGTCGTCGGATTCCCAGCGGGCGCCGCTGACGTGGCGGTCCACGGCGTCGCGGACGTAGCGGACCAGGCGCTCCGGCTGGGTCAGGCCGGGGTCCTCGGCGACGGCTCGAGCGAGGTCCTGCTGGAGCGGATAGAACGCGCCGGTCCTGTCTCGGGCCTCGGTGACGCCGTCGGTGAAGAGCAGCAGCGTCTCGTCGGGTGCCAGACCGTCGCGAGCGATCCGGGGGCCGCTGCCGGGCGGGTCGCAGGCCAGCTCGCCCATGCCCAGTGGCACGCCGCCCGTGGACGGCAGAGCACGCACCCCGTCCGGGCCGACGGCCAGCGGCGGCTCGTGGCCCAGCGTCGCCAGGTCCATCCCGGAGACGCCCCGTCGCACCGTGCCGGGCTCCACCGGGTCGAAGGAGAGCACCACCGCCGTCGCGAACCGGTCACTCTCGTTCCGGCCGATGAAGCGGCTGTACGCCTGCTGGCGCTTCATCCGGGTCTCCAGGCGGCGGGCGACGTCCCGCAGCAGCCCCTCGTGATACGCGGCCTCACGGAACGTGCCCAGCAGCACCGCCACCGCGGCCACCGCGCCGATTCCCTTGCCCTGTACGTCGCCGAGGACCACCCGGGTGCCGTGCGGGCTCGGTTGGAGGTCGTAGAAGTCACCGCCCACCCGCGCGACACGGTCGGCGGTCACGTACAGCGCCGACCAGTCGAGGCCGCCCCACTGGAAGGGGAGGGGCCGCAGCACGGTGTCGCGGACGACGTCGGCGACGAGGGCGAGCCTCTCCGCGCGCCGCTCGTTGGCCCGGCGGACCGCGCAGGCGGCGACCGACGTCGAACCGGCCGCCACCACCAGGAGGAAGCCGGGCAGCCCCGTCTCGGGAACCGGGTGGAGGACCGTGTCCACCAACAGGTAGGCGGCCAGGGAGAGCACCGAGAAGACGACGGTGCCGCCCACCCCGGCGAGCGCGGCCGTCAGGGCGGGGACCATCACCACCCAGGTGATCATCCGGAACCCGCTACTGGTCCACAGGTCACCGAGAACGATCAGGACGAGAAGCACCGCGGGAAGGACCCGGACGGCATCCCGTCCACGCAGCCACGTCGGCGGGAACGCGGGTACGCGACCGAGCCGGCTCACTCTCGTCGCGTCCCCCTGCACCCGCCGCATCGTCCCCACCTCCCGCCTGCTTCTCCTCGCCACGCCAACGGGCCAGCTCCGTGGCTCAGTACGCCACCGAGATCCGGGTACGCGGATGACGGTGGAGTTCCGCCTCGTCGACCACGGCCACCGCGAAGTCCTCGGCGCTGATCCCCGAGGCGTGGCTGCCGCCCGCCCCCTCCGCCGTCAGCAGTCCGTCGCCGCCGATCCGGTAGTGCCCGGTCCGCTCACCGGGAGCGATCTCCGGCGCCGGGGAGACGTACGTCCAGTCCAGCCCCGGGTCGTCGATGTCCCGGTAGAACCAGAGGACATCCTGCTGGGCCAGCGCCTCCGGCCGGTACGCCTCGGGGAAGCCCTCCTCCTCGACCAGCGGACGGTCCGGCGCCACCTCCAGACTGCCCGCGCCACCGACCACGACCAGCCGCCCCGCACCCGCTCCCGTGGCGGGCCCGGGCGTGGTGGCGGCGGCCGCGCTCACGCCCTCGGCCAGCGCGACGTTGACCGCCAGGAAGACCTCGCCCGGGTCGGAGCCGTCACGGGGCGGAGCGACGGCGGAGATGACCGCGTCGGCGTCCACCGCCAGTTCACGCACCCGCTCCGGGTCGCCCGCGTCGCCCACCGTCACCACCGCACCCGGTACGGGCGCGCCGCCGCTCCGGCTGACCGCCAGCACCTCATGGCCCCGGTGCACCGCCTCGGCGGTGATCCGGCTGCCGATCATGCCGGTGGCCCCGAACACCACGATCTTCATCGGGATCTCTCTCCCACGTCCTGCCTGGCCCGCCCGCGCCTCGGCCCGAGCACTCCGGTCTCCGCGCCGCTCACGGTCTTCGTCCGCCGCCCCATCTGGCGCCTCCCACTCGGTCGTTCTTCCGGCTGCGAAACTCTCCGCGGCCGTCAACCGCCTGCCGCCCGGAGATGTTTCACGTGAAACATCTCCGGAGGACCGGGACCTTGGCGATGTTTCACGTGAAACATCGGCGCCTGCCCGGCCGTCCGGTCCCGCACGGTCGGCCCCAGCCACACCCGGCACCGGGCCGCCGACCGCCAGAGAACCACGCCCCTCTCGCCCCCGCACCTCGTACGAGCCGTCCCCGCGCACCAGGGAGGGCGCCGCGCCGACCGGCCCCCGAGTTGCCGTCGCGGTCCTTGCGGTGTGCTCTGGAAGGAGGCCGTGGACCGGCCGCACCGGAGCCGTGCCCGGGCCGAACCTCCGCCCGGGCCGCCGAGCGCAGCGCGTACCGCCCGCGGCTCACCGGCTGAGAGGAGCCCGCCATGTCGCACGCCGCCCAGGTCAGGGGAGACACCCGACGCCCGCACGCTCCCGCCCGCCATCCAGCGACGAGCAGGGCGTCGATCGGCTGGCCACTCGTCCTGGCCGTGCTCTACGGCTGCTGGGGTGCCACCCTGCAACGCGACGCCGGGCCGATCACCTGGCGCAACGTGCTCTTCGGCATCGGATCGGGCCTGGTCGTCGGCGTCGTCGCCTTCGTCCTGCACAAGGCGATGACCCGGGCGATCCCGCAGCCGGTGCGGGCGGCGGTCTGGGGAGTCTTCGCCGGAGCGGTCTTCGGCTACCTGTACAGCCTCAGCGGCGCGAGCATCCTGCGGTCCATCTTCCTGGGTCTCGTGCTGGGGCTGGTCGTCCTCGTCTCGGTCTTCTACCGGTACCACACCAAGGAGTAGCCGCCGGGCGGGTTCCGGGTGACCCGATGAGCCCTCCACGGGTGGCGTCCGCCGCCCGGCACCGCTTCGCTGGACTCCGTGAGCAGTCCCGCGAACGCCGAGCGTCCCGCCGCCCGAGCCCCGTCCCGCGCCCGCCGCGCCGGACGGGGCTTCTCGGCGGCCGCCTCCGGGGTGCTGCTGGTCGTCACGGCGCTGCTGGTGCCGCTCGCCATCCTCTCCGGCTGGGCGCGGCTCGACATCGGCGACGTGGACGAGTACGTCGGCACGATGGAGCCGCTCGCCTCGAACGAGCACGTCCAGGCGGACATCGCCGCGGCCGTCACCGACCGGGTGATGCGGGAGCTGGACACCGGGCCGCTCCAGGACACCGTCGCGGAGTTCGTGGAGAGCGCGATCCGCTCGTTCACCACCACGGAGACCTTCCGCACCGGCTGGAACGCCGCCAACCGGGAGGCGCACGGCGCCGTCCAGCGCGCCCTGCGCGAGGGCGACGGGAACGGTGCGGTCACCCTCAACCTCGCCCCCATCACCCAGCAGGTGAAGGACCAGCTCGAGGCCGACGGGGTGCCGTTCGCCGACCGGGTGCCGGTCGAGGACGTCGAGGTGACGATCCTGGAGGCGCACCGCTTCCCGGCCGCACGGCAGAGCTTCCGCCTCCTCCAGGAGGCCGGGCTCTGGCTGGCGGGCGCCGCCGTGGTGACCGCCGCTGTGGGCCTCCTGCTCGCCCGGCGCCGGGCGCGGGCCGCCGTCCTCACCTGTCTGGGCGGAGCACTGGCCTGCGGAGCGCTGCTGATCGGCATCGTGATCGGGCGCCGGGCCACCCTCGACGACCTGCCCCGGGACGTCTCCGAAGCCTCCGCCGCCGCCGTCTTCGACGCCCTGGCGAGCGCGCCGAGGACCCTGGCGTGGGCGGTCCTCGGCGGCCTGCTCGTCCTGGCACTGGTCATCGCGGTCCTCGCCGGGTTGCGGCGTACCCGCCCGGCCCGGCGCTGACCCGCCGGCCCGTCGGCCGGCCGCGGCTCAGACGCCGATGTCACCGCCGTCGGCGCGCCACACCGCGACGACCGCCGGGCGGACGATGCGTCCGGGCCCGTCCGGCCACTGCGAGGCGGGCTGCTCCACGGAGGCCCCGTCGACCTCGCCGGGGTGCTGGACGGCGACCAGGACGCGCCGGTCCTGGATGACCGGGCCGCAGGTCTCGGCGCCGGTCGGGACGGTGAGGAACTGCTTCAGTTCGCCCTTGCGCGGGCCGCTGGTGGCGACGCCGAACAGGCCGTCGTGGGAGCCGAGGGCGTTGCCGTCGGTGGAGATCCAGAGGTTGCCGTGCGGGTCGAACGCGACGTTGTCCGGGCAGGAGATCGGGCTGACCTTCTCCTTGGGGAACCCGGCGAAGTACGTGGCCGGGTCCTGGGGGTCCCCGGCGACGAGGAACAACGACCAGGCGAACCGGGTGCTGGTCGGGTCCTCGCGGTACTCGGTCAGCTCCAGGACCTGACCGTGCTTGTTGCTGTTGCGCGGGTTGGCCTCGTCGGCCGGAGCCTTGCCCTCCTTGCCCCGGTCGCTGTTGTTGGTCAGCGCGATGTAGACCTTGCCGGTGCGCGGCGAGGGCTCCACGTCCTCGGGCCGGTCCATCTTGGTGGCGCCGGCCTTGTCCCCGGCGAGACGGGTGAAGACGAAGACCTCGGCGGCACTCATCCCGGGCACGTGCGAGACGTCGCCGCGCGGTCCGGCGGTGGCCAGCGGGATCCACTGGCCGCTGCCGTCGAACTCGCCGTCGGCGGGCAGCTTCCCGCTGCCGTCGATCTGGTCGGCGGGCGAGTCGCCGGTGAGCTTGGCGACGTACAGGGTGCCCTCGTCCAGCAGCGTCAGGTTGTGCTCCCGGGCGGCGCGGGAGTCGCCCTTGCGCATCCGCTTGGAGGAGACGAACTTGTAGAAGTAGTCGAACTTCTCGTCGTCGCCCATGTAGACGACCGGGCGCCCGTCGCGGGTCAGCCGGGGCTGCGCCGCCTCGTGCTTGAACCGGCCCAGCGCGGTCCGCTTGCGCGGAGTGGAGTCCGGGTCGTACGGGTCGAGTTCGACCACCCAACCGTGGCGGTTGGCCTCGTTGGGCTCCTCGGAGAGGTCGAAACGCCGGTCGAACCGCTCCCACTTGCGTTCCGAGGCGCCGCCGGAGATGCCGTACCGCTTGAGGCGGGCGGCGGTCTCGGGGTCGGTGACCTTGTCGGCGTGGGCGAAGTACTGGTTGAAGTTCTCCTCGCCGTGCAGCGTGGTGCCCCACGGGGTGGTGCCGCCCGCGCAGTTGTTGAGGGTGCCGAGGACGGTGGTGCCCCGCCGGTCGGCGCTGGTCCGCAGCAGCGGGTGGCCGGCGGCGGGGCCGGTGACCTCGAAGCGGCTGGTGGCGGTGAGGCGGCGGTTGAGGCGGTGGCGGCGGACCGGGGTGAGCCGGCCCGAGCGCCGTTCCTCCTCCACGACGACCACCGAGAGGCCGTGCGCCGCCCAGGCGATCTCGACCTGCTCGCGGCTGGGGTTCTCCGGGTCGTACCCGGCGAACATCAGGATCTCGTCGGTGTACTCGTGGTTGGCGACCAGCACCTGGCGGCGGGCGCCCCCGTGCTCCCGGCCGCGCTCGTCCAGCGGAAGCAGGGAGAGGAAGTCGTTGTTGTAACCGAACTGGCCCGCCTGCGCCCTGGCGCTCTGGCGTTTCTCGTCGAACTCCGGCGCGCCGCGCAGGATCGGGTCGCCCCAGCGGATGACGACCTCCTGCGCGTACCCCTTAGGGACGCTGACCTGGTCCAGTTTGTTGGGGGCGACCGGGGTGAACCGCAGGCCGCGCGCGCCCTTGCCGTTGCCCGTGCCGGGCCGGTGGCCGCCCCCGTGCCCGGGACGCCCGCCGTGCGCGACGGCCTGCCCGGCACCGGGGCCGACGACGGCGGTGCCCGCCGCCCCGGCGACCGTGACGACGGCGGCCGCCCGCAGGGCCGACCTTCTGGAGAGGGCGCCGGCGATCACGTCACCGACGTACTCGTTGCCACTGGTGTTGGGCGTCTCGTGGAAGCAGGCGTCCCCGCAGCGGAAACGGCAGGTCAGCGCGGAACGGCCGCCAGGGTGCGATCCGATCAGCGGAAGCAGCTTGCGCATGGTCTCCTCCGTCCGGGCCCCGGCACCGGCGCCCGTCTGCGCCGGCCGACCGTGAAAGCCCCGGTCGGCCGCGACGCTAGGAGGGCCGACGGGCAACCCGGCGGACGAGAGTTGAACGGCGCATGAACCCCCGGCGCACGCCCTCCGGTTGCACTGTGGTGGAGTACGCCGGGGTGCTGCTCGGCGTCTCGCGGCCGCCCCTCCCCAAGATCACCCGTGCGGGCGGCTAACCTTACGTGTCCGCCCTGGCCAGAACCGGGGGCCCGGGCACACACCGGGACTTCGCACCGGCGGGGACCAACTCACGCGAAGGGTTGCGCTGGTGACTCGGGTGATCTCGCCGCCGCGTGCACGCGCGAGCTTCCGCCGGAGCGGCCCCAGCAGTACCGTCCCGGCCAGTCCGCCCCACGGAGTTTTAACGGACTCCGCCCTTCCCGTCGGTCACACTGCTTGAACCCGATCCGCCCCCGCCCCCTCGCCCTCCTCCTCAGCGGCCCAGCGTCCCGACCGACGCGGACCGCGACGCACGTGCAAGATCGGCTGCCGCGCCTTCCTGGCGCAGGGCTGGATTCGATCTCCCACCGGCTGGAGCCGGTGGCCCCCTCGAAAGGAACCTGATGGGCATTCTCAGTCTCCTGCGGAACGCGCTCGGCCGGTCACGCAAGAACCGGGACGCCTCCGAGGCCGGTTCCGGCACCGGGACCGAGAACTCGGCGGCGGTCCCCCCGGCCCGTACCGAGGACGCCTCCCGCGCCGGCACTCCGGCCCCCGACACCGCCACCCCGTCCGTCCCGGAGGCCCGCACGGAGCGGGCGCCGGCCGCCGACGAGCCGGACGCCGCCCCCGACCTGGTCGCCGCCGCCTTCGACCGCGACGCCGCCGGCGTGCCGAGCCCCCAGCGCTCGCCCGAGGACGACCCGGACGCCTCTCCCGCCACCCCGGCCGAGTCCGCCGCGAAGCCCGAGGCGGCTGACGAACCGGAGCCCGCCGCCCCGGCCGAGCCCGAGGCCGGGCGAAAGACCGACGCCGAGCCGGAGACCGAGGCCGAGCCGAAGACCGACGCCGAGCCGAAGACCGACGCCGAGCCGGAGGCCGAGGCCGAGCCGGAGGCCACCGATGAGGCCTCCGCCACGACCGAGGCGGTCGGTGCGGCCGACACCGCCGAGCCGATCGTCGCGCCCGTACCGGCCGACCCGGAGGTGCCCGAGGCCCTGATCACGGAGCCCTCGATCTTCGACCCGAAGCCGGAGGCGGCGGAGCCCGCCCTCTCGCCGGAGTCGGCGACCACCCCCGAGCCGACCGCCGAGCCCGAGCCCGCCGCGAAGACGGAGGAGGCCGAGCCGGAGTCGGCGCCCGAGCCCGCCAAGCCGGAGGCGGCGGAGCCCGCCCCCGAGCCGGTAGCCGCTGACCCCGAGCCCGCCAAGCCGGAGTCGGCCAAGCCCGAGTCGGCCAAGCCGGAGCCCGCCAAGCCGGAACCCGCGCCCGCCAAGCCCGAGTCGGCCAAGCCGGAGCCCGCCAAGCCGGAACCCGCCAAGCCCGAGCCCACCAAGCCGGAAGCCGAGCCCTCCAAGCCCGCGCCCGCCAAGCCGAAGCCCGCCAAGGCAGCCGAGAAGTCGGCCGAGGACGCGGCCGAGCCGGAGGCCGAGCCGGAGGCCGAGCCGGCCGGCAGGCCCGCGAAGGCGGCCGCCTCGAAGGCGGCCGGCAAGCCCGCCAAGCCGGTGGCGAAGTCCGCCAAGGCGGCCGCCAAGCCCACCGAGGCGGCCCGGTCGAAGGCGTCGGCTCTGCCGGTGGCGGACGCGGGCCAGGCGCTCGCCGACGCGGGCCTGACCGGGGCCAAGGCCAAGGTGTACCTGGTGCTCGACCGTTCCGGGTCGATGCGCGGCTACTACAAGGACGGCAGTGCCCAGGGCCTCGGCGAACAGGTGCTGGCGCTGGCCACGCACCTCGACCCGGCGGACACCCCCACCGTGCGGGTGGTCTTCTTCTCGACCGACGTCGACGGCAAGGGCGAGCTGACCCCGGAGGCGTACGAGGGCCGGATCGACGAGCTGCACGCGGAGTGCGGCCGGATGGGGCGGACCAGCTACCACCGGGCCGTGGAGGAGGTCACCGCGCTGCACAAGAACTCGGGCGCGAGCGAGCCCGCCCTGGTGATCTTCCAGACCGACGGTCCGCCGGACGTGAAGACCGTCGCCACCGAGGCACTGAAGGCGGTCGCGGACGCTCCGCTGTTCTGGCAGTTCGTGGGCTTCGGCGAGAGCGAGCACAAGAACTTCGAGTACCTGCGGAAGCTGGACACCCCGCACACCGGGTACTTCCCGGCCGGCCCCGCTCCGCGCGAGCTGACCGACGCGGAGCTGTACGCCGGGCTCCTCGCCGCCTTCCCGCAGTGGCTGGCGGCCCGCGCCTGACCCCGCCTGACCTGTGCGGCCCCCGGTCCCCGGACCGGGGGCCGCACCGCGTTCCACGCGCTGAAACGCGGTGAAGCGATCTTCGGCGGGCCGTTAGGATTTCGCCCATGGCGGCCAATGGAAACGAGAAGCAGGGGACGAAGGCGTACTACGTCACGACCCCGATCTACTACGTCAACGACGCTCCTCACCTGGGCCACGCCTACACGACCGTCGCAGGCGACGTGCTCACGCGCTGGCACCGTCAGCGCGGCGAGAAGGTGTGGTACCTCACCGGCACGGACGAGCACGGTCAGAAGATCATGCGCACCGCCGACGCCAACGGGGTCAGCCCGCAGGAGTGGTGCGACAAGCTCGTCACCCAGGCGTGGAAGCCCCTGTGGGAGCACCTGGAGATCGCCAACGACGACTTCATCCGCACCACTGAGAAGCGCCACACCGACCGCGTCCGGGAGTTCGTCCAGGACCTGTGGGACAAGGGCGAGATCTACAAGGGCGGCTACGAGGGCCCGTACTGCGTGGGCTGCGAGGAGTACAAGCTCCCCGGTGAGCTGCTCGACGGCGAGGGCGAGTACGCGGGTGAGAAGCTCTGCCCGGTGCACAAGAAGCCGGTGGAGATCCTCAAGGAGGAGAACTACTTCTTCAAGCTGAGCGAGTACGCCCAGCGCCTCCTCGACTTCTACGAGGCCAACCCGGGCTTCATCCAGCCCGAGTCCGCGCGCAACGAGGTGGTCAACTTCGTCCGCCAGGGCCTCACCGACCTGTCGATCTCCCGCTCCACCTTCGACTGGGGCGTCAAGGTCCCCTGGGACGACAAGCACGTCATCTACGTGTGGGTCGACGCCCTGCTGAACTACGCGACGGCCGCGGGCTACGGCTCCGACCAGGCCCGGTTCGACGCCACCTTCCCGGCCGACGTGCACCTGGTCGGCAAGGACATCCTCCGCTTCCACGCGGTGATCTGGCCCGCCATGCTGATGGCGCAGGGCCTCCCGCTGCCCGGCCGGGTCGTGGCCAACGGCTGGCTGCTGGTCGGCGGCGAGAAGATGTCCAAGTCGAACCTGACCGGCATCAAGCCGCAGGACCTCACCTCGCACTTCGGCGTCGACGCCTACCGCTGGTACTTCCTGCGCGCGATCTCCTTCGGCCAGGACGGCTCGTTCTCCTGGGAGGACTTCTCCGCCCGCTACACCAGCGAGCTGGCCAACGACTACGGCAACCTCGCCTCCCGCGTCGCCGCGATGGTGAACAAGTACTTCGGCGGTGAGCTGCCCGCCGCCACCGCCTCCGGCGAGGCCGAGCAGGCGGTCCGGGAGGGCCTGACCAAGGCCGTCGCCGCCGCCGACCGGGCGATCGGCGAGGAGATCGACTTCCAGTCCGGCATCCTCGCCATCTTCGACTTCGTCAAGCAGGTCAACGGCTACATCACCGAGCAGGAGCCCTGGAAGGTCGCCAAGGACGACAGCGAGGAGGGACGGGCCCGGCTCGCCACCATCCTGTACACGGCCGCCGAGTCCCTGCGCGCCATGGCCGTCCTGCTCAACCCGGTGATGCCCGACACCTCCCAGAAGCTCTGGGACTCCCTCGGCGCCGAGCCGCACCTCGGCCCGCTCGCCGCCCAGCGCATCGACGAGACCGCCGACTGGGGCCGCCTCCCGGCCGGCGCCACCGTCACCAAGGGCGCCGTCCTCTTCCCCCGCCTGGAGGAGCAGCCGACGGCCTGACCAGCCGTCCCGCCCTGCGAAGCGGCCGGTCCCCTCCCCGGGGGCCGGCCGCTTCGGCGTTCTCCGCACCGCTTTGACATAGGTATGACGCCATACCTATTCTCCTCCCCGTGGACACGACAGCGCGCACGCCGGACGGGACGACGCCGGACGAGGGCGCGGCCGACCGGCTCGCCCGGGACCTCGCCCTCGTCCTCCCCGCCCTCCACCGCGCCCTGGACCGCCGCGTCGACGCCGACTTCCCGCACCCCAAGCCCGCCGAGGGCCAGATCACCCTGATGCGGCTGATCCGGGACCGGGACGGCATCACCGTCCGGGAGGCGGCCGAGGTGCTGCTGGTGAAGCCCAACAACCTCAGCGCGACGGTGACCCACATGGTGGCCGCGGGGCTGGTCGAGCGCCGCCGGGACCCCGACGACAAGCGCGTCACCCACCTCCACCTCACCCCGACCGCCGCCGAACGCACCCACGCCGTCGACGAGCTGATCAGCGGCTACGTCGAACAGGCCCTCGCCACCCTCAGCGACGGCGAACGGGGCGCACTCGGCGCCGCCGTCGGAGCCCTGCACGTACTGGAACGCGGACTCCACCCGTCCGCCCCCTGACCCACCCCGTGCCAACGGCCCCGTACGGCCATCCGTCTCCCTGCGAGGAACACCCATGTCCACCCGGACCCCCGAAGCCCCGCCCGAACCGGCCCCCGCACCCCCGTCGCCCACCCGGCGCGGCAACCCGTGGCTGACCCTCATAGCCGTCGCCTTCGGGCTCTTCATGGTGGCCCTGGACGGCTCGGTCGTCTCCATGGCCAACCCGGAGATCGGCCGCGACCTGAACGCCGGCACCGCCGACCTCCAGTGGGTCACCAACTCCTACCTGCTGGCGCTCGCCGCCGCCCTCATCCTCGGCGGCAAGCTCGGCGACCGCTTCGGCCGCCGCACGTACTACCTGATCGGCGTCGCCGGCTTCACCCTCGCCTCGGTCGCCATCGGCCTGGCCGGGTCGATCGAGGGCGTCATCGCCTTCCGCGCCGTCCAGGGCTTCTTCGGCGCGCTGCTGATGCCGAACACCCTCGGGCTGCTGCGCGCGGTCTTCCCGCCGAAGAAGTTCGGCATGGCGGTGGGCATCTGGGCGATGGTCTCCTCGGTGTCGACCGCGCTGGGCCCGATCGTCGGCGGCCTGCTGGTCGAGCACGTCAACTGGGAGTCGGTCTTCTTCATCAACGCCCCCGTCGGCGTCCTCGCCCTCGCCTTCAGCGCCTGGGTGCTGCCGCAGGCCAAGGGCGAGGAGGGGCGCGGCGCGCGCTTCGACATCCCCGGGGTGGTGCTGCTCGCCCTCGGGCTGCTGCTCGTCGTCTTCGCCGTCGTCAAGGGCGAGACCTGGGGCTGGGCTTCCCCGGCCACCGTGCTGACCCTGCTCGCCGGCCTCGCGGTCCTGGTCGCCTTCGGCCTCTACGAGAACCGGGTCGCCCACCCGCTGCTGCCGATGCGCCTCTTCCGCAACCCCGCGCTGACCGTCGGCACCGTCATCACCGCCGTCAACTTCTTCGTCCTGCTCGGCGTGATCTTCTTCGTCATGCTGTACCTCCAGAACGTGCGCGGCTACAGCCCCGTCGAGTCCGGCGTACGCACCCTCCCGCTCAGCCTCGCCTCGGTCGTCGCCGCCCCGCTCGGCGCCGCCCTCACCGGCCGCTTCGGCGCCCGCCTGACGATGCCCCTCGGCATGCTGCTCCAGGCCGGCGCCTCCCTCGGCATCCTCGGCTGGGGCCTGGACACCGCCTACGCCGTGCTCTGGCCGCCCTTCGTGGCGCTCGGCCTCGGCATCGGCATGGTCATGGCCGCCTCCTCGGACGCCATCGTCGGCAACGCGCCCGTACGGGACGCGGGAGTCGCGGGCGGCCTCCAGTCCACCGCCCTCCAGGTCGGCGGCGCCCTGGGCACCTCCGTCCTCATCTCCCTGATCAGCAGCCGGGTCTCCTCGACCTTCGGCGCCGAACTGGCCACCGCCGGAGTCCCGGCCCCCGTCGCCGACGGCCTCACCGAGGCCAAGGACGCCGTCGCCATGGGTGTGGCCCCGGTCGGCCCCCGCCTCCCCGATGCCCTCCACGGCCCGGTCACGGAGGCGGCCGGCCAGGCGTTCCTGAACGGGGTCCACACGGCGGTCTGGGTCACGGCCTGCCTGTGTGTGGCGGGGGCGGTGGCTTCGGGGTGGGTGCTGCGGCGCCACACGCCCGCCTCCGCGAACTAGGCGCCGGGCTCAGGCCCTCGTCCGGTACTCGTCCCAGACCCTCGCTGCCGCTTCCAGCCTGGTCGTCCACGGATCGGGGTCGCTCGTGCTGATCTCGGTCCACAGACGATGGCTGGCGGCGGCGAAGGCGGTGATTCCTGGGCCGGAGGCCGCGGCCCAGGCCAGAGTCCGGGCCGCCCAGCCTTCCGCCGAGGCGGGGGTGTGGCCGGAGGCGATGAGCCAGATGACCCAGTAGGCGGCGTCGAGCCAGGCGGCCCCACGCGTGGCCCAGGCCCAGTCCACGAGACGGGCTTCCTCGGCGATGAGGACGTTGGTGTTGTTCAGATCGGTGTGCAGAAGATGGTCGCCGGAGAAGAAGGCCAGGTCGGCCGGGTCCCCGGCGTACTCCTTCAGGCGTTGCTCCGCCTGGCGGAGCGGGATGCCGGGGCGGGGCGTTCCGCCGAGCCGGTTCAGCAGGGCGACGACCTTCGGCAGATCCGGGGAGCCGGGTGCGTAGTCGGCGTGGTGGTGGCCGGTCAGGGCTTCGAAGCCGAGGAGGTCCCAGCCGTGGCTCACGACATGCCAGCGCAGTGCGGGAGCCAGCCCGGTGAGGAAGGGGGCGACCGCTGCCTCGCGGGCCTGGGCCCAGACGCGGGGGTGGTCGGTGCGCAGGCCCTTGACGTGCCAGGTACCGGAGGCCGAAGTGAGGCGTACGGCGATTTCGCTGTTGAACCCCTCGGCCGCCTCTTCGGCGTGGAGCAGGGGTCCGGTGTGCTCCTCGACAGCGGCCCGTACGGCGGACGGAAGCTGGTCGACAGTGAAACGGGCAGTGGGCATGCGGCGCCTTTCCTCGGTATGCCGGTGCGTCGGCCGGGGCTCGCCGTCCACATACCGGCGAGCCCCGACGCTCTCACCTGCCTGAACGACTACCGGTAAGGGTTGTCGTCGTTGCAGCCTGGGACGGCCCCTTCGGTCAGCGTCTCCAGGTCGTCGAGGAGTACGACTTCCTCGGGTTCCCGCAGGGCAGTCGGCGGGCTCGTGATCTCCACCATGACAGCGGTCATCGACGGTCTTCCTTTCCGTGTCGGCAATAGGTGTTGAGTGGTGCCTTCGCCTCCTGGTACGCCTTGGCGAGCGGTCGGCAGACCCGGCAGGTGCCGGAGAGCAGACAGCCGCCGCAGCCACCGGTGCGAAGCATCTGGGCATCGGCGATGCGGGGGAGACGGCGGAGCCCGTCCAGGCCCTCGGTGACCAGGTCGACGGGGTTTTCGCGGCCGACCTTGCACATGGTGGCCAGGCCGTGCGGGTCGACGTGGAAGAAGGTGTGACCTGCGGGACAGCCCTGGAAGACACTCGTCTTGTCCAGGAATCCGGGTGCTTGCGCGGCCAGCGGTTCGGGGTCGCCCGTGTACGTGGGGGAGATGGTGCCGTATTCGGTGCGACGGGCACCGTAACGGTCGGCGAAGGCGCGCATGGCGTCGACCTCGTGGGCGTTGTGCCGGGTGATGATCAACGCGAGTTCGAGAGGGACGCCTGCTGCCCGAGCGGCGTCGAGCCCTTTCCGCACGAGCCGGAAGGCTCCCTTCCTGCGCGTCAGGGAGTCGAAGCTGTCGGGCGTGGCGCCGTAGAGGGACACCGTCACTTTGTGCGGTGGCCGGTTCCTGAGCATGGCGATGATCTCGGGGTGGTGCAGCCGGGAGCCGTTGGTCAGGATCTCGATGAGCATGCCGGAGTCGTACGCGAGAACGTAGGCATCCACGAAGTCACGGTCGATCAGCGGCTCGCCGCCGGTGAACTGGAGCCAGAGCACTCCCGCGTCGCGCAGAAGGCGCAGCAGCCGCGCCTTCCCGTCCCAGGGCAGGCCCTCGAACTTCCTCTCCGCGAGGTAGCAGTGCTCGCAGTTGAAGTTGCAGCCCTTGTTGATCTCCCAGGTGGCCCGTCCGTAGCCGAGGGGCGTCTGGGGGCGTACGAGGACGGCGATCCGGAACGGTGTGGCGGCGAGGTCGAGGTCCCACGCTTTCCGCGCCCCTTCCACGAGCCACTCGGGGACGGGACGGCCGCTGTCGGCGAGGGCGGCGAGTTCGTTGTACCTCGTACGGGGCAGTCTCATGCCGGCCCGGATGCCCGGGCGGGCGACGAGGAAGGTGCCGTTGTACGGGCTCACGATCAACTGGTGCACGAGGTCTCCTCGCTGTACGCGGCTACGTCCCAGGTGTGCCGCTCGGGGTGCCCGGAGTACAGGCAGCAGGCGTCGGCGTCGGTGACGAGGGGCGGCACCGGGCAGTCGGGCAGCGTGACGGCCTCCGCAGTGCCGCCCTCGTCCCAGCGGAGCCACAGGGCCGCGTACGGTTCGGTCTCGGCGAGCAGGCCGTGGTGCTTACCGGTGCTGTGCGGCGGCAACTGGCACCGCACGGCTCTCCCGAACCAGCAGGCGGACCAGAGGGCGGTCAACACGTCGACCGGTACCCGGCGCCGGTGTGCGCAGAGCATCACGTCACCGGGCCGTGAGCGGCTTGCGGCTGTCGGGCGCGGCAGCCCTGGCACTGGCACGGCGGGTACCGTTCATGGCTCACCGATGTCGGCCTCGCCCTGCTCACGCGCACCTTTGTCGTCGGGCCCCACGTGCGGCCGGAGTCGCGCGAGATCCGCAGCGTCATCCGTACCTCGTCCTCGTTCTGTCCGTTCGCCATGGGTCGAGGATTTCGGGCGGCAGCCAGAGCGGAAAAGGTCCAACGGGTTACCCAACGTGGGTAACATCACTGTCCGTTCATCTTTCGCAGCGATCCGTAGTCCCGTAGGGGAGCGTGCCGATGTCTGAGCTGCCTCATTCACCGGAACTTCCGGCCGGTCTGCTGACGGACCCGGCAATGATCGACGCGTGCCGACGCCGGGATTTCGGCGCGGTCTTCCGGCTCGTGAAGGCCCGGGCCGGCGTCTACCCGTCGATGATCGCGCGGCGGTGCGATCTCACCCCGAGCCGCGTCGGTGAAGTAATGGCGGGGCGACGGCAGTTGGTGCACATGGATGTTGTCGAGCGGATCGCCGACGGCTTGCGCATTCCTGGGCACCTTTTTGGCCTGGCTCGACGTGGTTGGGAGACAGCGCCAAGCCAGGCCGTCGGGGAGCAGCAGCCGGGAGCTCCAGTCGGCGCGGGTGGGACCCTCAGCACGGCGGCCTCGCTCGATGGCCTTGCCGGACCTAGCAGCGGTCGATCCGGACGGCTGGAACTGCCCAGGGATGTAGAAAATTTCGCGAAGTGGCAGCAACCGAACGGCCCGGCTCTGGGAGTGGGTCCCTGGCATCGCTGGGGCTCTGAGTTGCGCCAGTACCGTCAGGCGAAGCGGCTCTCACAGCAGGCTCTGGCCTGTGTGACGCTGATCGATCGCTCGCATATCGGGCGTTTCGAGCGCGCCGAACGCCCAGTGCCCCGGCATGCTGCCATCGCCTTCGACGAGGCACTCGGCTGCGCCGGGAAGTTGGTCCGCTCCTGGGAGGAGGCCCGGCACGATCCCTGCCAGGGTGCCACTGGAGCAGGGGGCGAGGCGCCGGGCTGCGGGGCCAGTGCTTGTGGCCCTGGGGCCAGCACCCCAGCGTCCCTGGTCACGGACGGGCAAGGGCAGGCAGGCTCAGGCGAGGACGGCACGGACATCGTCGTCGCTCCAGCCCGTGTTCATGGAAGGATCGTCCTCGTGCCCGTTCCTCGCCGCATCGTTCTGGCCGCCGGACTGTTCGGCTTCGCTGCGGCGGCGGTGCCGCTTCCGGCGGCGGCCTCGGTCCCGCCTGCCGACATGCTGTCTCCCGTGGAGCACTTCACCCACCTTCGCCGGGCGATGATCCAGACCGACAATCTGATTGGGCCCCGGAATGTGCTGCCCGCACTACAGCAGCACCTCACCTCCCTCGCGGCGAGGCGCCGTGCAGCTCGGGGCGCGGATGCCGCCGAACTCCTCGCGCTGGAGACCCGTTACGAGGAACTGGCGGGTTGGCTCGCACAGGACATCGGGGACGAGCGCACGGCCCAGGGACATACGGCCAGGGCGCTCGACGCTTCCCATGCCACCGGTGACACCGACCTCACCGCATACATTCTCGGCCGCAAGGCCCAGCTTGCTCTGGACACCGGGCATCCGGCCGACGCTTTGGGCATGGCGGCCGCTGCACGGCGTACCGCCCACCCCGGAAGCCGCTTGGAAGTCATCGCCGTACTGCACGAAGCCCACGCCCATGCCGTACTGGGTGACGCCGCCAGTACTCACAGAACGTACGAGACGGCGCTCAGTCTTCTCGAACGCGCGGAGGGTGACGGAGTCTGGGGCTCGTGGCTCGATGTGCCGTACATCAACACTGCCCGCGCCCGTTCCCTCGCCGCACTTGGTGCCTACGAGGAGGCCGCAGCCGGTTTCAGCAGCGCCCTCTCGACTCTGCCGACCGCGTACCGTCGCGACAGGGGTGTCTACCTCGCTCGTGGGGCTCGGGCTCATGCGGGTGCCGGCGACCTGCCTCTGGCAGCGAAGTTGGGCGGGCAAGCCGTGGGTATCGCGGTGGAGACTGGTTCCGCGCGGATCGTCGAACAGCTAGGCCATCTCGACCAGGTGTTGGCCACCGCACCGGGTGAAGAAGGCATCACCGAGTTCCGCGCCGCCCTTGACCGCATCGTCCTGCATCCAGTCTGACCTGTACGCCCAACACCTCCGGGAGCCCCTCATGCCCCGCCCCCACGTCCTTCTCTCCGCCGCCGTCTCGATCGACGGCCACCTCGACACCCGGCCCGGTGAGGACCGGCTCCTGCTGTCGAACGCGGCGGACTTCGATCGCGTCGACACCGTCCGGGCGAGTGCCGACGCGATCCTCGTCGGAGCCGGGACGCTGCGGGCCGACAACCCGCGGCTCCTCGTCAACTCGCCCGAACGCCGGGCGGCCCGTGTTGCCGTAGGGCGGCCCGAGTACCCGCTGAAGGTGACCCTCACCGGTACGGGCGCGCTCGACCCGGGGTGGAAGTTCTGGCACCACGGGGGCGACAAGCTCGTCCTGGCTGTGGGGGAGGAGGCGACGGAGAAAGCGCGGGCGAACCTCGGTGACCTGGCCAGGGTCCAGCAAATCCCTGCCGGGACTGTGTGGCCGGCCGCCCTCGATCTCCTAGGCGACGCGTACGGCGTCGGGCGGCTGATGGTCGAAGGCGGCGGGTCCCTTCATACCCAGCTCCTCGAAGGGGCGTACGCCGACGAACTCCACCTCGTCGTCGCCCCGTTGCTCGTCGGCCAGCCGGACGCCGTGCGCATGCTCGGCCCGGCGCAGTACCCTGGCGGGCCCAGGGCACGCCTCCGGCTCCTGGAGGCCCGGCAGATCGGCGACGTGGTACTCCTGAGGTACGCCCCCAAGGATCGGTCCACGGAGCAACGATGAGCCTCACTCCCTCGCCCGGCGGCGCTCCTGGCGCCGGTCACGCCCCCAGCACCGCCGACCGGGAGTGGCTGGCCCTCGCCTGCGAACTGGCCCGGCTCTGCCCGCCGTCGGCCACCGCGTTCAGCGTCGGGGCGGTCGTGGTCGCGGCCGACGGTGCCGAACTGGCGCGCGGCTACTCCCGCGAGGGCGACCCGCACGACCACGCCGAGGAAGCCGCTCTCGCCAAGCTCCCCGCCGGGGACGCCCGGCTCGCGACCGCCACGGTCTACAGCTCCCTCGAACCCTGCGCCCGCCGGGCCTCTCGGCCGCGCCCCTGCACCCAGCTCATCCGGGACGCGGGCGTCCGCCGTGTCGTCACCGCCTGGCGCGAGCCCGACACCTTCGTCCCCGGCGCCGACGGCACCGAACTCCTGGAGGGGGCAGGCGTGACGGTGGTGGAGCTTCCGGAGTACGCGGAGGCGGCGCGGCTGCCCAACCGGCACCTGGTCTGAGGGCGCCCCGGGTCAGCCGATCAGGAACCCGGCCGCGGTGGCCATCCCCGCCGCCGTCCCCGCGCACACCTGCCCCACCGTGTGGTACCCCAGTGCCACCCGCGACCAGCACACCGCCGCCGTCAGCGCGTACGCGGCGAGCCACGCCGGGTGGTGGACCACGGCGAGTTGGGTCACCACGGCCGAGGCGACGGCCGCGTCCACGGAGATCTTCCAGACCGTGTTGACGGCCAGCAGGACGACGGTCATCGCCCACAGCGCCAGCATGGTGACGAGGATGTCCCGGGGCGCGCCCCCGGCCACCATCACCAGCGAACCGGCGCCGATGGAACCGAGGATGACGAAGAAGATCGGGGCGCGCTTGGTGCGGTCGACCACGTGCCGGTCGCCCCAGGCGCCGCGCCCACGCCGCCACTCGATGTACCCGGCCGGGATGAGCCCGGCGCAGAGCGCGCCGAGGAAGCCCCAGGGCAGCCCCGACCAGTGCCCGCCGGCCGCCGCGAGGCCGATCCCGAGCATCCCGGCGAGCAGGACGTTGCGCGGCTGGAGGACGTCGGTGACGCGGCGGGCGGTGGTGTTCTCCGGTGCCTCGGGCGCGGTGGGTGTGGTGCTGGTGGTCATCGGGTCGGCTGCTCCGGGGAGTTCGGGACGGTGGCGCCCTCGCCCGCGCGGGCGGCGGCGAGGACGGCGGCGGTGCGGGCGGCGGGGAGGGTGCGGCAGGCGGCGGCGACCCGGACGAGCCAGGCGACCTCGCCCTCCTGGTCCTCGGCCTGCCGCGGGTCGGTGGCGGGCGCGGCGGGCCCGGCGGGAGCGCCCTCGGCGTGCGCGGCGAGCGCGGCCCGTATCCAGTGGGCGTCGGTACGCGGGCCCCGCTCGTCGGGGTCGGTGGTGTCCTCGGCGGCCGCGGCGCGGGCGGCGTCGGCCAGGTGCTCGGGCGCGTAGTGGCGGAGCTTCTCCACGGCGTCGGCGATGTCGGCGGACCAGCGGTCGACGCGCAGGTCGGCCGGGGTGTCGAAGCGGGTGACCTCGCGCAGCAGGGAGGCGGGCGGGGCGAAGGGCTGCTCGGGGAAGGCGGTCATCAGCTCGCGCCAGAGCGGGTGCAGCCGTGCCTGGGCGCGCCAGAGCCGGGCGCGGCGCAGCCCGGTGGAGAAGGCGGGCAGGGAGGCGCCGACGGCGAAGAGGACGAAGAGGAGGACCTGTCCGGCCTCGGTGACCTTGTCGAAGGTGTCGGCGAACTCCACGCTCGGCCGGTCGACGACGCTGACCCACATGAACAGGGTGCGGCTGGCGGTGTAGGCGACGCCGATGAACATGGCGGCGGTCATCATCGACAGGCCGACGCGCAGGTGGCGGGCGGTGGCGTCGGCGGTGGCCAGCTTCCACTGGTAGGCGCAGACGGCGCTGGCGGCGCCGAGGTAGACGTAGAAGACCGTCATGTAGAGGGTGGCGCCGGGCTGGCCCGCGTGGTCGGAGACGAAGCGGTCGGAGGGGACCGAGCGGTCGACGACGGTGAAGAAGAGTACGGTCAGGAGGATGAGGGTGGCGACCGAGGCCTTGGTCGCGATGCGCTGCACGAGGCGGGCGAAGCGGACGTGGCGGGGGACGGCGCCCCGGTCCGGGTAGCGGCCGTAGATGGCGACGATGTAGCTGAGGATGGCGAGGATCGCGACGGTCGCCGTGTAGTGCTTGATGAGGACGGCGAGGTCGGTGACCGGGCTGTTGTTGAGCGCGGTGCGGACGACCTCGGTCTTGGTCCACAGGGCGGCGGCGAATCCGGCGTAGCAGCCCCACAGCGCACGTCTGCGCCGGTCCTCCTCGTCGCCCCAGAGGGCCGCCGGCATCCGCCACAGGGCTACGGCCGTCATCAGCGCGGCGACGAGGTAGCCGGCCAGGTCGAGGGTGCTCACACGAGGTCCTTGGGTGGGGGGTCGCGGCCCGGCGTGGGGCGGGCCGGGCGGTGGGGGCCGTCCGAGGTTAGTGCGTCAGGGCCGCCGCCGGAACAGGGAGCGGGCGCCCCGGCGGTGGGAGACGGGCCGGGCCAGGGAGTTGGCGAGGCGGCCCATCATGTCGTCGCCCGCCACCTCGCGGGCCATGCGCGGGATGAGGGAGGCGCCGAACTCGGCCACCCGCTCGTCGTGGGTGTCGTAGACGGCGCGGGCCTGCACGGGTCCCTCGATGCCGGGGAGGGGGTCGCCGTCGGGCCCGGGCGGCCCCTCGTCCGGCTCGCGGCCGAGGACGCGGCCGATCAGGCTGGCGTCGAAGACCGGGAGGAGGCGGCGGAGCTGGTCGCCGTCGAGGCTGGTTCCGTGGTCGAACCACTCGTGGCACAGCTCGTGCAGGATGACGTGCTGCGTCTGGTAGGCGGTGGGGCGCTTGCGGTACAGGACGAAGCTGGTGGCGGGGGTCTTCAGCCGCAGCCCGCAGGCGGAGTGGACGCGGGTGAGGTGGTCGGGGATCTCGTGCAGGACGATGGCGCGCCCCCGGGCGGCCTCCATGTTGGCGACGAGGCCGGCTATCCCGAAGGGCGACGGTATCGGGAGGTCGGCGAGGCCGTCCTCGCACTCCTTGCGCAGCGCGCGCAGCGACATGGCCGCTCAGCTCCCCGCGTCGCCGGGCCGGCCGTCGCCGCCCGGTTCGTCGCGCTGCCCGCTCTGCTCCAGCAGGGAGAGCGCGAACTGGAGGAGTTCGGGCGGCAGTCCGTGGGCGTCGAGGCCGCGGCCGGCGACGCCGTTGATCTCGCCGGTGCGCCGTTTGACGAGGAACTGGAGCCCGGCCACCACGTCGTCGACGACCTCGGACTCCTCCTTGAAGAACCGCCAGTCGACGCCGAAGCCGAGCCCGAGGGCCTTCAGGATCTCCTCGGAGGGCTGGGTGACCTTGCCGGCCAGGATGTTCGAGAAGTAGCTGTGCGAGAGGGAGCCGCCGCGGCTGCGGACCAGGTCGGAGAAGTACCGGCCGGAGATGCGCTGGCCGGGGAAGGTCTTCTCGACCATGTACTCGACCTTCTGCCGCAGCGTCGTCAGCTCCGGGGCGTCGTCGGCGGCGCTCTGCCCGGCCGGCGGCCGGTCGGTCACCGGCGGGTGGGCGGGGTCGCCCTGCGGGGCGCCGGAGGGGGCGGCGAGTTCCTGGCGGGGCGTTCCGGCCGGGGCGTCGGCGGGGCCGGTCGGCGGCCGCTGCCCGGCCTGTGCGGTCTCCCCCGAGCTGGCAGCGTTGTTCATCCGGCCCCCCACTGTCCCCTCCGCCGTTCCTGCCCGGCCGGCGCCACGGTGTTCGAATTTCGGTCGGCGGGGTCGTACTGTAACGGACCCTCTGAGACCGCCCGTCGGCCTCGCGCCATGTCTGCCCCTCCGTACCCGCCCCAGTCCCGTCGCCGGCGCCCGAGACGCGTCCGAAGGGGCGTGACGGACGCCCGAACGGGCGACGGCCGAAAGGAAGGGCGGACAAAGGGGAGCATTGCGCTCCGGCTGCGAATTCAGACTTGCGTAAACACTCTACGTCACTGTTAACTCGAAAAAACACCGGCAGGGGACCGCGAGGGGAGTGCCCTGAAGGTGACCGGGCGCGTTGCCGCCGGGGTTCCACCGTGCGCGCTCGCCGGCGCGGCGGGCCCCGGTGGTGACACAGGCCGGCGGCGGGACGCGGCACCACACGCGCCGGCCGCCCGGACCTGCACGCGACCGTTCCCGGGCCGCCCACGGGGGTGGCGGCGCGGGGGCGAACGGCGCGTGCCCGGGGGCCCGTGACCGCCACACGGGCAGCCGGACCCGGGAGACCGGGTGACCGGTGAAAGACCTCAGGGCCGGCGCAGGCCGGTGAACCGGGGGTTCACGGGGGAAGGGGCCGCCTGTCGGGGGACGGCGGCCGGTACGACGCCCCGGGGGAAGGCGTCGTACGCCGGGGGCCGTCCGTCGCGGTGGGGGACGCGCGAGGGACGGCCCCCGGCATCATGCGGCCGGGTCCGGGGCAGACCTCACCGGACCACTCCTTCCGGACACCGGCCCGGCTGGGCCGCCTCCCGCGCCCGCGCGCACCACCCCCAGGAGCCCGACCGTGCCCGCCCCTTCCGAGGACGCCCCGCCGCCCGCCCCGCCCTACGATCCCGAGCTGGCCGGTGTCGCCGCCGAGCTGCGCCGCACCACGCCCGACACCGCCGAGGCCGACATGGTCCCGGCGATGCGGGAGGCGGCCGCCGCCTACCCGGAGGTGACCGACGAGCTCCTCACGGCCGACGGCGCGTGGCAGGTCCACGAGGACGACGCGGACGGCGTCCCCGTCCTCGTCTGCCGCCCCACCGCCCCCGCGCCCGGCCCGCCGCCGGTCCTCTGCGTCGTGCACGGCGGCGGCATGATCGTCGGCGATGCCCGCCAAGGCGTCCTCGACCCCCTCACCTACGCGCGCGAGCTGGGCTGCGCCGTCGTCTCCGTCGCCTACCGGCTCGCCCCCGAGCACCCCCACCCCGCCCCCGTCGAGGACTGCCTGACCGCGCTGGCCTGGACCCTCGGCGAGGGTGCCGCCGCCCACGGCCTGGACGCCGGCCGGGCCGTGCTGCACGGCACCAGCGCGGGCGGCGGCCTCGCCGCGGGCGCCGCGCTGCTCGCCCGCGACCGGGGCGCGCCGCTCCCGGCCGCGCTCATGCTGCTCTCCCCGATGCTCGACGACCGCAACGACAGCCTCTCCGCCCGCCAGCTGGCCGGCTCCGGCGTCTGGGACCGCGCGGCCAACGCGGCGGGCTGGGCCGCGCTGCTCGGTGCGGCGGCCGGCGGCCCGGACGTCTCCCCGTACGCGGCCCCGGCCCGCGCCGGGGACCTCTCCGGTCTCCCGCCGCTCTACCTGGACGTCGGCTCGGCCGAGACCTTCCGCGACGAGGGGACGGCCTTCACCTCCCGGGTCTGGGCGGCGGGCGGCCGGGCCGAGCTGCACGTCTGGCCGGGGGCCTTCCACGGCTCCGACGGCCTGGTCCCCGGGGCCCGGGTGTCCCGGGCCGCCCGTGCGGCCCGCCTGGACTGGCTGCGGCGGGTGCTGGCACTGCGCGGCTGAGCCGGGGGCGTGGACGCGCCCGGCGGGCGATGCCCGGTGAAGCGCCGTCCATGTCGGATGATGTGGTGATCGAACACGTCACGGAGGCCGTGGAGGAAGGTGTGGCGGTGCGGTGCCGGGCGACGGCCCCGTCCCGCCGCTCAGGGTTGCCTCAGCGACGCAGATCACCGCCGTGCTGGCTACAGTGCGCTCGAATAAATGGGTAGTCTCGTACGGACTGAGTAAGTTACCGCTTAGTAATGAGCGTGCGGGTCACCCGCCGCCCTGGGCGGAGCCGGCTCGGTCGTCGTCCGCACCATCCGCCTAGCTATCCGCTCGCGCAGGTTCGAGGAGCCTCCATGCAACTCGCCGCGATCATTGTGTCGTTGACCCTCGCCGTCGTCGGCGTGGCGCTGTTCGGCCGGGCCATCGCGCAGATCTACCGGTACGTCCGCCTCGGGCAGCCCGTCCCCGCGGGCACCCGGACCGACGAGCCGGTGCAGCGCACCGTCACGGTGGCCAAGGAGTTCCTCGGCCACACCCGGATGAACCGCTGGGGCGTCGTCGGCGTCGCGCACTGGTTCGTCGCGGTGGGCTTCTTCGCGCTCGTGCTCACCCTGGTCCACGCACTGGGACAGGTCTTCCAGGCCGACTGGCAGCTGCCGATCATCGGCGGCTGGGCGCCGTACGAGATCTTCACCGAGCTGGTGGGTCTGCTGACGTTCCTCGGCATCGCCGTGCTGATCGTCATCCGCCAGCTCTCGCGCCCCGACCGGCCGGGCCGCAAGTCCCGCTTCGCCGGCTCCAACGCCGGCCAGGCGTACTTCGTCGAGGCCGTCATCCTCATCATCGGCCTGGCCATCCTGGTCCTGCGCGGTCTCGAGGGCGCCCTGCACCACGTGGACCACTTCCAGTGGTCGTACCTGGTGACCTACCCGATGGTGGCCGCCTTCCGCGGGCTCAGCACCCAGACGCTGCAGAACCTCGTCTACCTCGTCGCCACGATCAAGATCGGTACGTCCTTCATCTGGATGATCACCGTCGCGCTCAAGACCGACATGGGTGTGGCCTGGCACCGTTTCCTCGCCTTCCCGAACATCTGGTTCAAGCGCGAGGCCGACGGCTCCACCGCCCTCGGTGAGCTGAAGCCGATGGTCTCGGGCGGCAAGGAGATCGACTTCGAGACGGTCTTCGACGACGAGGAGGGCGCCGAGGAGGCGGTCTTCGGTGCCTCGCAGGTCGAGCACTTCTCGTGGAAGGGCCTGCTGGACTTCTCCACCTGCACCGAGTGCGGCCGCTGCCAGTCGCAGTGCCCCGCCTGGAACACCGGCAAGCCGCTCTCCCCGAAGCTGCTGATCATGTCGCTGCGCGACCACGCGCACGCCAAGGCCCCGTACCTGCTGGCCGGCGGCGGCAAGACGATGGAGGGCGAGGAGAAGGCCACGGCGGAGCAGCTCAAGGACGTGCCCGCCGCCGCCCTCGCCGAGGCGGAGCGCCCCCTCATCGGCACCGCCGAGGAGAACGGCGTCATCGACCCGGACGTCCTGTGGTCCTGCACCACCTGTGGCGCCTGCGTCGAGCAGTGCCCGGTGGACATCGAGCACATCGACCACATCGTCGACATGCGCCGCTACCAGGTCATGATCGAGTCGGCCTTCCCCTCCGAGGCGGGCACGATGCTCAAGAACCTGGAGAAGAAGGGCAACCCCTGGGGCCTGGCCAAGAAGAAGCGGGTCGAGTGGACCAAGGAGGTCGACTTCGAGGTCCCGATCGTCGGCCAGGACGTGGAGGACCTCACCGAGGTCGACTACCTCTACTGGGTCGGCTGCGCCGGCGCCCTGGAGGACCGCGCCAAGAAGACCACCAAGGCCTTCGCGGAGCTGCTGCACATGGCGGGCGTCAAGTTCGCCATCATGGGCGGCGACGAGAAGTGCACCGGTGACTCCCCGCGCCGCCTGGGCAACGAGCCGCTGTTCCAGCAGCTCGGCCAGGAGAACGTCGCCATGCTGAACATGGCGTTCGGCGAGGACGACGAGGACGCCTCGACCAGGAAGCCCAAGGCCGCGAAGAAGATCGTCGCGACCTGCCCGCACTGCTTCAACACCATCGCCAACGAGTACCCGCAGCTCGGCGGCGAGTACGAGGTCATCCACCACACCCAGCTCCTCCAGCACCTGGTGGACGAGGGCAAGCTCGTGCCGGTCACCCCGGTCGAGGGCCTGATCACCTACCACGACCCGTGCTACCTGGGCCGGCACAACAAGGTCTACACGCCGCCGCGCGAGATCATCGCCAGCGTGCCCGGCCTGCGCAACGAGGAGATGCACCGCCACAAGGAGCGCGGCTTCTGCTGCGGCGCCGGCGGTGCCCGGATGTGGATGGAGGAGCGGATCGGCAAGCGCGTCAACGACGAGCGCGTCGACGAGGCCCTCTCCCTCAACCCGGACATCGTCTCCACCGCCTGCCCGTTCTGCCTCGTCATGCTGACCGACTCGGTCAACGGCAAGAAGAACGACGGAAAGGCCAAGGAGAGCCTCTCGGTCGTCGACGTCTCCCAGCTCCTCCTGGAGTCGGTCAAGACCCCGGCCGACCCCTCCGAGGACCAGGCGACCACGGACGCCCCGGAGCCCGAGCCGGCGAAGTAGCACCGGCCGGTCCGGCCGGCGTACGACCGGAAGGGCCGCCCCCCGCCGTGCTGGCGGGGGGCGGCCCTTCGGCGTGGCCGCGCCCGTCGCCGCGTCGGGGCGAGCGGGTCGCTCGGGCGCCGTGCGGGCGGGGTGCGCGGGCGCCCGCACCGGCCATGGAGCGGCGGACCGTGGTGAGGCTCTTCGGGTGCGGTCACGAGGGCGGCGGGCGGGGGCTCCGAGCCCCCGCCGCCCGATGACGTGGCGCACGGCCCGGCCGGGCCGGCCGCCGCTGCTCCGGCCCGCCCGCCCCCGGTGTCCCGGCGAGGGCGAATCCGCTCGCCCCGGCCACCGGCCCGCGCCTAAGCTGCACGTCCGAGCGAGCTGGGGAGTGGGTGCCCGTGGAGATGCCGATACGGACCGAGCGGCTGGTGCTGCGGCCGTTCCGGGCGGAGGACACCGACGCGCTCCACGCCTACCAGCGGCGGGAGGACGTGGCGCGGTACCTGTACCGGCCGCCGCTGGACCGGGAGGGGTGCGCGAAGCTCATCGCGCGCAGCGTCGAGTCCCCGGAGTGGGGCACCACCGGGGCCGACCTGTGGCTCGCGGTCTGCCTGCGCGGGCAGGTGATCGGCGAGACGGGTCTCCAGCTCCGCTCCGCGCTCGCCGCGCAGGCGGAGATCGGCTGGGTCTTCGCGCCGGAGTACGCCGGCCACGGCTACGCCACCGAGGCGGCCCGGGCCGTCCTGGCGGCCGCCTTCGGCCCGCTCAAGGTGCACCGGGTCTACGCCCGGCTCGACGCCGACAACAAGCCCTCCTGGCGCGTCTGCGAACGGCTCGGCATGCGCCGCGAGGCGTACCTGGTCGACAGCGACGTCAACCCGGCCACCGGCACCTGGGGCAGCGAGTACGTGTACGCCATGCTGGCCAGGGAGTTCGCGGGCTGACAGGATGCCGCCCGCGGCCCCGGGGCCGCTCCGTCACCGGCTCCCGCCACCGCGAGGTCCCCTTGGTCACCGGTCTCACCGTCGCCGTGCCGCTCGTCCTCGTCGTCGGCGCGGTCGTCCTTCTGGCCCGCCTCGACAGCAAGGGCCCGGCCTGGCTCACCGCCCACCGGGTCGCGCGGGGCACGCCCGGCCAGTGCGTGCACTGCGGTTCGAAGCGGACCCGGGTGCTCACCACCGACGACGCCCTCAACGGCAGCCTGGAGTGCCGCAGCTGCCACCAGATCACCCGGGGCTCCGGCCCGGCCCCGGCGGCCTGACCCCGGCCCCGGCCCGCCCCGTACGTACGCGACAGGGCCCGGTCTCCCCGAGGGGAGGCCGGGCCCTGTCGCGCGTGCGGGCGAGGGGACTACTTGTCCTTGTCCTTGGCCTTGTCGGCGACCGGCTTGCGGAGCTGGATGTTCAGCTCGCGCAGGCGGGACTCCTCCAGCTCGGTCGGGGCGCCCATCATCAGGTCCTGGGCGTTGCCGTTGAGCGGGAAGGCGATGGTCTCGCGGATGTTGGGCTCGTCGGCGAGGAGCATCACGATGCGGTCGACGCC
The DNA here is from genome assembly GCF_011170125.1 of Streptomyces diastaticus subsp. diastaticus. Lineage (NCBI taxonomy): Bacteria > Bacillati > Actinomycetota > Actinomycetes > Kitasatosporales > Streptomycetaceae > Streptomyces > Streptomyces diastaticus. Next base: position 781,109 of record NZ_BLLN01000002.1, on the reverse strand, counting down.
CGGGGCGATGCCGCCGTGCGGCGGGGCGCCGAGACGGAAGGCGCGGAGCATGCCCGCGAACTCGCGCTCGACGGTCTCCCGCTCGTAACCGGCGATCTCGAAGGCCTTGAGCATGACCTCGGGCTCGTGGTTCCGGATGGCGCCGGAGGAGAGCTCGATGCCGTTGCAGACGATGTCGTACTGCCACGCCAGGATGTCGAGCGGGTCCTTCTCCTCCAGGTCCTCCATGCCGCCCTGGGGCATCGAGAAGGGGTTGTGGGAGAACTCGATCCTGCCGGTCTCCTCGTCCTTCTCGTACATCGGGAAGTCGACGATCCAGCAGAAACGGAAGACGTTCTCCTCGAAGTGGCCGGAGCGCTTGGCGGCCTCCACGCGGACGGCCGACATGATCTTGGAGACCTCGTCGAACTCGCCGGCCCCGAAGAAGACCGCGTGGCCCGGCTTGAGGCCGAGGCGCTCGGTGAGGACCGCGACGTCGTCCTCGGTGAGGAACTTGGCGATCGGGCCGGACAGGGCGCCGTCGTCGCCGACGCGGACCCAGGCGAGGCCCTTGGCGCCCTGCTCGACGGCGTAGTCACCGAGGCCGTCGAAGAACTTGCGGGACTGCCCGGCGGTGTCCGGCACCGGCAGCGCGCGGACGTGCTTGCCGGCGAACGCCTTGAAACCGGAGTCGGCGAAGACGTCGGTGATGTCGACCAGTTCGAGCTGGGCGCGCAGGTCGGGCTTGTCGTTGCCGTACTTCAGCATCGACTCGCGGAACGGGATGCGCGGGAACGGGGAGGTGACCTCGCGGCCGCCGCCGAACTCCGTGAACAGATCCGTCATCAGCTTCTCGATGGGACGGAAGACGTCCTCCTGCTCGACGAAGCTCATCTCGACGTCGAGCTGGTAGAACTCGCCCGGCGAACGGTCGGCGCGGGCGTCCTCGTCGCGGAAGCAGGGCGCGATCTGGAAGTACCGGTCGAAGCCGGAGATCATCAGAAGCTGCTTGAACTGCTGCGGGGCCTGCGGCAGCGCGTAGAACTTGCCCGGGTTCAGGCGGGAGGGGACGACGAAGTCGCGGGCGCCCTCGGGAGAGGTCGCGGCGAGGATCGGGGTCGCCATCTCGTTGAAGCCCAGAGCCGTCATCTTGTGGCGGATCGCCGAGATCACGGCGGTGCGCAGCATGATGTTGCGGTGCATGCGCTCGCGGCGCAGATCGAGGAAGCGGTACTCCAGGCGGCGCTCCTCGTTCACCCCGTCCTCGGCGTTGATGGTGAAGGGCAGCGGACCGGCCTCGCCGAGCACCTCGACCTCGGAGACCTCGATCTCGACCTCGCCGGTGGGCAGCTCCGGGTTGACGTTCTCGGCGCCGCGCGAGACGACCCGGCCGTCGACCCGGACCACGGTCTCCTTGGAGAGCTTGTCCAGGGTCTCGGCGGCGGGGGTGCCCGGGCGGGCGACGAGCTGCGTGATGCCGTAGTGGTCGCGCAGATCGATGAAGAGGATGCCGCCCAGGTCTCGGCGATTGTGCAGCCAGCCGCTCAGCCGGACGTCGGAGCCGACGTCAGAGGCGCGGAGCTCGCCGCAGGTGTGGGACCTGTACCGGTGCATCGTCGTTCATCCAGTCTTCGGAGGTGGGGTTCGGGGTGACTCAGCCCGGACCCAGGTTACCGCTCGGGGCTGGGCCCTTCGTCGGGATATCCCTGGGGGGCCCGGGGCCGGGGCGCGCCCGCTCTGCCGGGCGCCGCGCGGGCGCTCCCTCGGGGTCACGGACGGCTTCGGGCGCCGGCCGGGCCGAGGTTGGCGAGGCGGCGGTCCCGGGTGCGCGGCGGCGCCGGCCTCGATCGCCGGCCGGGCTGCCCTTCGCGGCCCCGGCCCTTTGCGGCCCCGGCCCTTTGCGTTCGCCCAGCTGAGGGACGCCCTGGACCCGCTCGGAGCAGGGGCCGGGTCGCGCGTGCGGCCCGGCGGAATAAAGTGGGGCAATGCGCACCGAGGATTCCCTCCCGGACGTGAGGGACGTCCTGGCCGCTGTGGCCACGGGCCTGTGGCGCTGGGACAACGCGAGAGGCGTCGTCACCATCGACGCGGAGGCCGCCCGCCTGCTCGGCCTGCCCGAAGAGGCCGCGGTCCTCCCCGAAACGGTCGTGCGCGCCCGCTTCCACCCCGTCGACTGGAACGAGATCAACGGCGTCGTCTCCCTCGCCCTGACCGAGAACACCCTCGCCGAGGTCCGGCTGCGCGTCATGGACGGCGACGGCCGCGTCCTGCGGACCGTACGCAGCCGCTCCAAGCCGGAGCGGATCGGCCCCGAGCGCCGGGACGTGCTGCTCACCGGGACCCTCCAGGAGGTCAGCGAGCCCCCGGCGGGCTCCCGGGCCGCCGTCACCGGCGACTGGCGCCGCTCCCGCGAGGCGTTCCTGCTGGACGCGGGCCGCGCGCTGGCGGAGGCCCGCTCCACCGACGAGGTGCTGCGGGTCGCCGCGGGCCTGTCCATGCCGGGCTTCTCCCCGGACGGCCTCGCCGTCTTCGGCGTCGAGGGCGACAAGCTCACCGTGGTCGGCCACCACGGGCAGAGCTCCGGCGACGAGGAGCCCTTCCTCGACATGGACCTGGAGACCTCGTACCCGGCCGCCGACGTGATCCGCACCGGCCTCGCCGTCTACCTCTCCTCCCCGGGGGAGTACCGCGAGCACTACCCCCTGACCTGGCCCCTGGCCAGCCGCTTCGACCGGCAGTCCTGGGCGTTCCTGCCCCTGGTGGCGGGCGGCCGCACCATCGGCGCCTGGATGGCCGCCTTCACGTACCGGGTCTACTTCACCCCCGACGAGCGCTCCGTCCTCACCACCGTCGCCCGGATGCTCGCCCAGGCCCTCTCCCGCGCGGGAGACGCCGAATCGGCCCGCGAGCTGACCGACGGGCTCCAGCGCACCATGCTGCCGACGCTCGGCCCCTCCATCCCGGGCATGAGCGTCGCCGCCCGCTACGTCCCGACCGGCGGCGGCCTCCAGGTCGGCGGCGACTGGTACGACATGATCCCGCTGCCCAGCGCCGCCCACGGCGAGGAGACCGGCGGCGGCCACCGGTACGCCTTCGTCATCGGCGACGTCCAGGGCCACGACGTCCGCGCGGCGGGCCTGATGGGCCAGCTCCGCATCGCCCTGCGCGCCTACGCCGCCGAGGGCCACCGTCCCGACGCCGTCCTCGCCCGCGCCACCCGGTTCCTCTCCGGGATCATGAGCTCGCGGACGTACGGCTCGTCCGGCGGCCGCGGCAAGGGGGAGGACGGCGCCCTGCCCGTCGACGAGTACGCCGAGTGGCGCTTCGCCACCTGCCTGTACATCGAGGCCGACCCGGCGACCGGCGTCCTGGAGGTGGCCCGGGCCGGCCACCCGGACCCGGTCATCCGGCTGCCCGACGGCACCGTGCTGCTGCGCCCCACCACGGGCGGGCTGCCGCTGGGCATCGACCCGGACGCCGACTACCCCATCACCCGGATCGTCCTCGAACCGGGTGAAACGATCATGCTGTGCACCGACGGCCTGATCGAGACGGGCGGCCACGACTTCGCCACCGGCTTCGACCGGATCCGCGCGATCATGGAACGCCCCGGTCCCCCGGCCTCCGACGAGGCGGAGCAGGGCCGGGACGCGGGCACCCCCGACCGCGACCTGCTCAGCGGCGACGGCCTGGAGGACCTCGCCGACCGGCTCGTCCAGGCGGTCCACGGCCCCTCCTCGTACCACCGCCCCGGGCCGCTGGTGGACCGGCGCGACGACGACATCGCGGTGCTCCTGATGCACCGCGACCTGCACGCCACCGGCGGCCCCGTCACCGCCGGACGGCGGACCGTGGTGAGCATCCGGCAGGACGAGGGCCGGCGGATCTCCGAGGCCCGCCAGCAACTGCGGGCCGTCATGCACGACTGGGCCGACGAGGAACAGGTCGACTCGGCGGTCCTGCTCCTCTCCGAACTGCTCACCAACGTCCTCGTCCACACGGAGGGCGACGGGCTGCTCACCGCCGAACTCCTCGGGCCGCCCGACGGCTCGCGCTGCCTGCGCGTCGAGGTCTCCGACCCCAGCGACGCGCTCCCGCACAAGCGGGCCCCGGGGGAGCTGGCCTCGTCGGGCCGCGGGCTGGTCCTGCTCGATCTGCTCGCCGACGCCTGGGGCGTCGACCCGCAGGGCACCGGGAAGTGCATCTGGTTCGAGATGGCCGAGCACGAACCCGGCTCCGACGGCAGCGCCGAGGACGAGGTGCCGGAACTCGACGAGGCCGCCCTCGACCGGCTGGCCGAGGCCGCCGAGAACCTCTGACCGCCGGGTGCCCCCGAGCGTCCCGGGCCGCGGGGCCTCGGGGAGCGGGGAGCCTCCTACGGCGCGGGCTCGCCGGGCGGTCCGGCGGGCGCCGCCGTGGCGCCGCCCCCGCCCGCGTACCGCTCACGCAGCTCCGCCACGATGCCGAAGGCGGCGGCGGTGGCCGGCACCGCGAGCAGCACACCGATGATCCCGCCGACCGTCGCACCGGCCGTGATCGCCACCAGCACCACCGCCGGGTGCATCTGCACGGTCCGGCTCTGGATCACCGGCTGGAGCACGTTGGCCTCCAGCACCTGCACCAGAAAGATCACCAGCAGCGTCCAGAGCGCGATCGCGAACCCCCGGTCGGCGAGGGCCACCAGCACCGCCAGCACCCCCGAGACGAACGCTCCCAGGTAGGGGATGTACGCGCCGATGAAGACCAGCGCCCCCAGCCCGGCCGCGCCCGGCACCCCGAGGATGAGCAGACCGACCGTGGTGAGGACCCCGTCGATGAGGGCGATCAGGGTGGTCCCCCGCATGAACCCCTCGACGGCCCGGTAGGCCCGCCGCCCGATCGCCTCCGTCATCTCCCCCACCGGCCCGGGCGCCATCGTGCGCAGCGACACCGCGACCCGGTCGCCGTCCCGGACGAAGAAGAAGACGAGCAGCACCGCCAGCACCGCCATGGCAGCGCCCTGCGCCACCACACTGAGTCCGCTGATCACCCCGGACGCCGCCGTCCCGCCGAACTGCCCGAACAGCCCTCGCGCGTTCGACGCCAGATCGTCCAGCGTGGTCCCGGCGGCGCCGAAGAACCCGGCGACGTCCTGCGCCGCCTGCTTCGCCGACGCGACGATCTGGTCTCCCGAGTCGACCAGCGCCACCACCACGATGTACGTCGCCCCGCCCACCACCACCAGCACCGCCGCACAGGTCAGCCCCGCCGCCAGCGACCGCTGCACCCGCATCGCCAGCAGCCGCCGGTGCAACGGGGTCAGCAGCGCCGTCCCCAGCAGCGCCAGCAGCACCGGGATGACGGCCGCCTTGAACAACACGCACAGCCACACCGTCACCCACGCCACCCCGGTCACCAGCAGCACCACCACGCACCAGCCCGCGACCCGCACCGCCGCCTCCGGCAGCACCCCCGCCCCGCCCTCACCACCACGACGCTCACTCATCCCCCGAGCCCACCACAGACCGAACGCCCCGTCCCCCGGAACAAGTCCGTGCGGGTGACGGGGCGTCAGGCTCCGCGTTCCGAGCGGCCCGCGGGGCGGGTCGGCGGTGCCCAGCCCGGGTCTCCCCCGCCGTCGCCTTCCGCGTGGCCTCGAAGGTGCCGTCGGGCAGCCGCCCCTGAGCGCCGTCGGCACCTTCCCAGGAGACCTCCCAGGAGAGCGAGGCGGTGAGCGGGTAAGGGGCACCCCCGCTCGCGCGCGGGTAGCTGGTGCCGCACAGGGGCCCTGTCGCCGCCACTCTTGGCGTACGGGGTCCCGATGGGGCCGTCGCCGATCGCGCACCCGCCCGAGGCGGGGTGCGTCCGGGCGCCCGGGGCGCGCGGACCGAGGTGCGGAGAGACGGGCTTCGCGGTGGTCCCCGCTCACGGACCGGTGTGCGGAGCCTCGGCGCGCACCGCTGTTCGCCCGGCCCCCGAAACCCCGCCGGAACGACTCGGGCAGTTCGGTCTCGGGCCGACCTGCCTCCCCGGGCGACGCGGGGGCGCCCGCCGAGGCCGACGCCCTGCCGTTCTCCGGCTCGGCGCCCCCGCTCCTGTCCGCGCCCTCTTCCTCACCGCCGCCGAAACCGGGACACCGGTGGAGGATGGGGGGGCTCGAACGGAGCAAAGCCGTCCACGGCGCGGGCGCCCGTGCCACGCCGGGCAATGACCGAACGCCCCGTCCCCCGGTGGCGTCGCCGACCGGGGGCGGGGCGTCGGAGGGGGCCGCTCAGGGGCCGGACCGGGGGGTCACATGCCGTGGACCGCGGGGACGGTGCCGAGGCGGCCGGCCTGGAAGTCCTCGAAGGCCTGCTGGAGTTCGGCGCGGGTGTTCATGACGAACGGACCGTAGTGCGCCATCGGCTCGCGCAGCGGCTTGCCGCCGAGGAGGACGACCTCCAGGTCGGGGGTGTGCGCGTCCTGGCTCTCGTCGGCCCGCAGGGTCAGCGCCGAGCCGGCCCCGAAGACCGCCGTCTGTCCGGTGTGGACCGGGCGGTGGTCGGTGCCGACGGTGCCGCGCCCGGCGAGGACGTAGGCGAGACCGTTGTACTCCTCGCGCCAGGGCAGGGTCACCTCGGCGCCGGGGCGGACCGAGGCGTGGATCATGGTGATCGGGGTGTGGGTGATGCCCGGCCCCTCGTGTCCGTCGAAGTCGCCCGCGATGACGCGCAGCAGCGCGCCGCCGTCAGCGGTGGTCAAAAGCCTGACCTGGCCGCCTCGGATGTCCTGGTAGCGCGGGTCCTTCATCTTGTCCTTGGCGGGCAGGTTGACCCAGAGCTGGAGCCCGTGGAAGAGGCCGCCCGACATGACGAGCGACTCCGGCGGCGTCTCGATGTGCAGCAGCCCCGACCCGGCGGTCATCCACTGGGTGTCGCCGTTGGTGATGGTGCCGCCACCTCCGTTGGAGTCCTGGTGGATGAAGGTCCCGTCGATGATGTACGTGACCGTCTCGAAGCCCCGGTGCGGATGCCAGGGAGTCCCCTTCGGCTCGCCGGCGGCATATTCCACCTCACCCATCTGGTCCATCATGATGAACGGGTCCAGGTGCTTGTAGTTGATCCCGGCGAACGCGCGGCGCACCGGGAACCCCTCCCCCTCGAAACCGTTCGGCGCGGTCGTCACCGCCAGCACCGGCCGCTGCACGGCATCGGCGTCGGCGACCACTCGGGGCAGGGTCAGCGGATTCTCAACAGTCACAGCGGGCATCGCGGGAACCTCCTAGGCCAACACCAGAGTAGTTGAAGGATGAACTACTTGTCACCCTCAACCTCCGCCGCCCCGGAACCATTCCCGGCACACCGGAGCCACCCCGGACACCAGAACGGGCCGGACACCGGTGATCGGTGTCCGGCCCGGAAACCCGAGTCCGCCCGGCACCCGGCGGAGAACCGGGCCGGAGGCGGGCGACCGGCGGACGGCCGCGCCGGGACGACTCCCGCACCTCCGGGGGCGGCGTTTGAGCCCAGCCCTCGCCGGGGCAAGCCAGAAGCAGACCCGGAGCCGAGCGCGCAGCGCTACCCGTACATCCGCCGCATCGCGAAGTCCACCATCTCCTCGACAGCCTTGGCGTCGAACACCATGCGGTGCTCACCCTCCATGTCGAGAACGAACCCGTATCCCGTCGGCAGCAGATCGATCACCTCGGCCCCGGTGATCACGAAGTGCTTGGAGTCCTTTCCGGCGTACCTGCGAAGTTCCTTCAAGGAGGTGAACATGGGGATGACCGGCTGCTGGGTGTTGTGGAGCGCGAGGAACCCGGGATTGTCACCCCGGGGGCAGTACACCTTCGAGGTGGCGAAGATCTGCTGGAAGTCCTCCGCGCCCATCGCCCCGGTGGTGAAAGCGCGCACGGCCTCGGCCAGGGAGGGCGGCGACGGCTCCGGGTAGAGCGGCTGCTGCGGCTGCCCGTACCCGCCGATCCCGCCGGCCTGCTGCGGGTCGCCGTAGCCGCCCGCCTGGGGCGGAGCGTAGTGCTGCTGTCCGCCCGCGTTCTGGTCGTAGCCGTACATGTGCAGAAGGGTAACGAGTATCGAGTCACAGATGGGCGGTCAGGGGTTGCTTCTTATTACTGACCGGTAGCATCATCGGTAGTTACCACCCGGTATTGCATCGAGGATCTTGCCTCCCGAGACAGACGGAGCCTTGCGCCATGGGCCACTACAAGTCGAACCTCCGCGACATCGAGTTCAACCTCTTCGAGGTGCTCGGTCGCGACAAGCAGTACGGCACGGGCCCGTTCGCGGAGATGGACGTCGACACCGCCAAGAGCATCCTGGAGGAGGTCGCCCGCCTCGCGGAGAACGACCTGGCCGACTCCTTCGCGGACGCGGACCGCAACCCGCCGGTCTTCGACCCCGAGACGAACACCGCCCCGGTCCCCGAGTCCTTCAAGAAGTCCTACAAGGCCTTCATGGAGTCGGAGTACTGGCGCCTGGGCCTGCCCGAGGAGATCGGCGGCACCACCGCGCCCCGCTCCCTGATCTGGGCCCACGCCGAGCTGATCCTCGGTGCCAACCCCGCCATCTGGATGTACTCCTCCGGCCCGGCCTTCGCCGGCATCCTCTTCGAGGAGGGCAACGAGGTCCAGAAGAAGGCCGCCGAGATCGCCGTCGAGCGCCAGTGGGGCTCCACGATGGTCCTGACCGAGCCGGACGCCGGTTCGGACGTCGGCGCCGGCCGCACCAAGGCCGTCGAGCAGGCGGACGGCAGCTGGCACATCGAGGGTGTCAAGCGCTTCATCACCTCGGGTGAGCACGACATGTCGGAGAACATCCTCCACTACGTCCTCGCCCGCCCCGAGGGCGCCGGCCCCGGCACCAAGGGCCTCTCGCTCTTCCTCGTCCCGAAGTACGAGTTCGACTGGGAGACCGGCGAGCTGGGCGAGCGCAACGGCGTCTACGCCACCAACGTCGAGCACAAGATGGGCCTCAAGGCCTCCAACACGTGCGAGATGACCTTCGGCGACAAGCACCCCGCCAAGGGCTGGCTCATCGGCGACAGGCACGACGGCATCCGCCAGATGTTCCGCATCATCGAGTTCGCCCGCATGATGGTCGGCACGAAGGCCATCGCCACCCTCTCCACCGGCTACCTCAACGCCCTGGAGTACGCCAAGGAGCGCGTGCAGGGTCCCGACCTCGCGCAGTTCATGGACAAGACCGCGCCCAAGGTCACCATCACCCACCACCCCGACGTGCGCCGCTCGCTCATGACGCAGAAGGCGTACGCCGAGGGCATGCGCACCCTGGTGCTCTACACCGCCGCCGTGCAGGACACCATCCAGGTCAAGGAGGCGGGCGGCGAGGACGCCACGGCCGACCACGCCCTGAACGACCTGCTCCTGCCCATCGTCAAGGGCTACGGCTCGGAGAAGTCGTACGAGCAGCTCGCGCAGTCGCTCCAGACCTTCGGCGGCTCCGGGTACCTCCAGGAGTACCCGATCGAGCAGTACATCCGGGACGCCAAGATCGACACCCTCTACGAGGGCACCACCGCGATCCAGGGCCAGGACTTCTTCTTCCGGAAGATCGTCCGCAACCAGGGCGCCGCCCTGAACACCCTCGCCGGTGAGATCAAGGGCTTCCTCGCCGAGGCCGACGGCGGCGAGGCCCTCGCCGGTGCCCGCGAGCAGCTCGCCAAGGCCGCCGTGGAGCTGGAGGCACTGGTCGGCGTCATGCTGACCGACCTCGCCGGCACCGAGAAGGACGTCAAGTCCATCTACAAGGTCGGCCTCAACACCACGCGCCTGCTCCAGGCCTCCGGTGACGTCGTCGTCGGCTACCTGCTGGTCAAGTCGGCCGCCGTCGCCGCCGCCGCGCTGGAGACCGCCTCCGCCAAGGACAAGGCGTTCTACGAGGGCAAGATCGCGGCCGCGAAGTTCTTCGCCGCCAACGTCCTGCCCGGTGTCGCCCAGGCCCGCGCCCTCGCCGAGGCCGTCGACCTGGACGTCATGGAGCTGGACGAGGCGTCCTTCTGATCGCCCCGGCCGGCGCCGCCTGACGGTCCTCGCGGTCCGTGGCGGTGCCGTGGCCGCAGCAGTACCGGGTACAGGCCCGCTCCCTCCGGGGGGCGGGCCTTCGGCGTCGGTGGCCCGCCGGCCCGGACGTGCTCGGGCGCCGCTCAGTCGTCGAGGGCGATCCAGAAGCGGCACTTGCGGCCGAGCACCGTGTCCCGCACGTCCTCCAGCACCGCGCCCTGGTGCTCGGCGACCCGCGCCGACGCCTCGTTGTCCTCGTCGCAGGTGATCAGGACCTGGTCGATGCCGCGCGCCCTGGCCTCCTTCAGCATCTCGCCGAGCGCCCAGGTGGCGACGGACCGGCCGCGTGCCGAGGGGCGGACGGAGTAGCCGATGTGGCCGCCCGCCTCCAGGAGGAAGCCGTTGAGCCGGTGGCGCAGGTCGATGGCGCCGAGGAAGACGCCGTCCTCGACGATCCACCGGTGGGTGGCCGGTACGTACCCGCCGACCGGGTTCGTCTCCTGCTCCCGCAACGCCTCGGTCCACAGACGGAACCCCTCCGCCGTGTCCAGGCCCTGCTCCGGTACGAGGTGCCGCCCGGCCCCGTCCTCGGTCCCCAGCGCCTCCCACTCGGCGCGGGCGGCCAGCCAGGAGGCGTGCAGGGCGGGGGAGGGTTCGATCAGCTGCGGCATGGGAGGACGGTATCCGCCCGCCGCCCCCGCCCCGTGCCGCCCTGTCCCTCACTCGCGCCCGGGCATCGCCCACGCCTCGCCACCGCGCCGGTCCCGCGGTTCTTGACCTGAAGTCCGCTTGAGGCCGCAGGGTGGCGAACGGCCGCGCCGCCACAGGTGCGGCCGGGACCGCCGGCCGGCCGTCCGCCGGGCCGGGCGACCGACACCACGCACGGAGGAGACGGACGATGAGGGCAGTGGTCATACGCGCGTACGGCGGCCCCGAGGTACTCCGGTACGAGGAGGTGCCCGACCCCGTCCCGGGTCCGGGAGAGGTCCGGATCGCCGTCCGGGCGTGCGGTGTCCACTTCATCGAGGGCCGGCTGCGGGCCGGCGGCGCGGAAGGGCTGCCGCCCGCCCCGGGGCTGCCCGCGATCATGGGCAGCGAGACGGCGGGCACGGTCGACGCGGTGGGCGAGGGCGTGGGCGACGCGTGGCTCGGGCGACGCGTGGTCACCCGGTCCCCGAGCCCGGGCGGCTACGCCTCGCTCGTCACCGCCCCCGTCTCCGCACTGCACGAACTGCCGGACGCCCTCGGCCACGAGGCCGCCGTCACCCTCATCGGCACCGGCGCCATCACGCTCGACTTCCTCGACCAGGTCGCCCCGGTCCCCGAGGACGTGCTGCTGGTCCTCTCGGCCGCCGGGGGGATCGGCCGCCTCGCCGTCCCTCACGTCCGTGCGCTCGGCGGCACCGTGATCGGCGCGGCCGGCGGCACCGCCAAGACCGGGACGGTGCGTGCGCTCGGCGCCGACCTCGCCGTCGACTACGACCGGCCGGGCTGGAGCGAGGCCGTCCGCGCCCGCTTCGGCACCGACCGGCCCGTCACCGCCGTCCTCGACGGCGTCGGCGGAGAGAAGGCCGCCGAGGCGTACGGGCTGCTCGCCGACGGCGGTCGTCTGGTCACCATCGGCGCCTCCTCCGGCAGCTGGTTCGCCCCCGACCCGCAGGAGGCGGCCGCCCGCTCGGTGACGGTCGTCCCCGCCATCGAACGGTGGGTCGCCCAGGACGCCGACCCCCGGCTCTCCCGCGCCCGTGCCCTGGAGGCGGGAGCGGCCGGCCGCCTGGAGGCCGGCTACCAGAGCTTCGCCCTCAGCGAAGCGGCCCACGCCCACGCGGAGATGGCGGCCCGCCGGACCACCGGGAAGGTCGTCCTGGTCCCCTGACGACCGACACCCCGCCGCCTCCGCTCGGGGAGGGAGGCGGCCTCGCCCGTCCCGTCCCGGGCTCCGCGCGGAGACCCCGCGCGAGGGCGGACCCCGTGGGAGGCCCCCTCAGCCCCGCCCGCCGTGGGAGCGCCGGCGCGCCAGCAACTCGGGGGACTCCAGCGGGGCCGGGCGGGCCGGGCAGACCGAGAAGTGGCTGACCCGACAGGTGTCCGCCGGGACCGCCCGGCCGAGTGGCAGCGCCGTCCCGTCCGGCGCGATCCGCCACCGGTGACGCGCCGGGACCCGGTACGCGGGGAAGGGGTCGGGCTCCATCGGTATCCAGGCACCGCCGACCGTGGTGTGCCAGCGGCCGGGCGCGAGGCAGTAACGGCAGGTCATCGGCTTCCCCGCGCCGGGCGAGGGCACCGCCTCAGCCCGTTCGGGGAGCGGCTGGCCGTGCTCGGCGCGGACCAGGGTCGCGGTCATCACCGGCAGGAGATCGCCCAGCCGCACGGGATCACCGGCCGGTGCCGGAGAGGCCGCCCCCGTGCAACTGGGGCAGAGTGGCAGCGCCAGCGGGCCGTGCCACCGCGCGCCGGGTGCTCCGCAGGCCGGGCAGGCGGGGCCGGGTGGCCCCGCCTGGCGCGGCAGCACGGGAGCGGAGTCCGCAGCGGAGCGCTCCGGCCCGGAGCTGCGCCGGACGAGGGGCGCCCGGCTTCGTGAACCCTCGGGCAGAGCCCGGAGGCCACCGGGCTCACGGGCGGTGTACGCGGAACGGTAGGTCTGCGAGGTCACCTGGTCCCCCCTCGGTCGGCGGTCACCGCCGGTCCGCCTCCGGCGGCGGGCCGACAGCGCGTGGGCCCGGGCCGGACCCCCGACCTGCCCGGCCCCACGCGCCTGCCGCGATGGTGGCACGGGGCACTGACAACGCCCGGGCGCGAGGGTGTACAGCGGGGATCGCGTGCGCAGTCGCCGCACGGGGGCAGGGCCTGGTCCGCCCGTGAGGCGGGGCGGGCGGGTGAGGGCTCAGGCGCCGTACAGGTGTTTCACGTGGAACCGGGCGCTGGACGCCGGCGCAAGAGAGCCGGCGCCGGGAAACCGGCGTCGGAGAGCCGGGGCGGAAAGGGCTGATGTTTCACGTGGAACCAGACGACGGGGACCTTGAGTGGCACCGGGAGCAGGCTCGGCTTGCCCCGGGCGCGAGGTTTCACGTGAAACATCCGGCTGGCGGCAGAGGCCCCTTTCCACCCCGGGCGGAGCCTTCCCCCGGGAATCGCCTGGTCTCCGCCGCCCCCGGCCCGTAGGAGGAGACGCCTGGTTAGGCTGGGCGTATGAGCAGACCCGCCCGCTTCGACCGCGGCCACACCGACGACCTCCTCACCTACCTGGCGGCGAGCCCGTCCCCGTACCACGCGGTGGCCAACGCGGCCGAGCGGCTGGAGAAGGCCGGTTTCCGCAAGGTCGAGGAGACCGACGCCTGGGACGGGACCACCGGCGGAAAATACGTTCTGCGGGGCGGCGCCCTCATCGCCTGGTACGTCCCGGAGGGTGCCGAGCCCCACACCCCCTTCCGGATCGTCGGCGCGCACACCGACTCCCCGAACCTGCGGGTCAAGCCGCTGCCGGACACCGGCGCGGCGGGCTGGCGGCAGGTCGCCGTGGAGCTCTACGGCGGCACTCTGCTCAACACCTGGCTGGACCGGGACCTCGGCCTCGCCGGGCGGATCACGCTCAAGGACGGCCGCGACGTCCTGGTCAACATCGACCGGCCGCTGCTGCGCGTCCCCCAGCTCGCCATCCACCTGGACCGGAGCGCCAACGACGGCCTGAAGCTGGACCGGCAGAAGCACATGCAGCCGATCTGGGGCCTCGGGGACGTGCAGGAGGGCGACCTCATCGCCTTCGTCGCGGAGGAGGCCGGGGTCGACGCCGCCGAGGTGGCCGGCTGGGACCTCATGCCGCACCCGGTGGAGGCACCCGCCTACCTGGGCCGCGACCGCGAACTGGTCGCCGGTCCCCGGATGGACAACCTCCTCTCCGTGCACGCGGGCGCCGCCGCGCTCGCGGCCGCAGCCGCCACCGCGGACCTGCCGCACATCCCGGTCCTGGCCGCCTTCGACCACGAGGAGAACGGCTCGCAGTCGGACACCGGCGCCGACGGCCCGCTCCTCGGTTCGGTCCTGGAGCGCTCGGTCCACGCCCGGGGCGGCTCCCCCGAGGACCGCGCCCGTGCCCTCGCCGGGACCGTCTGCCTCTCCTCGGACACCGGCCACGCCGTCCACCCGAACTACCCGGAGCGGCACGACCCGACCCACCACCCGCGCGCCAACGGCGGACCCATCCTCAAGGTCAACGTCAACATGCGCTACGCCACCGACGGTTCGGGCCGCGCCATCTTCGCCGAGGCGTGCGAGAAGGCCGGGGTCCCGTTCCAGAACTTCGTCTCCAACAACGCGATGCCCTGTGGCACCACGATCGGCCCGATCACCGCGGCCCGCCACGGCATCAAGACGGTCGACATCGGCGTCGCCATCCTCTCCATGCACAGCGCCCGCGAGCTGTGCGGGGCCGACGACCCGTTCCTGCTGGCCAACGCCCTGACGGCCTTCCTGGAGGGCTGACCGGGCCGGCCCACGCCGGGGCCGCCCACACGTAAGGCGGTGCCGGCCGGGCCTCAACAGGCCCGGCCGGCACCGCCTTTCGCATCTCCACCACGCTCCCTGCCGCTTGCCGGGCGGACGCGGGGGTACGCGCCCCGTGCACAGGCTTACGACAGGACGCGCGGCAGCCGCCTCTCCAACCGGGAGGGGAACTCCGCCGTCCACCTACAGGAGGCGACAGCCATGGGCCTCGGCGGATGCATCATCCTCATCGCCGTGGGAGCGATTCTCACCTTCGCGACCGACTGGGAGCTGGAGGGGGTCAATCTCACCCTGGTCGGGGCGATCCTCATGCTCGTCGGCGTGATCGGCACCGTCGCGTTCACCAGCATCGCCCGGCGCCGGCGCCTGCTCATGACGCAGGCACCGCCGGTCGTCGAAGGCGACCGCCCCCGCGACGACCGCCTCCTCTGAGAACGGCCCGGCGGACGGCGGTCAGGAACCGGCCGCGTCCTCGTCCATCCCCGCGAGGACGAGCGCGAGCCGGTCCGTACCGCCGGACCCGCCGTCCCCCTCGCCCGGGGCCACGACGCGCACCGGGACACCCCAGTCCTGCTGGTGGACGTGGCACGCCGGGTACTCGTTGGACGGGTCGTCGTCGCAGGAGGCGGCCATCGCCGACACGTGCAGCACGCCCTCACCGATCTCCGGGTTGAGCGGCAGCTCGCGGAACAGGTCCGTGCCCGCGCCGTCCCCGTCGAGCAGCAGCTCGGGCGGGGTCGCGGAGACCAGCAGCCGGGTCGAGGGCCCGTAGCGCGTGTCCAGCTTCTGCCCGGCCGGCGCCTGGAAGACCACGTCCAGCCGGAGCCTGCCCGGCGCGATCTCGGTGGCGGCCCGCTGCGTGCGGTGCGCGACCCCCTCGACGCGGACCGCCTCCTCGGGCAGCCGCAGCCGCGTCAGCCGATGCCGCGCCGACTCGACCACCACGATCTCCTCGCCCGCCAGCACCGCGCCCGAGGGCTCCCGCAGATCCGTCGCGAGGGTGCTCACCTCGCCGGAGGCCGGGTCGTAGCGCCGCAGCGCGTGGTTGTACGTGTCGCTGACCGCGACCGAGCCGTCGGGCAGCACCGTCACCGCCAGCGGGTGCTGGAACAGGGCCTGCGCGGCGTCGCCGTCCCGGTGCCCGAAGTCGAAGAGTCCGGTGCCGACCGCCGTGTGCACGGTGCCCTCCGGGTCGACCCAGCGCAGCGCCGAGGTCTCCGAGTCGGCCACCCACAGCCGCTCGTCCCCGTCGGCGGCCAGCCCCGAGGGCTGCGCGAACCACGCCTCGGCCCCGGGCCCGTCGACCAGCCCCTCGTTGGTGGTCCCGGCCGCCACGGCGACCGTCCCGGCCTGGGGGTCGTACGTCCACAGCTGGTGCGTCCCCGCCATGGCGATCCACACCCTGCCGCCGAACCAGGCCACGTCCCACGGCGAGGAGAGGTCCACCTCGCGCGCCGGTCCCGAGGTCGGCGACCCCTGCCACCACTGCCGCCCGGTCCCGGCCGGCGTCGACACCACGCCGCTCGCCAGCTCGACCCGGCGCAGCGCGTGGTTGACGGTGTCCGCGACGATCACCGCGTCGCCCTCCGGGGTCAGCGCGAGGCCCTGCGGCTCGCTGAACCGCGCCTCGGCCGGGCCGCCGTCGGCCAGCCCGCGCTCGCCCTCGCCGCCGATCCGCCGGACGACGCTCTCCCCGTCCTCCGCCAGCTCCACCAGCTGGTGCCGAGTCGTGTCGCTGACCAGGAAGTTCCCCGAGGGCAGCAGCACGGCGCGCCCAGGGAACCGCAGCGCCCCCGCCACCGGCTCCGGCGGCACGTACGGCCCGTCGCCGCGCCGCAGCGTCCCCTTCGCCCCGTGCTCCGCCTCCAGCTCCTCGACCAGCTTCTCGATGGCGTGCGCGTGCCCCTCACCGGCGTGCTGCGCGACCACGTACCCCTCGGGGTCGATCACCACCAGCGTCGGCCAGGCCCGCACCGCGTACTGCTTCCAGGTCACCAGCTCCGGATCGTCCAGCACCGGGTGCTCCACCCCGTACCGCTCCACCGCGTCCACCACGGCCTGATGCTCCGCCTCGTGCACGAACTTCGGCGAGTGCACCCCCACGATCACCACGGTGTCCCGGTGCCGCTCCTCCAGCTCACGGAGCTCGTCGAGAACATGCAGACAGTTCACACAGCAGAACGTCCAGAAATCGGCGATCACGATCTTCCCCCGAAGACCCTGGAGACTCAGCTCATCGCCACCCGTATTGAGCCAGCCACCCTTTCCCACCAGTTCAGGGGCGCGGACACGTGCACGCTTACTCATACGCCAAGGGTGCCATCCGCCGAGGGCGGGGGGCGCATCCCGGCCATGCGTTCACGGGGGTGACACAGTTCCGGGCCCCGGGAACGGCCCGTTCACCCCTCCCGCGTCACCCGCGCCCGATCCGTGAACACCCGCCGGTACTCCCCGTGCCCCGTCCGCCCGGCATGCCGCAACGCCCACTCCTCCACCACTCCGGCCTCCGCCCCGGCACCGGACCTCTCCCCGCACCCAGGCTCCGCGCAGAACACCTCACACACCGGCGCCACCCCCTCCACCCGCCGCATCGTGTGCCTCACGAACCGGAACACCGCCCGCCGACTCACCGATGCCCCTCGGGATGCCGCCGCAGGAACACGTTGCAGTCACTGACGGTCGTCATGTCCCCACCGGCCCGCGCCCAGCTCCGCACACGGGCCAGCTCGGTGCAGTAGGGGCAGCCGTCGACCGGGGTGGGTTCCGGGTCGAGACGGAGAGGGAGTTCCACAGGGCCGGTCTGGTACCTCGTAGGTTCGCTCATGGCGGCATCGTCGCGGCCCCTCAAGGACGTATCGACAGCGAAACGGGGACGTCTGGGCCTCTTCTCGCTACGGTCGGAGAAGGCCCAAACGTCCGTGGGAGATGCCTTGAACTCTGCCCTGCGCTCGGCTATCGCGGATGCTGGACTCAGCCCGCGCCAACTCGCCCTGCGCATCGGGGTCACCAGCAAGACCGTGGAACGGTGGCTGGCAGACTCCGGGCTGAGGCCCCACGCAAGGAACCGCGATGACGCCTGTCGGGCGTTGGGAGTGGATGAGGACATGATCTGGCCGCAGGCAGTCAAGGACCGCATCAAGAGCGGCCACGACCGTGAACTCGTCCAGAGCTACCCGTACCGGTCGGCGTGCCCGTCGACCGTGTGGGCGGACCTGATCGACTCGGCCGACGAGGAGCTGTTCTTCGCCGGGTACACCAACTACTTCCTCTGGACGCAGGTCCCCGCCTTCGCGGACACCCTGCGGCGGAAGGCGGCCGAGGGCTGCCGGGTGCGGTTCCTCCTGGGCGACCCGGAAGGGCAGGTGACCCGGCAGCGGGAGGTGGTGGAGGACGTGGCTCTCTCCGTCTCGACGCGCATCCGCATCACCTTGGAGAACCTCGACCGGCTGGGGAAGCTGGACGGACTGGAGACCCGGTTCAGCGCGCCCGAGGACGCCACCAACCACGTGAGCCTCTCCGTCTTCCGCTTCGACCGCGAGGCCCTGGTCACCCCGCACCTCGCCCGGCTCGTCGGCCACGACTCGCCGCTGTTGCATCTCCGCAGGCAGGGGGAGAAGGGCATGTTCGAGCGGTTCAGCGAACATGCCGAGGAATTGTGGCGGACGGCGGTTCCCCTGCCTACGCGGTGAGGCCCAGCGACCCGGCCAGTCGTCCCGGACCCGGTGGAGGAGACGGAGCGTCCCCCAGGTCCCGTACGAGCGTGACGGCTGCGCTGTGCTGCCGACACCACCCCGGCGCCACCCGCCGCAACCGCTCCAACGCCCGTACCGCCTCCGCCGCGTTCCCCATGTCCGTATGCGCCCGGGCCACGTCCAGCAGCCAAGCGCGCCAGGACGGCGGTGTGTCCCGGCTCAGCCTCATGCCCCTGGCCAGCGTCAACGCCTCCTCCGGGCGTTCGTTCTGCAGGCGTGCCGCCGACTCCTCCGACCCACTCCTCGGCCCCATGATCGCCAACTCGGTGGCGTGAAGTGCTCGGTAGCCATGGCGCAGACGCTACGCCCGGGAACGTCCGCAGAGGCACCATGAGCCATGGCCATCGCCACCCTCATCAGAGACCTCCGCACCGCCCGAGGCTGGTCCCAGGGCCGACTCGCCGGTGCCGTCAACGAGGTGTTCGGGACCGGGCTCGACCGGGAGTACGTCAGTCGGTGGGAGCGCGGGAAGGTCGTGCCGGGGCCGTACTACCTGCGGTGTCTGTCGGCTGTGCTCGATGTTCCGCTCGCTGTGCTGGAGGGTGAAGTGAACCGCCGTACGTTCCTGTCGGATGCCGCCGCCACGGCCATAGCGCCCGTGGTCGCCTCGGATCTGCTCCACGCGGGGTTCGCCGCCCGGCTGCGGGGCGGGCCGGACGTGGAGGAGTGGGAGGCGAAGCTCGCCACGTACGGGACGCAGTACATGAGCATGGGGGCCGCCGACATCCAGCGGCGGATCTCCGGGGAGCTGGTCGCGGTGCAGCAGCAGTTGGAGGAGCCTCGGCTGTGGTCGGTGGCGGCGCGGCTCATGACTCTGTACGCGAAGACGTTCCCGGGGGCGGACGGGGCCAAGGCGGTGGGGTGGTACCGAATGGCGGCCATGGCGGCGGACCGGTCCGGGGACGAGGCCACGCGGGTCTGGGTGCGCGGGCGGGCCGCCATCGCGCTGGGGTACGAGGGCGCCTCGCTCGGCGTCGCGGACATGTTGGCCGACCAGGCCATGTCGATCAGCGAGCGCCCCTCGCTGGGGCTCCTCAACGCCGTCATGGGCAAGGCGCACGCGGCTGCCCTGCGTGGGGACGAGGGCACGGCGCGGGCGCTGCTGGAGCAGGGCCGCGCCGTCTTCGACCGGGCCGGCTCGTACGAGCAGACCTCGGACTACGCCGTGCCCTGGTGGCGGATGAACGTCTTCGTGTCGCTGCTGGCGGCCCGGCTGGGCGACGAGGACGCGGCGGTGGCGGCGCAGGAGGCGTCGGTACGCGAACTCCCCGCCGAGCTGCCTCGCTTCGCGACCCACCTGGAGATGCACCGGGGGCTGATGCTGGCCAGGTCGGGGGACAAGGCCGGGGGCGTCGCGCATGCGCGGGCCGCCTTGGACGCCCTGCCGCCCGAGAAGCACTCGCTGACGTTGCGGTTGTTGATGGGCGAGGTGGAGGGGGGAGTAAAAGGGTGAGGCGTGACCGGAATCCGTAGCGGGGCGGAACCACGCCCCTCCGCGCGCCGCCCGCGCATTCCCCCGCCCCCAGCGGGAACCTGACCCCCATGAGATTCCAAGTGCGTGAACGGATCTTCGGGGTCGGCGACGACTACTGGATCGAGGATGCCGACGGGCGGAAGGTCTACCTCGTCGACGGCAAGGCCATGCGGCTGCGGGACACCTTCGAGTTGAAGGACGTGGACGGGCGGGTGCTCGTCGACATCCGGCAGAAGCTGGTGAGTCTGCGGGACACGATGGTGCTCGAGCGCGGCGACGAGAAGCTCGCCACCGTGAAGCGGAAGCGGCTCTCGCTGCTGCGGAACCACTTCCGGGTCACCATGGTCGACGGGACCGAACTGGACGTCAGCGGGCGCATCCTCGACCGGGAGTTCGCGGTCGAGTACGACGGGGAGCTGCTGGCGCAGATCTCGCGGCGCTGGCTCACCGTGCGCGACACCTACGGCGTCGACGTGGTCCGGGACGACATGGACCCGGCGTTGGTCATCGCCATCGCGGTGTGCGTGATCACGCTCGCCGAGAAGGGCCGGGAGGACTGAGGCCCTGGGCGGAGGCGGGTGCCGACCAGGGCCGGCCGCCGTTACGGCCGGATCTCCTTCGGCTCCGCCAGCCCCAGCCGCCGGTCCTTCAGAGCCGGGAAGCGGTCACGGGTCGCGGCGACCGTGGCCGGGTCGAAGTCGACGGTGAGGATCTCCTCCTCGGTGCCCGCCTCAGCCAGCACCTCGCCCCAGGGGTCGACGACGAGGGAGCGGCCCGCCTGCTCGGTCCCGGCGTGGGTGCCGGCGGTGCCGCAGGCCAGGACGTACGCCTGGTTCTCGACGGCGCGGGCGCGGGCCAGGAGGTTCCAGTGGGCGGCACGGCGGGCGGGCCAGCCGGCGGGGACGACGAGGGTCTCGGCGCCGGCGTCGACCAGGCCGCGGAACTGCTCGGGGAAGCGCAGGTCGTAGCAGGTGGCGAGGCCGAGGGTGGTCTCCGGGAGGTCGACGGTGACGAGGCGGTCGCCGGCGCCCATCAGCACGGCCTCGCCCTGGTCGAAGCCGAAGCGGTGGATCTTGCGGTAGGAGGCGGCGAGGGTGCCGTCGGGGGCGAAGACGAGCGAGGTGTTGTAGAGGCGGCCCCCGGCGTCGTGCTCGGGGATGGAACCGCCGTGCAGCCAGACACCGGCGTCGCGGGCGGCCCGGGAGAGGGCGAGGAAGGTCGGGCCGCGCAACTCCTCGGCGTGCTCCCCGAAGTGGTCGAAGGCGAAGGCGCCGGTGGTCCACAACTCGGGGAGGACGACCAGGTCGGAGCCGGTTCGCTCGCGGACCAGACCGGCGGCGCGGTCCCTGCGGGCGGCCACCGATTCGGCCGGGTCGACACAGATCTGGATGAGCGAGGCGCGCACACTACCACCGTCCTGGCATTCGAACCGTCAACACAGGCCTACGATCGTCACACGAAAGCACTGCCGGGGTGCCTTGGGGCAGCGTACTGTGCTGTTCCACGAAGGGGCGCGTCGGAGGGGACCGAACACCCGGCATGCCGGCCCCTCGTCCCGAGCGGACGCGCCGCCCGCACGCCCGCCGTCCACACGATGTCCGCCAGCCGTCAGCCGTCCGTCCGCCCGCTGTCCGTTGCCCGACTGCCCTTGTCCGAAAGCGACCGGGGACCGGTGGTCCGTACGATGCGCGTACGGAGACGACCCGTACGACCGTACGGGCCGCCCGCACCGCCGTTCGCCCGTACCCGCCGTCATCCGACCGCCCGCGCACCACTCGCCCGAGGGATCACGTGAGTCTCCATCCCAGCCTTCAGTCCTACGCCGATGCCTGGACCCACTCCGTCGAAGCGATATCCGAGCTGGTCCAGCCACTCCCCGAGGCGCAGTGGAACCTCGCGACGCCCTGCCCGGCCTGGTCGGTGCGTGATGTGGTCTCCCATGTCATCGGCCTGGACTGCGAGATGCTCGGCGACCCCCGTCCGATCCACACGCTGCCGCGGGACCTGTACCACGTGCGGACGGACCTCCAGCGGTACATGGAGATGCAGGTGGACGTACGGCGCCACCACACGGGGCCGGAGATGACGGCCGAGCTGGAGTACACGATCATCCGGCGCTCGCGCCAGTTGCGGAACGAGACGCGGCAGCCCACCACCGCGGTGCGCGGCCCCCTCGGCACCGAGCAGACCCTCGAAGCGGCCATGCGCCTGCGTGCCTTCGACGTCTGGCTGCACGAGCAGGACCTCAGGACGGCGCTCGGCCGGCCGGGCAACCTGGACTCGCCGGGCGCGCTGGTCGCCCGCGACATGCTGCTGGACGGCCTGGCGAAGGTGGTGGCCCGCGAGGCGGGTGCGCCTCCCGGCACGGCCGTCGTGGTCGACGTGCAGGGCCCGGTGGAGTTCCTGCGGACGGTACGGGTCGACGCCGAGGGGCGCGGCTCGGTCGACGGCTCGCCCTCGCTCGGCCCGGCCGTGACACTGAGTCTGGACTGGGAGACGTACGTCAGGCTGGCCGCCGGGCGGGTGCGGCACGAGGCCGTCGGCGACCGGGTCAAGACCGAGGGCGACCCGGAGCTGGCCCGCGCCATCCTGGACAACTTCGCCGTCACGCCGTAGCGGCCGGCTCCGGCGGACGCGGTACGTACGCCGAGGCCCCGGTCCCGGTCGCCCGGGGCCGGGGCCTCACGCCGTCCCGCCCGTCCGCGTCAGGCCGGTACGTGGACGGTCTCCACCCGGCTGGCGACCAGGCGTTCGCTCTCGCGGCGCAGGGCCGCCCGGCGCAGCCGGAGGATCTGCGCGGTGCCGAACGCCTGGAGGACGAGGAGGACCGAGAACGCGACGCGGTAGTTGTCGCCTGTCAGGTCGAGGAGGACGCCGATGGCGAGCAGCGAGGTCATGGAGGCGGTGAAGCCGCCCATGTTGACGATGCCGGAGGCGGTGCCCTGCCGCTCGGGCGGGTTGGCCGGCCGGGCGAAGTCGAAGCCGACCATGGAGGCCGGCCCGCAGGCGCCGAGGACCATGGCGTGCACCAGCAGCAGCCAGGCCGGGGCGGTGCCGGGCCAGCTGAGGACGGCGGCCCAGCAGGCGGCGGTGGCGAGGACCGTGCCGAGGACGATGACGCTGCGGGCTCGGTGGTTACGGGCGATGAGCTGGCCGTAGACCAGGCCGATCACCATGTTGGCGAGCACCACCAGGGTGAGGAGTTCCCCCGCCTCGGCGCGGGTCATCCCCTGGGCCTCGACGAGGTACGGCAGTCCCCAGAGCAGCAGGTAGACCATGGCGGGGAACTGCGTGGTGAAGTGCGTCCACAGGCCGAGCCGGGTGCCGGGCTCGGCCCAGGACCGGGCGATCTGGTGGCGGACGAAGGCGGCGCCGCGGTGCTCCTTGGGGACCGGCGGCGGTGCGTGGCCCTCGGGGTGGTCCTTGAGGAAGAGCAGCATGAGGCCAAGGACCAGGACGCCGAGCAGGGCGCTGCCGCCGAAGGCCGCCTCCCAGCCGATGCCGTGCAGCAGGCGGGCCAGGACCAGGGTGGAGACGAGGTTGCCGGCCATGCCGACCAGTCCGGCGAGCTGGCCGACGAGCGGGCCGCGGCGGGCGGGGAACCAGCGCGAGCCCAGCCGCAGCACGGAGATGAAGGTCATCGCGTCACCGCAGCCGAGCAGGGCCCGGGAGACCAGCGCCATGCCGTAGTGCGGGAAGAAGGCGAAGCCGAGCTGCCCGAGGGTGAAGAGGATGACGCCCCAGGTCAGGACGCGCTTGGTGCCGACCCGGTCGACCATCAGGCCGACGGGTATCTGCATACCGGCGTAGACCAGTAGCTGGAGGATGGAGAAGGTCGACAGGGCGGAGGCGTTGATCTCGAACCGGTCGGCGGCGTCGAGTCCGGCGACGCCGAGCGAGGTGCGGAAGATGATCGCGACGAAGTAGACGGAGACGCCGACCGACCAGACGAGGACCGCGCGCCGGCCGCCGGGCGGGTCCGGCGGGCGCAGACCCGGCCCGGGACGGTCGCCCGAGGAGCCGGGGGTGCCGGGCGGCGTGGGGGTGGAGCTGGTCACCGGTCCTCCCCCCGGATCAGCTCGCGGACACGGCCGACGTGGCCGCGGACGCAGGCGGCGGCGGCCTCGGCGTCGCCGGAGCGGATCGCCTCCAGCAGTTCGGCGTGTTCGGTGAGGTTGGCGGCGATCCGGCCGGGGTGGGCCTCCATGACGGCGACACCCATCCGCAACTGGCGGTCGCGGAGCTGGTCGTAGAGGCGGGAGAGGATCTGGTTGCCCGCGTTGCGGACGATCTCGGCGTGGAACGAGCGGTCCTTGTCCGAGACGGCGGCGAGGTCCCCGGCCTCGGCCAGTCGGCGCTGCTCGGCGAGGAGCCGCTCCAGCCGGGCGATGAGGGCGGCGGGTGCGGGGACGGCGCGGCGCGCGGCGTGCTCCTCGACCAGCAGCCGGGTCTCGACGACGTCGGAGATCTCCTGGGCGGAGACCGGCAGGACCAGGGCACCCTTCTTCGGGTAGAGCTTCAGCAGCCCCTCGACCTCCAGTTTGAGGAGCGCCTCACGGACCGGAGTGCGGGAGACCCCGACGGCCTCGGCGAGGCCGCCCTCGGTGAGGAGGGTGCCGCCTTCGTAGCTGCGGTCCAGGACGGCCTGCTTCACGTGCCGGTAGACGCGGTCGGCGGCGGGCGGCTTCTTCTCGGTGGGGGCGGTGGGGGGCGCTGAGGACATGCACACAGGATAGATACATGACGCGTACACCATCAGCGGGCCGCCGGGGCTTCCCGCGATGTGGACGATGACTTTGCTCACACAGGGCAAGGCGGAGCAGGCCGGTCGCCCGCCGCCCGCGGTTCCGGTGATCAGCCGTTCCACGCCGGGCGGAACCCACGTCCGGCCTGACTCGCGAGCCACGCGGCCGTACAACCCTTCGGCCCGTCCGTGAGTCTGCTCTGCGCGTCCGGAATCCAGGGAGATCCCGGGCAAGGAACGCGAACTCGGAGCTTCCCCTGTGACTTTCGGCATTTCGGGCGGTCGCCGCGCGGCCGCCGTCCTCCTCACCACCGGCGCGGTACTGGTCGCCGGTCCCCTCGTCAGCCCCGCCGCGGCCGCCTCGTCCGCCGCCGCGCCCAAGGTCAGCGCCAAGGGCGCCTTCCTGATGGACGCCGGCAGCGGGAAGACGGTCTTCAGCAAGACCGCCGACACCAAGCGGCAGATGGCCAGCACCACCAAGACCATGGCGGTCGCCGTCGTCCTCGACACCAAGGGCGTCAACCTGGACAAGAAGGTCACGGTCAAGCAGACCTACCGCGACTACGTCGCCAAGAACGGTGCCTCCACCGCCGACCTGCGCACCGGTGACAAGCTGACCGTGCGCCAGCTTCTCTACGGGACGATGCTGCCCTCCGGCTGCGACGCCGCCTACGCGCTCGCCGACACCTTCGGCACCGGCTCCACCGTCTCCGCCCGGACCAAGTCGTTCATCTCCAAGATGAACGCCAAGGCCAAGTCACTCGGGATGAAGAACACCAAGTTCGACTCCTTCGACGGGATCTCCAAGGCCGGGAACAACTACTCGACCCCGCGCGACCTGGCCAGACTGGCCCGGCACGCGCTGAAGAACAGCACCTTCAAGGCCGTGGTGAAGGCGGCCTCCACCAAGCAGAAGGCCACCGCGAAGAGCGGCGGGACCCGCACCTACACCTGGTACAACACCAACAAGCTGCTCGGCTCCTACAAGGGCGCCACCGGGGTCAAGACCGGGACGGGGACCGCCGCGGGGCCGTGTCTGATCTTCTCCGCCACGAAGAACGGCAAGACGCTGGTCGGGGTCATCCTCAACGACAACAACCGGTACGCGGACGCCGGCAAGATGCTCGACCACGGCTTCGGCAAGAAGACCACGAGCACCCTCAAGGTGAGGCCGCTGCCGCAGGGCGCCCAGCAGGACTGAGGCGACGAGCCGCCTCTGTGACGGGGCGTCAGTGATGTTTCACGTGAAACGTGGTGATGTTTCACGTGAAACCCTCCTCAACCGCCCCGTGTTCCACGTGACACCACGAGGGGCGCCCGCGAAGTGCGGGCGCCCCTCCAGGCGTTCAGGCGGTACTGCTGTCAGTGACTCAGGTCCAGGTCAGCAGTCGCTTGGGGTGCTCCAGGACCGCCGCCACGTCGGCAAGGACCTTGGAGCCGAGTTCGCCGTCGACCAGCCGGTGGTCGAAGGAGAGAGCCAGGGTGGTGACCTGGCGTGGCTTGACCTTGCCCTTGTGGACCCAGGGCTGCCACTTCACCGCGCCGAAGGCGAGGATGGCGGACTCCCCGGGGTTGAGGATGGGGGTGCCGGTGTCGACGCCGAAGACGCCGACGTTGGTGATGGTCACCGTGCCGCCCTGCATGTCCGCCGGGGAGGTGCGGCCCTCGCGGGCCGTGGAGACCAGCTCGCCGAGGGCGGCGGCCAGTTCCGGCAGGGTCTTGGCCTGGGCGTCCTTGATGTTCGGGACGATCAGGCCGCGCGGGGTGGCGGCCGCGATGCCCAGGTTCACGTAGTGCTTGCGCACGATCTCCTGGTTGGCCTCGTCCCAGGCGGCGTTGACGTCCGGGTTGCGGCGGATGGCGACCAGCAGGGCGCGGGCCACCATGAGCAGTGGGTTGACCCGGACACCGGCCAGGTCCTTGTCGGCCTTCATCTTCTCGACCAGCTTCATCGTGCGCGTCACGTCGACCGTGACGAACTCGGTGACGTGCGGCGCGGTGAACGCCGAGCCGACCATCGCCTGCGCCGTGGCCTTCCGTACGCCCTTGACCGGGATGCGCGTCTCGCGGGCGTCCGGCGCCGTGGCGGCGGGCTGGGCGGGCTCCGGGGCTCCCTGCGGCTGCGGGGCGGCGGCCGGGGCGGGAGTCGACGGGGCCTGCGGGGCGGCCGCCGCGTGGACGTCCTCCCGGGTGACCACGCCGCCCTCGCCGGTCGGCACCACGGCGGCCAGGTCGACCCCGAGGTCCTTGGCCAGCTTGCGCACCGGCGGCTTGGCCAGCGGCCGGCCGGCGCCGGAGACCGGGACCCCGTTGGCGACGGGGGTGGCCGGGGCCGGTGCGGCGGGCGTCTCGGCGGCCGGAGCCGCCTGGGCCTCCGGTGCCGGGGCCGCCGGGGCCTCTCCGGCCGGACGGCGGGCCCGGCGCTTGGTGGAGGACTCGGAGACCCCGTAACCGACCAGGACCGGCTGGCGGCCCTTGGGCGCGGCGTCCTCGGCCTCGGCAGGCGCCTCGGCGGGGGCGGCCTCCGGCTCGGCGGCCGGTGCGGCGCCGCCCCCGACGGCGACCGAGATGATCACCTGGCCGACGTCGACCGTGGTGCCCTCGGGGAAGCGCAGTTCGCGCACCGTCCCGTCGAAGGGGATCGGCAGCTCCACCGCCGCCTTGGCCGTCTCCACCTCGCAGACGACCTGGCCGTCGGTGACCGTGTCGCCCGGCTGGACGTACCACTTCAGGATCTCGGCCTCGGTGAGGCCCTCGCCCACGTCGGGCATCTTGAACTCGCGTACCGCCTGAGCGGATTCCGTCATCGTCGTCACGTCCCTCTCCCTCAGAACGCCAGCGAGCGGTCGACGGCGTCGAGCACCCGGTCGAGGCCCGGCAGGTACTCCTCCTCGATCCGCGCCGGCGGGTACGGCGCGTGGTAACCACCGACCCGCAGCACGGGCGCCTCCAGATGGTAGAAGCACCGCTCGGTGACGCGGGCGGCGATCTCCGAGCCGGTGCCCAGGAAGACCGGGGCCTCGTGGACCACGACCAGCCGGCGGGTGCGCTCCACCGACCGCTGGATCGCGTCGAAGTCGATCGGGGACATCGACCGCAGGTCCAGGACCTCCAGCGACTTGCCCTCCTCGGCCGCGGCGTCGGCCGCCGCCAGGCAGACCTTCACCATCGGGCCGTAGGCGGCCAGCGTCAGATCGGTGCCCTCACGGGCCACCAGGGCGCCGTGCAGCGGGGCGGGGATGGCCTCGCGGTCGAGCTCGCCCTTGTCCCAGTAGCGGCGCTTGGGCTCGAAGAAGACGACCGGGTCGTCGCTCTGGATGGCCTGCTGAAGCATCCAGTAGCCGTCGGAGGCGTTGGCCGGGGAGACCACCTTGAGGCCCGCGACGTGCGCGAACAGGGCCTCGGGGGACTCGCTGTGGTGCTCCACCGCGCCGATGCCGCCGCCGTAGGGGATGCGGATGACGATCGGCAGCTTCACGGTGCCCAGCGAGCGGGCGTGCATCTTCGCGAGCTGCGTGACGATCTGGTCGTACGCGGGGAAGACGAAGCCGTCGAACTGGATCTCCACGACCGGCCGGTAGCCGCGCAGGGCCAGGCCGATCGCGGTGCCGACGATGCCGGACTCGGCGAGCGGGGTGTCGATGACCCGGTCCTCGCCGAAGTCCTTCTGAAGGCCGTCGGTGACGCGGAAGACTCCGCCGAGTTTGCCGACGTCCTCGCCCATGATGAGGACCTTCGGGTCGTTCTCCAGGGCGGTGCGCAGCGATTCGTTGAGGGCGCGGGCGAGCGCCAGCTTCTCCGTGGCCATGATCAGTTCGCCTTCCCGGTCACGTCGGCGTGCCCGCCGTCGGCGTCCTCGAACGACGCCTGGTACGCCGCGAACTCGGCCCGCTCCTCGTCCACGAGGGCGTGCCCGTCCGCGTAGGTGTGCTCGAACATCGCCATCGGGTCGGGGTCGGGCATCGCCCGGACCGCCTCCCGCACGCGACGGCCGAGGGTCTCGCTCTCCTCCTCCAGGGAGGCGAAGAACGCCTCGTCGGCGTGGCCCTCGGCCTCCAGGTGGGTGCGCAGGCGCAGGATCGGGTCCCGGGCCTCCCACGACTCCCGCTCGTCGTCGGAGCGGTAGCGGGTCGGGTCGTCGGAGGTGGTGTGCGCGCCCATCCGGTAGGTGAACGCCTCGACGAGCGTCGGGCCCTCGCCCCGGCGGGCACGGGCCAGCGCCGCCTTGGTCACCGCGAGGCAGGCGAGCACGTCGTTGCCGTCGACGCGGACGCCGGGGAAGCCGAAGCCGCTGGCACGCTGGTAGAGCGGCACGCGCGTCTGCTTCTCGGTGGGCTCGGAGATGGCCCACTGGTTGTTCTGGCAGAAGAAGACCACGGGCGCGTTGTAGACCGCGGAGAAGGTGAACGCCTCGTTCACGTCGCCCTGGGAGGAGGCGCCGTCGCCGAAGTAGGCGATCACGGCGGAGTCGGCGCCGTCCTTGGTGATGCCCATGGCGTACCCGGTGGCGTGCAGCGTCTGGGAGCCGATGACGATCGTGTAGAGCTGGAAGTTGTTGCTGTTCGGGTCCCAGCCGCCGTGGTTGACGCCGCGGAACATGCCGAGGAGGTTGGCCGGGTCGACGCCACGGCACCAGGCCACGCCGTGCTCCCGGTAGGTCGGGAAGACGTAGTCGTCCTCGCGGGTGGCCCGGCCGGAGCCGATCTGCGCGGCCTCCTGGCCGAGCAGCGAGGCCCACAGGCCCAGCTCACCCTGGCGCTGGAGCGAGGTGGCCTCCGCGTCGAAGCGCCGGGTGAGGACCATGTCGCGGTAGAGGCCGCGCAGCTCCTCGGGGGTGATGTCGGCGACGTACGGGTCGTACTCGGCGTCGGCGACGCGCTCGCCCTCGGGCGTCAGCAACTGCACGAGCTGCGGCTCGGCCGGGGCCTCGGCCCTGGCGGCCTTGGCCGGGGCCTTGCCGGACGCCTTGCGGGCGGGGGCCTTGGCGGCGGTCTTGGCGGGTGCCTTGGCCGTCGCCCGCTTGGCGGGCTTCGGGGACTTGGCCACCCGGGCGGTCCGTCCGGCGTCGCCGCCGGTCTCGGTCCCGCCGCGGCGCGTCCCTCGCGCGGCACTGCTCTCCACGGTCACGTGTGCTCCTCCGTCGATCCGGCCCCGGGGTCCACCGGGAGCCTGGTGCCCCCTCGTCGATGACGGGGGGAGGCTCGCCCGTCCCCGTACGCGCACGGGGTGGGTGCGAGCCCGGGAACAAGGCGTGACAGGTGCCCCGGCGAACGCCTGTGACATGCACGTTACCCAGTGCTGCACAAAACCGCGAAACCCTACCTGACCTGCGATTTTCCTCGGAAGTCCAAGTAAATTCGGAAAGCGGCGCACAGCTCCAGGTCACAGCCTCGCAGGGTGCCGGAACACCGGCACGTTATCCCGGTCACCCCGGGCGCGGGAAGAGTTGGTGTGTGAGACTGCTTCCGTGCGCGAAGGCGGAAAAATCACCGTATTCCTGCTCGACGACCACGAGATGGTGCGCCGGGGCGTGCACGAGACGCTGTCGGCCGAGGACGACATCGAGGTGGTCGGCGAGGCGGGCACGGCCGCCGAGGCCCTGGCGCGCATCCCCGCCACCCGCCCCGACGTCGCCGTCCTCGACGTACGGCTGCCGGACGGCAACGGGATCGATGTCTGCCGCGAGGTCCGCGCCCGGGACGAGTCGGTCAGATGCCTGATGCTCACCTCGTACGCCGACGACGAGGCCCTCTTCGACGCGGTCACGGCGGGCGCCTCCGGCTACGTCCTGAAGGCCGTCCGCGGCGGTGACCTCCTCGACGCCGTCCGCGCGGTCGCCGCCGGCAGGTCCCTCATGGACCCGTCCGCCACCGCCCGCCTCCTGGAGCGGCTGCGCGACCGCGACGTCCCGGTGGGCGGCGACCGCCTGTCCGTCCTCACCGACCAGGAACGCAGGATCCTCGACCTGATCGGCGAGGGGCTCACCAACCGGGCCATCGGCGACCGCCTGCACCTCGCCGAGAAGACCATCAAGAACTACGTCACCGTCCTGCTCGCCAAGCTCGGCATGGAACGCCGCTCCCAGGCGGCCGCGTACGTGGCGCGGCTGCACGCGGAGCGCGGCGAGTAGGGCGCCCGGGCGGCGGTACGCCGACGGGCCCCCGGTCGTGGTGACCGGGGGCCCGTCGGCGTACGCGCGGTACGGCCAGGGTCAGGCGGGGGAGCCTGCCGGGCTCACGGACCGCCCTCGGGAACCGTGGGGTCCTCAGGCGCGGGCGGCTCCTCGGACGACGGAGGCGGTTCCTCCTCCGAGTGCGTCGGGTCGGGGTCCTCCGGCTGGGAGGGCTGGTCGTCCGTCGGCGCCGGGTTCGTCGGCGACTCCGGGGCGCCCTCGGTGGGCTGCTCGTTCGACCAGCCCGGGTCGCCGGTCGGCTGCGGCGGGTACTGCTGCTCGGTGCCGCCGTTGTCGCCCGGCAGCGTCTCCTCGTCGGTCTCCTCGTCCGAGGGCGAGGAGGACGGCGAGGGGGACTCCTCGGTGGCCGAGGGGGACGGCTTCGCCGGGGACTTGTTCTCGTCCCCGTTGCCGATGCCCTGCATGGCGAAGGCCACGCCGCCGACGACCGCCAGCACCGCGAGCACCGCGATCAGCCACATCCGGCCGCGCCCGGGGCCGCCGGGGCGGCCGCCGCCCTCGTAGCCGCCGTCGTCCGCGCCGGGCGGCCGGATCATCGGCTGCTGCATGGTGCCCGGGTCGGGGTGCGGGAGGCCCGCGCCGCCCATCGCGCCGACGCCCATGGCCGGGGTGTTCCCGCCCTCGTGCAGGTCGACGGGGCCGGTGTTCCAGGTACGGGTGTGACCGCCCTGCTGCTGGAGCATCTGGAGGCCGTACTGGACCAGACCGCGCATCTCCTCGGCGCTCTGGAACCGGTCGTCCGGGTCCTTGGCGAGGGAGCGCATGACCAGACCGTCCAGCTCCGGCGGGGCCGCGTCGGAGACCTCGGACGGCGGCACCGCCTGGTCCTGGACGTGCTGGTAGACCACCGACAGCGGGGTCTCGCCGGTGAAGGGGGGCCGCAGCGCCAGCAGCTCGTAGAGGAGGCAGCCGGTGGCGTAGAGGTCGGAGCGGTGGTCGACGGCCTTACCGAGCGCCTGCTCCGGGGAGAGGTACTGCGGGGTGCCCATGACCATGCCGGTCTGCGTCATCGTCGACTGGGCGCCGTGCAGGGCGCGGGCGATGCCGAAGTCCATGACCTTGACGGCGCCGGCGTGCGTGATGATGACGTTGGCCGGCTTGATGTCGCGGTGGACGATGCCGTGCTGGTGGCTGTAGGCGAGCGCCTCCAGGACCCCGGAGACGATGATGAGCGCCTGCTCGGGGCCGGGTGCCTCCGCGTTGACCAGCAGGTCGCGGATGGTGTGGCCCTCGACGATCTCCATCACGATGTAGGGGACGGTGCTGTTGCCGACCCGGTCCTCGCCGGAGTCGTAGACCGCCACCACCGCGTGGTGGTTGAGGCCCGCGACGGACTGCGCCTCGCGCGTGAAGCGGGCCTTGGAGACGGGGTCCTCCGCCAGGTCCGAGCGGAGGAGCTTCACGGCGACGGTCCGGCCGAGCCGGACGTCCTCGGCCGCGAAGACCTCCGCCATACCGCCCCGGCCGAGGCGTCGGGTCAGCCGGTAGCGGCCGTCGCCGACGAGACCGCCGTTGCCCCACAGTTCCGGCGCGTCATGGGGGTCCGACATGTCGCCGCCAGTCGCCTCGGGGTCGGACGGGCCCTGAGCGCGCTGCGTCTGTGCCATCGGTCCTCGCCGTCGTGTCTTGATCGTCACTGTCCGCGCGCTCGGGTACTCACTCGGGGTACTCGGAAATGCTCGGGTCTCGCCCGGAGGGTCGCGCGGGTGCTCCGACGGGTCACGCTACAGCCTCATGGGGCCCCGCCGTTCCGAGAAGGACCGGCCATCAAACCCCGAAACCCCCCTACGGGGCAAATCCCCCACCGCTCGGCGAGGCGGCTCCCCCGGCCCCTCCTCGCCTCCCGTGAGCAGGTGCGGACGGGTGCGCACGGCCTCCATCCCCCAGGTGCGGGCCCTGTCGTCGTACGGTCACGGAACGGCCACCCGGCTTGACGTGTCCGTGGCCTGCGGCAGACTTGGCGAGAATGTAGGGATCACCGACCGGCGGGCACTCACCGTGCCGATGGGGGACGCACGACATGAGCCAGGACGGCGCACAGGGCCGCTACGCGGGGCGGGCGGTGGCCGGTGGGCGCTACCAGCTCCGGGATCTGCTGGGCGAGGGCGGCATGGCCTCCGTGCACCTGGCGTACGACACGGTCCTCGACCGGCAGGTGGCGATCAAGACCCTCCACACGGAGCTGGGCCGCGAGGCCGCCTTCCGTGAGCGGTTCCGCCGTGAGGCCCAGTCCGTGGCGAAGCTCACCCACACCAACATCGTCTCGGTCTTCGACACCGGTGAGGACGACCTCGACGGCACGGCCACGCCGTACATCGTCATGGAGTACGTCGAGGGGCGGCCGCTCGGCTCGGTCCTCGACGAGGCGGTCTCCCGGCAGGGCGCGATGCCCGCCGACCAGGCGCTGAAGATCACCGCGGACGTGCTGGCGGCACTGGAGATCAGCCACGAGATGGGCCTGGTCCACCGCGACATCAAGCCGGGCAACGTCATGATGACCAAGCGCGGCGTCGTGAAGGTCATGGACTTCGGCATCGCCCGCGCCATGCAGTCCGGCGTCACCTCCATGACGCAGACCGGCATGGTCGTCGGCACCCCCCAGTACCTCTCCCCCGAGCAGGCCCTCGGCCGCGGGGTGGACGCCCGTTCCGACCTGTACTCGGTCGGCATCATGCTCTTCCAGCTGGTCACGGGCCGGCTCCCGTTCGAGGCGGACTCGCCGCTGGCCATCGCCTACGCGCACGTGCAGGAGGAGCCGGTCGCGCCCTCCTCGGTCAACCGCGCCCTGCCCCCGGCGGTGGACGCGCTGGTGGCCCGCGCGCTGAAGAAGAACCCGAACGAGCGGTTCCCCACCGCCGAGGCGATGCGGGACGAGTGCCTGCGGATCGCCCAGTCGCTCCAGCCGGCCGCACCGAGCATCGTCCCCGGCCA
The DNA here is from genome assembly GCF_011170125.1 of Streptomyces diastaticus subsp. diastaticus. Taxonomy (NCBI): domain Bacteria; kingdom Bacillati; phylum Actinomycetota; class Actinomycetes; order Kitasatosporales; family Streptomycetaceae; genus Streptomyces; species Streptomyces diastaticus. The sequence goes on along the minus strand of NZ_BLLN01000002.1, from coordinate 747,539 downwards.
GCAGACGCAGAGCGGCGCGGGCGTCGGCTCGGCCGTCTTCCCGCCGGTCGGCCAGCAGCCGCCCGCCACCGGACCGGTGCAGACCCCGTACCAGCCCGGCCCGTACGGCGCGCAGACCCCACCCCCGGTCCACCACCACCCGGCCCCCACCCCGGCGCCCGGCTACGGCTACCCGCAGCAGTCCGGGTACGCCACCCCGCAGCCCTACGGCCACCAGAGCCCGGCGACGCCGCCGCCGTACGCGGTCGCACAGCAGCAGGGCGGCAGCGGTGGCGGCAAGCGGCAGATGCCGCTGGTCGTCGGGTCGATCGTGGTGGTGCTGCTCGCCATCGGCGGTCTGGTCACCGCGCTCGCCCTGCAGAACGACGACGACCCGCAGGCGGGCGGCGACCCGGGGACCTCCGAGGGCGAGGGGAAGGACGGCAAGAAGCCCGGCTTCCGCGGCCCGGACCTCACCAAGACGATGGACTCCGAGGAGTGCACCGACCCCGACGTGGCGTACAACGACCCGGACAAGATCCGCGTCCCCGACTTCACCTTCACCAACATCACGTTCGTGAAGAAGTGCCTCCAGGCCGCGAAGTGGAAGTACGACACCACCGCGGTCGACGAGAACGCCTACGGCAAGGACACGGTGATGCGGCAGTCGCCGAAGGCCGGCACCGAGGTCGACCCGGACGACATGCCGCCCATCCAGCTCGACGTCTCCAGCGGCAACCCGAGCTGACCCCCACCTGGCCCGCCCGTAAGGGGCTCAGGCGTCACCGGCCCTTCCGGCCCTACGGCGTCCGGGCCGCGCCGACGGGCGGTGAGCCGGACGGGCCGGTGAGCCGGACGGGCAGGTGAGCGGGTCCTACAGGTACGGGCCGCCGGTGCGGCCGGCGGCCGGGGAGGCGCCCTCGGCCTCCTCGGGGGCGACGCCGGGCGGCAGCGCGCGGCGCATCTGCTCCAACTGGGCGCGAGCCGCCATCTGCTGGGCGAAGAGGGTGGTCTGGATGCCGTGGAAGAGGCCCTCCAGCCAGCCCACCAGCTGCGCCTGGGCGATGCGCAGTTCGGCGTCGCTCGGGGTGGCCTCGTCGGTGAAGGGCAGCGAGAGCCGTTCCAGCTCCTCGACGAGTTCCGGGGCGAGGCCGTCCTCCAACTCCTTGACGGAGCTGGAGTGGATGTCCTTGAGACGGTTCCGGCTCGCCTCGTCGAGAGGAGCCGCGCGCACTTCCTCCAGCAGTTGCTTGATCATGCTGCCGATGCGCATGACCTTCGCGGGCTGTTCGACCATCTCGGTCACCGGCACTTCGGGGGATTCGTCGTCGCCGCCGCCCAGCGCCATCCCGTCCTGGCCCACGATCAGGACCTGCGGGTTCTCCGTCGAGCGTGACGACCGTTCGTTCCTGGGCATCTCCATGGGGCCATTCTGTCGCACTCAGATCCGACGCACGCGCAGGGCGACGAAGACCAGGCCGAGACCGAGACCGACCATGACCAGCCCGCCTCCCAGGGGTAGCACCTGGGGGGACCGCCCCGCCGTACGGGCCGTCTCCCGCCGGCCGGCGCTGGGGTCGGCCTCCCGCGCCTCGGCATCGTCGGCGACGTCGCCCTCCTCGTCGGGACCCGCCTCGGCGGCCTCGTCGCGCGGCCCCGCCGGGGTGTCGGGAGCGGCCCGGTAGGCGCTCTCCGCGTGCGACGCGGGCAGCGAGCGCGCGGGTGCCTGCCGGTGCTCCTGGGGGCGGACGGTGGGAGAGGGCGGCGCCGTGGGGGAGGCGGTCGGCTCGGACCGGTGCTCGGTGGGCTCCGGGCGGGCGGCCGGGGGCGGCCCGGTGGGGATCGCCTCCGCTCCGTGGCCGTCCGGGGAGGGGGCCGCCGCAGCCGGCGTGCGCTCCGGCGGCGCGGCGACGGTGTGCGCCGCCGTCGGGTCGGGCATGCCGTGCGCGTGAGAGTCCCGAGGGCGGCCGGACTCCGGCCCGGGGTCGTGGCGCCGGGCGCCTCCCGGCGGCTCGGGCCGGGCGCCTTGGCCGGTGCTCGCGCCGGAGCCCGGAACGCGGGTCCACGGGTCGGCGGTCTCCGCCCGGTCCGGTTGCTCGCGCCCCGCCGCGCCGCCCGTCGTGGCGGCGGCCGGCTCGGTGCGCGCGGGTGGCGCCGCGAGGGCGGGAGAGGCCGGGACCGCGAGCAGGGCGGTGGCGGTGAGCAGAAGTGCGGGGAGTGCGGTGCGCCGTGCGGACACGCGCGGCTTCACGCCGGTGATCACGTCATTGCCCCCTGTCGGAGCCGGGTCGCTGGGCCGTCCGGGAAGACGACCGCGCTCGCGGGCCCGAGCTGCTGCGCCCCGGCCCCCCATGGATCGATCGACGTAACCAGCGTCACACGGCCCTCGCGCCCCGGCATCTCGGTTACCCAGCGCCGCCACGCCGAAGCCCCGCGTACGAGTGAGCGGGGCGCGGCTTGTACGGGCGGTGCCCGAGCGGGCGGAGCCCCGTCAGCCGGTGGCCTGCTCCAGCTGGACGGTGAGGCGGCGGGTGCGCTCCATGAGCCAGCCGGCGGTGAACAGGCCGGAGCCGGCGGCGAACGCCGGGGCGGAGAAGACGAGGAGCGCGACCGGGGTCGTCCAGTCGCGGACGGCGGCGCAGTTCCGCTCGTGCCGCTCGTCGCCGTTCAGCACCGACCGGTTGCTGTACGGGTCCGGGCGGTCCGCGAACGCGGGCGGCGCGCAGGTCTTGGAGCTCCGGTCCACCCCGTGGGGCACGAACACCTGCCAGGCGGCCCACCCCCACGCCAGGACGGCGAGGACCAGCAGGATCCACCCGAAGCCCAGCAGGCGGTTCGACTGTGCGTGGAAGTCCCGTTCGACGGCTGCTGGATGCATCTCGGCTGTCCCCCGTGTCCGGTCGGCCTGTCGGAGCCCGGCTGGGCCGAGAACCGCCGATACAGCTCCCCGCGACCGCCATGGACGATAGCCCGGCCACGCGAACGCTCCGGCAACAGGGCCCGGCTGAGAGGACATCAGGCTCCGGGCGTCACCTCGCGCCCCTCACGGCGGGCCCCGGCCGGCGCCCGGCCGGGGCCCGGGGGCTCACTCCCCGGTGACGAGAAGCACCTTGCCGATGTGGCTGCTCTCCTCCAGGGTCCGGTGCCCGGCCGCCGCGTCCCGCATCGGCAGCTCCCGGTCGACGACCGGCCGCACGCGCCCGGAGTCGATGAGCGGCCAGACATGCTCGCGGACGGCGGCCACGATGGCGGCCTTCTCCGAGGCGGGACGCCCCCGCAACGAGGTCGCGGTGACGGCGCCGCGCTTCCGCAGCAGCGAGGCGATGTCCAGCTCCGCCTTGGTACCGCCCTGCATGCCGATGATGGCGAGCCGCCCGTTCGTCGCGAGCGCCCGCACATTCCGCTCCAGGTACTTGGCGCCCATGATGTCGAGGATGACGTCCGCCCCGGCCCCGGCGGTGACCTCGCGCATCTCCTCCACGAAGTCCTGCTCGCGGTAGTCGATGAGGAAGTCCGCGCCCAGTTCGCCGCAGAACCGGAGCTTCTCCGGGCTGCCCGCGGTGACGGCGACCCTGGCTCCGACCGCCTTGGCCAGCTGGATCGCCATCGTCCCGATACCGCTGGCCCCGCCGTGCACCAGCAGCGTCTCGCCCGGCCGGAGCTGGGAGACCATGAAGACGTTGGACCAGACCGTGCACACCACCTCGGGCAGGGCCGCCGCCGTCCGCACGTCGACACCGGCCGGCACCGGCAGCAACTGGCCCGCGGGCACGGCCACCTTCTCGGCGTACCCGCCACCCGACAGCAGCGCGCAGACCTCGTCCCCCACCGCCCATCCGGAGACTCCGGGGCCGATCTCCGCGATGCGCCCGGAGCACTCCAGGCCCGGGTACGGGGAGGAGCCGGGCGGCGGATCGTAGAAGCCCTGGCGCTGGAGCAGATCGGCTCGGTTGACGGCACCCGCGACGACCTCGACGAGCACTTCGCCCTCGCCGGGCACCGGGTCGGGGACAGGGGCCCAGATCAGGGCCTCGGGTCCACCGGGTTCGGGGATCGTGATCGCATGCATGGTCGCGAGGCTACGCCAGCTCCGGGACGGCACGACGGGCCGGCGAGGGCGCGCCGCGACAGGTGGGACGCCAGCGGCCCTGACGCGGCGCCAGGCGGATGTTTCACGTGAAACATCCGCTTCGACGCGCTGTCTCCGCCTCTCGCCCTGTTTCACGTGGAACAGGGCGAGAGGGCGACCGGGCGGCTCAGGCCGGAGGGCGCTTGGGCCCCGCCGCCGTGGGGCGCACCGGGGTCGTCCCCGGCTTGTTGTGGATGATCGTGATCACCCGGTCGGTGAGCTGGAGCGTGCCGATGGCCGGGTCGTCGTATCCGAGGAGCCGGTGGCCGCGCAGGACACTGACCACCAGGTCGCCGGTCTCCCGGGGTGTCTTGCCCACCTCTGCCTTTATCACCGGCCGTTCGACCAGATCGAGCCCGCTCCCCTGCTGGATCAGGTCCTCCATCACCGTGCCCGCGCTGGGGCTGAGCACGGAGAGACCGAGCAGCCGCCCGGCCGCGCTGGCGCTGGTGATCACGGCGTCGGCGCCGGACTGCCGGAGCAGCGGCGCGTTCTCCTCCTCGCGGACGGCGGCGACGATGTTGGCGCCCCGGTTGAGCTGGCGCCCGGTCAGGATGACGAGGACGGCGGTGTCGTCGCGCTGGGTGGCGATGATGATGCGGCGGGCCTTCTGCACCTCGGCACGGAGGAGGACATCGCTGCGGGTGGCGTCGCCGACGACCCCGACGAGGCCCTCCGCGGCGGCCGCGTCGATCACCTTCTCGCTGGGGTCGACGACGACGATCTGGTCCTTGGAGAGACCGGAGGCGATCAGGGTCTGGATCGCCGAGCGGCCCTTGGTGCCGAAGCCGACGACGACGGTGTGCTCGCGCAAGGAGGACCTCCAGCGGTTCAGCCGCCATTCCTCCCGAGTCCGCTCGGTGAGGACCTCCAGCGTGGTGCCGACCAGGATGATCAGGAAGGCGACCCGCAGCGGGGTGACGGCGAGGATGTTGATGAGCCGCGCGCTGTCGCTGACCGGCACGATGTCGCCGTAGCCGGTGGTGGAGAGCGTGACGGTGGCGTAGTAGAAGGCGTCCAGGAAGTCCACGGAGTCGTCGGCGCCGTCGCCGTAGCCGTCGCGGTCCAGGTAGACGATGAGGACGGTGATGATCAGGACGACGAGCGCCATCGAGAGGCGCTTGGCGACCTGGAGGAGCGGACGCTCGACGACGCGGTGCGGCAGTTTCACGCGGTGCGTGACGAGGTGTTCGTCCGCGTCACGCGCCATGGCGTCCTGACCGGGCAGTTTCACGTGAAACCGCCGCCCCCGCCCGTCCACGGCAGAGCCAGCAGCTCCGCCTGGTCCCCGGCGTGGGCGCCCCCGGGCTCCACCACCACCAGCGCGTCCGCCGCGGCGACGCCGCGCAGCATCGCCGGACCGCTGAAGCTCAGCGGCCGCGCCCGCCCGGCGTCCACCCGCACCGGCACCAGCCGGGTGTCGGACGGATGGCCCGGGACCGGCGCGTCCAGGACGGCGGTCGGGGCGAGGGTGGTGGCCTCGGGGCCGGGCGGGGCGGTGGCCGCGAGCGGGCCGGTGGAGAGCTGCACCCGGCGAGTCTCGTACACGTCGGGGCGGGCGCTGCCGCCGGGGGTGCGTCCCGCCGCCGGCCGCTCCCGCAGCGGCGCGCCGGCGAGGCCGCGCAGCAGGGGCACAGCGAGGGTGAGCAGCCCGCAGACGGCGGCGAGCGGATTGCCGGGCAGGCCGACCAGATGCTGGCCGGGGGCAGTCCGCGCCAGCAGCATCGGGTGCCCCGGCCGGACCGCGACCCCGTCGACCAGCAGCTCGGCGCCGAGCCGCGCCAGCGTCGGATGGACGAAGTCGACGGGGCCGGCCGCCGTCCCGCCCGTGGTGACGACGAGGTCCGCCTCCGAGGCGGCCAGGGCCCGGGCCAGCGCGTCGGGCCGGTCCCCGAGCCGCTCCACCGTCCGGACCTCGGCACCGGTCTCCCGCAGCCAGTGCGGCAGCATCGGCCCGAGGGCGTCGCGGATCAGGCCGTCCTGGGGGAGCCCGCTGGTGAGCAGTTCGTCGCCGAGGACGAAGAGGTCGACGGTGGGGCGGGCGTGGACCGCCAGCGTGTCGTACCCGGCGGCGGCCGCCAGTCCGAGGACCGCCGGGGTCACCGCGCTCCCGGCGGGCAGCAGGGTGTCGCCGGTCCGGCACTCCTGGGCGCGCGGCCGGATGTCCTGTCCGTGGACCACCTCGCGCTGCGGTTGCAGCCCGCCGTGCGCGTCGAGCCGGCCGTGCTCGCTGCGGATGACGGCGGTCACGTCACGCGGGACCCGGGCGCCGGTCGCGATCGGCACCGCCTCGCCGTCGGCCAGGGCCGCGCCGGACTGCCCGGCCAGTACGCCCTCCTCCCGCACCCGCCAGGGCCCCGGCCCGGCCACCGCCCAGCCGTCCATCGCCGAGGTGTCGAAGGGCGGCAGATCGGTGAGGGCGGCCAGCGGCCGCGCCAGGACCAGCCCGAGCGCCTCGGCCAGCGGCAGCTCCAGCGCGGGCCGCACCCCCGAGGTCCGCTCACGGACGGCCTGCCCGGCCCGCCCGGCCATCCGTACCGCCTCGGGCCAGCCGGTCGCCGCGCGGCCCGTGGGGCGTGCGCCACGCTGCCCGTGCGCCGCCGCGCCGGCGTCGGTGGGGGTGGCCCGGGCGGTGGCGGAGCCGGCCGCGTCCGCCGGCGTACGGACCTCCGCGGCGTCGTCCGACGAGGTCGCCGCGGAGCCCGGCGCTTCGGACGACCGCCTCGGGCGGGTGCCCCGGGTGCCGCCCGGCGACGCGTGCGCCGGGCCGGGCGGCTCGGGACCGTACTCCGCGGGCCACTCGGTGCGGGACGGGGCCGCGTCGGCGGCGGGAGCGCCGTCCTGCTCCGGCAGGCCGCCGTCCGGTTCCGGCGGACCGCCGACGGTGCCGGGACGCGGCTCGGCCGGCCGGATCGCCCGGGGGTCCTCGGCGGCCCGCCGCACGTCACCGGTCCGGCCGTCGGCCTCCTGGTCGTACGGGGCGGCGGGCTTCTCGCGGACGCGGCGCGCGGAGGCGTCGTTGACCAGGGCCAGAACGCTGTCGAAACCGTCCGGGTCGGGGGTCTGGCCGCGGCTCACCCGGTGCCTGCCCCGGGCTCGGGCGGTACCTCGGCCGCCCAGCGCTCGGCGAGGACCGCCGCCTTGCGGGCCGCCTCGGCCACCGCTTCGGGCCCGCCGCCCGCACGGCCCGCCGCGTATCCCACCAGGAAGGTGGTGAGCGGGGCCGCCGGGCGCTCGACGCCGTGGGCGGCGTCGCGGGCGAGGTCGAGAAGAAGGCGGATGTCGACGTCCAGGTCGATGCCGAGTTCTTCCTTGGCTGCCAAGATCCATTCATTCAACACGTGCCCATGCTCCCTGATCCGTGCGCGGGCCGCCGCGAGGTCCCCCCAGGTGTCGCAGTCGAAGGAGACCGGCGCGTCGGGCCGCTCCACGAGGTGAGCCTTCGCCAGCCGCGAGGTGAGCCGCCGCAGCGGAAGCCCTGTCAGGTCGCCCTCCTCAGCGCGGATCTCATCGAGCGCCCGCGCCAGCGGGCCTCTGCGGTACGCGCCGACGAGCGGCTGGTCCCGGCCGTCGGCGTCCCGGGCCAGTACGGCGTCCGCTTCGCCCTCGGCGAGCCGCCCGAGCAGGGCGTGTACCGCCGCCTGGTCCAGGAACGGCAGATCGGCGGAGAGCACGACCAGGGCCTCCGGCCCCTCGGCGCCGCCCGCCGCCCGCACCCCCGCCGCCAACGCGGCGAGCGGACCGCCGCCGGCGGGCTCCTCCCGGGCCCACACCACCGCGCGTGCCACCGCCCTCGGCGCCGCCACCACCACGGTGGTCTCCGCCGCCGCGCAGGCGGCCAGCACCCGGTCGACGAGCGCCCGCCCCCCGACGCGCAATCCCGGCTTGTCCACCCCGCCGAGCCGCCGTGCCCCGCCCCCGGCGAGCACGACGGCGTCGAACGCCCCCACCGGCCTTCCGCCACCGGCGACAGACCTGTCGCCGCCGCTCCCAACGCCCATGCCCCCGAGTATGCGCGGCCCGGCCCCGGCTCCCCTCCCCGCTCACCGCCGAGTGGCCGTACGGGACCACGGGTCGGCGGGCTCCTCGGGACCGGGCCCCCGGCGCGCACCGGCCGGGAGCGGCCCGGGCGACGTCCGGGGCCCCCGTTCGCGCGCCCGGGTCCGACCCCGCCGGTCAGATCCCCCGGAGCAACACCGCGGGCTGCTCCACGCAGTCGGCCACGTACCGCAGGAAGCCGCCGGCGACGCCACCGTCGCAGACGCGGTGGTCGAAGGTGAGCGAGAGCTGCGTGACGTGCCGGACGGCCAGCTCCCCCTCGTGGACCCACGGCTTGGGGACGATCCGCCCCACCCCGAGCATCGCGGCCTCGGGGTGGTTGATGATCGGCGTGGAGCCGTCGACCCCGAAGACGCCGTAGTTGTTGAGCGTGAAGGTGGAGCCGGTCAGTTCCCCGGGGGTCAGTGTCCCGGCGCGGGCCGACCCGGTGAGACGGGCCAGCTCCTCGCTGAGGGACTCGGCGCCGCGCGTGTGGGCGTCACGGACCACGGGCACGACCAGGCCCCGGTCGGTCTGCGCGGCGAACCCGAGGTGGAGCCGTTCCAGCCGGACGATCTCCCTGGCCTCGGTGTCGACCCGGGCGTTCAGCTCGGGGAAGCGGGCCAGCGCGGCGGTGCAGATCCGGGCGAGCACCGCCAGCAGCGAGATCTTCGGGGCGTCCGGACCGCCCGCCGCGTTCATCGCCCGCCGGGCGGCGAGCAGTTCGGTGGCGTCGGCGTCGACCCAGCAGGTCGCCTCCGGGATCTCCCGCCGGCTCCGGCTCATCTTGTCGGCGACGACGCCCCGCAGCCCGCGCAACGCGATCCGCACCTCGCCGTCGGCGGCCGACGCGGCGGCGGGCTGCTCGGCCGGAGCGGCAGCGGCGCCGATCGCCCGCTCGACGTCCGCCCGGAGGATCAGCCCGTCGGGGCCGGAGCCGGTCAGCGTCCGCAGCTCCACCCCGTTCTGCCGGGCCAGCCGCCTCACCAGCGGCGAGATGACCGGCACCGGGCCGGCGGCGGGCGCGGACCCGTTCTGCCGCACCGCCGCGTCGGGGGTGACCGCGTGGCGACCGTACCCGGAGGGCACGCCGCCCACCGGGCCGGCGGCCGCTGCGGGCGCCGGGCCGTCGACGGCGCCCCCCGGGGTGTGCGAGGCGGGCCGGACGCGTCGGCGGCGGGCCGGCGGCGCCCCCGTGCCGTAGCCGACCAGGACGGCCCCGGAGGTCTCCCCGGCGCCACCCGCCTCGGCCGCTTCCACGTCCGCCCCGGCCGCTTCCGCCACGACGCCGGCCAGGTCACCGGAGCCGGGGCCGGGGCTGCCCGACCCGCGGCCCGGGGCGGGCGTGCCCGCGCCGACCGCGACCGTCAGCAGCGGCGCTCCGACGGCCAGCTCCTCGCCCTCCTCGCCGTACCGCGCCGTGACCACGCCGCCGTACGGGCACGGCACCTCGACCATCGCCTTGGCGGTCTCGACCTCGACCACGGGCTGGTCGACGGCGACGGCCTCGCCGACCTCCACCAGCCAGCGCACGACCTCCGCCTCGGTCAGCCCCTCACCGAGGTCGGGCAGCTTGAACTCCTTGACCTCGGCCATCAGCTCCGGGCCTCCCACTGCAACCGCTCGACCGCGTCGAGGACCCGGTCGACGCCGGGCAGGTGGTGCCGCTCCAGCATCGGCGGCGGGTAGGGAATGTCGAGTCCGGCGACCCGCAGCACGGGCGCCTCCAGGTGGTGGAAGCAGCGCTCGGTGACCCGGGCGGCGATCTCCGCGCCCGGCCCGGCGAAGCCGGTCGACTCGTGGACCACCACGGCCCGCCCCGTCCTGCGCACCGAGGCGCAGACCGTCTCGTCGTCGAAGGGGACCAGCGACCGCAGGTCGACCACCTCCAGTTGCCGCCCGTCGGCCCGCGCGGCCTCGGCCGCCTCCAGGCAGACCGGGAGCGAGGGCCCGTAGGTCAGCAGGGTCGCGTCGGCGCCGGCGCGCCGGACCACGGCCCGCCCGATCGGCTCGACCTCGGCCGGCGCCTCGGGCGACCAGTCGGACTTCGACCAGTAGAGCCGCTTCGGCTCCATGAAGACGACCGGGTCGTCCGAGGCGATGGCGGCCCGCAGCATCCCGTACGCGTCCTCGACGGTCGCCGGGGTCACCACGTGCAGGCCGGGCGTGGCCATGTAGTACGCCTCGGACGAGTCGCTGTGGTGCTCGACGCCGCCGATGCCGCCGCCGTAGGGGATGCGGATGGTGATCGGCAGGGGCATGGCGCCCCGGGTGCGGTTGCGCATCTTGGCGACGTGCGAGGCGAGCTGCTCGAAGGACGGGTAGGCGAAGGCGTCGAACTGCATCTCCACGACCGGGCGCAGTCCGTACATGGCCATACCGACGGCGGTGCCCAGGATGCCGGCCTCGGCCAGCGGGGTGTCGGTGCACCGGTCGTCGCCGAACTCGGCCGCCAGACCGTCGGTGATCCGGAAGACGCCGCCGAGCGTGCCGACGTCCTCGCCGAGCACGTGGACGGCCGCGTCCTCGGCCATGGCGTCGCGCAGCGCGCGGCCGATGGCCTGGCCCAGGGTGGCCGGCTTGGCCGTCTTGGCGCGGCGGACCGGACGTGCCCCGGTCGTCCCGGCGGTCCCGGTCGTCTCGGGCGCGGAGGCGGTCATCGGAGGTCCTCCCCGTGGCTGGCGGCTTCGGCGTCGAGTTCGGCGCGCAGGGACGCGGCCTGCTCCCGCAGTTGCGGGGTGGGCTCGGCGTAGACGTGGTCGAAGAGGTCGGCGGGGGTCAGCTCGGCCTCGGCGTTCATCCGCTCGCGGAGCGTGGCGGCGAACCGCTCGGCGTCCTCGCGGACCGCCTCGAACTCGGCCGCGTCGGCGAGGCCGCGGGCCCTCAGCGCGCCTTCGACCAGCTCGACGGGGTCGTGGGCGCGCCAGGCCTCGACCTCCTCGGCGCCCCGGTAGCGGGTGGCGTCGTCGGCGTTGGTGTGGGCGTCGATGCGGTACGTGATCGCCTCGACCAGGGTCGGGCCGCCGCCCGCGCGGGCCCGGGCCACCGCCTCGGCGAGGACGGTGTGGACGGCGACGGCGTCGTTGCCGTCGACCAGGCGGCCCGGCATCCCGTACCCGACGGCCTTGTGGGCGAGGGAGGGGGCGGCGGTCTGCTTGTCGAGCGGAACCGAGATGGCGAAACCGTTGTTCTGCACGAGGAAGACGACGGGCGCCTGCCAGACGGCGGCGAAGTTGAGCGCCTCGTGGAAGTCGCCCTCGCTGGTCCCGCCGTCGCCGACCATGGCCAGCGCCACCACGTCGTCCCCCTTGAGCCGCGCCGCGTGGGCGAGGCCGACGGCGTGCGGGAGCTGGGTGGCGAGCGGCGTGGAGAGCGGCGCGATCCGTACGGCGCGCGGGTCGTACCCGGTGTGCCAGTCGCCGCGCAGCAGCGTGAGCGCCTCCATCGGGTCCAGGCCCCGCGCGACGGCGGCGAGGGTGTCGCGGTAGCTGGGGAAGAGCCAGTCGCGCTCCTGGAGGACCAGCGCGGCGGCGACCTCGCAGGCCTCCTGGCCGGTCGAGGAGGGGTAGACGGCGAGCCGGCCCTGCTTGGTGAGGGCGGTGGCCTGCGTGTTGTAGCGGCGGCCGAGCACCAGCTCGCGGTGGAGGCGCTTCAGGAGCGCGGGGTCGACCTCCCCGGCCGCCTCGGTGCCGAGGACGCGGAACGGGGACTCGTCGGGCAGCAGCGGCCCGGGGTCCACACGGGGACGCCAGACGGGCGGCGTGACGGTGTGCTCCGCCGCCTCGGGTGCGTCTTCGGGGCCGGTGCGCCGGCGCCGGTCGACGACCGGCGTACTCTGCCGCTTCTTCGACACGTCGCCTCCTCCTTGTCACGAACGGTCACACAGGGACGGGGCGCCCGCACGGCGTGCTGTGACGCGCCTCACCAACCGATTGTTCGGTCGCCGATGCATTTTGGCTACGGGCGGCCCCAGGATGTGGACGAACGGTTCTGCGCCGTGCGGAGCGGGCACAGGACGTCCACAGGGCGGGCCCGCCGGGAGTGGGGAGCGATACGAATGGCCGAGCAGACGGAACCTCGACCCCTGGACGCTGTCGACAGGCACATCCTCCGACTGCTCCAGGCGGACGGCCGCGCCTCGATCCGGTCGGTGGCCGATACCGTCCACGTCTCGCGCGCCAACGCCTACGCACGCATCAACCGCCTCATGGACGACGGCGTCATCCGCGGCTTCGGGGCGCGCGTCGACCACGAGCGCGCCGGGCAGGGGGCCTGTGCCTACATCACCCTGAAGATCGTCCAGAACTCCTGGCGCACCGTCCGCGAGGAACTCCGCCGGCTCCCCGGCGCCGCCCACATAGCCCTGGTCAGCGGGGACTTCGACGTCCTGCTCATGGTGCACGCCCCCGACAACCGCGCCCTGCGCGAACTGGTCCTCACCCGCCTCCAGTCCATGCCCGACGTCCTCTCCACCCGGACCCTCCTGGTCTTCGAGGAGGAAGAGCTGTCACCCGAAGGGTGACGCCCCCGGCTCGGGCCCGGGCCGTACACCGGCCCGGGCGGCCACGGCGGGCACACGCGTCAGGCCGGGCGTTCCGGGCCGCACTCCCACCCGGCCGGCGCTCGGGCCGCGCTCCAGGCCCACCGGGGGCCGGGCCGTCCCCGACCGGCGGCGGAGTCGGCCCGCGACCGTCGCGGACGCGTCGCGGCCCCGACCGCCCGACGCACCGCAGGCCGAGGACGGGCTCGAACGCCGGCCGGGCCGAGGGGGTACGGGCTCCGCCGGGAGCCGACGGGCGGAAGGCCGCGACCCCGTGGCCGGCCGGTGCCGGACCGTCACGGCCCGCCGACCGCCCGGGTCACCCCTGCGCCCGCAGGCCCGAAAAGGCGATCCGCACCACCGCGTCGGCGATGTCGGCCCCGCTCCCGACGGGCCCCTCCTCGTACGGCGACCCTCCGTCGCCGCCCTGCCGGACCCCGTCCGGCCGGTACCACTCGACCACGGAATTGATCATTCCGAAGAGCAGCCGCGTGGCCATCCGCACCTCGACGTCGCCGCGCAGCTCCCCCTCCTGGACGGCGGCCGCGAACAGCCCGGCCACCCGGTGGTCGAACTCGCGGCGCCGCTCCAGCGCCCACCGCTCGGTGTCGGTGTTGCCGCGCACCCGCAGCAGCAGCGTCACGTAGGGCAGTTCGGCGGCCAGCACCTCGACGGTGCGACGCGTGACGTACTGGGCGCGCTCCAGCGGGCGGCCGGTGACCGCGCCCTCCTCGTCGAGGACGGCGAAGAGACCGTCGATGGCACGGCTGACGGCGAGCCGCAGCAGCTCCTCCTTGGAGGAGACGTGGTGGTAGATCGAGGACTTGGAGATTCCGGCGGCCTGCGAGAGGTGCTCCATCGAGGTGCCGTCGTAGCCGCGCTCGTTGAAGACCCGCACCGCCACCGACAGCAGCGTCTGCGGCGTGTACGTGTCACGCCCGCCCCGTGTCGCGCGGCCGGCGCCCCGCCCCCGCTGCCCGGCCGTGGCCGTGCCCGGCGAGCCGCTGCCCTGCTGTGCTGTCATGCCCGCGATCCTCCCGTACGGATACCGGCGGCCCGGCAAGGGGGTGCGCCCCGCCGAACCGACCGGTCGTTCGGGCAATCTAACGCGATCCCCGCCCCGCGGCCCACCCGGAACCGTCAGGCCGGCGCCGCCCCCGAGGCGGAGGCCCAGTGGAAGAGGGCCATGCCCACGCTGGTCGCCAGGTTGTAGCTGGAGACCTGGGGGCGCATCGGCAGGGCGACGAGCTGGTCGGCGCGGGCCCGCAGCCCGGCCGAGAGCCCGTGCCGCTCCGAGCCGAAGGCGAGCAGCGCGTCGTCCGGCAGGGCGAGCCCCCGGATGTCGGCGCCCTCCGGGTCGAGCGCGAACAGCGGCCCGCCCGGCAGCTCGGACACCTCCAGCGGGGCCACCGCCGTCGCGAAATGCAGTCCGGCGCCGCCGCGCACCACCGTCGGGTGCCACGGATCGAGCGGCCCCGTCGTCACCACCCCGCTCGCCCCGAACCCGGCCGCCAGCCGCACCACGGCCCCCGCGTTGCCGAGGTGGCGCGGCTGGTCCAGCACCACCACGGGGGTGCGCCGCTCCCCGCGCAGCGCCGCCGCGACAGCCGCCGGAGCAGGCCGTTCCGCCAGCGCCGCCACCCCGGTCGGGTGCGGCCTCGGCACCAGCGCGCTCACCGCCTGGGCGTCCACCTCCACCAGCAGCCGGGCCAGCACCTCCCCGAGGTCCGGCGCCAGCTCGGCCGCCAGCTCCAGTGTCCCCGCCCGGTCGGTGCAGAGCGCCACCGGCACCACCGCTCCGAACCGCAACGCGTGCTTCAGCGCGTGGAACCCCTCCAGGAGCACGTGGCGGGGGGCCGCCTCGGCCAGCAGCCCGCGCCAGCGCGCCACCGCCTCGTCCAGTGAGGCGGGGAGCGGTGCGCCAGGCGGAACCGACGGCTCCGGGATGGCCCCGGGCGGGCCGTACGCGTTCATGGCGGGAAGCCTACGACGGCCGGACGGGCGGCTTCCGCGCCGGTCCGGCCGGCTCCCCGGCCTCGTGCCCGCCGTACCGGCCCCTTCCGAGCACCACTCGCGCCCGGCGCACCACCCCGTCGCGCGCCCGCGCGCACCCTCGGCCCGCCCACAGCAGGAAGACCGTCGGCAGGAAGACGGAGTCCGCCGCGATCATCGCCATCGAGAAGAACGGCAGCCCCAGCAGCACCGCGATGGCCAGGTGCTCGGCCATCATCAGCGCGAGCAGCGCGTTCTTCGCCCGCCGGTTGAGCAGCGCGAACGGGAACGCCACCTGCGTCAGCACCGTCCCGTACGTCATCGCCAGCACCAGCAGCCCCTGACCGGCCAGCATCTCGGAGAGGCCGGGCCACGGCGAGAACGACTCCAGCTGCAACGGGTAGTAGACCGCCGTGCCGTCCTGCCAGCGACTGCCCTGGATCTTGTACCAGCCGGCGGTCGCGTAGATCAGGCAGGTCTCCGCCATGATCACCAACAGGGCGCCGTTGTGCACCAGGTGCGCCACCACATCACTGAGGACGTACGCCTGCCCGTCCGGCGCCCGCCGCCCGAGCCACCACCACACCGCCTGTCCGGTCAGCAGCACCCAGAAGAACAGCAGCCAGCCCCAGCCGGCCACTCCGAGGGCGGTCACCACCGCCAGCGCCGCCGCGCTGCCCGCCCACAACACCGGCCCGGCCCGGTCCGCCCACGGCTCACGCCCCCACGCGCCGGCCCGCGCCGCCCGGCGCGCGTCCAGCGACCAGACCTGGCCGCACCGGGTCAGCACCAGGTAGATCGCGAGCAGGTGGACGACGTTGTCCCCGCCGTCCCCGACGAAGATGTTCCGGTTCTGGAGCGAGAGCACGCCCACCATGAACAGCACGGACATCGTCCGCGTCCGCCAGCCGACCAGCAGCAGCGCGCTCGCCACCACCGCCAGCCCGTACACCGCCTCGAACCAGAGCCGCCCGTCGGACCACATCAGCAGCGTGAACGCGTCGTTCCCCGCGATCAGCCGCCGCGCCATCGACCAGCCCCACGGCCCCTCGGGCCCGTAGAGCAGATGCCGGTGCGGGAACTCCCGCAGCAGGAACAGCAGCCACGTCGCCGCCAGCCCGATCCGTACCACAGCGGTCTGGTACGGGCCCAGCGAACGCGAGGTCACCAGGTGCACGCACCGCGCGAGCCGGGCCAGGGCCGCCCTCAACGCGCACCCCCCGCCGCGTCCGCGCCCCGCCCGTTCCCGGCACGCCGGAGCTGAAGCGTCCCACCGAGCGGCACGTCCGCATCCGTCACCGACCACCACCCCAGCTCGCGGTCGACCGGCTCCCGGCTCACCTTCTCGTCGCTCCACGGAGGCGACGGGACCTGAGTCGTCCGCGAGCGCACCTGTATCCGGTCGACCACCCCGTCCCGCGTACCGTCCAGTTCGGTCACCAGCCTGGTCAGCACGATCCTGCGCACGTACCGCTCGGAGAGCTCGCCGCGCAGCCCGTCCGGCACTCCGTCGCCGTCGTGCGAGTTGACGTAGAAGTCCCAGCCCCGGCGCAGCAGGTTCTGCCGCGTGTGGCTCGGCAGCAGGTTCCCGTCGATCGCCTCGCCGTCCAGCACCGACAGGTCGACCCAGCGGGTGCGGTCCAGCGTCCCGTCCTCCGTGAGGACCTCGGCGCGCGCCTGCACGGCGATGTTCTGCTGCAAGGGGTTGGGCGCGAACAGCTTCCAGTTCTGCTCGAACTCCGGGTAGACGTAGTCGTCGACCGCCCGCCCGTGCTGCTTGGTCACCGTGTTGGCGGGTGCGACGTGCAGGAAGACCATCAGCAGGTGCACCCCCGCCCCCGCCGCCACCAGCGCCAGCACCACGGCCGCCACCACCTGGTACCCGAGGCGCAGCCCCGCGATCCCCGGGCCTCTCGCCCCCGCTCCGGCGGCGGCACGGGTACGCGCCGCCGCGCGGAAGAGGCTGTCCGCGCCGGCTTCGCCGGCCGGTTTCGAGGACGCCGCGGCCGGGGTCTGGGGCGGGACGGAGAGACCGGGCGCGGTGCCGAGGGCGTACACGGTGCGGCCCGGCGCCCCGGCCGGCACGCCCCCGTCCTCCCGGCGCCCCTCCGCCGCCTCCGCCGGTGGGCCTCCCGGAGCCGGGCCGGCCCCGTCGCCCCGCTCACCCCCCTCGGACGACGGGGCGGGCACCCGGTCCGTCGAGGGGGCGGTGCCGCAGACCTCCCCGGGGGAGGCCGTCCGCTGTGCGCGGATCCCCGGCCGTGGAGCGGGCGTACGATCCGCGTCCTGCCCGTCCCCGTCCGCCTCCGGGGTCGCCTCCGCGTCCCCGACGCCGCCGTATGCGTCCATCCGAACCGTCCCCGTTCACCGAGCGGCGGCGTTCATGGGCCGCCCCGCGCAGAAACCGTACTCACGGCACGATCCCCCCGCAGGGCCTCGCCCCGGTCCGTCTCTCAGGCGACGAACCCCGGCCCGCCCTTCTCGTCGACCAGCGGCCGGCCAGCCGTCTCCCAGGCCCGCATGCCTCCCTCGACGTTCACCGCGTCGATCCCCTGCTGCCGCAGGTACATCGCGACCTGGGCCGAACGGGCCCCCGACCGGCAGACCACGTTGACCCGGCCGTCCTGCGGGGCGGCCTCGGTCAGCTCGCCGTACCGCTCGACGAAGGCGCTCATCGGGATGTGGAGCGCCTCGGCCGCGTGGCCGGCGTTCCATTCGTCGTCCTCCCGGACGTCCAGCAGGAAGTCCTCGCCGGACAACGCTCCGATGTCGACCGTGGGTACCGCAGCTCCGAAATGCATGGACCCGACGCTACCGGACGCGCCCCGGCCGATCCCTCGCCCCGGCCGCACCGATCGCGGCGGGCCCTGGTCACCGGGGCCCGGACGGCCCGGGTCACCCCAGCAGCGCGGCCAGCTCCCGTTCGCGCCCGGCGACCTCGGCGAGGAGTTGCTCGGCGATCTGGTCGAGCAGGCCGTCGGGGTCGTCCTGCGCCACGCGCAGCATCGAGCCGATGGCCCCGTCCTCCAGCTCCTTGGCGATCAGCGTCAGCATCTCCTTGCGCTCGGCCAGCCACTCCAGCCGCGCGTACAGCTCCTCGCTCCGGCTCGGCGGCTGCTCCTCGGGAGCGGGCCCCGCCTCCCACTCGGCCGTCAGCACCCGCAAGGCCTCCTCGTCGCCGAGCGTGTACGCGTTGTTGACCCGGGCGATGAAGGCGTCCCGGCGCGCCCGCTCGGCCTCCCCCTGCGCCAGGTCGGGGTGGGCCTTGCGGACCAGGTCGCGGTAGAGGCGGCGGGCGTCGGCGCTGGGACGGACCCGCTGCGGCGGCCGCACGGGCTGGTCGGTGAGCATGGCCGCGCCCTCGGGGGAGAGCCCCTCGGAGTCGATCCAGCCGTGGAACAGCTCCTCCACGCCCGGCATCGGCATGACCCGCGCCCTGGCCTCCCGGGCCAGCCGCAGATCCTCCGCGTCCCCGGTCCGCGCCGCCTTCGCCTCGGCGATCTGGGCGTCCAGCTCGTCGAGCCGGGTGTACATCGGGCCGAGCTTCTGGTGGTGCAGCCGGGAGAAGTTCTCGACCTCCACCCGGAAGGTCTCCACCGCGATCTCGAACTCGATCAGCGCCTGCTCCGCCGCCCGAACCGCCTTCTCCAACCGCTCCTCGGGGCGCCGCACGGCTCCTCCGTCCCCGGCCCCGTCCCGGGCTTCGGTCTCGGGGCCGGCTCCCGCGTCGGCTCCGGCTCCGGCTCCGGCCTCGGCCCCGGCTGCGGTTCCGGCCTCGGCTCCGGTGCCGGTTTCGGCTGCGGTTCCGGCCTTGGCCCCGGCTGCGTTCCTGGGTCGGGCTCCGGTGCCGGTTTCGGCTGGGCGGTCACTGTCCGCCCCGGGTCCGGCGGCGTCGGGAACGGCGGTACCACCCGGCTCGACAGCGCCTCCGGCCGGCTCGGCAGACTCCGGGCCGGCACCGGCCCGCGCCTGACCGGCGGGCACACCGTCGGTGGCGACCACGCCGGAGGGCGCTTCACCGGCGGCCCCCGTGGCAGAGGGCACGCCCGGGGAAGGCTCGTCCAGGACGGGGTCGGCGGGCAGAGATTCGGCTTCCGGGCTCGTCACTCGTCCAGCCTAGGCCCTGCGGTCAAACCACCGCGCCGATCGGACGGGCCGGGGCGGGGCTCGGCCGGTCCCGAGCTCGTGGGGGCCCCTCCCCCCTCCCCCCCTCCCCCTCCTCCCTCCCGCCCGGTCGGCACCAGCGAGGTCGCCTGGAAGACCTTCATGGCGGCCGCGACGCCCTCGTTCATCGCGCCGCGCACCTTCGCGGACGCCCTGCGGCCGAGACGCTTCAGGTCCCCCTCCCAGGGGCCGTGGGCCGTCTCGTCGAAGTCGTCGAGGTCCATGACGAGCCCGCCGCGGGCGTCGCCGTACAGACCGCAGTTGCCCGCGTGAGTTGCCCGCGTGCGCGTCGCCGCACAGGTGCGCGCCGATACCGGTCGCCTGCGTCCGCGCCAGGTCGGAGGCCATCAGCCCGGCCGAGCCACGCGGGAAGGCGCAGGGACTCGACGCCACCCGTCCGACCCGGATCGGCGTGAGCGCGGCCAGGCGCCCCAGGCGCCCCCCGGTCGAACTCCTCGACCGACGCCACCGGGTCAGCCCGGTCCGGGTCGATCACCACCTCGGCGTGGGCGCCGCGCGGAACCTTCCCTCGCAGCGCCTTCCCGGCCCGCCGGGGACCGTCGCGCTCCGGCCACCGGGCGAACCCCCGCCACCCGGGCAGCCGGGCCGCCCTCTCCGGCGAGGGCCCGTCCCCGCCGTCCCGGCCCCGTCCACACCGGTCGTCTCCGCCGTCACGGGCGTCGTCACCTGACAAATCGCCTCCCCCTACGAACTCGCGGGAGACCCCGCCCACCGGGCACGTCCCGCACACCCTGCCGCGGCACCGCGCCGAGCGAGGCCCCGTGCGAGGCCACCGCCCGCCCGTCGCGTACGTCCGGCCTCGCGAGAGCGACCGTACCGCCGTCACCGAGAGCCGGCGGAGACCTGTGGACAACCCGGAATTGTGGACAACTCCGTCCCCCACACGAGCCACCGCGGCCCCACGCGCTCCCGTCCCCACAAGCCCCCGGACACCCGCGCGGCCGCCCCCGGAGGGCCTCAGCCAGTCAGCACCCCGTGCCAGGCTCCCGCTCGGCGCCGCCCAGCAGGTACTTCTGGCCCCAGCAACGAAGGGCCGCGAGCGCGGGACCCAGCTCGGCCCCGGCGTCGGTGAGGCGGTAGGAGACGCGCAACGGCGGGCCCTCCGCCACCTCGCGGACGACGAGCCCGGCTCCGGCCAGCTCCGTCAGGCGGTCGGAGAGCATCCGCTCGCTGATGCCGGGGACGGCCCGGCGCAGGTCGGCGAAGTGCGCGGGCTGCGTCATGAGGACGGCGATGATCGGTCCGGTCCAGCGCTTTCCGAGCAGCTCGAAGACCCGGGTGATCCCCAGGTCGACCACGCCGCAGGCGCCCGGAACGTGCGCGACGTCCCGGCGCTCCCGTGTCCCGGCCTGGTGACGCGCTCCCTCGTCCCCGGCGTCGTCCCCGCGTACGCCGTCCGCTCCCGTGGCCTTGCCGTTGCCCGCCATACCTCTCAGGGTACTGGGCCCCGAGTAGGGGGTGAAAAAAAGTAAGTAGCTGTGTTATCCATAGTTGCGCACTGAACAACAGGCAGCCCGAGCACCGTCGACGCCGCCGCGCCGGGCCCCGCCGCACGCCTCCCCAGGAGAACCCATGGCCACGCTGCTCCACGTCGATTCCGCGATCTCCCCGACAGCCTCCGCCTCCCGCGACGTCACCGCCGCTTTCGTCAAGACGTGGACCGAGGCCCACCCGGAGGGCCGGGTGATCCACCGCGACCTCGCCGCCCACCCGGTGCCGCACCTCGACCACTTCGCCGTGTCGGCCGGCTTCGCCGACCCCTCCGAGCACACCGAGGAGCAGCGGGCGGCGGCCGCCTTCCGCGACGAGCTGGCCACCGAACTGGAGTCGGCGGACGCCGTGCTGATAGGCGCCCCCATGTACAACTTCACGATCCCCTCGACCCTCAAGGCCTGGCTCGACCAGGTGATCATCGTCGGGCGCACCGGCGGCGAGGCCGGCACCGTGGCCGGCCGGCCCTTCACCGTGGTGGCCAGCCGTGGCGGCTCGTACGCCGCGGGGACCCCTCGCGAGAGCTTCGAGTTCGTCCAGAACTACCTGGAGAAGGTGGTCACCGGGATGCTCGGCGCGGAGATCGACTTCATCGTCCCCGAGCTGACGCTGGCCCCGGTAAACCCGGCGCTGTCCGAACTGATCCCGCTCTTCGAGTCCTCCCGCACCAAGGCCCTGGAGGAGGCGGACGAGAAGGCCCGCGCCCTCGCCGCCCGCCTCACCGAGGCGGCCACGGCCGCCTGACCCCGCCCCCGGCCCCGTACCGCGCCCCCGGACACCCGCGCCCGCCACCGGCGGAGCCGACCGTTCCGGGGGCGCGGCGGCTTCCACCCACCGGACGGGGCACCCTCTTCGCGACGACCACGCGCCCCCCAAGCCGGCTGAGACAATCGTCACACCCCCGGCTTCGCCGCCTCGCCGGCGCCCCCAACCCCGACAGACCGCTCCGGCCACCAACACCCACGGCCGCGCGACGCACGCCCCGCACGCCACCGCATCCCGCATCCCGCATCCCGCACGGACCCCTACGTGGACACAACGAAAACCGGGCCCCCATCAGAACTTTCGTCCTGATGGAGACCCGGTCTCCATGGTGCGCGAGGGGGGAGTTGAACCCCCACGCCCTTTCGGGCACTGGAACCTGAATCCAGCGCGTCTGCCTATTCCGCCACCCGCGCATTGGGTGTTGCCTTCCGGTCCGGCCCTGGTGGGGCGCGGCGCCTTCCGACATCCAGAAGATTAGCACGGTGTTCCGGGTGGAATCACATCGCTTTCCCGGAGCCCGCCCGCGACCCGCCGACAGTCCGGAACCAGATCCTCCGCGGCCCCCTACCGCCGCCCCCTTCGGCCCGCTCGCGGCCCACGGCTCCCACCGCACACGCCCCGCACCCGCCGCCGCGGACCCGCCTCCCCGGCACGCCACCGCATCCGGGAAGTGACGATCGGGCGTCGGCCGCTCCCGTCCCCCTCGCGCATACGCGACACTGAACAGGGAGAGCACCGGGGAAGCATGGTCCGCGGGCGGCAGCGCGCGGCACCGGGCCACCCGTGAGAAAGTCCGGACCGCTCGCGCGAGCCGACCGCCTGGCCGGTGCGGCACCCGCAAGCGCGCGCCGGGACCCAGGACCCTGGCAAGGCCACCCGTGGCCGTGGCAGGGTCCCCGGGAAGGTTCGCCCCGAGTCGTGAATCGGCGTGCGCGGGGCATGTCTTGTGAGGGGCGACACTCGTGGGCGGGGCCGACAGGGGGAACCAGCCGATTTCCCGGCGCGTGGATACGATCAGTAAGCAGTACCAGGAAGCCAACGACGGAGGAGGTGCCCCATGGGAGTCCTGAAGCGTTTCGAGCAGCGGCTCGAGGGTTTGGTCAACGGCACCTTCGCCAAGGTCTTCAAGTCCGAGGTGCAGCCGGTCGAGATCGCCGGCGCGCTCCAGCGCGAGTGCGACAACAACGCGACGATCTGGAACCGCGACCGCACGGTCGTCCCCAACGACTTCATCGTCGAGCTCTCCACCCCGGACTTCGAGCGGCTCAGCCCGTACTCGGGCCAGCTGGGCGACGAGTTGTCCGGCATGGTCCGCGACTACGCCAAGCAGCAGCGGTACTCCTTCATGGGCCCCATCAAGGTCCACCTGGAGAAGGCCGACGACCTGGACACGGGCCTGTACCGCGTCCGCAGCCGCACGCTGGCCTCCAGCACCTCGCAGACGCCGGGCGGCGCTCCCGCACCCGGCGGCCACGCCTACCCCCCGGCGCCCCCGCAGGGCGGCCCGACCGCCGCCGGCCGCCCGCCCCAGGGCGGTTACGGCTACCCGCAGCCCCCGGCCTCCCCGCCGCCCATGCCCCCGGGCCCTCCGCCCGGGACGCACGGCGGCGGCCCCTCGCTCGCCGGGGCGGGCTCCGCCACGCGCCGCTGGATCGAGATCAACGGCAACCGCCACCAGATCTCCCGCTCCACCCTCGTACTCGGCCGCAGCACCGAGGCCGACGTGCGCATCGACGACCCCGGAGTCTCCCGCAGGCACTGCGAAATCCGGACAGGTTCGCCCTCCACGGTCCAGGACCTCGGGTCGACCAACGGCATCGTGGTGGACGGACAGCACACCACCCGCGCTACGCTCCGCGACGGCTCGCGAATCGTCGTGGGCAACACCACCATCATTTACCGGCAAGCCGAAGGGTGAAGCGGGGGCAATGTCAGAGCTGACCCTGACGGTCATGCGGTTGGGTTTCCTGGCCGTTCTGTGGCTGTTCGTGATCGTGGCCGTCCAGGTCATCCGCAGCGACCTGTTCGGCACGCGGGTCACCCAGCGCGGAGCACGGCGGACCGCCGAGGCGCGTCCGCAGCAACAACGCCAGCAGGCCGCGCCGCCGCAGCAGCGCGCCCAGGGCGGATCGAGCCGCCAGCGCCGCGGGGCACCGACGAAGCTGGTGGTGTCCGAGGGATCGCTCACCGGCACCACCGTCGCCCTCCAGGGGCAGACGATCTCGCTCGGCCGCGCCCACGACTCCACGATCGTGCTGGACGACGACTACGCCTCCAGCAGGCATGCCAGGATCTACCCGGACCACGACGGCAAGTGGATCGTCGAGGACCTCGGGTCGACCAACGGCACCTACCTCGACCGGACCCGGCTCACCACCCCGACCCCGATTCCGCTGGGCGCACCGATCCGTATCGGCAAGACCGTCATCGAGCTGCGGAAGTAGTACGACAATGAGCGAGCGGAGCGAGCGGGCCGTCGAGACCCACCGTCAGGGTCCCGTTCAGGAGGCGCTCCCGACCGGAGGGTGGGCAGTGTGGCTCGATCAGACCGGCTGTACCCGGAACCGTCGACAGGTGAGGTGCGGCGCATGAGCCTGTCACTGCGCTTCGCGGCGGGGTCGCACAAGGGCATGATCCGCGAGGGGAACGAGGACTCCGGGTACGCCGGCCCCCGCCTCCTCGCCATCGCCGACGGCATGGGCGGCCAGGCCGCGGGCGAGGTCGCCAGCTCCGAGGTCATCACGACCCTCGTCGAGCTGGACGACGAGATCCCCGGCTCCGACATCCTCACCTCGCTGGGCGCCGCCGTGCAGCGGGCCAACGACCAGCTGCGCGTGATGGTCGAGGAGGACCCGCAACTGGAGGGGATGGGCACCACGCTCACCGCCCTGCTGTGGACCGGGCAGCGCCTCGGCCTCGTGCACGTCGGCGACTCCCGCGCCTACCTCCTGCGGGACGGCGTGCTCACGCAGATCACGCAGGACCACACCTGGGTGCAGCGCCTCGTCGACGAGGGGCGCATCACCGAGGAGGAGGCGACGACGCACCCCCAGCGCTCGCTGCTGATGCGCGCGCTGGGCAGCGGTGACCACGTCGAGCCCGACCTCTCCATCCGCGAGGTCCGCGCCGGCGACCGGTACCTGATCTGCTCCGACGGACTCTCCGGCGTCGTCTCCCACCAGACGATGGAGGAGGCCCTCGCCAGCTACCAGGGCCCGCAGGAGACCATCCAGGAACTGATCCAGCTCGCCCTGCGCGGCGGCGGCCCGGACAACATCACCTGCATCGTCGCCGACGTCCTCGACGTCGACGCCAACGACACCCTCACCACCCAGCTCAACGACACCCCCGTGGTGGTCGGCGCGGTGGCGGAGAACCAGCACCAGCAGCAGGACAGCGGTGCCATGGAGACCCCGGCCGGACGCGCCGCGGGCCTCGGCCGCCGCTCGTCGGCCCCCAGCGGCTCCTTCGGCCCGCCCGGCAGCGGCTCCTCCGCGGAGTACACACCGGAGAACTCCTTCGGCGCGTACGGCGAAGGGGACTTCGAGAAGCCGCGGCGCGGCCGCACCTGGCTGAAGCGGTCCCTCTACACGGCACTGGCGCTCGCGGTCGTCGGCGGCGGCCTCTACGGCGGCTACCGCTGGACCCAGACCCAGTACTACGTGGGAACCAAGGACGACCACGTCGCCCTCTTCCAGGGCATCAACCAGGATCTGGCCTGGGTGTCGCTCTCCAAGGTCCACCGCGACCACCCCGAGATCGAACTCAAGTACCTCCCGCCCTACCAGCGCAAGCAGGTGGAGGCGACCATCGCCGAGGGCGGCATGGACGAGGCCAGGGAGAAGGTCGAGGAACTCAGCGTCCAGGCGTCCGCCTGCAAGAAGGACGCCGAGCGCCGCGCCGCCGCGCAGAAGCAGCAGGAGGAGGCGAAGCCCGGCAAGGGCGACTCCGGCGCGGCCGAGAACCTCACCGACGACTCCAAGAGCAAGAACAAGTCCGATGCCACTCCCACGCCCGGCCCCAGCCTCTCGGAGGAAGAGCAGAAGCTGGTCCCGCTGTGCGGTAAGCAGTAAGCAGCCGTTGGGGGCCTTTTCACGCCATGAGCAGTAGTACGACACAGACTTCGACCATCGGGGCCATCGGCGCGCCGAGCCGCCGCAACACCGAGCTAGCCCTCCTGGTGTTCGCGGTGGTCATCCCCGTGTTCGCGTACATCAACGTGGGCCTCGCGATCAACGGCGAGATCCCGACCGGCCTGATCGGTTACGGCATCGGCCTCGGCCTGCTGGCCGGCGTGGGCCACATCGTGGTGCGCCGCTTCGCGCCCTACGCCGACCCGCTGCTGCTGCCGCTGGCCACCCTGCTCAACGGCCTCGGCCTGGTGCTGATCTGGCGCCTGGACCAGTCGGAACGGCTCATCCGCCGCGCGGAGCAGCTCTACGGCGCGTATTCGGCGGACGCACCCAAGCAGCTCATGTACTCGGCGATCGGCATCGCCTTCTTCGTGGCCATCCTGCTGCTCCTCAAGGACCACCGGGTGCTCCAGCGGTAC
Organism: Streptomyces diastaticus subsp. diastaticus; assembly: GCF_011170125.1. Taxonomy (NCBI): domain Bacteria; kingdom Bacillati; phylum Actinomycetota; class Actinomycetes; order Kitasatosporales; family Streptomycetaceae; genus Streptomyces; species Streptomyces diastaticus. Next base: position 721,868 of record NZ_BLLN01000002.1, on the reverse strand, counting down.
ACCTACATCTCGATGGTGGTCTCGCTGGTCCTCCTCGTACTGCCGATGTTCTTCCCCGCCGTGAACGGCGCGAAGATCTGGATCAACGTCGGTGGTTTCACCCTCCAGCCGGGCGAGTTCGTCAAGATCACCATTGCCATCTTCTTCGCCGGCTACCTGATGGTGAAGAGAGACGCGCTCGCGCTGGCCAGCCGCCGGTTCATGGGGCTCTACCTCCCGCGCGGACGCGACCTCGGACCGATCCTGATGATCTGGGGCGTGAGCCTGCTCATCCTCATCTTCGAGACGGACCTCGGTACCTCCCTGCTGTTCTTCGGCATGTTCGTGATCATGCTGTACGTCGCCACCGAGCGGACCAGCTGGATCGTGATCGGTCTGGGCATGTCGGCGGCCGGCGCCGTCGGTGTGGCCACCTTCGCCAGCCACGTGCAGGCGCGCGTCGACGCCTGGCTGAACCCCTTCGACCCCGACGTCATGCAGCAGACCGAGCAGATCGCCCAGTCCCTGATGTCCTTCGGGTCAGGCGGTGTGCTGGGCACCGGCTGGGGACAGGGCAACTCCGACCTCATCGGCTTCGCCGCCAACTCCGACTTCATCTTCGCCACGGTCGGCGAGGAGCTGGGGCTCGCCGGGATGATGGCCTTCATCCTCCTCTACGCCCTGATCATCGAGCGGGGCGCCCGCACCGCGCTGGCCGCCCGCGACCCCTTCGGCAAGCTCTTCGCCATCGGCCTGACCGGCGCCTTCGCCCTCCAGGTCTTCGTGGTCGCCGGCGGCGTGATGGGGCTCATCCCGCTGACCGGTATGACCATGCCCTTCCTCGCGTACGGTGGTTCGTCGGTGCTCGCCAACTGGGCGCTGATCGCCATCCTGATCCGCATCAGTGACACCGCACGCCGTCCCGCCCCGGCGCCGGCTCCTTCCCCCGACGCCGAGATGACCCAGGTGGTGCGCCCGTGAACAAGCCCCTGCGCCGGATCGCGATCTTCTGCGGTCTGCTGGTCCTCGCCCTGCTGCTGCGGGCCAACTGGGTCCAGTACGTCCAGGCGGACTCACTCGCCACGCACGAGAAGAACCGCCGCGTCTCCATCGAGCGGTACGCCCAGCCGCGCGGCGACATCATCGTCGACGGCAAGTCGATCACCGGTTCCAAGATCACCAAGGGCACCGACTACAAGTACAAGCGGACCTACAAGAACGGCGAGATGTGGTCGCCCGTCACCGGGTACGCCTCACAGCTCGTCGGTGCCACGCAGATCGAGAACCTCGAGGACGGCATCCTCACGGGCAACGACGACCGCCTCTTCTTCCGCCGCACGCTCGACATGCTGACCGGCAAGAAGAAGGAGGGCGGCAACGTCGTCACGACGCTCAACGGCGCCGCCCAGAAGGCCGCGTTCGAGGGGCTCGGCGACCGCAAGGGCGCCGTCGCCGCGCTGGACCCGTCGACCGGCGCGATCCTCGCCCTGGCCTCCGCCCCGTCCTACGACCCCGGGGTCTTCGCCGGGATCACCAACAAGGACGGCGAGGAGTTCTCCAAGCTCGACAAGAACAAGGACAAGCCGCTCGTCAACCGCGCGCTGCGCGAGACGTACCCGCCCGGCTCGACCTTCAAGGTCCTCACGGCGGCGGCCGCCCTGGAGCACGGGCTGGTCACCGACATCGACGCGAAGACCGACACCCCGCTCCCGTGGATCATGCCGGGCACCACGACGCCGCTGCCGAACGAGGGCAACATCCCCTGCAAGGACGCGACCCTCCGGGACGCCCTGCGGGTCTCCTGCAACACCGTCTTCGGCAAGATCGGCGCCGATCTCGGCAAGGACAAGATGCTGGAGACGGCGGAGAAGTTCGGCTTCAACGAGGAGCAGTTCACGCCGGTCCGCTCCAACGCCTCCGTCTTCCCCAAGGAGATGGACCAGGCGCAGACCGCGCTCTCCTCCATCGGCCAGTTCGAGACCGCCGCCACTCCGCTCCAGATGGCCATGGTCACCTCCGCCATCGCCAACGACGGCGTGCTGATGGAGCCGTACATGGTGCGCGAGCTGCAGGCGCCGAACCTCGACGCGATCGAGACGCACGAGCCGAAGAAGATGAGCGAGCCGCTCTCCAAGGAGAACGCGCAGAAGCTCCAGCAGATGATGGAGACGGTCGTCAACGACGGCACGGGAACCAACGCGCGCATCCCGGGCGTCACCGTCGGCGGCAAGACCGGTACCGCTCAGCACGGTGTCGACAACAGCGAGAAGCCCTACGCCTGGTTCATCTCCTACGCCAAGACGGCCGAGGGCTCCCCGGTGGCGGTCGCGGTGGTCGTCGAGGACGGCAGCGCCAACCGTGACGACATCTCCGGTGGCGGTCTCGCCGCGCCCATCGCCAAGTCCGTCATGGAGGCGGTCGTGGGCAAGAAGTGAGCTCGCGGCCGGCCATGACGCCCGTCACGGCCGGACAGTTGTGGATCTTCACGCGCGGGGATACCGGTCAGGTATCAGCTCACGGCCAGGGCCGGACCGGCCCGTGCGGGGCGGGTACCGTATGGCCGGGCAGCACACCGCCGGACCACACACGGGTGCGGTCGGGACCGACGGAGAGAGCTGGTAGGTAGCTATGGAAGAGCCGCGTCGCCTGGGCGGCCGGTACGAGCTGGGCTCGGTGCTCGGCCGTGGTGGCATGGCCGAGGTGTACCTCGCCCACGACACGCGTCTCGGCCGGACCGTCGCCGTGAAGACGCTCCGGGCCGACCTCGCCCGCGACCCGTCCTTCCAGGCCCGGTTCCGCCGTGAGGCCCAGTCGGCCGCCTCGCTCAACCACCCAGCGATCGTCGCCGTCTACGACACCGGCGAGGACTACGTCGACGGGGTCTCCATCCCGTACATCGTGATGGAGTACGTCGACGGTTCCACCCTCCGTGAACTGCTGCACTCCGGGCGCAAACTGCTGCCCGAGCGCTCCATGGAGATGACCATCGGCATCCTCCAGGCGCTGGAGTACTCGCACCGGGCCGGCATCGTCCACCGCGACATCAAGCCGGCCAACGTGATGCTGACCCGCAACGGCCAGGTCAAGGTCATGGACTTCGGCATCGCCCGTGCCATGGGCGACTCCGGCATGACGATGACGCAGACCTCCGCCGTCATCGGCACGGCCCAGTACCTCTCGCCGGAACAGGCCAAGGGGGAGCAGGTCGACGCCCGTTCCGACCTGTACTCCACCGGCTGCCTGCTCTACGAACTGCTCACCGTCCGGCCTCCGTTCGTGGGGGACTCACCGGTCGCCGTCGCGTACCAGCACGTACGTGAAGAGGCCCAGGCGCCGAGCGTCTTCGACCCCGAGATCACGCCCGAGATGGACGCCATCGTCCTGAAGGCCCTGGTCAAGGACCCGGACTACCGCTATCAGTCCGCCGACGAGATGCGTGCCGACATCGAGGCGTGCCTCGACGGCCAGCCCGTCGGCGCCACCGCCGCCATGGGCGCTGTCGGGTACGGCGGCTACCCGGACGACCAGCCGGCCGCGGCGATGCACCCGCAGGACGCCGCCGCCACCGCCATGCTCCCGCCGACCAACCCGGACGACGGCGGTTACGGCTACGACGACCGCCCCGGGCGCCGCCGCCAGCCGCCGAAGAAGAACACCAACATGTCGACGATCCTGCTGGTCGTCGCGGGCGTCCTGGTGCTGATCGGCGCGATCTTCATCGGGAAGTCGGTCTTCGGCGAGAACGGCGGCGCGGACACGGTCGGCGTCCCGAACTTCGTCGGGAGCACCGAGGCCCGGGCCAAGAAGAAGGCCGCCAACGTCGACCTGAAGCTGAAGGTCACCGCGCGCGAGGAGTGCGAGGACCAGCCCGCCAAGCACATCTGCAGCCAGGACCCCGAACCGGGCGGCGGTGAAGGCGGCAAGGTCGAACGCGGTAGCGTCATCAGCGTGGTCGTCTCCACCGGCGCCCCGAAGATCACCGTCCCTGACGTCCAGGGGCTCTCCTTCGAGAAGGCCGAGGAGCAGCTCAAGGCGAAGGGCTTCACCGACATCGAGCAGAAGGCCGAGGAGTCCGACCAGACACCCGGCACGGTGATCGGCCAGGACCCCGACCGCGACTCCGAGGTCGAGAAGGGCACCACGATCACGCTGACCGTCGCCAAGGAGAAGGCGATGACGGCCGTGCCCGACGTGAGCGGCAAGACCTGCGAGGAAGCCACCTCCCAGCTTCAGGGCAGCGACCTCAAGGCCAACTGCGTCGAGGAGGAGAACGAGGCGGAGGCCGGCAAGGTCTTCTCCCAGACCCCCGCGGCCCAGTCCCAGGTGCAGCCCGGCTCCACGGTCACGCTGAAGATCGCCAAGGAGGCCGAGAAGGTCAAGGTCCCGGGCGGTCTGCGCGGCCAGAAGCTCGGCGACGTGAAGAAGGCCCTGACCGACGCGGGCCTGGCGGTCGGCGACATCACCGGATCCCAGGACGACAACTCGCTGGTCGCCGCGTTGGACCCGGGCGAGGACGCGGAGGTGCCGAAGGGCACCGCGGTCAACCTGACCACCGTGGGCCCGCCCGGCGAGGACGGCGGCATCTTCGGCGGCCGCCGGGACTGACCTCCCGCCCGAAGGCCACGGGCCCGTACGCGCGAAGCCCCGGCACCGGATCATCCGGCTGCCGGGGCTTCGGCGTGCTCCGGGGGTCAGCGCAGTTCGGCAGGCGGGGTGCGCTGGTTGTCGACCTTCTCGACGCGGTCCAGCTCGCCCCAGACGATGTAGCGGTAGTCCGAGGTGTACACCGGGGTGCAGGTGGTGAGCGTGATGTACCGGCCGGGCTTCTTCACGCCGGCCTCCTCGGGGACGGCGTCCAGGACGTCCACGTTGAACTTCGAGGTCTCCGGGAGCATCGCGAACGTCTTGTAGACGTACCAGGAGTCCTTCGTCTCGAAGACGATCGGGTCGCCCTTCTTGATCTTGTCGATGTTGTGGAACTTGGCGCCGTGGCCGTCGCGGTGCGCGGCGAGGCTGAAGTTGCCCTCGTCGTCGGAAGGGAGCGCCGACTTCACCGGGTCCGTGTAGTAGCCGGCGACGCCGTGGTTGAGGACGGAGTTCCCGGTGCCCTTCTTGACGAGCACCTCGCCGTTCCTCATCGCCGGGACGTGCAGGAAGCCCACGCCGTCCTTGGTGTCGAGTGCACCGGGTCCCCCGGCCCAGCGGTCACGGACCGCCTCACCCTGCTTGCCGGCCTCGCGGTCGGCGACGACGTTGGTCCACCAGAGCGAGTAGGCGACGAAGAGGCCGAGGACGACACCCGCGGTGATCAGCAGTTCGCCGAAGACCCCGACGGCGGTCGCGATGACGCCGCGCTCGCGTCTGCGCGGTGCGGTGGCGGACTTTTCGTCCGCCCTGTCCTGCGTCCTCGTCGTTGCCACTGCCCCTGCCCCGTCCGTCCGGTCCGACTCAATCGACGAGCGCATCGGGTTTGCCCTTGCTGCGCGGCCGTTCCTCGACCATCTTGCCCCAGACGATCATCCGATACGTACTGGTGAATTCCGGGGTGCAGGTGGTGAGTGTGATGTACCGGCCCGGTTCGGTGAACCCGGACCCCGCGGGCACGGGGTCGATCACGGCCGTGTTCGACGGGGGAGTCTGCGGCAGGATGCTCGCCATCTCGTACACGTAATAGGTGTCCTGGGTCTCCACCACGATCGGGTCGCCCGGTGTGAGCCTGTTGATGTAGCGGAAGGGCTCGCCGTGCGTGTTCCGGTGGCCGGCGACGGCGAAGTTCCCCTTCTTCGCCCCGGGCAGCGCCGTCTTCAGGGCGCCCTCGGCGTAGTGGCCCGCCATACCGCGGTCGAGGACGCGCTGCTTGTCGATACCGGAGGCCACCGGGACGACCACGTCCAGCTTCGGGATGTGGATGATGGCGAAGCCCTGTCCGGCCTCGAACGCCCCGGGCTTCCGCTTCCCCTGCTCCCAGTCCTGCTGAAGGCTGTTGGCGGCACCGTCCGCCTGCTGCTGGGCCCGCACGTTGGTCCACCAGAGCTGGTAGGTCACGAAGAGCAGCATCAGGACGCCGATGGTGATGAACAGTTCGCCGATCGCCCCGCTGGCGACCGTGGCGGCGCTCGGCCTTCGGGCCCGCTCGGCCCGCCGCGCCTCGACGCGGGTCCGTGGCCGCTCGGCCGCCCCGCCGTCCGGCGCGGCCTCGTCCCGCGCGCCGGGCCCCTCCACTGCGGGCGCGCCCGCACGGCGGCGGCCTGTCCCGGCCCGGCGCCCGCCCGCCCTGGCGTTCCGCTTGGCGGCCTTGCGCCGTGCGGCCCGGCCGCCTTCGCCGGCCCCGGAGCGGGCCTCTCCGCCCGCCTCGGCTGTTCGGACCGGGCCCGCCGCGCGGAGTGCCATCGTCTCGTCGTCGCGAGGCTCCTCCGGCGCGGGGATGTGGTACTCCTCCTCGGCGGAGCCGTGTCCCGGCGGCGTGGCGAGGTCGCCGTAGGACGGGGCCGCGGTCTCCGGCGGACCGTACGTCTCGTCCGGCGTCGTGGGCGGGTAGGCGTCCGGCGTCGTGTACCCGGCGTGCGCGTCGTAGGGCGCCTGCCCGGTGCGGGTGGGCACCTCGGCGGGGAGCGGCCCGGCGCCGTACGCGGGGGAGGCCGCCGGGGCCTGGTAGGTGGGGGGCGGCCCTGGCGAGTAAGACTCGGCCGGGGCCGGGGTGTACGGGTCGGCGGACCCGTGGCGGGGCGCGGGCAGGTCCTGGCCCTGCTCCGGCTGCTGCTGGGGCTGGTCGGCGCGGAACCACGGGGAACTGTGGCCGCCGGCCAGCACGTCGGGGAGCGGGTCCGTGAGCGGGTCGACCGGCCCCCCGGTGGCCGACTCGCGCTCGGGCCGCAGCGCGGTCATTCCGTGGCCTTGCCCACCACCGGCGCGAGCCCCCTCGACCGGCCGACGGCTCCGGCGTCTCCGCATTCCGCCAGCCAGTTGGCGAGCATGAGGTGCCCGTGCTCGGTGAGGACCGACTCGGGGTGGAACTGGACGCCCTCCACGGGCAGCTCCCGGTGACGCACGCCCATGATGATGCCGTCGGCGGTCCGTGCGGTCACCTCCAGCTCCTCGGGGACGCGCCGGGGCTCCGCCGCCAGCGAGTGGTACCGGGTCGCGATGAACGGCGAGGGGAGCCCCGCGAAGACACCCCGACCTTCGTGGAGCACCGGGGAGGTCTTGCCGTGGAGCAGTTCCGGCGCCCGCCCCACCACACCGCCGTACGCGACCGCCATCGACTGCATGCCGAGGCAGACGCCGAAGACCGGAACGCCGGTCTTCGCGCAGTGGCGCACCATGTCGATGCAGACGCCTGCCTGCTCGGGGGCACCGGGGCCCGGGGAGAGCAGGACACCGTCGAAGCCGTCCTGGGCGTGGGCGGTGCGCACCTCGTCGTTCCGCACGACCTCGCACTCGGCACCGAGCTGGTAGAGGTACTGCACGAGGTTGAAGACGAAGCTGTCGTAGTTGTCGACGACCAGGATGCGCGTGCTCATCCGCGGGCCCCCTGAGCGTCGTCCACGGTCACGTCGTTGAACGGGAGCAGCGGCTCGGCCCACGGGAAGACGTACTCGAAGAGTGCGTAGACCACAGCGAGGGCGAGAATCAGAGAGATGACCGCCCTCACCCAGGCATTGCCCGGCAGATGCCGCCAGATCCAGCCGTACATGCCGTCCCCACTTGTCCTGCCACTCGCGGTGGTTGACCGCTGGGCATACCGACTCACGTAGTTGCAGCACCAGACTAAAGGGATCAGCGTTCTCCCCGGGCCGTCCCCGCAGAATGGGGGGCTCACCACACCTGCGGGCCGCCCCGGGAGGGCCGTTGTTGCACGTGAAACCGAGGGACGTTTCACGTGAAACCACCGCGATGTTTCACGTGAAACATCGGGCGGACCGGCCACGGTGAGGCGCCTCGGTCAGGAGACCGGCTGCGCGTAGTGCAGGTCCACGGTGCCGGCGTAGCCCGGGAGCTTGGTCTTCTCCGCATCCTCGACCTTCCAGCCGAGGCCGTAGGCGTTGACATAGAGCATGTAGTTCTGGATCTCCGGGGAGGCGGCGAGCGCCTCCTTGAGCTTCTTCTGGTCACCCACGGCCGTCACCGTGTAGGGCGGCGAGTAGACCCGCCCTTGGAGGATCAAGGTGTTGCCCACGCAGCGGACGGCGCTGGTGGAGATCAGCCGCTGGTCCATGACCTTGATGCCCTTGGCACCGCCCTTCCACAGGGCGTTGACCACGGCTTGCAGGTCCTGCTGGTGGATCACGAGGTCGTTGGGGTGCGGGTCGGGATAGCCCGGCAGCTTGGCGGTGGCGTCCGGCGGGGCGTCGGCCAGGGTCACGGAGACGGAGGAGCCGGAGATCGGCTTGGTCCCGGCGTCCTTCTCCAGGGCGCCGAGTTCGGCGTCCTCGGCCTCCGTGCTGCCGTCGTCACGTTCGGCGAGCGCCTCGACCTCCGCACGCAACGCGCTGTTGGCCTCATCCAGCTCACCGTTCTTGTGGCTGCGGTCCCGAATGAGGTCCGAGAGCTTCAGCAACGCGGTGTCGGTGCGGATATTGGTCCCGCGCGCCGTGTTGAAGCTGGTCACGAAGATCAAGCCGGCCAGCGCGAAGACACCCACGGTGAGAAGACGCACGGGACGCCGGCGGAATCGCCCACGGTCAGGACTGGAGTCCGCGTGGGGTGAGTCGGCAGAATTGCTCAACGTACCCTTGCTCTCCTTCGGTACCACGGAAGCACTACGCTAACGGACGGCCGGGGGAGACCACACCGCCCCCGGGCCGCCCGCCCGGAGCCAGCCCCCGTCCCCCTGCGCGGCCACGCAGCGCATCGACAGGAGAGACCCTCGTGCCGAAGTCACGTATCCGCAAGAAGGCTGATTACACGCCGCCCCCGGCGAAGCAGTCCACCGAGATAAAGCTGACCAGCCGAGGCTGGGTGGCGCCGGTGATGCTCGCCCTGTTCCTGATCGGTCTGGCGTGGATCGTCGTCTTCTACCTGACGGACGGCAGCCTGCCCATCGACGCGTTCGGCAACTGGAACATCGTGATCGGTTTCGGGTTCATCGCGGCCGGCTTCGGCGTCTCCACGCAGTGGAAGTAGCGGCTCCGCCCGCAGCACCTCCGGCCACCTGAGGCAAGCCCTGCCCCAAGCTATCCACTGGGTTATCCACACCTGGGGAAAAGGTCGGAAGATCTGTGGATAACTCATCTGCGGTTGACGCCGATATGACTGCCCACCGCCGCGTAGGACCTCTGTTCGCCCCTTGCCCCTCCTGGGAAGTACCAGGTCAGAGGCGAGGGGCGAACGCCTTCCGCACCCCGTGCACAAGATCCGGCACAGTCTGTGGATAACCTTCGCTCAAGATTCGAACATGTGTACAACTGCGGTCCGTCCCGCACCCGGGAAGGTGACACGGACCCCCGGTGTGCACAGTCGGCCGCAGGCAGCTGCTCCAGGCGCCACGCCTCCGGCCGCCCGGGACGGACCGCCTCGCGGCGGTCGCTCAGGTCAGCGCCATCGTCCGGACCACGATCATGACCAGGACGACCGCCAGCACCGCGCCGCAGGCACCCCACTGGACCAGCGCGCGACGCCCGCGCGGAGCGTGGACCATGGCGTACCCGATGACCGCTCCAGCGACCAGGCCGCCGACGTGCGCCTCCCAGGCGATCCGGGGGGCGAGCAGGGTGAAGACGAGGTTCAGCGCGACGAGGAGCAGGACAGGACGCAGGTCCTGGTTGAGGCGCCGCAACAGGATCACGGTCGCACCCATCAGGCCGAAGACCGCGCCGGACGCGCCGAGCGAGGGCTGCTGGGGAGCGGCGACGACGTAGGTGAGCGCGCTGCCGGCCAGCCCGGAGACCAGGTACAGCGCCAGGTAGCGGACCCGCCCGAGGGCGGCCTCCAGCGGTCCGCCGAGCCACCAGAGCAAGAGCATGTTGGAGGCGAAGTGCAGGAACTCCTGGTGCGCGAACATCGATGTGACCAGCCGGTACCACTCCCCGGCCGCCACGCCCATGACCGGTTCCCAGCCGAACTCCGGCGGCGGGAAGGCCCCGACCAGCATGAGGTGGGTCACGAACTCGTCGTTCAGCGCCAGGATCGCGACGAAGACGGCGGCGTTGATGCCCAGGAGGATCTTGGTGATCAGCCGGGGGTCGGCGGCGAGAGTGCCACCGGCGATGGTGCGCGGGGCGTTCATCGCGGAGGAGCCGGTACCCGAGCCCCGCCGGACACACTCGGGGCAGTGGAAACCGACCGAGGCGCTGATCATGCACTGCGGGCAGATGGGTCGCTCGCAACGGACACAGCTGATCCCGGTCTCTCGGTCCGGGTGGCGGTAACAGCCCGGCAGGCTGTGCGCACCAGGTGCGCCCGGCCCCCCGGATGGGCCCTGATCCATGGGATCTCTTCCCCTCGGCAGTCCTCGTACGACGGTCCGGACCACGCGGTCAACGCGCCGCCCCGCCCATCCTCTGTACGGATGGGCGGGGCGGAAAGGTTCCCTGCGCGGATATCGCCGGCAAGCGGCGAACCGGCGAGGAATCAGCCCTCGCGGGTCTCCACCACGACCGACTCGATGACCACGTCCTTGACGGGGCGGTCGGTGCGGGGGTTGGTCTGGATGGCCGCGATCTCGTCGACGACCTTCTGGCCCGCCGGGTCCGCGACCTCACCGAAGATGGTGTGCTTGCCGGTCAGCCAAGCGGTCGGGGAGACGGTGATGAAGAACTGCGAGCCGTTGGTGCCCGGACCGGCATTGGCCATGGCCAGCAGGTAGGGCTTGTCGAAGGCGAGGTCCGGGTGGAACTCGTCGGCGAACTGGTAGCCCGGGCCACCGGTGCCGTTCCCCAGCGGGTCGCCGCCCTGGATCATGAAGCCACTGATCACGCGGTGGAAGACCGTGCCGTCGTACAGCTTGTCCGTCGTCTTCTGGCCGGTCTCAGGGTTCGTCCACTCCCGCTCACCGGTGGCGAGCTCGACGAAGTTCTTGACCGTCTTGGGCGCGTGGTTCGGCAGGAGCCGCACGTTGATGTCGCCGTGGTTGGTCTTCAGGGTGGCGTAAAGCTGCTCAGCCACGATCTGCCTTCCGTTGTCCTCTGTGACGCACCGATCCTCGCACGGACCGGACGTGCCGGGCACTTCCCTCCCCCGATTCGGGCAAGCCCCCCGGGCGGCACCGGGCAGGTGCCAGGCCGTCGAAGCACGCCACCTACGGGGACACCCGGCCCGGTTCCCGGCAGCACCGACGCAGGAGTGCCCCGCCGACGAGCGGGCACGCGCTGCGGAGAGGGCCGCCGTGGCACCTGATCGCGGCACAGCATGACCCGGATGCCCGTCCCTGTGTGCTGTGAGGCCCGAGGGAAGGCATCATCGCGAAAAGGGTGGAAAGGCGAGCTATTCGGTGAACTATTCGCCTTCTGGGGCATACCCCAGGCACTCACATACGCCACCGAGGAGGAGGAACCCGTGACCCGCATCGACAGCGTGCGCGCCGCGACCGGCTCGGCGAAGGAGAGCGCGCGGCACGCCGCGGAGGCGGTGGCTCCCTACGCCGAAACAGCCAAGGAACGCGCCGCCCAGCTCAGCCATGAGGCCCGCGTCCGGCTCGCACCCAAGGTCTCGCTGGCCGCCGCCCAGGCAGCCGACCAGGCACGTCATCGGTACGACGCTCATCTGGCACCGCATATCGAGCACGCTCGCGCCCACGTCCCGCCCAAGGTCGACGAGGCCGCGCACAAGGCCGTCGTCCACACCCGGCGCGCCGCCCACCAGGCCGCGGCCTACTCGCGGCCGCACCTGGAGCAGGCCGTCGCCGCCGCCCAGCCGGCCCGCGAGGAAGCGGCCGCCCGGTCCGCCGCCGCGCTGGCCGCCCTGCGGGGGCAGGTCAGCGCCCGGCAGATCGAGAAGCTGGCCCGCAAGCAGCAGCGCCGGGGCCGGGGTAAGCGCTTCGCCCTGTCCGTGCTGGTGGTCGGAGCCGTCGCGGGCGGTGCGCTCGCCGCCTGGAAGTGGTGGGACAAGCAGGCCAACCCGGACTGGCTGGTGGAGCCCCCGGCTCCCACCGAGGTCCCGGACGGCCCGCCGCTGACCTCGGTGGATGGCACCGGCCAAGGCCTCCTCGACCCCGAGGTGCAGGCCAAGCAGGCCGACGCCGAAGCGGACAGCCGCGACGAGGAAGGCGGTTCCAAGTCCGCCTGACCGTGAGACGGATCGGTGGGGACTCCGCGTCCATGTCGATCAGCTCCATGAGGGCGGGGCCCGAAGGACCCCTTCGGGCCCCGCCCTCATGGGCGTGGGACCGGGACTCTGCTCCGGAGCCCCGGAGCCAGCACGGGCGGACGAGCCTGAGCGGAGGGACGAGGCGGGTGAGCCCGGAGAAGCCAGAGGGATGTTTCACGTGAAACATCCCTCTGGCTCACGCGCGCCTGCGACGCTCCACTCGCTCACCTCTGGAGAGCCCTCGTTACTCCACGGGCTCGATGTTTCACGTGAAACATCGAGCCCGTACCAGTCCAGCCCGTGGCCCAGCCAAGACCGCCCGGGCTCAGCCAGGAACCGCCTGGCCCTCTCCGGCCGCCTGACCGCTCCGGCGCCTGTCTGCGTAGAGGTTGAGGAGCAGCCCGGCCACCGACCAGGCCGCCAGGACGGCAACGGGCCCAGCCGCGCCCGTCCCGTCGAAGAAGCCGTTGGCGCGCAACAGGCTGCCGGAGGCACCCGGCGGCATGAGCTGACCCAGCGTGGCCCAGCCGTCGGGGAGCCAGTGGGCGCCGGTCGCCAGTCCTGACAGCGAGTTGCCGACGAACATCATCACGACGATGCCCGCGCCTAGCCCCGGGAAGCCGAAGAGGGACTCCAGGCCGAGGAAGGGCAGCGTCAGAGCCGCCATGCCGAGGGAGAGACCCAAGGCCGTCGTCCCGTACGTGCCGTCCACCGAGCCGAACCCGAACTGGATGATGGCCGCCAGCGCGAAGCCTGCCGCGAGGGCGAAGAGCACCGCTCCAGCGACACGGAGCCGCAGCCCGGTGTGGCCGGGGAAGAGCCGCACCATCGCCACCGCAGGGAGGACACCGCCGATGATCATCGGCAGCGCGGCCGCCGTGAGCCCGGCCCCGTTCGGGTCGTCCTCGGGGAAGGGCACGACGTTCCTCGGTGTCACCTCCACCCCCTGCTGCTCGGCGAGGGCCTTCCCGATGCCGCTGATGGCGGCGGAGCTGGGGTTACCGGCCGCGGTCGCCGTATAGACGGTCAGCTTCTCCCCTCCCGGGGCGAAGCCGCCCATCACGTCGCGGGCGTGTATCGCCCCGATGAGGGCCTCGGCGTCCGGGTAGGAGGTGACCTCCCAGCCGTCCGGCCGGCGCTCGTCGAGCTGCTTACCGAGAGCGTCCGCGGCAGCCGGCGGTCCCACCACACCCACCGGCAGGTGGTGGGGTCCGCCGTTCACCGCGGGAAGGCCGAAGACGACCAGCATCGCGGAGAGCACACCGGTGAGAACGGCGACCAAGGGCAACAGCTTCTTCGCCGCTCCCTCGGAGCTTCCGCGCTCCTCATTCTGCGACACGGACCCGTGCTGCTCCGGGGGAGCCGCCGAGGCCCCTCCAGCCCCTCCGTCGGCCGGCTGTCGGCGCGGGTCGTTCTCTGCGGACCTGGATGCCATGCGCTGGGCCCTTCCTGTGACATCACCGGGGCGACCGTCAGCCGGAAGCCGGTAGAGCCTGCCGGGGACCGGTCGACGAGGGGAGCCGCCCGACGGGGAGCCCCAGCTCACCCGGCGCACGCGGCCACCGGCCGGGAAGGTCGCTGCGCAAGACACACCGCGCCTCTCCCGGCGGAGGAAGCTCCCTCCGCACGAACGGAGACGTGGCCGTGCCCGGACCGGAGGCACTCCACGCCGTAGGCAACCACCGGTGACCCGGGGCCGGACTCCCGCACGGTCGTGGTCCCGACCGCCTGCCACACCGCCGCGTCCGCCCGTCCCGTCATCATGACCACGCTACGCGCGGCAGCCATCCACCGCTCGGCAGCGGCCACCCCACGGAACCACGCGAGGGAAGGGCCCACCCGGCGCGGTCAAGGTCAGCACCCGGCGCCTCGGCGATGGGCGGCGATGTTTCACGTGAAACATCGCCGCCGACACCCCGCCCACCCCCTCGCGGACACGAAAACGCCCCCTGCTCCGCGTTTCCGCAGTTCAGAGGGCGTTCTTCGGGTGGAGCCTAGGAGAGTCGAACTCCTGACATCTGCCATGCAAAGACAGCGCTCTACCAACTGAGCTAAGGCCCCGGGAGACGATACGAGTGCACAGGGGCACCCGTCGGCGTCGACCGCGACCAAGCGTACCGGGTTCCTGGCCGATCTCGGAAAATTAGTCCGCTCCTCGGGCCTCCATCCTCTGTGAACGGCGCCTGAGCGGAGTGAGTGCGGTCAGCGGTGAAGAGGGGGTCCCGGCCGCAGAGCACGCTCCGTAAGATGCGGGGAGGGTTCGCAGCAGCGAAGGGGAGTGGGCATGGACGCAGCGCAGCAGGAAGCGACCGCCAGAGCGCGGGAGCTTCAGCGCAACTGGTACGGAGAGCCGCTGGGGGCGCTGTTCCGACGACTCATCGACGACCTCGGGCTCAACCAGGCTCGGCTGGCCGGAGTCCTCGGCCTCTCCGCTCCCATGCTCTCCCAGCTCATGAGCGGGCAGCGCGCGAAGATCGGCAACCCCGCCGTGGTCCAGCGGGTGCAACTGCTCCAGGACCTCGCGGGACAGGTCGCCGACGGCAGCGTCAGCGCGGGGGAGGCGAGCGCGCGGATGGACGAGATCAAGAAGTCGCAGGGCGGATCGGTGCTCGCCCAGACAGGGCAGGCGGCGACCGGCTCCGGCGCTCCCACCGTCAAGCGGGTGGTGCGCGAGATCCAGTCCCTGCTGCGTTCGGTCGCGGCGGCGGGGGACATCATCGACGCCGCCGACACCCTCGCCCCGACCCATCCGGAACTGGCAGAGTTCCTGCGGGTGTACGGCGCGGGGCGGACCTCCGAGGCCGTCGCCCACTACGAGTCGCACCAGAACTGACGGCCGACGGGCCGACGGACGAGACGCACGGGGGAGCACGGCGCACCATGGGTGAGGTCTTCGCCGGCCGGTACGAACTGGCCGATCCGATCGGGCGGGGCGGGGTCGGCGCTGTCTGGCGCGCCTGGGACCACCGACGACGCAGGTACGTGGCGGCCAAGGTGCTCCAGCAGAGCGACGCCCACACCCTGCTGCGGTTCGTCCGCGAACAGGCGTTGCGCATCGACCATCCGCATGTGCTCGCCCCGGCGAGCTGGGCAGCCGACGACGACCAGGTCCTCTTCACCATGGACCTGGTCAGCGGGGGCTCACTCGCCCATCTCATCGGGGACTACGGGGCGTTGCCGCCGCGCTTCGTCTCCCTCCTCCTCGACCAGCTGCTGGCGGGCCTCGCCGCGGTGCACGCGGAGGGGGTCATCCACCGGGACATCAAGCCGGCCAACATCCTGCTGGAAGCCACCGGTTCGGGCCGGCCGCACCTGCGGCTGTCGGACTTCGGCATCTCCATGCGCCAAGGCGAACCACGCCTGACGGAGACCAACTACGTGGTCGGCACCCCCGGTTACTTCGCACCCGAGCAGTTGCTCGGTGCCGAACCGGACTTCACCGCCGACCTGTTCGCGGTCGGCCTGGTCGCGCTCTACCTCCTCCAGGGCCGCAAGCCCGACTCCCAGGCGCTGGCGGAGCACTTCGCGGCACACGGGACGCCGAGCGCCCCCGAGTCGATCCCGGAGCCGCTCTGGCAGGTGGTCGCCACTCTCCTCCAGCCCGACCCGCAGGCCCGCTTCCGCTCGGCCAACGGCGCGCGCAAGGCCCTCGCCTCGGCGGCCGAGCTGCTGCCCGAGCCCGGCCCGGGAGAGGAACCGGTCGAGGTCTTCGATCAGATCGGCCCCCTGCCGCCCGGGTTCGGGCCCGCCGGTCCCGAGGCGAAGGCCGGGCCCGAGGGCGCGGCCGACTCCCCCGGTCCCGCGCCCGCCGGACCCACGGTCGCCCCCGCGACGGCCACCCCTGCCGAGGCGCCCGGAGCCGGCGACAGCTCCGGCGAGCCCAGCACGGACGGCTTCCCGCTCGCCCCGCCCGCGCCCCCGGCCCAGGACCCGACGTTCGTCCCCTCACAGGCCCCCACCTCCTCGGCCCACCAGCCCGCCGCCACGGCCCCCACGACCACGCCCGCGCCCGCGCCCGGCCACGTCGACACCCGTCCGTACACCGCGCCCGGCCACGCGCCGCCCCAGCCTCACTTCCCCGCCCAGCCCGGCTACGGCTACCCCCAGGCCCAGCCGCACGGCGCCGGCTACGGCTACCCACAGGCCGCACCCCCGGGGCCGGGCCCGGCCCCGGGGGCTACGCCCTCGCGCCCCGGCCCCTCCCCGAAGATCGCCGTGCCGATCGCCCTGGTGGCCCTGGTCTGCCTCGTCGTGGGCTTCTGGGCCCTCACCCAGACCTGACCCGGGGCCCGGCCCCGCACCCCGCGGACGCGGCGGGGCCGGTGACGGTACGTCCCCGGCCCCCGCGGTACCACGTCATCCGGACACGGTCCGCCGGATCACCAGCCCTGTCCTGGCGACGGCGGATTCGCAGGCGCGCCGTTCGGCCCCGGTGCCCGGGCGGCGGCGCCGCGCCGCGCGACCAGGAACCAGACGCCCAGCCCCGCCAGAAGCACCGTCCCGGCGCCGATCCCGGAGGCGGCGACCACGGCCATCGTCTCGCCGCGTGCCACCTCGGCCTCGCTGTGGCCCGCCTCGGCCGCGTCCCGTTCCGCGTCACCGACCTGGAAGGGCCCGGCGTCGCCGGCGTACCGGGGTCCGTCGGCGGGCTCCCCCTGCACGCCGACCCGCAGGGTGACCCCGAAGTCGTCGCCCTGGAAGACCTCGGCCATCTCCGGGGAGAGGGTGAGCTGCACGTAGTACCAGCCTGCGAAGCGCGTGGCCTTGACCGCCGAGGCAGACGCGTGGCGGTTCTCGTGGGCGACCGGCTGGAGCGGCTCGGACGGCACGGTCTTGGGGCTGCCGCCGAAGAGCACGGAGCGGTCCTCGACGGGGCCGTAGGCGGGGTTGTACAGGGCGGCCTCCAGGGCGTCCGAGACGTAGGCCATCGACCGCTCGGAGGTGGCGCTGCCCAACTCGGGCTCGACATAGAGGCGCTGCCCCCAGTCGACGGGCACCCGGTAGAAGACCGATTCGCCCGGCGCCAGGCGGGTCTTGAAGCTGCCCTCGGCGAGGGCCACGGCGTCGTTGAAGCCGGTGCCGCCCGGCCGCTCCACAGGTTCGCCGCCCGGCACGCCGGCCGGGGTGCCGGTGGGGCTCGGGGAGGGCGCTACGGTCGGAGCGCCCTTGCCCTCGACCGCCGGCTCCTCGATCAGTCGCAGTTCGAGCTGCCAGGGCTCCTGCGCCGAAGTGCCCTCCGTCTCGCGCTCCACGACCACGAAGTAGGGGCCGGCCTCCTGGCAGACGCCGCCGTCCGCCTTCACCGCCCGCACCGCCTGCGCGGCCAGCGGACGTGGGTAGGCGGCCGAGCCGAACCGCCGGTCCCCCGTTCCGCACTGGTTGTCGCGGCGGTCCCGGAGCGTCACGGTGAGGCTGTCCCGCGCGTCCACCTTGGCCCCGGGCTTCGGCACGGCGACCGCCGAGGCGTACGCGTACGAGGAGGCGTCCAGGTCGACGGCGTAGTACAGCGTCTCGTTCGGCCCGATCTCCGAGCGGTGGCCGCGCCCGGCGGCCAGGGTGTGCGCGTCGGTGCTGCTCGCCTCCCCGGCCACCCGCTCGGCGTCCTCGGCGAAGACGTACGGGGCCGTGCCGCCCTCCGCCTGTGCCGGGGCCGCGCCCAGCAGCAGCGCCGCCAGTGCCAGGACCGACGCGCCGAGTCCCCCGTGCCCTCTCACGCTGTGCCACCCCTCGTCGGACCGCCCGCGCCCCGTCCGGCACGGCGCCGGACGACCAGGACCGCGACCGCCACCACGAGCAGTGCCGACGCACCGCCCACCGCGGCGAGCACCCACGGCGTCCGCCATCCTGCCTCCTCGGCGGCGGCCGTGTCCCTCGCGGGTCCCTTCTGCGCCCCGGCACCGGCGGCGGGGGCCTCTTCGGCGGTGTCCCGCGCCGGCGGGGCGTCCTTCTGGGGGCCGGCCAGTTCCGTCCCGGCCACCTCGACGCGGAGGACGACTCCGATGGCCGGGTTCTCCGCGAAGGTCGCGGTGTTCGGACCGAGGGAGACGGCGAGGTAGTAGTCGCCGGCCGCACGGACCGGCTTCACGTGGGCGGCGGGCTCCCAGCGGTTGGTCCAGGTCACGGGCACGGTGCCGTGGTCGAGGACGGACGGCTTGCCGAAGTACCCCTTGTAGGCGCTGAACTCCGTCCCCGTACTGATCGGTGCCCGCGACGGGGCGTGCAGCGAGGTGGAGACGAAGGACCGGCGGATGACCAGGTCGTCGTGGTCGATGGTCGGCTCGTTGCCGAAATCGACGGTGTAGCGCAACTGCTGGCCCCAGCCGACCTTCACCTTGTACCAGCGGGTCTGCGCGGGCAGCAGGCCGTCCTTCCAGACGCCCTCGCCGATCCGGACCGCGTCGTTGAAGCCGGTGCCGCCGGTGACGGCCTTCGCCGGGCCCTCGACGCGCGGCGCCCGGTCCTTGGACAGTTCCCCGAAGCCGGTGGCCGACTGTGCCGTCACGGTCCCCGAGGCGAGCGGCTTCTCGACCGCCGTCCGCAACTCCAGCGGCCAGCGCGCCTGGTCGGCGTCCTCGGCGGAGACCCGTTCGACCTCCAGGTGGTACGTACCGGCCTTGTCGCAGGTGGCGTTGGCCTTCGCGGTCGGGACGCGGCTGACCGCGCCGCTGAGCGGCAGGGCGCCCTCGTCCTGGTGGAAGGTGGCCCGGGCGTTGTCGCAGACCATCGGGGACTCGCCCGAGGTGTGCACCCGCAGCTCCAGCCCGTCGGAGTAGCCGACCGGAACGCCCGGCTGCGGTACGGCCGTCACGCCGAAGTCGGCGGTGCTGGTGGCGTCCAGCTCGGCCGCGTACCAGCGGGTCTCGCCGGGGCCGATGGTGTCGAGGTGCTGGCCGGGCGCGAGGGCGGGTGCCCGCTCGGCCGACGCGGCGCCCTCGATCGGGTCCCCCCGGAACTGGTAGCCACCGGCGGAGAGTTCGGCGGCGCGCTGGAGCTGGCGGGCGAGGGCGGCGGCGTCCGGGGCGTCGTAGTAGGCGCCGTGCCCGGCCTCCGCGACGCAGGTGAGCTGCTCGCGGGCCTTCCCCTCCACCTGGAAGCCGATGGCGTCGATCCTGAGGCCGGCTCCGGACTCGGCGAGCTTCTCGGCGGCCTCGCAGGGCGGCGGGGAACCGCAGTTGTCCTCGCCGTCGGAGATGAGCAGGACGGTACGGCGGCCGACCGCGCCGGGTTCCGGCTCGGGCAGGTCGGCGACGGCCTTCTGGAGGGAGAGCCCGATCGGGGTGTCGCCCTTGGGCTCGACCCCGGCGACCGCCTTCTTCACCGCGTCCCGGTCCAACGGCTCCACGGGCCGGGCGAGCCGGGTGTCGGAACAGCCGCTGGCGCGGTCGGCCCCGTAGACCCGCAGTCCGGTCGGGTAACCGTCGGGGAGGCTGTCGACCACGGTGCCGACCGCGTCCCGCGCCGCTTCCATGCGGGTACGGCCGTCACCCGCCTCGTCGGCCATGGAGCCGGAGGAGTCGAGGACCATGACGAGACCGCCGGCCCCGTCCCCCCGCTCGGGGGCCTCAGGGGCACGGGGCGGGGCGGCGGCCGTGGGCGGGCCCGCGGCCAGGGCACAGAGCACCCCCGAGAGGAGTACCGCCGCCGTCCGGCGGCCGAGCCGAGCCTTCACCGTTCCCCCTGTCCCGCGCCGGCCGTGGCCGGGCCGGCGCCCACCGGTCTCTTTGCTCCCGCAAGCTATTGATTTGCGAGGGTGAACTCAAGACCCCGGCCGTCACGGAACCGCAACAACGCCCTCCACCCCCGCCCCGTCCGGCCCATCCCGGGACACACCGCCCGGTCCCGCCGCCGAGCCGGGGGCCGCTTACGCCAGGTTCACGCCGCCCGCATCCCGAGCGGGGTCGCATCCGCCCGCGGACACACAGAACCCCGGCCGCGAAGCGACCGGGGTCAGTGCAGGACCGTCGATTCTCACGAACCCGTGGGAACGGAGTCGGTCGCCTCCGTCCACAGATCCTGCTCGGCGCGATCCGCCTGGATCTGGCGGTACACGAGGAGCCCGCCGATGGCGGCCAGTGCGACCAGGAGAAGCTTCTTCACCGCGCGACCTCGTCTTTCGTTGACGTAGGAGACCTCTGACGGCCGACTATACACACCGACCGATATCGATCGGTGACCTGTTCCCCTCGCCCCGGCCGCCTCAACTCCCTTGGCGCCGCCCGGGAGTCCGGGGAGGCGCGGACGACCACCGATGACCTCCGGCGATCTCTTCCGGTGTGATCTGGACCGCTTTTGCCTCGATGCCCCCGTCCGGGTGGTGTTCATCGGAATATCGCCGCGCCGCGAGCGTCGATCCCACGCCACGGGCCGCCGATCCACATGATGAGGAAGTACGCAAATCGCCCCACCTGAAAGTGGTGATCCTGATGGCTTCCAAGGCCGCCCACCTGTGGACCGTTCTCGTCGGTGCCTTCCTCTCCCTCTTCGCCGCGCTCGGCTTCAGCGCCCCCGCCTCGGCCACGGCGCCGCAGGCCCAGCCGCAGCCCCAGCCCCGCCCGCAGAGCGCCCCTCAGCAGACGCCCGCCGTCCCCTGCGCCGCACCCGTCGAAGCGGCGACCGCGCCCCTGTGGACACTCGGCCTCGACCGTTCGATGCCGCCCACCATGAAGCAGCGCATCACCGCCGAGGCCCACGGCTCCTCGCCCACCTGCCGCTCCACCGTCGCCGACGCCGTGACCACTCCGGCCGACGCGGACCGCGAGCCCACGGACGTCGTCGACCGCGCCACCGAGTCCCGCGCCACCCCGGCCCGCGGCTCCGACCACGAGAACCCGCCGTGACGGCCCCGCACCCGCAGCCCCAGGCCCGAAGGCACCCGCCTCCGGGCCTTTTCGCTACACGGCCCGGGGGCGCGTTCCCGGCGCTGTGCGGCTGGTCGTCCTCAGGAACGCGACGGCACAGTTCTCCGGCGGTCACCACGGGGCGCCTGACAAGGACAGCGCGCACACCCCGAAGGCCCGCACCGAAGCCGGTGCGGGCCTTCGGGGATCAGCAAGCCATACCACTACGAAAGGATCAGAACTTCCCCTGGTACAGCAACTTCTCGTCCTTGCCATAAACGAAGACCCGGCCCTCGCCGGACTCCGAGTTCTGCCAGACACCGAACGCGTTGGCGATGAGCTTGCCATTCTCAGGCGTTGCCCTGGAGCCGTAGAGCGTGGTGGCGATGAACGCTCGGTCGGACCCCTTCTCCCACTCACCGAACACCCCGGTGACCGCATCCTGGAGAGAGGCGATCGTGCCGTCATCAGCGCTTGCGGCCAGGAACGCCTCAGCCGACTTCTTCGACCTCTGCTGGTCGTCGTCAGAAGGTAGGGCGGTGTGGGTAATGGTGTGGTCAGCTGGCGGCTCTGACTCCAACGAACAGCCCGTGACCAAAGCCGCAACTGCCACGAACCCGATGATCGCTTTGGTACGCACGCGAACCTCCATGTGGCCGTGACTCCCGCCTCTGAGGGAAGGGCATGGTAGCAAGACGCCCTTACAACGTGACGGCGTCAGCCTTGTTGTTCCAGTTGCCACCGTAGGTGTAGCTGACTTTGGCGAAGTTGACGCAGCGGTCGAGACCGACGTAAAGCGAGGGGTCCGGAAGCCCAGTACGCCAGTCGTCCAGGCGGAAGCCCCCGAGCTGCCTGTTGTTGCAACCCGATCCTGCCTTGTCACGGAAATCCCAGGTGGATAGGTTCTTGGTACCCGAAGCGGACCATTTCAGCATCCGACCGCCCCAAGTGGTGGTGTCGTAGACACAGGCGTATCCGAAGATGCAGTCGTTGATGGCCTGGGTGCCCACCGAGCTGCCCAGCCGCTCTGTGCCCACGATTGAGTCTGCGGACGGAACACGAAGCGGCTCAGCCTCGAAGCCGCGGGTGTCGATGGCGTCGGGGACCTCGATGCCCTGGCCCTTGGCAGCCGCTGCGTGACCGAGACTTTCGTCAGCCAAGTCCTTCAACTCCGCTTCGACACTGTCGTAGCAGCGGACATCTCCGACGGCGACCTCAGTGCAAGTCGTTGCACCCTGCCAGCCGTCCGCGAGGTCGATCGTGCTGCCGTTGTATGTGGCGAGGATGCGCTCGGCCGCCGGCGGCTGGTCCGCTCCGGTGGCCGGGTCCTCCACCGCACTGCTCGTAGGAGCTGCCGCGACCAGCATGGTCGCTGCCAGAGACACGGCGGCGAAGGTTCTTCGGATGGACATGGCTTCCCTTCAAGTGGCCCCGCCAGGTCAGCGGAACCCATCGGACGTCGTGGTTGACGTACGTGCCGAATCTAGCGATTCAGTGAAGATCCGCGCCAGAGCAGTACCAGCCTCCACGAGGCCGAGAACGCGTGTGACAACGGTTGGCCACCTCTCCTCCTGGCGCGCCGCCCGCAGGGCGCTCCCGCCCAGGCGGTCCGCAGCCAGACACAAAAATGGCGCCTCCCGCCTGGGGAGACGCCATCCTCGTCGTTACTGCTGTTGTGGGGCTAACAGGATTTGAACCTGTGGCCTCATCCTTATCAGGGATGCGCTCTAACCAACTGAGCTATAGCCCCGCCGCGCTCTGCGGGCTCTCGCTCCGCGCGCTGACCCCTGAAGATTAGCGCACCTCGGGGCCAGTCCCAAAATCGGTCACCCGCCGCCCCGGCCGTCCCGGGCCGGGCCCACCTCGGTAGATGCCCACGCGGCCGGGCCCGGGCCCCGCCGACCCTCGGCAGACCGAAGACACCGTTGGCGAATAGGGGGCAAGCGTGACGTCGGCCTTCATGACCCGTTGTGGTCGTGAAGGCCGACGTTGTGTCTGGGGAGGGTGTCGGTGTCGCTGCACGCGAGGAAGATCGACGGGGTGCCCGAGGAGACGGCCCGGGTGGCGCGGTCCGCGTTCCCGAAGGGCAGCCTGGCCATGCGGATCCGGGACGAGCTGGGCGAGCTGTTCACGGACGAGGACTTCGCCAGCCTCTATCCGAGCAGGGGGAAGCCAGCGTGGTCGCCGGGCCGGCTGGCGCTGGTGTCGGTCATGCAGTTCGCCGAGGGGTTGGCGGACCGGCAGGCCGCCGACGCGGTGCGCGGGCGGCTGGACTGGAAGTACCTGCTGGGGCTGGAGCTGGCCGATGCGGGCTTCGACCACTCGGTGCTCACCGAGTTCAGGGACCGGCTGATCGAGGGCGACGCCGGGATCGAGCTCCTGGACCGGGTCCTCGGCGCCGCCGCGGAGCGCGGCCTGCTCAAGGCCGGTGGCCGTGCGCGCACGGACTCCACGATCGTGCTGTCCGCCGCGCGGCAGATCAACGGGCTGGTACGGCTCGGTGAAACCCTGCGGGCCGCGTTGAACAGCGTGGCCGCCCGCGAGCCGGAGTGGCTGGCCGGCTGGGCTCCGTCCGACTGGTTCGACCAGTACGCGATCCGGTTCGAAGACACCCGCCTGCCCAAGGGGAAGGCGAAGCAGACCGAGCTGATCGACCAGATCGGGGCCGACGGGCTGAGTCTGCCGGCGGCCCTGAACGCCCCGGATGCCCCTGCGTCCCTACGGCTGCTCGATCGGGTCCAGACGCTGCGGCAGATGTGGATCCAGCAGTACTTCGTCGACGACGGGCAGGTCCGCCGCCGCGACCTCAAGGACCGCCCGCCGGGCGCGGAACGGCTGGTCACGCCCTATGACACCGACGCGCGAGGCAGCGTGAAGCGCGGCACCTTCTGGGACGGCTACAAGGTCCACCTCACCGAGACCTGCGAGCCGGACCGCCCGAACTTGATCACGCACGTCGCCACCACCGACTCCACCGTCCAGGACGTACGGCTGGTCGCCCCGATCCACGCTCATCTCGCTGAGCGCGCCCTGCTGCCAGACCGGCACCTGGTCGACGCGGGCTACGCGACGGCCCGCGAAGTGGTCACCGCCCGTCGGGACCACGGTGTCGGCCTGGTGGGGCCGATCCTCGCGTCGACCAGCTGGCAGACCAAGGACAGCGGCGGCTTCTCGCAGGCCGACTTCACCATCGACTGGGACAGCCAGCGGGTGACCTGCCCCAACGGCATCACCACCAGCAACTGGCGGGAAGACCGCTCCCAGTACGGGGCGGCAGTGGTCCGGGCGCGGTTCCCGACGGCTGCCTGCCGGCCCTGCAAAGCGCGAGAGCAGTGCACCCGTTCCAACAACAAGTCGGACATGGGGCGCCGAATCACCCTCCGCCCGCAGGCGGAGCAGGAGGTGATCCAGCAGGCACGGGCCCAGGAAGACACCCCGGAGTGGAAGGAGCAGTACGCACACCGGGCCGGTGTCGAAGGCACGATCTCCCAGGTAGTACGAGCCTTCGGCCTGCGGCGATGCCGGTATCACGGCCTGCCCAAGGCCCGGCTGCAACACCAGCTCACCGCGATCGCGATGAACTTCCACCGCCTCAACGCATGGTGGACCGACACCCCACGAGCCCGGACCCGCACATCCCATCTTGCAGCTCTCCGGCCTGCCCATTAGACACAGCAGGCCTGCGTCCAACAGGGGCCGGGGGCCGTCAGTCCCACGAGTTGAAGAGTGTTGCGCCAAGGGTGTCCGGTTGCCACTGCTTGGTCTGACGCCACTCCGTCGCAGATAGAGCAGAGGTGTCCGACTCCGTCAGCGGCAACAGCAGCTGTGCTGCGCTCAAGACGACAAAGCCGTTGTCGGAGAGGACAGCGGCCCAAGTGGGAGGTTCCTGGAACTCGTCGGTGTACCAGTAGCGCCGGTCTCCGACGAAGGCGATCAACGGGTAGTGAGCGTGGAACAGCGCGATGTGGGCGCCGTCCCGATCGCTGATCGTGGCGCTGTGGAAGTTCTGCGGGTACTCCTGTTCCGTGAAGTCCTCGACCTGCCCGCCTGCAGCCCGCGCCGCGGCATACCAGGCGGCACGGCATGTCTGGGGATCGGTACTCGGCAGGGGCGGGTCACCCCGGTCGCGGAACCCGGTTACGCCCAGCTCCAAGAGAAAGGTGACCTGCGAGTCCTCCACGTTCACCCCTCCGAGCAGCCGTTCAACTTTGATGGCACAAACCTAGTGATCACCAACCTCCGTTAGCACAGGACATTCGCCAACGGTGTCGACCGAAGGGCGGGACCGGAATCCGGCCCCGCCCTCAGCGGCGTTCAGCGGCCCCGCCGGGGCCACCGCTCATTCGTCCTCGGCGAGCGTCAGCTCGACCCCGCCGACGAAACCGGCGGAGAGGTTGTAGATGAAGGCGCCCAGCGTGGCCAGGGCCGTCGCCAGGACCACGTCGATCACCGCGATGACCGAGGTGAACATCAGCACCCGGGGCAGCGACAGGAACGACTGGAGGTCGAACCCGTTCGACTCGCTCGACCCGGTCGCCTCCGCGATGGTGCCGCCGACCGTCGAGAAGACGCCCATGGCGTCCATGACCATCCACAGCACCGCCGCCGCCACCACCGTGCAGATGCCGAGCGCGATGGAGAGCAGGAAGCTCACCTTCATGACCGACCACGGGTCGGCCTTGGCCACCCGCAGCCGCGCCTTGCGGGTGCGCGGCTGGGTGCGCGCGCCCGTCCGGGGCCGCCGCACACCCGCCTGCTCCGGCGTCGGGTACGCCTGCGGCGGGGTGTAGGGCTGGGCCGGGCCCGCGTCGGCGGCGGGCCGCTCTCCGGGCAGCGGGCCCGCCTCGTACTGGTCGTACCCCTGGTACTGCCGGCCTCCGCCCTGGGTGCCCGGGTAGGGCTGCGCCCCCAGGGAATCGGGCTCGCGCGTGTCCGTCACGGTTCTCCCCCCGCCCGCGGAGGGATTTCCTCCGGCCTCGGCCTGGTGCGTGGCGGAGCCACGAACGCCGTTTCCGGGTCCACTCGCTCCGGCGCCCGTGGCTCCGCTCACGTTGACTCTCTCCTCGTGCTACTCCGCCGAGGGCTCGGCGGACTCGTCCGGGGACTGCGTGTCCCCGTCCGTACCACTGGCCGCCTCGTCCTCAGCGGCGTCGGCGGGGAGGTCACCGTCGACCTCCTCGGCCTCGCGGCCCGCTTCGGCGTTGCGGGCGATGCCCACCACGGCATCGCGCTTGCCCAGGTTGATCAGCTGGACGCCCATGGTGTCACGGCCGGTCTCCCTGATCTCGTTGACGCGCGTGCGGATCACACCGCCGCCGAGCGTGATGGCGAGGATCTCGTCGGTCTCCTCGACCACCAGCGCGCCGACCAGCGACCCGCGGTCCTCGACGATCTTCGCAGCCTTGATGCCGAGTCCGCCACGGCCCTGCACCCGGTACTCGTCCACGTTGGTGCGCTTCGCGTACCCGCCGTCCGTGGCGGTGAAGACGAAGGTACCCGGCCGGACCACGTTCATCGAGAGGAGCTGGTCGCCCTCACGGAAGCTCATGCCCTTCACACCGGAGGTGGCGCGGCCCATCGGACGCAACGACTCGTCGGTCGCGGTGAACCGGATGGACTGTGCCTTCTTGCTGATCAGCAGCAGGTCGTCGTCGGCCGAGACCAGCTCGGCGCCGATCAGCTCGTCGTCCGAACCGTCGGGAGTCTCGCGCAGATTGATGGCGATGACACCGCCGGAGCGGGGCGAATCGTAATCCTTCAGAGGCGTCTTCTTGACCAGCCCGCCCTTGGTGCCGAGCACCAGGTACGGCGCGGCGTCGTAGTCGCGGATCGCGAGGATCTGCGCGATGGACTCGTCCGGCTGGAAGGCGAGCAGGTTGGCGACGTGCTGGCCGCGCGCGTCCCGGCCGACGTCCGGCAGCTCGTACGCCTTGGCGCGGTAGACGCGGCCCTTGTTGGTGAAGAAGAGCAGCCAGTGGTGGGTGGTGGAGACGAAGAAGTGGTCGACGATGTCGTCTTCCTTGAGCTTCGTGCCCCGCACACCCTTGCCGCCGCGCTTCTGCGAGCGGTAGTCGTCGGTCTTGGTGCGCTTGACGTAGCCGCCGCGGGTGATCGTGACGACGATGTCCTCCTCGGCGATCAGGTCCTCGATGGACATGTCACCGTCGAAGGGCACCAGCGCGGAGCGCCGGTCCTCGCCGAACTTGTCGACGATCGCGGCCAGTTCCTCGCTGATGATCTGCCGCTGGCGGTCCGGCGAGGCGAGGATGGCGTTGTACTCGTCGATCTTGGCCTGGAGGTCGTCGTGCTCGGCGACGATCTTCTGGCGCTCCAGGGCGGCGAGCCGGCGGAGCTGCATCTCCAGGATCGCGTTGGCCTGGATCTCGTCGATCGTCAGCAGCTCCATCAGGCCGCCGCGCGCGACCTCCACCGTCTCGCTGGCCCGGATCAGCGCGATGACCTCGTCGATCGCGTCCAGGGCCTTCAGCAGACCGCGCAGGATGTGGGCGCGCTCCTCGGCCTTGCGCAGCCGGAAACGGGTCCGCCGGACGATGACCTCGATCTGGTGGGCGACCCAGTGCCGGATGAAGGCGTCCAGCGAGAGGGTGCGCGGCACCCCGTCGACCAGCGCCAGCATGTTGGCGCCGAAGTTGGTCTGGAGGTCGGTGTGCTTGTAGAGGTTGTTGAGGACGACCTTGGCGACCGCGTCCCGCTTGAGGACGATGACCAGGCGCTGGCCGGTCCGCGAGGAGGTCTCGTCGCGGACGTCGGCGATGCCGCCGATCCGGGCGTCCTTCACCAGGTCGGCGATCTTCTGCGCGAGGTTGTCCGGGTTGACCTGGTAGGGCAGCTCGGTGACGACCAGGCACTGGCGGTTCTGGATCTCCTCGACCTCGACCACCGCGCGCATCGTGATGGAGCCGCGCCCGGTCCGGTACGCCTCCTCGATGCCCTTGCGTCCGACGACCAGGGCGCCGGTCGGGAAGTCCGGGCCCTTGATCCGCTCGATCAGCGCGTCCAGCAGGGTGTCCGGGTCGGCCTCCGGGTTCTCCAGGAACCACTGGGCGCCCGCCGCGACCTCGTGGAGGTTGTGCGGCGGGATGTTGGTGGCCATGCCGACCGCGATACCCGCCGAACCGTTGATCAGCAGGTTCGGGAAGCGGGCCGGGAGGACCGAGGGCTCCTTGGAGCGGCCGTCGTAGTTGTCCGTGAAGTCGACGGTCTCCTCGTCGATGTCGCGGACCATCTCCATCGACAGCGGCGCCATCTTGCACTCGGTGTACCGCATGGCGGCGGCCGGGTCGTTGCCCGGGGAACCGAAGTTGCCGTTCGAGTCGACCAGCGGCATCCGCATCGACCAGGGCTGGGCGAGGCGGACCAGCGCGTCGTAGATCGAGGAGTCGCCGTGCGGGTGGTAGTTGCCCATCACGTCACCGACGACGCGCGCGCACTTGTAGAAGCCCTTCTCGGGCCGGTAACCGCCGTCGTACATCGCGTACAGCACGCGCCGGTGGACCGGCTTGAGGCCGTCGCGCACGTCGGGCAGGGCGCGCGAGACGATGACGGACATCGCGTAGTCGAGGTACGAGCGCTGCATCTCGGTCTCGAGCCCGACGGGCTCGACCCGCATGGCCAGCGGGAGGCCCTCGGCGTCGGTCTCGGGAGTGCTGGGGTTGTTCTCGTCGGCCATGGCCGTGCTGGTTCCCTTCGGGAGCGAATCCCCCGCAGCCGTCCGCCGCGGACGACGGGGTCGGGCGGTTCGGTTACGAGTACGAAGTCGTGGCGCCGTCCCCGCCCCGGCGGGCGGGGACGGCGACGCCGTCAGATGTCGAGGAAGCGGACGTCCTTGGCGTTGCGCTGGATGAACTGGCGCCGGGCCTCGACGTCCTCGCCCATGAGGACGGAGAAGAGGTCGTCGGCCTGGGCGGCGTCGTCCAGGGTGACCTGGCCGAGGACGCGGTGCTCCTGGTCCATCGTGGTGATGCGCAGCTCCTCGGCGTTCATCTCACCGAGACCCTTGAAGCGCTGGACCGAGTCGTCGCGGATGCGCTTGCCCTGCTCGCGGCCGAGCGCGATCAGCGCGTCCCGCTCGCGGTCGGAGTAGGCGTACTGGAAGTCGTCCCGGGTCCACTTGATCTTGTACAGCGGCGGGCGGGAGAGGAAGACGTGGCCCGCCTCGACCAGCGGCCGCATGAAGCGGAAGAGGAAGGTCAGCAGCAGGGTGTTGATGTGCTGGCCGTCGACGTCGGCGTCGGCCATCAGGATGATCTTGTGGTAGCGGAGCTTCTCGATGTCGAAGTCCTCGTGGACCCCGGTGCCGAAGGCCGAGATGAGCGCCTGGATCTCCTGGTTGTGCAGGATCTTGTCGATGCGGGCCTTCTCGACGTTCAGGATCTTGCCTCGGATCGGCAGGATGGCCTGGTACATCGGGTCGCGGCCGGACTTGGCGGAGCCGCCGGCCGAGTCGCCCTCGACGATGAAGATCTCGCACTTGGTCGGGTCGTTCGACTGGCAGTCCGAGAGCTTGCCGGGGAGCGAGGCCGTCTCCAGCAGGCCCTTGCGGCGGGTCAGGTCGCGCGCCTTGCGGGCCGCCACGCGGGCGGTCGCGGCGGCGATGCCCTTGCGGATGATGTCCGCGGCCTCGTTGGGGTTGCGGTCGAACCAGTCGGCGAGGTGCTCGTAGACGACCTTCTGCACGAAGGTCTTGGCCTCGGTGTTGCCGAGCTTGGTCTTGGTCTGGCCCTCGAACTGCGGCTCACCGAGCTTGACGGAGATGATCGCCGTCAGGCCCTCGCGGATGTCGTCGCCGGTGAGGTTGTCGTCCTTGTCGCGCAGGAGCTTGCGGTCCCGGGCGTACTTGTTGACCAGAGTGGTCAGCGCGCCGCGGAAGCCCTCCTCGTGGGTGCCGCCCTCGTGGGTGTGGATGGTGTTGGCGAAGGAGTAGACCCCCTCGCTGTACCCGCCGTTCCACTGCATGGCGACCTCGATGGACAGGAGCCGGTCCTTGTCCTCCGCCTCGATGTCGATCACCGTCGGGTGGATGACCTCGCCCTTGCGGGAGTTGAGGTACGTCACGAAGTCGACGATGCCGCCTTCGTAGTGGTAGGTGACGGTGCGCGGCTCCTCGGGCTCACCCGCCGTCGCCTCGTCCGAGTCGGCGCCCGCCGTCGCCTTGGCGGAGGCGCGCTCGTCGGTGAGCTTGATGGTGAGGCCCTTGTTGAGGAAGGCCATCTCCTGGAAGCGCCGGGAGAGCGTCTCGAAGGAGTAGTCGGTGGTCTCGAAGATCGACGGGTCGGCCCAGAAGGTGACCGAGGTGCCGGTCTCCTCGGTGGCCTCGCCCCGCGCGAGCGGCGCGGTCGGGACGCCGCGCTCGTAGCTCTGCGTCCAGTGGTGGCCGTCGGTGAGGATCTCCACGGCGACCCGGTTGGACAGGGCGTTGACCACGGAGACGCCGACGCCGTGCAGACCGCCGGAGACCGCGTAGCCGCCGCCGCCGAACTTGCCGCCCGCGTGCAGCACGGTGAGGACGACCTCGACGGCCGGCTTGCCCTCGGAGGGGACGATGCCGACGGGGATGCCGCGGCCGTTGTCGACCACGCGGACGCCGCCGTCGGCCAGGATCGTCACGTCGATGAAGTCGGCGTGGCCCGCCAGCGCCTCGTCGACGGAGTTGTCGACGACCTCCTGGACCATGTGGTGCAGGCCGCGCTCACCGGTCGAGCCGATGTACATGCCGGGTCGCTTGCGGACCGCGTCCAGGCCCTCCAGGACCGTGATCGCGCTCGCGTCGTACGACACGGCGGCCTCCACCGCGGTGCCCTCGGGCGCGGCGATGACCGCGTCCGGTGTCAGCGCGGGGCCGCCGGTGCCGGACGCGTCCTCCTCGCCGGGGGTGGACGGGATGTTCTCGTTGGGGTTGCCGGAATCGGCCACGAAGCGCCCTTTCTGGCACAGCTCAAGCCTTGATCCCCGGAGAGCCGGGATGCGGCTGCGTCGTTCGGTCTCGGTCAGCGGTTGCTGGGGCGAGGCGCGCTGTCCGGCTCCCGGCGGGGGCCTGCGGTGCGTCTCTGTCCGGCCTCCCGGCGAGGGAAGCACGAATCGAGCCCAGTCTACCGCTAGCGCCGATGGTAATGGGGCCTTGCCGGTACCTGAGTTCGCATCTGCGGCTCTGAACCGCCCTCTTTCGACTCCCCATATGCGGCCCAGGGCTCCAGGGGGCTCACAGTGGCACTCAGCGCTTCGGGGTGGCTCCATCGCGTCAACGTTCGGGCCGGGGGCGCGCGGGGGTCTTTCGGGTGACCCCGGGCACTGGGGAAAAACAGGTGGTGAGAGGCGGTTTCCGGGCTCGGCGCGGGGCTTGCGGTCCCGGGGTGGAGTGCGCGGGAGGGGGCGGGCGGCGACGCGTGTGCCGGCTGGGGAGGCGGGGGCCGGGCCCGGTCCCGGCCAGGGGGAGGCGGGGGCCGGGCGGGCCCGTCCCCGGACGGCGTGCACAAGCTCACATGACCGCCGGGCGAGAGCTGGTCCGGCATCGCCCACCGCCCGGTGCCGGGCGGGGAGCGGCCGGCTCTATCCGTACGTGTCCCCCGGCCCCTTGCTCCCCGGTGCGCGCAGCGGGCCGTACCGCCGGGAGGGGCCCGAGGGGCCCAGCACCTTGAGGAAGGTGACGGTGCCGGGCCCGATGTCCTTGTTGAGGCGGGCCACCAGCTGGGGGGCGAGCAGGCGCACCTGGGTCGCCCAGGGCGTCGAGTCGCAGCGCACGGTCAGTACCCGGGCCTCCTCGTCGTACCGTTCGGGCACGCAGTGGTTGGCCAGGTCCGGCCCCACGATCTGCGGCCAGCGGCCCATCACGCCCCCCACCGCGGCCGGCTTCTCCCAGCCCCGCTCGGTCATCAGCCGCGTGATCGCCGAGGCCAGTGGCAGCGGGTCCCGCCCGTCCGCGCGCGCGCCGGAGCGCAGGCCGCCGCGCCGGGCCTGCTTCTTCTGCTGGGCCGCCGCGCCCTGGGCCCGGGCCTGTTCGCGGGCGGCGCGCAGCGCGACCCTGGCCAGGTCCACGCCGGCCGGCTCGGCGCTGCTCCTGTCCGGCTCGGTCATGCCGGGGTCACCTCACCCCGGGTGACGCGGAAGCGGGCGCCCGCGAGGACCGGCGGTACGTCCTCGTCGACGGCGGCGGTCACCAGGACCTGCTCGCCCGGCGCGACCAGCTCGGCGAGCCGCTCCCGGCGCCGGGTGTCCAGCTCGGCGAAGACGTCGTCCAGGACGAGCACCGGCTCGCCGGTCGCCTCGCCGCCCTCCGAGCGCAGCAGGTCGTAGCTGGCCAGCCGCAGGGCCAGCGCCAGCGACCAGGACTCGCCGTGGCTCGCGTACCCCTTGGCGGGGAGATCGCCGAGGCGCAGGAGGAGTTCGTCGCGGTGCGGGCCGACGAGGGTGACGCCGCGCTCGATCTCCTGCTTGCGGACCTCCGCGAGGGCCTCCAGCAGGACGCCGTACAGCTCCTCGCGGGTGGTGCCCCCGCCGGCCGCCGAGGGCTTGTACTCCAGGTGGACCGGGCCGCCGCCGGGTGCCAGCCGCTCGTACGCCTTGTCGGTGAGCGGCTGGAGGGTGGCGATCAGGTCGAGGCGCTGGGCGAGCAGTTCGGCGCCGGCCCGGGCGAGGTGCTGGTCCCAGACGTCCAGGGTGGAGAGGTCCATGGTGCGGCCACCGTGGCGGCGGGCCAGCGCGGCCGTCTTCAGCAGCGTGTTGCGCTGCTTGAGCACCCGGTCGTAGTCGGAGCGGACCCCGGCCATCCGGGGGCTGCGGGCGGTGACCAGTTCGTCGAGGAAGCGGCGGCGCTCGCCCGGGTCGCCCTTGACCAGGGCGAGATCCTCGGGGGCGAAGAGCACGGTGCGCACGATGCCGAGCACGTCACGGGGTTTGACGTGCGAGGACCTGTTGATCCTGGCGCGGTTGGCCTTGCCCGGGTTCAGCTCCAGCTCGATGGTGCGGCGCCGCTCGCCGTGCTCGACGGCGGCGCGGATCACCGCCCGCTCCGCCCCGGCCCGCACCAGGGGCTGGTCCGAGGAGACCCGGTGGCTGGAGAGGGTGGCGAGATAGCCGACGGCCTCGACCAGGTTGGTCTTGCCCTGGCCGTTGGGTCCGACGAAGGCCGTGACGCCCGGGTCGAGCGCGAGGTCGGCCCGGGCGTAACTGCGGAAGTCGGCCAACGACAGGTGCGAGACGTGCATGGACGGAAGCCGACCTCCCCGGCGGTGTGCCGACCGGGGCCGTGCGGCCCCGGTCGCTGCGCGACGGACCTGGTCCGTCGCGCCTGCGCTGCTGACTACTTCTTCGCCTCGACCGCGTGGCCGCCGAACTGGTTGCGCAGCGCGGCGATCATCTTCATCTGCGGCGAGTCGTCCTGGCGGGAGGAGAAACGCGCGAAGAGCGAGGCGGTGATGGCGGGGAGCGGCACGGCGTTGTCGATGGCGGCCTCGACCGTCCACCGACCCTCGCCGGAGTCGGCGGCCCAGCCGCGCAGCCCCTCCAGGTGTTCGTCCTCGTCCAGCGCGTTCACCGCGAGGTCGAGCAGCCAGGAGCGGATGACCGTCCCCTCCTGCCAGGAGCGGAAGACCTCGCGGACGTCGGTGACCGAGTCGGCCTTCTCCAGCAGCTCCCAGCCCTCGGCGAACGCCTGCATCATGGCGTACTCGATGCCGTTGTGGACCATCTTGGCGAAGTGGCCGGCGCCGACCTTGCCCGCGTGGACCGAGCCGAACTCGCCCTCGGGCTTGAGCGCGTCGAAGATCGGCTGGACCTTGGCGACGTTCTCCTCGGTGCCGCCGTACATCAGGGCGTAGCCGTTCTCCAGGCCCCAGACGCCGCCGGAGACGCCGCAGTCGACGAAGCCGATGTCCTTGATGCCGAGCTGCACGGCGTGCTTCTCGTCGTCGGTCCAGCGGGAGTTCCCGCCGTCGACCACGATGTCGCCGGGCTCCAGGAGCTCGGCGAGCTCGTCGACGGTCGCCTGGGTGGCGGCGCCGGCCGGGACCATCACCCAGACGACGCGCGGGCCCTTGAGGCGGCCCACCAGCTCTTCCAGGCTCTGGACGTCCGCCAGATCGGGGTTGCG
The DNA here is from genome assembly GCF_011170125.1 of Streptomyces diastaticus subsp. diastaticus. NCBI lineage: Bacteria > Bacillati > Actinomycetota > Actinomycetes > Kitasatosporales > Streptomycetaceae > Streptomyces > Streptomyces diastaticus. The sequence goes on along the minus strand of NZ_BLLN01000002.1, from coordinate 687,704 downwards.
GTCGTATCCGATGACGGTGTGGCCTGCGCGGCGGATGCGCTCGCGCATGTTGCCGCCCATCTTGCCGAGGCCGACGAGACCGAGCTCCATCAGTGTTCCTTCGCTGCGTTCGGGCATTGCGTGACGCTGCCCGAGCCTACTGCCGTACCCCGCCGCACACCTGTGGGCTCAGCCGCTCAGTCGTACGGGCATGATCAGGTACTTGTACGCCTCGTCCGCCTCGGCGTCGACCGCGGGCTTGCCGCTGAGCAGGGCCGGCTTGGTCGAGGTGGTGAACGAGAGCTGGGCGGCGGGCGAGTCGATCGCGCTGAGGCCGTCCAGCAGGAAGGTCGGGTTGAAGGCGATGGAGATGTCGTCGCCCTCGAGCTGGGCGTCGACCCTTTCCACAGCCTGTGCGTCGTCGCTGGAGCCGGCCTCCAGGGTGAGGACGCCCGCCTCGAAACTCAGGCGGACCGGGGTGTTCCGCTCGGCCACCAGGGAGACGCGCTTGACGGCCTCCACGAAGGGCGCCGTCTCGATCACCGCGACGGAGTTGAACTCGGTCGGGAAGAGCGTGCGGTACTTCGGCAGGTCGCCTTCGAGCAGCCGGGTGGTGGTGCGGCGGCCGGCGCCCTCGAAACCGATGAGGCCCTCGCCCGCACCGGAGCCGGCGAGCGCGATGGTGACACTGTCGCCGCTGGTCAGGGCCTTGGCGGTGTCCAGGAGAGTCTTGGCGGGGACCAGGGCGACGGCGGACGCCTCCGGGTCCTCCGGCTTCCACAGGAACTCGCGGACCGCGAATCGGTAGCGGTCGGTGGAGGCGAGCGTGACGGTGTCGCCCTCGATCTCGACGCGGACACCGGTGAGCACGGGGAGCGTGTCGTCCCGGCCCGCGGCGATGGCGACCTGGGCGGCGGCCGAGGCGAAGACGTCGCCCGGGACGGTGCCCGTGGCGGTCGGCATCTGCGGCAGGGCCGGGTACTCCTCCACCGGCAGGGTGTGCAGGGTGAAACGCGAGGTACCGCAGTTCACCGTCGCCCGTACACCGTCTGTGGAGATCTCCACCGGGCGGTTGGGGAGGGCGCGGCAGATGTCGGCGAGCAGTCGGCCGGAGACGAGGACGGTGCCCTCCTCCTCGGTCTCGGCCTCGACGGAGACCCGCGCCGAGACCTCGTAGTCGAAGCTCGACAGGGAAAGGGCGCCGTCCTCCGCCTTCAGCAGCAGCCCCGCGAGGACGGGGGCCGGCGGCCGGGCCGGGAGGGAGCGGGCCGCCCAGGCCACTGCCTCCGCGAGTACGTCGCGTTCCACCCGGATCTTCACCGTAAGCCGCCTCCTGCGCTTGCTGGCTGCTCTCGCCCTGCTGGCCGTCGTCTGTCTGGTCGTCTTGCTGGGTCCTGCTGCTGCGGCGGGCCCGCCGGGGCCCGGTCGCTCTCCGCGGCGGGCGGGCCGCGGATGAAGTCGGCGGCCGGTGGGTACGGAACGGGCAGTCGGTGAGTGCTTCCGGCTTCGGTGCCGCTGCCTCGTCGATGCCGTCCCGGCGTCCTGCCGCCGTGCACCAGTCTGACGCACACCACCGACAGTCCGTGCGGCCCCGGGTCAAATCGAGAGATCGGCCCGGATCGGCGCTCGGGCCGAGTTGTGCACAGCACCCACTTCGAAACGGATTCCCTGCTCTCTACTCATGGACGTAGTAGTAGGGCCTGTGGATTCCGTGGATAACCCCGTCCTCGCAGGTCGGAAGCGGTTTTTTGTCCACCGGCCCTGTGGGTGGAGGCGGTGGACAACCGAGGGTTCCTGTGGACGGCCGGAAGTTACCCACACACGGTCCACAGCGGCGGGTGAGTTCTCCCCAGCTGCGTCCCCAGGTTCGGAGGAGTTCCCCACAGGGACCTGCGGCAACTTCCTGTGACGCAGTTCACTCCGAGTGGTGAGCGGGCGCGTTGGGTTGCCGAACAGTGGACAGCGCTGTGGGAAAGCCCCCGGAAGCTGTGCACAACACGGCTCAGCCTGTGGGCCGCCGGTGGACAACCGCGAGAGCCTCCCTGTGGACAGAGAATGATCCACAGCCTGTGGATATCTTCTGTCCACTAATCCCCACCCTTCCGACCTGGACTGATGATCTCTCACTCCACCCGCCTGTGGACAGGATCTGGACAACTCCCCAGTCCCCAAGCTGTGGACGCCATGAACCTGACGAATCTGTGGAGAACCCCGCCGCACAGGTCACTATTCGAACGGCGGGCCCGGGCCGGACCGTCGACCAGAGCGGCCGGCGAGGGCGCAAGAGGGGCGGGAAGAGCTCTCGCGCGACGGCGTTCGGGTCGCCGAGCGCTCACCGAGGACGGCCAGGGGACCTCTTCGGGCCCGGGGCCGGGCCGGTCAGGTGCCGGGTGCCCCGCGGGTGCGTCCGGGGCGTCCGGCCCACACGGCGAAGCCCCGTCCACCGCCTGGGGACGGAGGCGGACGGGGCTCATGCGGGTCCATGAGGGCGTGCGGGCCCGGACGGGGCTCGTGCGGGCCCGGGCAGGGCGTGCGGGCCCCAGTAATAAGGAGAAGGGCGCGCTCGTGTCAGCCGTTCTTGATGCGGTTGGTCAGCTCCGTGACCTGGTTGTAGATCGAGCGGCGCTCCGCCATCAGGGCGCGGATCTTGCGGTCGGCGTGCATGACCGTGGTGTGGTCCCGACCGCCGAACTGGGCCCCGATCTTCGGCAGCGACAGGTCGGTCAGCTCACGGCAGAGGTACATCGCGATCTGGCGGGCCGTCACCAGCACGCGGCTGCGCGAGGAACCGCAGAGGTCCTCGACGGTCAGGCCGAAGTAGTCGGCGGTGGCCGCCATGATGGCGCTCGCGGTGATCTCCGGGGCCGCGTCCTCGCCGCCGGGGATCAGGTCCTTCAGCACGATCTCGGTCAGACCGAGGTCGACCGGCTGCCGGTTGAGCGAGGCGAAGGCCGTCACCCGGATCAGCGCGCCCTCCAGCTCACGGATGTTCCGCGAGATGCGCGAGGCGATGAACTCCAGGACCTCCGGCGGGGCGTTGAGCTGCTCCTGGACCGCCTTCTTCCGCAGAATCGCGATCCGCGTCTCCAGCTCGGGCGGCTGGACGTCGGTGATCAGGCCCCACTCGAAACGGTTCCGCAGCCGGTCCTCCAGCGTCACGAGCTGCTTGGGCGGCCGGTCCGAGGAGAGCACGATCTGCTTGTTGGCGTTGTGCAGGGTGTTGAAGGTGTGGAAGAACTCCTCCTGCGTCGACTCCTTGTCCGCCAGGAACTGGATGTCGTCGACGAGCAGGATGTCCATCTCGCGGTACCGCTTGCGGAAGCTGTCGCCCTTGCCGTCGCGGATCGAGTTGATGAACTCGTTGGTGAACTCCTCCGAGCTCACGTACCGCACCCGCGTCCCCGGGTAGAGACTGCGCGCGTAGTGCCCGATGGCGTGCAGCAGGTGCGTCTTGCCGAGCCCCGACTCCCCGTAGACGAAGAGGGGGTTGTACGCCTTGGCCGGCGCCTCGGCGACCGCGACGGCGGCCGCGTGCGCGAAGCGGTTCGAGGCGCCGATGACGAAGGTGTCGAAGAGGTACTTCGGGTTCAGCCGCGCCGTCGGCTCGCCGGGCCCGGTCGCCGGCGCGGGCTGCGCGGCCAGCGGACCCGGCGCCCCGCTGGAGGCGGGCAGCGCCGAGCCGACCGGCCCGCCGCTGTGCACCCCGTGGCCGCCGTGCGCGCCACGCGCCTCCCGGGGGCCGCGCGGGTCGTGCCCGTCGTCCAGCGGCTCACGCCGTCCGTAGTCCCCGCGCTCGGGCCCCGGGCCGCGGTAGTCGTGCTGGCCGGAACCCCCGTGCGAGGGCCCGGTGTACGAGTCGCGCTCCGGGTAGCCGAGGCGCGGCTGCTGCCAGTAGTCGTCCTGCGTGCGGGGCCAGGCGCCCGGCTCGGGACGCGGACGCAGGTACTCCGGGTACGCGGGGCGGGCCTGCGGCAGGCCCTCGCGGCCCCGGCGCTCCTCGTCCCGGTGCTCGCCACCGGCCCCGCCCGGCTCGCCGCCGCGCTGCCCGTCGTAACGGTCCTGGCCGTACTGGTCGCCGTACTGCTCCTGGGGGAACGGCTGCTGCTCCGGCGGGTAGCCCGGCTCCTGCGGATACGGGTCGCCGGGGTGGCGGTCCTGGTCGTAGCGGCCGGGCTCGTAGCGGTCGCCGCCGAGGGGCTCCTGCTCGTACTCGTAGCGGCCGGAGGTGCCGGAGCGGCCGTGTTCCTGGGGGAAGGGGAACGCGCCCGGGCGGCGCTCCTCCTCGCGGGCCGGCTGCTGCTCCTCCGGCTCGGGCTCCTCGCCGCGCCGCTCGCCGCCCGCGCCGTAAGGGGGGTAGCCGTAGCCGCGGTCCTGGGCGGGGCGGGGCGGGGGCTCCGGGTAGCGCTGCGGGGGAGCGGGGTCGCCCATCGCCGGATCGACGGTGATGGCGATCCGGACAGGGCGGCCGCACTCCCGGCTCAGGGTCTCGCTGACCACCGGGGCGAGCCGGCCCTCCAGGACACCTTTGGCGAACTCGTTCGGCACCGCGAGCAGGGCCGTGTCGGCGACCAGCGCGAGCGGCTGGCAGCGCCGGACCCACTGCTCGTCCTTGGCCTCGACACCCTGTCCGCGCCCGTCCCCGAGAAGATGCTCCAGTACGCGCGGCCAGACTGCGGCAAGATCGGCGGGTACATCAGCCACAGGGCACGCTCTCTCACGGGTCCCACCAAGGAGTGGTGAAGGGACGGGTTGGTGTGGTCCGGTCCGGGCGGGGATCGGGGCGGATCAGGGGGGAAGCCCACGAAACCGGAGTCTGGCCACGGTAGTCAGCGCGGCCACTGCGGTACAAGTCGTTGTCCACAGCCTGTGCACAGTGTCCCTCCGCGATGCTGGTTTGACCGAATGGCGCAGCCGCACGTACCGTGACGAGGTCGAGTTGTCGATGGCTGCTGCCGCCTGCCTCCGATGGGCATAGATCATCTAGGGTGATCGTGGAGCGGTGCACTCGGGCGTAAGCGAGCTACTCGTGGGCGCACGGTGACAGCCAAGGCATCCCGCAACTACCTCATCATTTCTGGAGCCCCCGAGTGAGCAAGCGCACCTTCCAGCCGAACAACCGTCGTCGCGCGAAGACCCACGGTTTCCGCCTGCGTATGCGTACCCGTGCCGGCCGCGCGATCCTCGCGTCCCGCCGTGGCAAGGGTCGCGCCCGCCTGTCCGCCTGATCGCGCACAGGTCGTGTCGTGCTGCCCTCCGAGAATCGGCTGAGGCGGCGCGAGGACTTCGCGACCGCGGTACGCCGAGGACGTCGGGCCGGTCGCCCGGCCCTCGTCGTCCATCTCCGCAGCGGTGTCACGGACCCGCACGTGTCAGGGGAGGAGTCTCCCCCGACCCGTGCGGGTTTCGTCGTGAGCAAAGCTGTGGGCGGAGCCGTCGTCCGTACCGCGGTGAAGCGAAAGCTTCGCCACCTCATGCGGGAACGACTCGCCAGGCTGCCCGAGGGCAGCCTGGTCGTCGTCCGCGCGTTGCCCCCAGCCGGTGACGCAGACCACGCACAGCTGGCCCGAGACCTGGACGCCGCCCTGGAGCGGCTCCTGGGAGGGGGCGCGCGATGAAGTATCCGCTGCTCGCTTTGATCAAGTTGTACCAGTGGACGATCAGTCCGCTGCTCGGCCCGGTGTGCAAGTACTACCCGTCGTGTTCCCACTACGGCTACGGCGCCATCGACCGGCACGGAGCGATCAAGGGAACGGCCCTCACCGCCTGGCGGATCCTGCGGTGCAATCCGTGGTCCCCCGGTGGTGTCGACCATGTGCCTGAGCGCAAGCGACCGCGATGGCACGAAATGCTGCGCAACGCCTGGCGAGACCGGGGCGCCGGCCAGGGCAAGAACGCCGACGCCCCTTCCGGAGGGAACGGCGACACCTCGTCCCCCACCTCCACGACGGGCCCCCAGCCGGACCCGAGCCCGGCCGCCGAGACCTCGCCCCATGCTCAAGGAGCCTGATCAGTGGATACGATCGCCAGTCTCTTCAGTTTCATCACGACACCTGTGTCATGGGTGATCGTCCAGTTCCACAAACTGTACGGAGCCCTTTTCGGCGCTGACACGGGCTGGGCGTGGGGACTGTCCATCGTCTCCCTCGTGATCCTGATCCGTATCTGCCTGATCCCGCTCTTCGTGAAGCAGATCAAGGCGACCCGGGCGATGCAGACGCTCCAGCCCGAGATGAAGAAGATCCAGGAGCGCTACAAGAACGACAAGCAGCGCCAGTCCGAAGAGATGATGAAGCTCTACAAGGACTCGGGTACCAACCCGCTGGCCTCGTGTCTTCCCATCCTTCTCCAGTCGCCGTTCTTCTTCGCGCTCTACCACGTGCTGAACGGCATCGCGTCGAACAAGACGATCGGCTTCATCGACGAGCCGCTCCTCGCCAGCGCCCAGAAGGCGCACATCATCGGCGCCCCGCTGGCCGCGAAGTTCATGGACGGCGCCGACAAGGTCGAGGCCCTCGGCTCCACCACGACCAACGTGCACATCGTCACCGCGGTCATGATCATCCTGATGTCGGCCTCGCAGTTCTTCACCCAGCGCCAGCTGATGACGAAGAACGTCGACACCACCGTGAAGACGCCGTTCATGCAGCAGCAGAAGATGCTGATGTACGTCTTCCCGATCATGTTCGCCGTCTTCGGCATCAACTTCCCCGTCGGTGTCCTCGTCTACTGGCTGACCACCAACCTGTGGACCATGGGCCAGCAGATGTACGTCATCCGCCAGAACCCGACCCCGGGCAGCAAGGCGCAGGCCGCCTTCCTGGAGCGCTTCCTGAAGCGCGTCGCCATGAACCCGAAGGTCCGCAACAAGCGTGAGCGCAACCTCGTCAAGGCCATCGTCGCCAAGGGCCGCGACCGCAACGAGTACGAGCGCAAGTTCATCAACGGGCTGACCAAGGCCGGCCTCGCCGCCCAGACGGACGGCACCATCGGGCCGAAGAGCGCCGCAGGGGCCGTCGCCGTCGACGAGGACGGCGAGCCGGCCGACGAGGCGTCCACCGCGCCGCGCCGCCAGCAGCCCAAGCGGCAGAGCAAGTCGCAGCGCCAGGCACAGCCCACCGCGCCCCAGCGCCCCGGTCAGCGCACCCGGGCCTCCTCGGGCCGCGGTGCCGACCAATCCACCACCTCGCTGGAGAAGTCGCAGGACGGGGACGAGGGCAAGAAGTCCTCCGGCCGTCAGGCGGGCAAGTCCGGCTCCACAGGCCAAGCCAAGTCCGGACAGCGCAAGGGCCAGAAGCCCAAGCACCCGTCCAAGAAGTAGAGGAGTCCATCCCGTGACGGAAGGCACCACCACCGCCAAGGCCGGCGACGAGCTGTCCCACCTGGAGCAGGAGGGCGAGATCGCCGCCGACTACCTGGAGGGCCTGCTCGACATCGCCGATCTCGACGGCGACATCGACATGGACGTGGAAGCCGATCGGGCCGCTGTCTCGATCATCAGTGACTCCGGAAGCCGCGATCTGCAGAAGCTCGTCGGCCGTGACGGTGAGGTCCTGGAGGCGCTCCAGGAGCTGACCCGGCTCGCCGTGCACCGGGAGACGGGCGACCGCAGCCGCCTCATGCTGGACATCGGCGGTTACCGGGCGAAGAAGCGCGAGGAACTCTCCGAGATCGGCGCCAAGGCGGCTGCCGATGCGCGGAGCACCGGCGAGGCGGTCCGGCTCGACCCCATGACGCCGTTCGAGCGCAAGGTCGTCCACGACGCGGTCAAGGCCGCTGGGCTGCGCAGCGAGTCCGAGGGCGAGGAGCCCCAGCGGTTCGTCGTCGTCCTCCCCGCCTGACCCCGGAACGCCCGGCACGGGCGTCCTCCCACCGGCCCCGTCTGTGTGAACAGGCGGGGCCGGTGGCGGTCGGGGCGGCGGGTTCCCCGCCGTGTGCGGCTGGGGCGGAGACATGTCGCCGCGGGGTGCGTCGTCGGCTGGGTGGGGACAGGCACCCGCGGTCGGCGCGGGCGTCGGCCGGCACAGCGGGGAGCCGCACGGGACCACCGGGTGGTGAGAGTGTGGCGGATTCCTCCTGGCCGGGCTGCACGGCGCGGGATCTTGCCGTTAGCGTTCTCCCAGCACAGTGGTTTCCCGTGGAACGCAGGTACTGCGGGGAGTCCGCTCCACCGGTCCGCGGGTTTCCTCGGGAGCCGGTCGCCGATCGCCGGTCGGTCACCGGTCCTGTGGGTCGACCCTGAGGGCCGAGGAGATTGGGCCTTGTCAGGTCGGCGGTTCGACCCGCCATCCTGCCCGGCAGTTTGTTCGTCAGACATCAACACGTTCGAGATCGCGGTACGGAAGGACGGTCCCCGTGACGGAGGCAGCGGAACTCCCCGAGGCGCCCGCAGTGGCCAGGGAGGTTTTCGGCGAGCGTTTCCCGGATGCCGTCCGGTACGCGGAGCTGCTGGCCGACGCGGGGGTGCGGCGTGGGCTCATCGGCCCCCGGGAGGTGCCCCGGCTCTGGGAGCGCCACCTGCTCAACTGCGCCGTACTCTCCGAAGTGGTCGCCGAGGGCGTCTCCGTGTGCGACGTCGGCTCCGGGGCGGGACTGCCGGGGATCCCGCTGGCACTGGTCCGCCCCGACCTCAACATCACGTTGCTGGAGCCGCTGCTGCGGCGGACCACCTTCCTCACCGAGGTCGTCGAGCTGCTCGGTCTCGAACACGTCACCGTCGTCCGGGGGCGTGCTGAGGAGGTGCTCGGCACGCTGCCGCCGGTGCACGTCGTCACCGCTCGAGCTGTCGCCCCGCTGGAACGGCTCGCCGGGTGGGGCGTCCCTCTGCTGCGGCCCTACGGCGAGATGCTGGCGCTCAAGGGAGACACCGCCGAGGAAGAGGTGAAGGTGGCCTCCGCCGCGCTGAGCAAGCTCGGCGCGGTCACCACCTCCGTCGTGCAGGTCGGCGAGGGCGTCGTCGACCCCCTCTCGACCGTGGTGCGCGTCGAGGTGGGGGAGAGCCCCGGCGGGGTCCGCTTCGCCACGAAGAAGGCCAAGGCAGCGCGGGCCCGCAGGAGGCGTTGAGGCGCGCACGTTCTTCCAACAGGGGGCCGGTCCCATCGTGGGGGCCGGCCCCTCGTGCTGGGCAGGTGGCCTCGGCCGGGTGGGCCGGAGTGGTTGCCCGGTCCGGCTCGTTGGGGCCACGGGAGGCAGTGGCGCGGAGTGTCGGTCGAGCCCCTTGAACGCGGTGGGCCATCGTGTTTCACGTGAAACGTCGCTCACCGCTGCAAGGAATCATCAGCCGCGGCCGCGCTGCCGCCACTCCCCGCGACCGGAAACCTCTCGGACGGGTCACGAAGTTGTCCACAGAGGCGGATTCATCCACAGAACGACGGGCCCCGCTGGTTCCCGCACCCGAAACCATGGCACGCTCTGTTCATTGCGAGTCTGAAGTCGAGGAGAGTGAATCCTTGCGGTCCGACGCCAACATCGCGGGACCGATGACCGATCCGGTCCCCGGTCCCCGTGTCGAAACAGTGGGGGCGGATGTTTCACGTGAAACACCGCCGCCGATGGACGACACCCCCATCGCTCACACCGCCCATCTGGGTGTGCAGGCGCTGGGCCGTGCCGGAGAAGGTCTGCCACGCCCCGAACAGACCCGGGTCATGGTGGTCGCCAACCAGAAGGGCGGCGTGGGCAAGACGACCACGACGGTCAACCTCGCGGCCTCGCTGGCGCTGCACGGCAACCGAGTCCTGGTCATCGACCTCGACCCGCAGGGCAACGCCTCCACCGCGCTGGGGATCGACCATCACGCCGAAGTGCCGTCGATCTACGACGTCCTGGTGGACAGCCGTCCGCTCTCGGAGGTGGTCCAGCCTGTGCCGGACGTCGAGGGCCTCTTCTGCGCACCGGCCACGATCGACCTCGCCGGTGCGGAGATCGAACTCGTCTCGCTGGTCGCACGGGAGAGTCGCCTGGAGCGCGCCATCAAGTCGTACGAGCAGCCGCTCGACTACGTCCTGATCGACTGCCCGCCCTCCCTCGGCCTGCTCACGGTCAACGCACTGGTCGCGGGAGCCGAGGTGCTCATCCCCATCCAGTGCGAGTACTACGCGTTGGAAGGGCTGGGCCAGCTCCTCCGCAACGTCGAACTGGTCCGAGGCCATCTCAACCCGGCGCTTCACGTCTCCACGATCCTGCTCACCATGTACGACGGCAGGACGCGACTCGCTTCGCAGGTCGCCGAAGAGGTCCGCGGTCACTTCGGCAAGGAAGTCCTCCGGACGAGCATCCCCCGCTCCGTCCGCATCTCCGAGGCACCGAGCTACGGGCAGACCGTGCTCACCTACGATCCGGGGTCGAGCGGCGCGCTCTCGTACTTCGAGGCGGCACGGGAGATTGCCCTGCGCGGAGTCGGAATCCACTACGAGGCGCAGCACAACCAGCTGGCCGCGCCCAACGAGCAGCAGAACATGGCGGAGGGAATGCAGTGAGCGAGCGACGAAGGGGCCTGGGGCGGGGCCTGGGAGCCTTGATTCCCGCAGCGCCTACACCGGAGAAGTCCACGCCGGCTCAAGGCGGCCCGGCCACCGGGTCCGCACCGGTCCTCACCGCGCAACGCGGGATCGCCGCCGCGAAGGTGACGGGGATTCCGAGCGGCGATGTTTCACGTGAAACATCGCCGCGTTCCGCGGACGAGCTTCCCCCGAGCCCGGTCGGCGCCCACTTCGCCGAGCTGCCGCTGGACTCCATCAGCCCCAATCCGCGCCAGCCCCGGGAGATCTTCGACGAGGACGCCCTCGCTGAACTCGTCACCTCCATCAAGGAGGTCGGCCTCCTCCAGCCGGTCGTCGTCCGCCAGCTGGGCAATGGTCGGTACGAGCTGATCATGGGAGAGCGACGGTGGCGTGCTTGCCGAGAGGCGGGCCTGGATGCCATCCCCGCGATCGTGCGTGCCACCGAGGACGAGAAGCTTCTCCTCGACGCGCTGCTGGAGAATCTCCACCGTGCCCAGCTCAACCCACTGGAGGAGGCGGCCGCCTACGACCAGTTGTTGCAGGACTTCAACTGCACCCATGACCAGTTGGCCGACCGTATCGGCCGCTCGCGTCCGCAGGTGTCCAACACCCTGCGCCTGCTGAAGCTGACACCGGCGGTCCAGCGCCGGGTCGCGGCCGGGGTGCTGACCGCAGGTCACGCCCGCGCGCTTCTCTCGGTGGAGGATGCCGAGGAACAGGAGCGGCTCGCCCTGCGCATCGTGGCCGAGGGGCTCTCGGTCCGTTCCGTGGAAGAGGTCGTGACGCTGATGGGGTCCCGGCAGGCGGCGCCCGCCCGGTCCAAGGGACCTCGCGCCGGCTCTCGACTCTCCCCCGCCCTGAGTGAACTCTCCACCCGGCTCTCCGACCGGTTCGAGACGCGGGTCAAGGTCGACCTGGGGCAGAAGAAGGGAAAGATCGTCGTCGAGTTCGCCTCGATGGACGACCTCCAGCGCATTCTCCAGTCGCTGGCTCCCGAGGAAGGACCGGTGCTCCGGAGCGCGGAGACCAAGGATGCCGAGGGGTCTGGCGAGTCGAACGCCGCGAGTCCCGCTGATGGCGAGGGCCGGGAGACCGACTGACGGATCTGCCTCGCCTGTCTTGAGCGGGCCGTGTTCCGGAATCGACCGGAACACGGCCCGCTCCTACTTTGTGCTCCTGACCGCGCGTAAGTCCGATGGCTACGATGCACAGGGCGCCGATGCCCGGTGTCTCCGCCCGCTGTGACGGGGCGCGCCGGGTGGCGACCACGCGGTACTCCACGGCGTGGTGGGCCAAGGAGAGGAGCGGCCGGTATGGGGCGACGTCTCGCACCGATCACCCTGGACAACCTCGGAGCGCTCCCCGCACGGTGCCGCTCCTGCGTCTTCTGGGAACTCGACCCGGTCCGTGGTGAGGCCGCGGTCAGGGAGGGGCGGGCGGCAGCAGAGAAGGAATCGTGGATCTCCGCCGTCCTGCTGGAGTGGGGCTCGTGCGGCCGCATCGTCTACGTCGACGACATCCCGGTCGGCTTCGCCCTCTACGCTCCGGCGGCCTACGTCCCCCGCTCGCTCGCCTTCCCTACCAGCCCGGTGGCCCCGGACGCCGTCCAGCTCATGACGGGCTGGCTGCTGCCCGCCTACCGGGGCCAGGGGCTGGGCCGTGTCCTGGTGCAGACCGTGGCGAAGGACCTGCTGCGTCGCGACTTCAGGGCGGTGGAGGCGTTCGGTGACGCACGATGGCGCGACGCGGCCTGCCTGCTTCCCGCCGATCACCTCCTCGCCGTGGGCTTCAAAACGGTGCGGCCGCACCGCCACTACCCCCGGCTGCGGCTGGAGCTGCGGGCCACCCTCTCCTGGAAGGAGGACATGGAGCAGGCCCTCGATCGCCTTCTCGGCGCCGTGAAGAAGGACCCCGTTCCCCGGCCGCTCTAGTGAGGGGGCGGATCGCGGTACGGCACGGGGCACAGAACAAACATGGCCACCCCGAGGGGTGGCCATGTTTCACGTGAAACGTCGGGGCGATGTTTCACGTGAAACATCGCCGGTGCGCCTGGGCTCAGCCCTTGGCGCCCTCACCGATGAACTCGTCGAGGTCGCGCACGATGGCGGCCTTCGGCTTGGCGCCGACGATCGTCTTGGCGACCTCTCCGCCCTGGTACACGTTGAGGGTCGGAATCGACATGACGCCGTACTTGGCGGCGGTCTCCGGGTTCTCGTCGATGTTCAGCTTCACGACCTCGATCTGCTCAGCGTGCTCCGCGGCGATGGCCTCCAGCGACGGGGCGATCTGGCGGCACGGGCCGCACCAGGCCGCCCAGAAGTCGACGAGTACGGGCTTGTCGCTCTTGAGGACGTCCTGCTCGAAGGAGGCGTCGGTCACGTTCTTCAGGGTGCCGGCCACTGTGGGCTCCTTAGTCTTGGTGGGGGCGTGTGGGGAGGAAGCTTGTCGAGCCGTGGCTCAGGCGGTGACGATCTGCGTCTTCTCGTGGCCCTCGGTGTCGGCCAGCGTGGCGAGGTAGCGCTCGGCGTCGAGCGCCGCGGAACAGCCGGTACCGGCGGCGGTGATCGCCTGACGGTAGGTGTGGTCGACCACGTCGCCGGCGGCGAAGACGCCCGTGACGTTGGTGCGGGTCGAGGGAGCGGTGACCTTCAGGTAGCCCTCGGCGTCCAGGTCCAGCTGGCCCTTGAACAGCTCGGTGCGCGGGTCATGGCCGATGGCGATGAAGAGGCCGGTCACCGGGAGGAGCTCGGTCTCGCCGCTCTTCAAGTTGCGCAGGGTCAGGCCGGTGAGCTTCGGATCGCCGTGAATCTCGGCGACCTCGCTGTCCCAGATGAACTTGATCTTCGGGTCGGCGAAGGCACGCTCCTGCATGGCCTTGGAGGCCCGCAGACTGTCCCGGCGGTGGACGATCGTGACCGACTTGGCGAAGCGCGAGAGGAAGGTGGCCTCCTCCATCGCGGTGTCGCCGCCGCCGATGACCGCGATGTCCTGGTCCTTGAAGAAGAAACCGTCGCAGGTGGCACACCAGGAGACGCCGCGCCCGGAGAGAGCGTCCTCGTTCGGCAGGCCCAGCTTGCGGTGCTGCGAGCCGGTGGTGACGATGACGGTCTTGGCGCGGTGCACGGTGCCGGCGGTGTCGGTGACCGTCTTGATCTCGCCGGAGAGGTCAACCGAGACGATGTCGTCCGGGACCAGCTCGGCGCCGAAGCGCTCGGCCTGGGCGCGCATGTTGTCCATGAGCTCGGGGCCCATCACGCCGTCCTGGAAGCCGGGGAAGTTCTCCACCTCGGTGGTGTTCATCAGGGCTCCACCCGCGGTGACGGCGCCCTCGAAGACCAGCGGCTTGAGGGATGCGCGTGCGGTGTAGAGCGCGGCTGTGTAGCCGGCCGGCCCGGAGCCGATGATGATCACGTTACGGACGTCGGTCACGGCTTGATTCCTCGTCTCTGGGGACTGCTGCGTTGCCAGGGGCCTGATCCCTGCCGGGGCTCTCACCCCACCCAACCGATCCTACGCACCGTGCATTCCCGCACCGCCCGCCTCCCACGCTGGCCACGGGCACAGCTCGTCGGCGTCTCGTCGAGGGCGGCAGGACTGCCCGGCGGAAGGCGTGAGAAGCGGGGTCCCGAAGGAGCCCGTCCCCCGGCTGGGCGAAGAAGAGCGGCGAGTGCTCAGCCCGTCGGTGGAGCCGAGCTTCAACTCCGGGGATAGGTCCGGGTCAGCAGAATCTCGCCGGCCTTGTCTCCGGCGTCCACGCAGCCGGCATCGACCAGGTAGGCCGTGACGCGAGCATCGTCGCGGTGGTCGGGCAGGACGACGAGGAAGGCGTCGGTGCCCCGGTAGCGGCCCCGCTCCAGGGCGAGAGCGGGCTCGGTTCCCGCGACGGCACGCTCCACACAGGGCGGGAGCTCAGGCCCGGGGGCCATCAGGGGTTCGTTGAGTTCCGGCGTCTCGGGGCTGGACTGGACGCCCAGCGAGGAATCGTCCTTCCCGGCCCCCGGCTCCCGCTTCTCCTCCCGCCCGCCGCCCGTCTCCTTGCCCGACAGCAGTGCGGAGACCTGGCCCTGGAGGGCGCGGTCGGAGTACACCGGTCCCGAGTTCGCGGAAGACGCGGTGCCGGCCTCACCATCCGAGTCGGCACCGGTGAGCGCGGGCACCAGGACGGCGCCCAGCCCGATGGCGGCTGCCGCGAGTACCGAGGAGAGGACGAGGCGTCGGCGCCTGCCCCTGCCTCCGGCCTGACGACCCGGGCCTGTGGCTCCGCGTGCGTGCCCTTCGGGCCGGCCGGGCCGCCTGACTCCGCCCCGGCCCAAGGCGCCGGGCGAGGAGGGTGACGTGAGCCGGTCCTGAGCCGGGCTCGCTTCGGGCGACGCGGCCTCTGCCGAATCCGTGCCGCCGGAGGCTGCGGCGGATTCTGTCGGATCTGTGGCACCGGAGGATGAGCAGGTGGTCTCCGCGGCGACCGTTTCACGCGATGTTTCACGTGAAACATCGGCCGCCGTTGTTTCACGTGAAACAACGGGTTCCGTGCGCTCGGCGTCGGCGGTGTCCTCGTCCGCCTCCGCCTCCGCCGTCGCGAGGCGGGGCTGCTCTTCCGAGGCGGAGTAATCCTGTGGCCCGCCCGCTCCTCGTCCGGCCGCCGCTTCCCCGGCCTCCGGCTCCATGGTCCCGAGGAGCGCCTCGGCGGCCAGGGCCGCGTCGATGCGTCCCGCGACATCGGCCGGCATCCGGGTGGGGCCGGGCAGCGTGCCCAGCAGGCCCCGGATCTCCTCCAGGGAGGAGCGGACGTCCGCGCAGAGCGCGCAGGCATCCAGATGGGAGCGGACCTCGCCGCTCCTCGGCGGGGCAAGCAGCCCCTCGGCGAGGTCGGAGATCTCCGCCACGTCCGGGTGCCCGGCGTCGCCGGTCGCGTCGGTCATGGATGTCACGCTCGCCCACCTCCGCCCTTCAGGGCAGCCGAATTCGCCGGCCCGGTATCTCTCGGGCCCGCCGCTGGTGGGACGGATGCCCCCTGCGTCCGGTTCCTTCCCCCACCAGCAGCGCTGTTATCCCTGTCCGGCGGCGCGGAGTCCGTCCGCAGATGGGTGACGAGGGGCAGCAGGCGCGCCCGGCCTCGGGCGCACCGGCTCTTGACGGTGCCGACGGGCACCCCCAGGACGCGGGCCGCCTCCGCCACCGGGTAACCCTGCATGTCGACGAGGACGAGAGCAGCCCGCTGATCGGGGGCGAGGGTGGCGAGGGCCTCGGCGAGCTGGCGCCGTACGTCGCCGCGCTCGGCCGGGGCGGCGGCCGACTCGTGCGGTTCCAGCACTCGTTCCAGGCGCTCCGGGTCGTCCATGGGGGAGGTGCGGCGCGAGGCTGACTTGCGGGCGCGGTCGAGGCAGGCGTTGACGGTGATCCGGTGGAGCCAGGTGGTCACCGCCGAGCGACCCTGGAAGGTGTGTGCCCGGCGGTAGGCGGAGACCAGGGCGTCCTGGACGGCGTCGGCCGCCTCCTCACGGTCGCCGAGGGTCCGGATCGCCACCGCCCAGAGACGGTCGCGGTGGCGCCTGACCAGCTCGCCGAAGGCGTCCGGGTCGCCGCCGACATGGGCGGCGAGCAGTTCGGCGTCGTCCGGCGCCCCGGATATGGCTTCGTCCACCGTGGAACCCTCCCCCCAGAGCTCCGCTCAGCCCCTGAGTTTCACATCCGTGATCGCCTGCTTGTACCCGGAGCCGCTGTACTGATCCCCCGGCGCCTGCGGGACGTGGGTCAGCCAGACCACGACGTACCGCGTCTTGACGGCCTCCTTGGCCTCGACCTTCGCCGTGGTGGACCGGGTGGTGGCGGTGCCGATCTTCTTCATGGACCCGACCGGGGTGCCGGAACTCAGGGAGTCGGCCGCGTAGAGCTCGACCGTGGTGCGGTCGCCGCTGTAGCGCAGACCTATCGACGCCGCTGAGACGTCCTTCTCCGCGCCGAGGTCGTAGACGATGCCGACGCCCTGCTTGTACGGAGCCAGTCGCGGACCGTCCACGAAGCTCCGGGAGCGCCAGTACGTGGAGCTGTCACCGTCGTAGGTGTTGCCGACGGAGTCAGCGTTCTGCGGGGCACCGTCCGGCGCGTACTCGGCGGCACCGGTGATCTTGTGGGTGGCGATCTCCGGCTTCTCGTCCGTGGTGTCCACCGGCTGAGAGGTCTCGGGCTGCTGGGGGGCGTCGCGGTTCATCAGCGCGTCGGCAAGCTGCCAGCTGCCGAGGCCGAGAGCGGCGATCAGCAGAGCGGCCACTCCCCACTTGAGCGCTTTGCCGGTCCGGCTCTGCAACGGGGGCGGCGGCACGATCACCGGCGCGGTCTGCGCGGCGTGCGGTGCCGGGCGGCCGTATGAGCCCTGCTGGTAGCTGGTCCGCTGGTACTCGGGCGGTGCGGTGAAGACCGGCTCGGGCGGTCGGATGCGGGGCATCTCGGCGATGGCCCGCACCAGCTCGTCCGGGGTGGTGCACGGGCTCTCCTGGCGGGAGGCGGTCGAGCCGTCGTTGGCCAGGGCGCGCATGGCCAGTTCGGAGAGGCCCCGGTGCACGCCTGCCCGCACCTGGTCGGGGGCGATGAGCCCCATGCCCTTGGGCAGCCCGGAGAGGCCGTACGCGTCGTCCTCGTAGGGCCAGCGCTGGGTGAGGGCGGCGTAGAGGAGGGCGCCGATGGCCTCGGTGTCGGTGCGCTGGGGGCTGTCGACGTCGATGCCGCGGAGCGCGGCGTTCACCGCGAGGCCGCGGACGCGCCATTGGCCGGTGGAGGTGCGCAGGACGGCGCCCGGGTTGAGCCGCAGGTGCGAGAGGCCCTCGCGGTGGGCCGCGGCCATGGCCTGGGAGATCTGCTGGGCCAGCTGGTAGACGTCGTGCGCCTCCAGAGGGCCGGCGGCGAGGAGCGCGGTCAGCTCGGTGGCGTCCGGCAGCCACTCGTGGACCACGTAGACGATCTCGTCCTCCTCGACGGCGTCGAGGACCTGGACGAAGCGCGGGTCGCCCAGGAGCGCCGCCGAGCGGGCGGCGGCCAGCACGGAGCGGGCACGCGGGTGGTCGGCCGGCAGCAGGTGCACTCCGACGGCACGGCGCAACTTCTCGTCCACCGCTCGCCAGCTGCTGAAACCGTCCAGACGGGTGAGGCACTCCTCCAGCCGGTAGCGCCGGGCGAGTTTGTGCCCGCTGTGCAGCTCGGGGGCCGAGACCGTGGCGGAGCTGCCCGCCCGATCGGTCTCCTCTCTGCTCTGGGGTGCCGTTTCCCGCTCCCGGGACTTCCCGTCGCCCGTGGACGCGCCCGCCTTGGCGGTCAGCGGTTCCTCACCACTGGTGTCGGCCACGTCGACGGCAGCCGTGCTCCGATCCGCCACCGTCGTTCCTGCCTCCCCATCCGTTGCACTCCGTACGACGCCAAACCCAATTGTGCCCACAGTCGGTCGCTATGCACGACACGCGGGCAGCGCTGATGGTTGTGCGCTCTCAGCGTCCCAGACGCCCGCGGACCATTCCCACCAGGGAGTTGATCTCGTTGATCCGCATCTTGCGGCCGACGAAGAAGAAGACCGCCAGCAGCACCGCACCGCCGCCCGCCAGCGCGGCCAGGGAACCCAGGGCGCCGCTGCCGAGCAGGCGCATGAGGAGGAAGGAGAGGCCGCCGCCGAGCAGGGAGGCGGGGATCGCCGCGCCGACGAGCCGCGCGTAGGTCCGCAGCACGTGCGCGCCGTCCAGATCGCCGCCCAGCCGCTTGGCCAGCCGCTTCCACGCCACCCCGACGCCGACCGCGTAGGCGAGGCCGTAGGAGGCGGCCATGCCGACCACGGCCCAGCGGGCGGGGAGGACCAGGTAGCAGACGCCGGAGGCGGCGGCGTTGACGGCGGCGACGATCACCGTGTTGTAGAAGGGCGTGCGGGTGTCCTCGTAGGCGTAGAAGCCCCGGAGCACGACGTACTGCACGGAGTAGGGGATGAGGCCGAGGGCGAAGGCCATCAGGATGTAGCCCATCGAGTGGGCGGCCTCGAGTCCGGCGGAGGAGAAGAGCAGGGTGGCGGTGGGCAGGCCGAGGGCGAGGAAGCCGAAGGCGATCGGGACGATGGCGACGGCGGAGTTGCGCAGGCCCTGCGAGATGTCGTCGCGGACGGCGCCCACGTCGTTGTCGCTGGCCGCGCGCGAGATGCGGGGCAGCAGGGCGGCCATGACCGAGACGGTGATGATCGCCTGCGGCATGCCCCAGATGAGCTGGGCGTTGGAGTAGGCCAGGATGCCGGTGCCCTCGACGCTCGTCTCGGTGCCGGCGAGGGTGGCGAGCTGGGTGACGACGATGACGCCGGCCTGGTTGGCGAGGACGAAGAGGACGGTCCACTTGGCGAGGCGGACGGTCTTGCCGAGCCCATGGCCCTTCCAGTCGAACCGCGGCCGGAAGCGGAAACCGGTCTCGCGCAGGTAGGGGATCATCGCCAGTGCCTGGACGACCAGGCCGAGCAGGGTGCCGATGCCGAGGAGCCGCACCCCTTCGTCCGGGATGGTCGCCACCGTCATGCCCGAGGTGGCGGAGGTGCCGTAGACCCAGATGAAGAGGCCGAAGGTGGTGATCATCACGATGTTGTTGAGGACCGGGGTCCACATCATCGCGCCGAACTTGCCGCGGGCGTTGAGGATCTGGCCCATCACCACGTGGACGCCCATGAAGAAGATCGTGGGCAGGCAGTAGCGGGCGAAGGTGATGCCGACCCGGTTGGCGTCGGGATCGCTGGCCACGGGGTCGGACATCAGGTTGATCAGGAGCGGCGCCGCGAGGACCGCCACGGCCACGATGGCGCCGAGCGCCACCATCACCAGGGTCAGGAGCCGGTTGGCGAACGCCTCGCCGCCGTCGGCGTCGTTCTTCATCGCCCGCACGAGCTGCGGGACGAAGACGGAGTTCAGACCGCCGCCGACGGTGAGGATGTAGATCATCGTCGGCAGGGTGTAGGCGACCGTGAAGGTGTCACCGAGGAGAGCCGCGCCGAGCGCCGCGGTGATGACCAGCGAGCGGACGAAGCCGGTCAGCCGGGAGACCATGGTGCCGGCGGCCATTATGGCGCTGGACTTCAGCAGCGAGGCCGCCTTGCCCTGCTTCTTCGGGGCCGGCTCCGGCTCGGGTTCGGCCTGCGGGGGCGGATCGGCGGGCGGTCGTCCTCCGCCGCTCTGCTGCTGGTCCTTGTAGAGGTGGGCGAAGGCGTCCGGCTCGTGGCGCTCCTCACCGGCCCGGGACACCAGGTCGTCCACCCCCACGAACTGCGTCGTTCCGGTGGCGTCGCCGTACGGGAGGTGCTTGCCCGGTCCCGCGGGCTCCGGCGCGGGCGCCTGGGCCCAGAGCCGGGGGTCGGGGGTCGGCTGCTCCGGCTGGGGCGGGCCGTACATCGGGGCCTGGGGAGCGCCGGCGGGCGGGGGGTGGGAGGCCCGGTCGTAGAGGGCCTCTCCGACCGGGTCCTGGGCACTCAGGTCGTGCGCGCGGTACGGGTCCTGCTCGTAGGCGTGCTGGAGGTAGGGGTCGGGCCCGGGCTGCTGGGGAAACCCGTCTCCCGTGGGTCCGCCG
Organism: Streptomyces diastaticus subsp. diastaticus; assembly: GCF_011170125.1. NCBI lineage: Bacteria > Bacillati > Actinomycetota > Actinomycetes > Kitasatosporales > Streptomycetaceae > Streptomyces > Streptomyces diastaticus. The sequence goes on along the minus strand of NZ_BLLN01000002.1, from coordinate 667,656 downwards.
GGCTCCGGCGGGGCCGGCCGGTCGCCCTGCGGCCCCGAGCCGTCCGCGCGCTGGCCACGGTCACCGTTGTACGGCGCGTTCATGGTCTAACCCCACCTCATCGTCCCCGGGCCCACGGGCCACGACATTGCTCAGCGGTCCACTGTCTCACCCGGGCCGGACGGGGCCGGGCTTTCGGGAGCGGTGTCCGGTCCGTGGTCACCCGGCTGCCCGGGCCCCCCGTCCACGTCCGGTCCCTCGTCCGCCGTGCCGGGCCCGGGATCGCCCGGCGCCCCGCCCTGCTCCGCCTCCAGCTCCCGCGCCTGCCGCTTGCGCTGGGTGTACATCCGGAATCCGGCGAGGACGAGCAAGAGTACGCCGCCCGCGAGGACCAGCATCACCGTCGGCGTGAACTCCGTGACGTTCACGTCGAAGCGGATCGGGGCGCCGTAGGCCCGCCCGTCCTCGGTGTAGAGCTGGGCCCAGACCGGTACGGGGCCGTTGGCGTTGGCGGTGGTGGTGAACTTGACCGACTGGCTGTGGCCGCCGGAGACCTTGACCGGCTGGTCCTGGTAGCGCCCCTCGCCGATCTTGAGCCGGGTCGGCTTGGAGGACTCCAGCCGCAGCACCAGCTTGTCGACACCCTGGAGCAGGTTGTTCTGCACGGTCACCGGGATGGTGGCGCTGTGACCGGAGAGCTTCGCCTCGCTCTTCTCGATCAGCTGCACGCTCCCGATCAGCTGGTTCAGGTACCTCGACACCACGGAGCGGAACTGCTCCGCCTCCTTGGGCAGCCCCCGCCACGAGGTGGACATCTCGCGGTCGACGGCCCGGCCGAAGGGGGGCACCACCCGGTCCTGGTTGGTGAGGATGACCTTGAAACGGTCCAGCTTGTCCTGGGTCTCCTTTATCTCCTCGAACGCCGCCTTCCGCAGCTCCTGCTTGCGCAGCGCCTCGGGGTACGAGCCGTTGCCCGGCACCCGGGCCGTGGCGCGCGCGTCGGGGTCGGCCTTCGCGGCCGCCGTCAGGTTCTGCGGGGTGCTCCACCGTTCGTCGTCGAGGGCCTCCAGCGCCTCCGCCATCGTGCGGGCCTGGCTGGCGGTGGGCATCCGCTGCGGGGCGACGACCAGACTGCGTTCGTTCCCCTCGTCCTGGAGCGTCGTCATGAGTGTCTGGGCCACGAACCGCTGGACGGCGAGGGTGGCGTTGCCGGCCTTCGTCATGTCGCCCTGGAAGAGGGTGGAGAGCCGGTCGTCGGCGACCACGGCCGTCGTCCCACCCCCGATCGGCCGGGCAGCCGACGGGGTGTAGGTGAGGCTCCCGGCCTCGCGCATGCTGTCACTGCGGGCGATGACGTTCCGTGCGCCCGCCGAGGTCGCCACGTCGATGATCGAGGGGGTGACCGCACCCTCCACCGGCCAGGAGAAGTCGGTGCTGGGCTTGACGTGGAGGATCGTCTCCACGGTGCTGGCGGCCACGTCGGTGGCGTCCTTCAGCCGGCCCAGGGATCCGGAGACGTTCTTGCCCCGGTGGGCGATCGAGGCGATGTCGGGGTCCCCGTAGGGCAGGGCGACGATCTTCTTGCCCGCCACCGCGCTCTCCACGGCGGCGAGCCAGTCGGTGGCGAGTTTCCTGCCCTGCTCGCCGCCGGGCCGGGTGGAGCCGTCCGCGTTGCGCACCCGGTAGCCGTCGCGCATCGCGTCGACGGAGGCCAGCAGGTCGGGGTCGACGACCCAGGTGATGTCGAGCTCCCGGCCGAGGGCGACCATGCGCTCCAGCCGGCCGCCCGGGGCCAGCTCCGCGGCGAGGTTGTCGTCCTCGAAGATCGGCGTCTGCTCCTCGTCCGTGTCGGTCTCCGCGGTGAGGTGCGGGGTGGAGATGAGCGGCCACAGCATCGTCAGCGAGGTCTGCCCCCCGGCGGCCTTCGGCTGCCACGGCAGGAAGGTCCGCTCGATGCCCTGCACCTGTTCGTAGGGCTGGGCGGCGGTCTTCCCGCTCAACGAGACGCCGAGCTGGTAGATGCCGTTGCCATCGAGATCGAGGTCGTCGACCGGCACCGAGAGGCGGAACGGCAGGGAGCGGCCCGCGGCGAGCGAGTCGATCTCCTGGGCGTACTCCTCGTCGATCTCCAGACCGTCCGCACCCGGGGAGAAGCCGTCACGGCGGGCCGCGTGGTCGATGGCGCTGCGCCCGTTGAGGACCGGGCCGACCCGGAGGCCGACGTGGGCATCGGTGATCGCCCGCTTGCTCTGGTTGGTGACCGTGCCCGTGATCGTCAGGCGGTCGCCCTCGACCGGGGCCGCGGGGCTGAACGAGTCGAGGGAGACGGAGACCGGCTGCGCGGTACGTGCCTGAGCGTCGGTCGCCGGTGCCTGCGGGACCGGAGCGGCCTGTGCGGCGGGGAGGTGCAACAGCCCGCCGAGAAGGGCCGTGCCGGCGAGGAGGGCCGCGCCCCGGCCGAGCCACCGGCGGGCAGCTGACGGGCCGGTCCTCGGGATGTCTGCCGCCTCGGCCACGCGCTCGTCCGTCCCTCGTTCGTCAGCTCGGTCGGTGGTTGTCGGGTGATGCGTCCAGGCATCGTAACGATGCGGACTGAGCGGAAGTGCCGGGGAGTGCTCCAGAGGATCATCGCCCGGGGCGCCCGCCGGAATCGGGTCGGCCCGCGCCGGTGCGGGCACGTACCCTTTTCTGTTGTGCCGAACGCCAACGAAGACAAGCCCCGTGAACTGAGCCAGGCGCAGCGCCGCGCTGTGAGCGAACTGCTGCGCGTCTCCCCCGCCGCGGACGATCTGGCCCGCCGCTTCGAGGAGGCCGGACACTCCCTCGCCCTGGTGGGTGGCTCGGTCCGGGACGCCTTGCTCGGGCGGCTGGGCAACGACCTGGACTTCACGACCGACGCCCGGCCGGAGCAGGTCCTGAGGATCGTCAGGCCCTGGGCGGACGCCGTCTGGGAGGTGGGGATCGCCTTCGGGACCGTCGGCTGCCAGAAGCGGGCCGTCGTGGCGGGCGAGGAGCTCACCTTCGAGATCGAGATCACCACGTACCGCTCGGAGGCGTACGACCGGACCTCGCGCAAGCCCGAGGTCTCCTACGGCGACGCGATCGAGGACGACCTGGTCCGCCGCGACTTCACGGTCAACGCGATGGCGGTGGCCCTGCCGCAGAAGGCGTTCGTCGACCCGTACGGGGGTCTGGAGGATCTGGCGGCCCTGGTGCTGAGGACGCCCGGGACGCCCGAGGCGTCCTTCTCCGACGATCCGCTGCGGATGATGCGCGCGGCGCGGTTCGCCGCCCAGCTCGACTTCGACGTGGCTCCGGAGGTGGTCGCCGCGATGACGGAGATGGCCGAGCGGATCACCATCGTCTCCGCCGAGCGGGTCCGCGACGAACTGAACAAGCTGCTCCTTGCCGCCCATCCTCGCAAGGGCCTCACCCTGCTCGTCGACACCGGCCTCGCCGCGCACGTACTCCCGGAGCTGCCGGCCCTGCGCCTGGAGAGTGACGAGCATCACCGTCACAAGGATGTCTACGAGCACAGCCTGACCGTCCTGGAGCAGGCCATCGACCTGGAGGAGGACGGCCCGGACCTCACCCTCCGGCTCGCCGCGCTCCTCCACGACATCGGCAAGCCGCGCACCCGGCGCTTCGAGAAGGACGGCCGGGTCTCCTTCCACCACCACGAGGTGGTCGGCGCCAAGATGGTGAAGAAGCGCATGACGGCGCTCAAGTACGCCAACGAGCTGGTCAAGGACGTCTCGCGGCTGGTCGAGCTGCATTTGCGGTTCCACGGCTACGGCACGGGCGAGTGGACCGACTCAGCGGTGCGCCGGTATGTCCGGGACGCCGGGCCCCAGCTGTCCCGTCTGCACAAGCTGACGCGCTCGGACTGCACCACCCGGAACAAGCGCAAGGCGTCGGCGCTCTCACGGGCCTACGACGGCCTGGAGGAGCGCATCGCCCAGCTCCAGGAGCAGGAGGAACTGGATGCCATCCGGCCGGATCTGGACGGCAACCAGATCATGCGGATTCTCGGGGTGGGCCCCGGGCCGGTGATCGGCAAGGCGTACGCCTTCCTGCTCGACCAGCGGCTGGAGCACGGCCCCATGGGCGAAGAGGCCGCTGCGGCCGCGCTCAAGGAGTGGTGGGCCGCGCAGGGCTGAGTCCTTCGTCCGGCGCCGGACGAAGTGGAGGGGCGGCATGTTTCACGTGAAACATGCCGCCCCTCCACTGATCCCGGGACGTGTCGCCCCTGCCCCCTTTTTCTGCCGCGTGCGATGTTTCACGTGAAACGTCCGCAGCTGAAGCAGGGGCCTGGCCGTGGATCAGGCGTCGTCCAGGCAGAGCACGAAGCTCTTGCTGCCGCCGGTCTCCGTGTAGGCGTACTTGAAGCCCTCCGCCTCGGCCTCGCACTTGGACTGGGCGCCGTACGGGTTCTGGCCCTGGGGCGGCGGAGTGGTCACTTGGGGATCCCCCTGTGGAAAACGAGGTCGTGGCCTCGTGCGATAAGACCTTCGTAAGCTAACCGGCCACACGGACAGTCGAGAAGCGAACAGGGGCTCTGTGTCACTGATGTGACACTTACTGCCGGTCAAACCGGATCAGGAGTACCGAAATCGCTCCGTACAGCAGTGCCACCAGCACCACCAGCACCGTCGATTTTCCGTCAGCGGGCAACAGGAGCGCGGAGACCCCCGCGGCCGCCACGAAGGCCACGTTGAAGAGGACGTCGTAGACCGAGAAGATCCGCCCACGGAAGTCGTCCGCCACCGACGCCTGCACGATGGTGTCCGTGGCGATCTTCGCGCCCTGGGTGGCGACGCCGAGCACGAACGCCCCGGCCAGCAGCGGCACCGGAGCGAAAGTGAGCCCCAGGGCCAGTTCCAGCACCCCCGCCCCGGCCGCGCAGGACACGATCCAGCCGGCGGCCCCCAGGCGGCGCACGCCTGTCGGGGTGACCAGGGCGGCGACGAAGAAGCCGGCCCCGGAGACGGCCACCGCGACGCCGAGCAGCGCGAGCCCCTCGTCCTCGTCGGTGGACCAGGCGTACCGGCAGAGCATGAGGAGCATGACGGTGAGCGCTCCGTAGCAGAAGCGCATGGCGGCCATCGCCGCCAGTGCCCGCGCGGCCCCGCGGCGGCCCGGCTCGCGCAGATGGCGGACACCGGCGACGAGCCCGTGGGCCGTCCCGGCGACCGCGGTGCGCAGGTGTTGGAGCTGGCCCGGGTCGGGGCCCAGGAGCGGGACGGCCAGCCTGAGGGAGGCGGCGGCCGAGGCGAGGTAGAGGAGCCCGCCCAGCAGCAGCACCGCCGCGTCGGAGTCCGACACCAGCAGCCTGACGAGGAAGGCGAGACCGCCGCCGGCGGTGGCGGCGAGTGTCCCGGCCGTCGGCGAGAGGGCGTTGGCGATGACCAGTTCGTCGCGGGCGACCACCCGTGGCAGCGCCGCGGAGAGCCCGGCGAGCACGAACCGGTTGACCGCGGTCACGCAGAGGGCCGCCACGTAGAAGAGCCACTCGGGGACGCCGGTGACCACGAGGACGGCGGTGAGCGCGGCGAGGACGGCGCGGAGCAGGTTGCCGTAGAGGAAGACCTGGCGGCGGCGCCAGCGGTCCAGGAGCACGCCGGCGAAGGGGCCGATCAGGGAGTACGGGAGAAGGAGGACCGCCATGGCCGAGGCGATGGCGGCGGCGGAGGTCTGCTTCTCGGGCGAGAAGACGACGTGGGTGGCGAGAGCCACCTGGAAGACGCCGTCGGCGCCCTGGGAGAGGAGGCGGACGGTGAGCAGCCGCCGGAAGTCCCGCACACGCAGGAGCACTCGCAGGTCACCGACGACAGACATGGAGCCAGAATCGCATGCGGGGGCGGGCCCGGAACGCGTCACCCGGCCGCTCCGGGCGGGCCTCCCGGCTCACGAGCGGAGGGGTGGCCCTCCCTGGTGGGAGGGCCACCCCTCAAGAGCGGCTCCGAGCGGCGCGGTTCAGCGCCGCTCGCGGTTCAGCGCTCGACCTCGCCCTTGATGAACTTCTCGACGTTGGCGTGGGCCTCGTCGTCGAAGTACTGGACGGGCGGGCTCTTCATGAAGTAGCTGCTCGCGGAGAGGATGGGACCGCCGACTCCCCGGTCCTTGGCGATCTTCGCGGCGCGGACGGCGTCGATGATGACACCGGCGGAGTTCGGGGAGTCCCAGACCTCCAGCTTGTACTCCAGGTTCAGCGGGACGTCGCCGAAGGCGCGGCCCTCCAGGCGGACGTAGGCCCACTTGCGGTCGTCCAGCCAGGCCACGTAGTCCGAGGGGCCGATGTGGACGTTGTCCGCGCCCAGGTCGCGGTCGCGGATCTGCGAGGTGACGGCCTGGGTCTTGGAGATCTTCTTGGACTCCAGGCGGTCGCGCTCCAGCATGTTCTTGAAGTCCATGTTGCCGCCGACGTTGAGCTGCATCGTGCGGTCCAGGATGACGCCCCGGTCCTCGAAGAGCTTCGCCATCACGCGGTGCGTGATCGTCGCGCCGACCTGGGACTTGATGTCGTCACCGACGATCGGGACCCCGGCCTCGGTGAACTTGTCCGCCCACTCCTTGGTGCCGGCGATGAAGACCGGGAGGGCGTTGACGAACGCGACCTTGGCGTCGATGGCGCACTGCGCGTAGTACTTCGCGGCGTCCTCGGAGCCCACCGGCAGGTAGCAGACGAGGACGTCGACCTGGCGGTCCTTGAGGGTCTGGACGATGTCGGCGGGCTCCTCGGCCGACTCCTCGATGGTCTCCCGGTAGTACCGGCCGAGGCCGTCCAGGGTGTGACCGCGCTGGACGGTCACGCCGGTGCTCGGCACGTCGCAGATCTTGATCGTGTTGTTCTCACTGGCGCCGATGGCGTCGGCGAGGTCCAGGCCGACCTTCTTGGCATCCACGTCGAAGGCGGCGACGAAGTCGACGTCGCGGACGTGGTAGTCGCCGAACTGGACATGCATGAGGCCCGGGACCTTGCTGTCCGGGTCGGCGTCCTTGTAGTACTCGACGCCCTGCACCAGTGAGGCGGCGCAGTTGCCCACGCCGACGATGGCTACGCGAACCGAACCCATTCCGGTTGCTCCCTGTGTGTTCTCGGTGTTCCCGATGAGGCCCTGCGGAATGCCGGGACTCATGTGGCGGTGTCGTCGGACGAATCCGGGCGGGAGTCCTCCCGCGACCGGGGCAGATCGTCCTTCTCTCCGGATGTGCCCTGCTGAGGTGAGCCGTCCTGGCCGGTCCGCCGGTGGCGGCCCGACCGTTCGCTCTCGATCAGCTCGTTCAGCCAGCGCACCTCGCGCTCCACGGACTCCATTCCGTGCCGTTGGAGTTCGAGGGTGTAGTCGTCGAGGCGCTCCCTGGTGCGGGCCAGTGAGGCCCGCATCTTCTCCAGCCGCTCCTCCAGCCGGCTGCGCCGGCCTTCGAGCACCCGCATGCGGACATCGCGCGACGTCTGGCCGAAGAAGGCGAAGCGGGCGGCGAAGTGCTCGTCCTCGTAGGCGTCGGGACCGGTCTGCGAGAGCAGTTCCTCGAAGTGCTCCTTACCTTCCGCGGTGAGCCGGTAGACGATCTTGGCCCGGCGTCCGGTGAGGGGCACCGCGGGGGTGTCCTCGGGCGGGACGCTGGACTCCTCGATCAACCAGCCGTTGGCAACCAGCGTTTTGAGGCACGGATAGAGCGTGCCGTAGCTGAAGGCGCGGAAGATCCCGAGCGAGGTGTTGAGTCGTTTCCGCAGCTCGTAGCCGTGCATCGGGGACTCGCGCAGCAGCCCGAGGACGGCGAACTCGAGGATGCCGGAGCGTCTGCTCATGTCCGCCTCTCCGTCGCCGTGTGGTGCCCTGGCCGGTCTTTATGCCGAGCTGATGTATCGACTCGATACATCTCGACGATAGGTCCGCCTCAGGTGAGGGACAAGTGGGCCCACGGTGAACGGCGTCACATCACCGGAACGACGCACCGGAGTTGCCTGATTTGGGGTGAACTTGGCCGCCCGGGTGGTTTTGACGGTGCGTAGTCTGTGCGGCATGCAGACCGCCGGGAACTATGGGGCGCCAGGTGGCGTCAGCAATAGGGGCGCGCCCGGACACCATGTGGACGACCGTCGCAGTGACGCGCGTCCGGGCGTCGGGGGGACCGACAATCAGCTGCCGTTCCAGGCGCGCGAATCCGCGCCTGCCCGAGGAGTAGTCGTTCGATGAGCGAGCATCGTCGCAAACCGCCGCAGCAGCAGGGCGGCGGACGTGCCGCCGCCCGGCGTAGCCAGTCAGGCCGCCGTGCTGCGCCGCGTGGCGCCTCTCATGCGCCTTCCGCCTCGTTCGGTTCCGAGGGCGAGGAACGCCCGTACGGGGGCCGCGCCGAGGCGCGCCGGGCGGCCAAGGGCGGCCGCCGCAGGGCCGCCGACCACGGTGCCGGACACGGCGCCGGCGCGGGTGGCGGCCGTCGGGGTGGCGGAGGCGGGTCCGAAGGAGGGCGGGGCCGTGGTCGCGGCCGTGAGCCGGAGAAGAAGCGCTTCATCGACTACCCACGTGCGGGGAAGTACGGCTGGCGCCGCTTCGTGCCTTCGTGGAAGCAGGTGACGGGCACCTGCCTCGGATTCTTCGGCCTGCTGGTGGCGACCGCCGGCATAGGCCTGGCCATGGTGGACATCCCGGACCCGCAGAGGACGGCGAACGTCCAGAAGAACGTCTACTACTGGTCCGACGACACGCAGATGGTCATCGCGGGGGGCGGTGACAAGAACCGCCAGATCGTCGACATCGAAGAGATTCCGCAGTCGATGCAGAACGCGGTGGTCGCGGCCGAGAACGCCACCTTCTGGGACGACAACGGCGTGGACCCGATGGGTATCGCCCGAGCCGTGGTGAACATGGCGATGGGCGGCAGCACCCAGAGTGGATCGACCATCACCCAGCAGTACGTCAAGAACACCTACCTCAGCCAGGAGCAGACGCTCAAGCGCAAGATCACGGAGCTGCTGATCTCGGTGAAGGTGGGCGGTATCCAGTCGAAGGAGACGATCCTCGCGGGATATCTCAACACTGCCTACTACGGACGTGGTGCGTACGGCATCGAGGCCGCCGCACGCGCCTACTACAACAAGTCCGCCATCGACCTCGACACCAGCGAGTCGGCGTTCCTAGCAGCCACTCTCAACGGCCCGAACCTCTACGACCCGGCGGGCGGCCAGGGTCCCGGCGCCTCGGCGAAGGAGAACACGGAGCGGGCGACCAACCGCTGGAAGTTCGCGCTGCGCCGCATGGTCGAGATCGGTGAGCTGGACCAGAGCGAGCGGCAGGAGATCCTGACCAAGGGCTTCCCCGAGCCCGACAAGCCCAAGCCGGCCACCAACAAGGCAGGTCAGATCGGCTACCTGACCGACCTGGCTGACAACTACATCATCGCCAACACCAACATCAGCCGCAACAAGCTCGATCAGGGCGGCTACAAGATCCACACCACCTTCGACAAGAAGAAGATGGCGGCTCTGACCAAGGCCGTCGAGAAGGTGGAGAAGGAGAACATCGACGAGAAGAAGCGGCCCGAGACGGACAAGTACGTCCAGTTCGGCGGCGCTTCGGTCGAGCCCAAGACCGGCAAGATCAAGGCGATCTACGGCGGCTCCGACGCCACGGTCCACTTCACCAACAACGCCGACTACACCGGCGTCCAGGTCGGCTCCACCTTCAAGCCGTTCGTTCTCTCGGCCGCCATGGAGTACGGCATCCGCGACCCGGACCTGCCGCCCGAGCAGACGCCGGAGCAGCGGACCATCGTGTCGCCGAAGAGCATCTACGACGGCGACAACAAGCTGAAGGTGAAGAACTACGACGGCACGATCTGGCACAACGAGAAGGACGAGGAGTGGCATCAGCGCAACGACGGCGATGAGTCGAAGGGCGACATCGACCTGAGGACCGCGATGCAGTTCTCGACCAACACGCCCTACATCCAGCTCGCCATGGACGTCGGCCTCGACAAGGTCCGCCAGACGGCCGAGGCGGCGGGGATCAAGAAGGACAACCTCCCCGGCTGGCGCAGTCCCTCCTTCGCCCTTGGCACCTCGGCGCCGAGCGCCATCCGGCTCGCCGGCGCGTACGCCACGTTCGCGGCCAGCGGCAAGCAGGCCGAGCCGTACTCGGTGGAGTCCATCGAGAGCAAGGACGGCGAGGTCTGGAACCACGACGAGGTCGCCAAGGTGAAGCAGGGCATCCCGGCGGACGTCGCGGACAACGTCACCGACGTCCTGCGCACCGTGGTGCAGGAGGGCACGGGTACGGCCGCCAAGCCGGTCGACGCCCAGTGGCCGACCGCCGGCAAGACCGGTACGACCGACGGCAACAAGTCGGCGTGGTTCGCCGGGTACACCCGGCAGCTCTCCACCGCCATCGGGATGTTCCGCGTGGACGACCAGGCGAAGAACCAGAAGTTCCTGGAGATGTACGGAACCGGTGGCCAGAAGTCGATCCACGGTGCCTCGTTCCCGGCCGAGATCTGGACCGAGTACATGCTGTCGGCGATGAAGGACAAGAGCCCGCAGCAGTTCCCGGAGCCCTCCGACCTCGGCACGATCGTCGGCGAGCCGACGCCCACGCCGCCGCCCTCGCCGACCGAGACGGAGGAGGAGGAGTCACCGGACCCGTCGCCGACCACGGAGGCGCCGCCGACGTCCCCGGAGCCCGACCCCACCTCGACCTGCCGGCCGCTCGACTGGGAGTGCCGCCAGAACGAGAACGGCGGCAACGAGAACGGGGGCGAAGAGAACGGCGGTTCGGGCGACCCGGGAGGTGGGGAACCCACCACGGAGCAACCGGACCCCGGTGAGAACGAGGGCAACGAGAACGGCAATCCGGGGGCCTGGTTCGGGTCCAGCAAGTAGCCGCTCTCCCCGCCCGTAGAACGAGTCCGCCCACTTCCGGCCCGCGCGCCGGGGGTGGGCGGTTCTCGTTCGGGCTCACCGGGCCAAGGCTCGGACTCACCGGACCAGCCGGACGCCGTGAGCCCATCGACATGTTTCACGTGAAACATCGCGTTTCACGTGAAACCGGGGGTCGTCGCACCGACGGGTGCGGCGGCCCTCCCGGCGTTCCTGGGGCCATGGGGCAGGATGGCGCCCATGCCCAGTCCAGAGACGACACGTGCCAGCGCGCCGCAGCGGGACACCGTGCAGCCGACGCGGGAGGACGAGGTGGCAGCCGCCGGCTCCGAGCTGATCGGCGGCCCCATGGGCAGACGGGCGTTCACCGGCCGCGCCTGGTGGTCGCCGGTCCGCGTCATCGCCCTGGTGATGATCGGCATGTTCGCCCTCGGCATGGTGCAGAAGCTGCCCTGCTAAAACGGCGCCTGGTTCTTCGGCACCGGCGCCCAGTACACCCACGCCTGCTACTCGGACATCCCCCATCTGTTCCAGGGCCGGGGCTTCGCCGACGGACTGGTCCCCTACTTCGACCGGCTCCCCGGGGACATGGAGTTCCTGGAGTACCCGGTCCTGACCGGCGTGTTCATGGAGGTGGCCTCCTGGGTCACCCCCGGTTCCGGGTCACTCGTCGAGCGCGAGCAGATCTACTGGCTGGTCAACGCCGGGATGCTGATGGCCTGCGCCGCCGTCATCGCCGTCTGCGTCGCGCGCACCCACCGCCGACGCCCCTGGGACGCTCTGCTCGTCGCCCTGGCCCCCGCGCTGGCGCTGACCGCGACCATCAACTGGGACCTGCTCGCGGTCGCCCTGACCGCCGCCGCGCTGCTGATGTGGTCCCGTGAGCGGCCGTTCGCCTTCGGTGTCCTCCTCGGACTCGCCACCGCGGCCAAGCTGTACCCGGCCCTGATCCTCGGTCCCCTCTTCCTGCTCTGCTGGCGGGCGGGCAAGTGGCGCGCCTTCGGCACGGCGCTCGCCGGGAGTGCCGGGGCCTGGCTGGTGGTCAACCTGCCGGTGATGATCGGCGCCTTCGAGGGCTGGTCGAAGTTCTACACGTTCAGTGAGGAACGCGGCGTCGACTTCGGTTCGTTCTGGCTTGTGCTCTCCCAGAACTCCGACCAGCCGCTGGCCACCGAGACGGTCAACACCCTGGCGACCCTGCTGATGGTCCTGGCGTGCGCGCTGATCGCCACCCTCGTCCTCATGGCACCCCGCCGCCCCCGGCTGGCGCAGGTGGCCTTCCTCGTCGTCGCGGCCTTCATCCTCACCAACAAGGTGTACTCGCCGCAGTACGTACTCTGGCTGATCCCGCTGGCCGCCCTCGCCCGCCCCCGCTGGCGCGACTTCCTGATCTGGCAGAGCTGCGAGGTGCTGTACTACCTCGGCATCTGGATGTACCTGGCCTACACCAGCAGTGGGGACGCCCAGCGCGGCCTGCCCCTGGAGGGGTACCACCTCGCGATCTGCCTGCACCTGGCCGGGACGCTCTACCTCTGCGCCGTCGTCGTGCGCGACGCGCTGTTCCCCGAACGGGACGTGGTCCGCCGGGACGGGGACGACGATCCCTCCGGCGGGGTCCTGGACGGCGCGCCGGACCGGTTCGTCCTCGGCTACGCCGCCGCCCATCCGCCGCAACACGCCGCCCACTTCGACCGCCCGGTGGTGCGCTGGGGCACGGGCAGGACGATCGGCGACGGCCTGAGCGCGAGTGGCCCCGTGGCGCCCGGTTCGTCCTGACGCGCGGACCTGAACGCCAGAGGCCCCCGGCCGCTCCCTCCACGGGGCGGCCAGGGGCCTCTGCACGTGCGGCCCGGTCGGCTCAGCGTTCGACGACCCGGTCGTACTGCGTGGTGGTGTGCCGCAGGTGGGCGACCAGCTCGTCGCCGACCTGCGGGGCAGGGGCGTCGGCGGGGACGAAGAGGATCGAGACCTGCATGTGCGGCGGCTCGGCGAACCAGCGCTGCTTGCCCGCCCAGACGAACGGCGAGAGGTTCCGGTTGACCGTCGCCAGCCCCGCACGGGCGACACCCTTGGCACGCGGCATCACCCCGTGCAGGGCCTTCGGCGACTCCAGGCCCACTCCGTGCGAGGTGCCGCCGGCGACCACGACCAGGTAGCCGTCACCGGCCGCCTTCTGCTGGCGGTAGCCGAAGCGGTCGCCCTTGGAGACCTGGGTGACGTCCAGCACCGCGCCGCGGTACTCGGTCGCCTCCTCGTCGCCCAGCCACAGCCGGGTGCCGATCCGGGCGCGGAACCGCGTCTGCGGGAACTGCTGCTGGAGGCGGGCGAGTTCGGTGGCCTTGAGGTGACTCACGAACATGGTGTGCAGCGGCAGGCGGTGGGCGCGCAGACGGTCCATCCAGGCGATGACCTCCTCGACGGCGTCGGTGCCGTCGGTGCGGTCCAGCGGCAGGTGGATGGCGAAGCCCTCCAGCCGGACGTCCTCGATGGCCGCGTGGAGCTTCGGGAGGTCCTCCTCGCTCACCCCGTGGCGCTTCATCGAGGACATCACCTCGATGACCACGCGGGCGCCGACCAGTCCGTGCACCCCGTCCACCGAGGAGACCGAGCGGACGACCCGGTCCGGCAGCGGCACCGGCTCCTCGCCGCGCCGGAACGGCGTCAGGACCAGCAGGTCACCGCTGAACCAGTCCTTGATCCGGGCCGCCTCGTAGGTGGTGCCCACGGCGAGGATGTCGGCACCGAAGCGGATCGCCTCCTCGGCCAGCCGCTCGTGCCCGAAGCCGTACCCGTTGCCCTTGCAGACGGGGACGATGCCCGGGAACTGCTCGCGCACCTGGTGGTGGTGTTCCCGCCAGCGCGCGGTGTCGACGTACAGCGTGAGCGCCATGGCCGGTCCGGAGCCTTCCTGTGTCAGTCGCGGTGCGGCGGGGCGGCCGATGCGCCCCGCCGGATGAATTGTGCCGTGCCCGCCGGGGTCAGCGGCGGGACATGTAGATGTCGAGCGCCTTGTGCAGGAGCTTGTTGAGCGGGAAGTCCCACTCGCCGAGGTACTCGGCAGCCTGCCCGCCGGTGCCGACCTTGAACTGGATGAGGCCGAAGAGGTGGTCCGACTCGTCCAGGGAGTCGGAGATGCCGCGCAGGTCGTAGACGGTGGCGCCGAGTGCGTAGGCGTCGCGCAGCATCCGCCACTGCATGGCGTTGGAGGGCCGGACCTCGCGCTTGTGGTTGGCGGAGGCGCCGTAGGAGTACCAGACGTGGCCGCCGACGACCAGCATCGTGGCGGCCGCGACGTTCTCCCCCTCGTGGCGGGCGAAGTACAGCCGCATCCGGTTGGGGTCCTCGTTGTTCAGCGTCGTCCACATGCGCTGGAAGTAGCTGAGGGGACGCGGACGGAACCGGTCGCGCTCAGCGGTGACCTCGTAGAGGCGCTGCCACTCCTCGAGGTCCTGGTAACCGCCCTGGACCACCTCGACGCCGGCCTTCTCGGCCTTCTTGATGTTGCGCCGCCACAGCTGGTTGAAGCCCTTGTGGACGTCCTCCAGCGAACGGTTGGCCAGCGGGACCTGGAACACGTACCGCGGCTGCACGTCGCCGAAGCCCGCGCCGCCGTCCTCGCCCTGCTGCCACCCCATGCGCCGCAGCCGGTCCGCGACCTCGAAGGCGCGCGGCTCGATGAAGTCCGCCTCGACGTCCCGCAGGCGCTTGACGTCCGGGTCCTGGATGCCCTTCTTGATACTGGCGGCCTCCCAGCGCCGGATGACCACCGGCGGGCCCATCTTCACCGAGAAGGCACCCTGCTGCTTGAGGTGGGCCAGCATCGGCTGGAGCCACTCCTCCAGATGGGGGGAGAACCAGTTGATCACCGGTCCCTCGGGGAGGTAGGCCAGGTACCGCTTGATCTTCGGGAGCTGGCGGTACAGGACGAGACCGGCGCCCACCATCTCGCCCGTCCGGTCGTCGAACCAGCCCAGGCTCTCCGCGCGCCACTCCGCTTTGACGTCCGCCCAGGCCGGGACCTGCATGTGGCTGGCCGCGGGCAGTGTCTGGATGTACGCCAGATGCTGCTCACGGCTGATGGTCCTGAGGGTCAGACTCATTCGGGGCGCTCCTCGGGCTGGTGTGTCCCCATGCGGTCAGGGGCTCCGGCTCTCGCGCGAAGCCTACTGCGCCGGTGATCGCCCCGTTCGGGCCGCCACCGAACCGGCCGGGGGCGCGGCGCCGGCCGAGGGACCGCTCCGATGCGGAACGGTCCCTCGGCCGGAAAGGCGGGAGGTGTCAGTTGATCACGCCGCCGAAGAGGCCTCCGTGGGCCATGCCCAGGTAGAAGCCGAGGGCGGAAGCACCGAGTCCCACGATGAGCAAGGTGCGCTCCCTGGTCGTCACGGAGATGAACTGGCCGTAGGCGCCGGTGAGGATGCCCACGAGCCCGGCCCAGGAACTGACCAGGTGCAAATGGTGGAACCCGGCTGTGACCAGGGCCAGCACCCCGAGTGCCAGGGTGACGACCATCAGCGCGTCGGGGAGCGGGTGGGGCTTGCCGTCGGTGGCGAAGAGGGAACCGGCTGTCTTCGTACGCATCGTCTGGGGCTGGGCCATTACGGCACCTCCTGCGGAAGCGGCGCTCGTCGGTGCGGGCACCGGCACTGCGCGACCGATGCCGAAGCACCCGATATACCCAGATTGCGGGCATCGGCGGCCGGATTTCAACCGGAAGCGGTCGTGCGGGTACTCTGTACCGTCTGCACCGGTGTCTGCCCAGATCCTGGATCACCCGCTCACACGGCTCCCGCTCGCGGGTCCGTCGTCAGTGGCGGCCGATACCGTTGCGCTCGCATCAAGACCCTCCTGCCACGGAACGACCGTGGCCGCTGAGTCCAAAGGAGGTGGGTTCTACATGCGTCACTACGAGGTGATGGTCATCCTCGACCCCGATCTGGAGGAGCGCTCCGTCGCCCCTCTGATCGAGAACTTCCTCTCCGTCGTCCGTGAGGCCGACGGAAAGGTCGAGAAGGTCGACACCTGGGGCCGTCGTCGTCTGTCGTACGAGATCAAGAAGAAGCCCGAGGGCATCTACTCGGTGATCGACCTGCAGGCCGAGCCTGCGGTCGTCAAGGAACTCGACCGCCAGATGAACCTGAACGAGTCGGTCCTGAGGACCAAGGTCCTCCGCCCCGAGAACCACTGAGCTCTTTCCCGCTCAGTTCCACTCGGGATCCGAGTAGCAGCCAGCAGCCAGCAGCAAACCCGCCGAGAGGTACCCCATGGCAGGCGAGACCGTTATCACGGTGGTCGGCAATCTTGTCGACGACCCCGAGCTGCGCTTCACCCCGTCCGGTGCGGCGGTCGCGAAGTTCCGCGTCGCGTCCACTCCCCGCACCTTCGACCGTCAGACCAACGAGTGGAAGGACGGCGACAGCCTCTTCCTCACCTGCTCGGTCTGGCGTCAGGCGGCGGAGAACGTCGCCGAGTCGCTTCAGCGAGGCATGCGCGTCATCGTGCAGGGCCGGCTGAAGCAGCGGTCCTACGAGGACCGTGAGGGCATCAAGCGCACGGTCTACGACCTGGACGTCGACGAGGTCGGCGCCAGCCTGCGGAACGCCACGGCCAAGGTCACCAAGACCACCGGCCGCGGTGGCCAGGGCGGTTACGGCGGCGGTGGCGGCGGCCAGCAGGGCGGCTGGGGCGGCGGCCCCGGCGGTGGCCAGCAGCAGGGCGGCGGCGGTGCTCCCGCCGACGACCCCTGGGCCACCAGTGCTCCCGCCGGCGGCGGCCAGCAGCAGGGTGGCGGCGGCGGCTGGGGCGGCAGCTCCGGCGGCGGTGGCGGCTACTCGGACGAGCCCCCCTTCTAGGACGCTCCGCGTCCGCGAGGGATCAGGGTTCGCCACCACACTTCTTGATCACACAGGAGAAACACCATGGCTAAGCCGCCTGTGCGCAAGCCGAAGAAAAAGGTCTGCGCGTTCTGCAAGGACAAGGTCACGTACGTGGACTACAAGGACACGAACATGCTGCGGAAGTTCATTTCCGACCGCGGCAAGATCCGTGCCCGCCGCGTGACCGGCAACTGCACGCAGCACCAGCGTGACGTCGCCACGGCTGTGAAGAACAGCCGTGAGATGGCGCTGCTGCCCTACACGTCGACCGCGCGATAAGGGAAGGGTGACCGACTGATGAAGATCATCCTCACCCACGAGGTCTCCGGCCTCGGTGCGGCCGGTGACGTCGTCGACGTCAAGGACGGCTACGCCCGGAACTACCTGGTCCCGCGTGGTTTCGCGATCCGCTGGACCAAGGGTGGCGAGAAGGACGTCGAGCAGATCCGTCGTGCTCGCAAGATCCACGAGATCGCCACCATCGAGCAGGCCAACCAGGTCAAGGCCGAGCTCGAGGGCGTCAAGGTCCGCCTGAGCACCCGCTCCGGCGAGGCCGGCCGTCTCTTCGGTTCCGTCACGCAGGCCGACATCGCCGAGGCGATCACGGCTGCCGGCGGTCCGAAGGTCGACAAGCGTCGCATCGAGCTGGACGCGCCGATCAAGTCGCTGGGCGCGCACTCCGCGTCCGTGCGTCTGCACCCCGAGGTCGCCGCCAAGGTGAACGTCGAGGTCGTCGCCGCCTGATCAGCGATCCGGCAGCGTGAAGCGGAGGGCCGTACCCGTCAGGGTGCGGCCCTCCGTCGTGCCCGGACAGCCGTGTCCGGGGTGGGTGGTGTGCGCGAGGTGGGCGTCGTGCCGGCCCGGTGCTCCACGTGAGACCTGTGCTCGGGGCGGTCATCCCCCGGCGGTGATGTTTCACGTGAAACATCATCTGTCGCCAGCGCGCCGGCGCAGTTGCCCCGTCACGCGGGCCCGGCCCGTCGGCTCCGGTGTCACCGGCTGGCTCCCGTGACCAGCCAGCGCCCCGACCTCGTACGGAGGCCCAGGGTGACCGCCCGGGTGGCCATCATCAGCGTCATCGCTCCCCAGACCGCGGTGAGGCCGCCGCCCCAGGCGGGAATCAGCAGGGCGAACGGCGTGAAGATCGCGAGGGTGAGCAGCATGGCCCAGGCGAGGTACGGGCCGTCGCCCGCTCCCATGAGGACACCGTCGAGGACGTAGACGATGCCCGAGAGGGGCTGGCAGCAGGCGACCACCAGCAGGGCGGGGAGGGCGGCGTCATGTACCGCCGAGTCGCTGGTGAACAGAGGGATGAACAGGGGCCGGGAGACGACCACCAGGACGCCGAGGGCGACGCCGGAGCCGATGCCCCACTCCACCATGCGACGGCAGACGGCCTGGGCCCCTCGGGTGTCACCGGCGCCGAGGTAGCGCCCGATGATCGCCTGCCCGGCGATGGCGATGGCGTCCATGGCGAAGGCGAGCAGGCTCCACAGGGAGAGGATGATCTGGTGGGCGGCGATCTCCGTGTCCCCGAGGCGTGCGGCCACGGCGGTCGCGATCATCAGGACGGCCCGCAGCGACAAGGTACGCACCAGCAGCGGGGCGCCCGCCTGCGCGGAGGCGCGGATGCCCGCCGCGTCCGGCTTGAGCGAGGCGCCGTGCTTGCGGGCGCCTCGGACGACGACCACCAGGTAGACGGCGGCCATGCCGCACTGGGCGATGACCGTGCCCCAGGCGGAGCCGGCGATGCCCAGCCCGGCGCCGTAGACCAGGACGACGTTGAGGACGGCGTTGGCGACGAAGCCGCCGATGGCGACGTAGAGCGGGGTGCGGGTGTTCTGGAGTCCGCGCAGCACACCGGTGGCGGCCAGCACGACGAGCATCGCCGGAATGCCGAGCGAGGAGATGCGCAGGTACGTGACCGCGTACGGTGCGGCGGTCTCGGAGGCTCCGAAGAGGTCGATGAGGGCCGGGGCGGTCGGCAGGACCACCGCGATGACGGCGGCTCCCAGGAGCAGCGCCAGCCAGATGCCGTCCATGCCCTGCCGGATGGCGGCGGAGAGGTCTCCCGCGCCGACGCGTCGGGCGACGGCGCCGGTGGTGGCGTAGGCGAGGAAGACGAAGATGCTGACCGCGGTGGTCAGCAGGGCGGAGGCCACGGCGAGCCCGGCGAGTTGCGCGGTGCCCAGGTGGCCGATGATCGCGCTGTCCGCCATCACGAAGAGGGGCTCGGCGACGAGGGCTCCGAAGGCGGGGACGGCAAGGGCGACGATCTCGCGGTCGTGCCGACGGCGATGGGGCTTGGCCTGCGGAGCTGCCTTGGTCATGGCGCCCAATGTAATCATCCACAGGTAATGGATGCAATGCCGGTAGGCTCCTTACTTGGCGCCAGGTTGCGGGTGGAGTGGCAACGGTTTGGAGACGATCTCGCGCGAGGTGGGGAAGTTTTTCTCCTGCACAGCCTGCGGGCGGTGAAATTGCAGGTCAGCGGTAGGGTGGCGAGGTGCCTGAGGGGTTGTTCACAGTGCTGTCCACGGAAGCGTGCACAGGTTTCGGCGGGTTCTCCACAGCATTGGGGCGATCATCCACAGGGCCTGTGGATAACCAGATTGGCTGACGGTGTCGACGGGCCTACCGTGGTCCGGCGACCCACCCGCGCGCGGCCTGAGTCACCGACCGAGGAAACTCACGACTTCGACGCGTCAGAAGAGGGGTTCGGCCTCTCGCTTTGTCAGTGTCGGGCCGTACGGAAGCGCGCACGGCGAGGTCCGCTCGGCGGACGGATGGAGGCGGCACGGTGAGTATCTCCGAGCCCTTGGACGACCCGTGGGCGGCGGACGCCGGACCTGGTGACCGGCTGCCGGCCTCCCGACGCCGGGGCAGGGGCAACGACGGAGGCCGTGACCGCGACGGCGACAACTGGGACGGCGGCCAGGCGACCGCGTTCGAGCGCGTACCACCGCAGGACCTCGACGCCGAGCAGTCGGTACTCGGCGGCATGCTCCTCTCCAAGGACGCCATCGCCGACGTGGTGGAGATCCTCAAGGGCAACGACTTCTACCGTCCCGCGCACGAGACGATCTACCAGGCGATCCTCGATCTCTACGCCAAGGGTGAGCCCGCCGACCCCATCACCGTCGCCGCGGAGCTGACGAAGCGCGGCGAGATCACCAAGGTCGGCGGCGCCCCGTACCTCCACACCGTCGTGCAGACGGTGCCCACCGCGGCCAACGCCGAGTACTACGCGGAGATCGTCCACGAGCGGGCGGTGCTCCGCCGCCTCGTGGAGGCGGGCACCAAGATCACGCAGATGGGATACGCCGCCGACGGTGACGTCGACGAGATCGTCAACAGCGCGCAGGCGGAGATCTACGCCGTCACCGAGCAGCGGACCTCCGAGGACTACCTGCCGCTCGGCGACATCATGGAGGGCGCGCTCGACGAGATCGAGGCGATCGGCTCCCGCAGCGGCGAGATGACCGGCGTCCCCACCGGCTTCACCGACTTCGACTCGCTCACCAACGGCCTGCACCCCGGCCAGATGATCGTCATCGCCGCCCGCCCCGCCATGGGCAAGTCCACGCTCGCCCTCGACTTCGCGCGCGCCGCCTCGATCCAGAACAACCTGCCGAGCGTCGTCTTCTCCCTGGAGATGGGCCGCAACGAGATCGCCATGCGCCTGCTCTCCGCCGAAGCACGGGTCGCGCTGCACCACATGCGTTCCGGCACGATGACCGACGAGGACTGGACGCGGCTCGCCCGCCGCATGCCCGACGTGTCGGCCGCGCCGCTCTACATCGACGACTCCCCGAACCTGTCGATGATGGAGATCCGCGCCAAGTGCCGGCGTCTCAAGCAGCGCAACGACCTCAAGCTCGTCGTCATCGACTACCTCCAGCTCATGCAGTCCGGCGGCTCCAAGCGGGCCGAGAGCCGGCAGCAGGAGGTCTCGGACATGTCCCGTAACCTCAAGCTCCTCGCCAAGGAGCTGGAGATCCCGGTCATCGCGCTCTCTCAGCTGAACCGTGGCCCCGAACAGCGCACCGACAAGAAGCCGATGGTCTCCGACCTCCGTGAATCCGGCTCCATCGAGCAGGACGCCGACATGGTGATCCTGCTCCACCGCGAGGACGCCTACGAGAAGGAGTCACCTCGCGCGGGCGAGGCGGACCTGATCGTCGCCAAGCACCGAAACGGCCCCACGGCCACCATCACCGTCGCCTTCCAGGGCCACTACAGCCGGTTCGTGGACATGGCTCACGGGTGAAGACGTGACGTGTGCCCGCTGGAGCTTTCCGGGCCCGAGGCACCCGCCGGCCCGGCGGTCCGGCGAGTCCCGTGCGGGTTGCTCAGCGCCTCGTCTCGTACCTCGTCAGGACCACGTCGCCGGGTAGCGTCCGCGTCTCCACCAACTTCAGGTTCACCCAGTCGTCCAGTGCGGTGAAGAACGGTGTGCCGCCGCCGACCAGGACGGGTGCGGTCGCCAGCACGTACTCGTCGATCAACCCGGCTCGCATGGCCGCCGCGGCCAGCGTGGCGCCGCCGATGTCCATCGGGCCGCCGTCCTCGGCCTTGAGGCGGGCGATCTCGGCGACCGCCTCGCCGCTGACCAGCCGGGTGTTCCAGTCGACCTGGCCGAGCGTCGAGGAGAACACCACCTTCGGCATGTCCCGCCAGCGGCGCGCGAACCCGGCCTCCGCCGGGGTGGCGCCGGGCTGCTGGGCGACGGTCGGCCAGTAGGGGCACATCATCTGCCACAGCTTGCGCCCGTACAGCGAGAGGTCGGTCGCCTGCAGCCGGTCGGACCAGTACTGGAACAGCTCGTCGCTCGGCACGCTCCAGCCGATGTCGTCGCCGGGCGCGGCGATGTAGCCGTCCAAGGACACGTTCATGCCGTAGATCAGTTTCCGCATGGTGCCAGCCTTCCGTGAGTCGGTCTCACGCGTACAGACCGGCGCGGCGCGGGAATCTCATTGGTGCGCGCTTCCACCCTCGGCGGCCCTCGGGCAATAAGGCGGGCACCGCTCGGCGGTACAGGGGCTTTGGCGACCAGGGAAGCCCACGGGCACTCGGGGGCATTTCGAGGGGGGCACTGTCGCCTTGCAGGCAGGGCTGAGCGCCCACCGGGGTCAGGTGGGCGTGGCCATGCTGGAGCGTCGCCCCCAGGCCGGCGAGCCCGACGGAACCTTCCCCTCCGTCGGACCCGGTCCCCGACGGACTCCGCGCCTGCGAGGATCGGCCCATGCCCGACGACCGATTCATGCGTATCCGCAGCGCCCAGTTCCAGGCCATGTCCGAGCGGGTGCTGCGTGCCACGGAGCTGACCTCTCGCCTGAACGTACTGCCGTTCGAGGACGAGGTGGGCAAGGCGGAGCTGTTCGAGCAGATCCTCGGGCGGAAGCTGCCGGCCAGGACCACGATCTACCCGCCGTTCTACACGGACCACGGCCTGAATCTGGAGCTGGCCGAGCGTGTGTTCATCAACCAGAACTGCACCTTCCTGGATTACGCGGGCATCAGGCTCGGTGAGCGGGTGATGATCGGGCCGAAGGCGACCTTCATCACGGTCGGCCATCCGGTCGATCCCGTGGAGCGCCGGGACTGGCTGAGCGGTGGTCCCATCGATGTGGGGGAGAACGTGTGGATCGGCGCGGGGGCGACGGTCCTGCCCGGCGTCAGCATCGGGCGGGACGCGGTGGTGGCCGCGGGCGCGGTCGTGGCGGAGGATGTCCCCCCGGCCAGCCTGGTGACCGGCGGGAAGGCGACCGTCAACCGGAGGTGGTGAGGCGCGTCCGGGCGTCACCGGACCGGGGCTGACGCGTGGCCGGGCGTGGGGGGCGCGTGGCCGTGGGGCTCCTGCTCCACCGACTGCCCGTCGAAAAACACATGGTGGCCCCTGGGGCCGGACTCGTAGCCTGTCGCGGTCCAGCGGCCTGAGCCGGCCGGAGTCGAGCGTGTGCAGGAGTGGGTGTCGTGGAGATCGGCGGTTGGGCGGACGAGACCTTCGGGGGCGTGGCCGACGTCTTCCGCGACAACTTCACGGAGTTCGGGGAACTGGGCACGGCGGTGTCGGTCCGGGTGGGTGGCCGCCCCGTGGTGGAACTCTGGGGCGGCGTGGCCGACCAACGGTCCGGGCGGCCGTGGACCCGCGAGACGGTCGTGCCCGTCTTCTCCTGCGCCAAGGGCCTCGTCAGCATCTGCGCCCATCTCCTCGCCCAGCAGGGGCGGCTCGACCTCGACGCACCGGTCGCGACCTACTGGCCGGAGTTCGCCGCCGTGGGCAAGGAGCGGATCACCACGCGCATGGTGCTCGGCCACCGGGCCGGAGTGCCGGTGCTCGACCGCACTCCGAGCTTCGCCGAGATCGCCGAGTGGGCACCGGTCGTCCACGCCGTCGAGGAGCAGGTCCCGCTCTGGGAACCGGGTGAGGCGTACGAGTACCACGGGCACGTCTTCGGGTTCCTGGTCGGGGAGATCATCCGTCGGGTCACCGGGCTCACCCCGGGCCGGTTCTTCCGTGAGGCGATCGGCGAGCCGCTCGGAGTACGGGCCTGGATCGGCCTGCCCGCCTCCGAGACGGGGGAGTTGGCGCGACTGGTGGAGGCCGAGGGCCGTCCCGCCGGTGATCCTCAGTCGCTGCTGATGCGCATCGTCACGATGAACGGAGCGCTGGTCTTCCCCGGACTCGACGAGCCCCACGGCTGGAACGACCCCGAACTGCTCGGCATGGAACTGCCCGGCGCGGGAGCGGTCGCCTCCGCGAGTGGACTCGCCGCCCTGTACGGCGCCGCCGTGACGGGGATCGACGGCGGCTCCCGCCTGCTCTCGACCGAGACGGTGACCGACGCCGTGCGCGAGGTGTCGGCGGGACCCACCTGGCAGGGCTTCGACCTGGGCCAGCGCTGGGGCTCGGGCTTCCTCCTCGACTCGGAGCACCCGCGCCCGATGCTGGGTGGCCGCAGCTTCGGCAATGACGGTGCGGGGGGCCAGTTCGTCTTCGGCGACGACGAGTTCGGCGTCGGCTTCGCCTACGTGGCCAACCGCATGATCGGCCACGGGGACGACCGGGCCAACCGGCTCGTCACGGCGCTCCGTGCGTGCCTCAAGGGGTGACAGGCGTCAACGCCGACGCCCATCCGCCGGAAGACCGAGGTGGCGGGGGCGGATGTGCACTCCTCGCTCCCCACCCGCGGCTCAGCTCCTGGTGGCGGTCGGCCCGCGGGAGCGGGAGCGATTCGAGGAGCGAGAGCCGTCCAGGTGCGCAGCAGCGGCTGAGTCCGTGTGCCGGTCGATCGGGGCGGACTGGACCTGTCCGCGGAAAGTGCTGGACCTCCTTTGGCCGAGCGAGTGGAGTGGAGACCATGACAACTGATGAGACAGTCGAAGACCTCGGCCTTCTGCCCACCACCCGTCGGGCCTTGCGCCACCGGATCGCCAAGGCGCAGAACGAGTCCCGCGTGCCGTCGCTCGTGGCCGGGGTGGCGCGGGACGGGGAGGTGATCTGGGAGGGTGCCCTCTCCGCGCTCGACGGGGTCGAGACCGACGGCCGCACGCAGTACCGGGTCGGCTCCATCAGTAAGACCTTCACGGCCGTTCTTGTCATGCGGCTTCGTGACGAGGGGCTTCTGGAGCTGACCGATCCCCTGGAGAAGCATCTGCCCGGCACGGGCGCGGGCCAGGCGACCATCGCCGACCTGCTGTCCCACACGGCCGGGCTCGCCGCTGAGGCGCCCGGTGAATGGTGGGAACGGAGTCCCGGCACTCTGCGGCCGGAGTTGTCCGACGTACTCGGCGAGGAGCCGCACCGGCACCCGGTAGGCCGGATTCACCACTACTCCAACCCCGGCTACACCCTGCTCGGCGCACTCGTCGAGGAGATGCGGGGCGAGCCCTGGGAGAAGGTGCTGCGCACCGAGGTGCTGGAGCCGCTGGGGCTGACCCGGACCAGCTACGGGCCGCAGGCGCCGTACGCGCGAGGCTGGGCGGTGCACCCCTGGGCCGACGCGCTCCTGCCGGAGCCGGCGCACGATCTCGGCCGCATGGCCCCCGCCGGGCAGCTCTGGTCGACGACGCGGGATCTCTTGCGCTTCGCCGCCTTCCTGCTCGATGGCGACGAGGAGGTGCTGAGCGCGGCCTCGGTACGGGAGATGCGGACGCCTGCGGCTCCGAGCCTGCCGGGGACGCCGGAGAGCGCCTACGGGCTGGGGTTGCAGGTGTTGAGCGGCGCCGGGGCCACGCTCACCGGCCATATGGGTTCCCTGCCCGGGTACCTGGCCGCCCTGCTGTCGCATGAGGGCGAGCGGCTGACCGCCGTCGTCCTGGCCAACACCACCTCCGGGCTCCTCGTGGGCACCCTCGCCGCCGAACTCCTCGGCATCGTCGCCGAGGCGGAGCCGGCGATGCCTCGGCTCTGGCGGCCGATGCGGGAGGTGGACCCGGCGGTACTGGAGCTGGCCGGTGCCTGGTACTGGGGCGTGACGCCGTACGGACTGCACTGTGGTGCCGATGGCGGGGTGGAGCTGCGGCCGCTGAAGGGGACTGGGCGCGCCTCGCGTTTCGAGGCGGTCGGTGACGGGACGTGGCGGGGGCTGGACGGTTACTTCCGCGGGGAGATCCTGCGGCCCGTGCGCGACGTCGAAGGTGCCGTGACGCATCTGGATCTGGGTGCGTTCGTGTACACGCGCGAGCCCTACGCCCCGGACTCGGTGGTTCCTGGCGGCGTGGATGCCCGTGGATGGCACGGCCAGGTCGAGTCGGGGTGAACGAAGCCTGATTGAGGGGATGTTTCACGTGAAACATCCCCAGCACCCGGCGGTGTGATGTTTCACGTGAAACATGGCTCAAGCCGGGGTTTCACGTGAGACACCCATCACCGGGGGGCCTGTTGCGCCGGCCCGGCCGAAGCGGCAGAGCGCGGCTCAGAGTTGCCGCTTGAACCCCACGTGGGAGGCGACGAAACCGAGGCGCTCGTAGAACCGGTGGGCGTCCTCGCGTGAGGCGTCGGAGGTGAGCTGGACGAGCTGGCAGCCCTCGGTGCTGGAGGTCTCGACGGCCCACTCGATGAGGAGGCTGCCGAGACCGCTTCCCCGCTCGTCCGCGTGGACGCGCACTCCCTCGATGAGGGACCGGGTGGCGGCCCGGCGGGAGAGGCCCGGGACGAGGGTCAGCTGAAGCGTTCCGACGACCTTGCCGGCACGCTCGGCCACGACGAGGCGCTGATGGGGGTCGGAGGCCAGCCGGGAGTAGGCCGCCAGATACGGAGTGAGGTCCTCCGGGGACTCCCGGGTGGCGCCCAGCGGGTCGTCCGCGAGCATGGCGACGATGGCCGCCACGTCGGAGACTTCGGCGGGGCGGATCAGCAGTTCCCCGGTGGAGCGGGCTTCCCGGTGGCCGTCCGCGTCGCCGCGCGGGCGGGGTGCGGCGGCATCGTCTGTGGTTGTGGGCTCGTGGTCCTGCTGGGGCGTGCTGCTGAAGTGATCCATGAGCCGCACAGTAGAGCAGCGCCCTGGGCGCTCCGGGCGCGGTGATGACGTCAGGCGGGGACGCGCAGGGTCTCCACGGCCTGGACGAGTGGGGCGAGTTCGGGATTCTGGGCGGCGGCGTCGAGGGCTTCCCGCAGGGCCGCGTCGTTGGTGGGGCGGGCTTCTTCGAGGAGAGTGGCCCCCGACGGGGTCACGTCGGTGTAGATGCCGCGCCGGTCGGTGGGGCAGAGGTAGCGGGAGAGCAGGCCGCGGTCCTCCAGCCGGGTCACCAGTCGCGTGGTGGCGCTCTGGCTGAGGACGACGGCGTCGGCGACCTGCTTCATCTGCAGATGGCCGCCCTCGCCGTCGTGCTGTCGGCTGAGTACGTCCAGCAGTGAGTACTCGCGCGTGCTGAGGCCGTGCCCGGACTGGAGGGCCCGCTCCAGGTGTGCCTCGATACGGCCGTGCAGCAGCGACAGGGCGCACCAGCTCTGTGCCAGCGCGGTCAGTGCGGGGTCCGTGGCGGTCATGGCTCCTCGCTCCTCCTCGTCGTGGCCTCTCGGCCGCCCGGGGCGGTCTACTGTCCGGGTTGTCGTCCAGCCTAAGTCATCGACGCAATATACGGCGTATGCGTGTAGCGGGCTGGCGCAAGTAAAAGTTCCCGTGTGAGGGCTCAACGCGGCTGTTCACGCCACGCGCCATCTCCTGGCTGGCGCGTGGCGTGAACTCGTCCGCCCCGGCGGAGCGAGGGTGCCCGGCGGGCTGTCGTGGTCCTGCGGACGCTCAGGCCGCGGCGACGGTGAGGGGGGCGAAACGCCTGGTCCAGTCGCCGGGGAGGGCGGGCAGGTCGCGGGTCATCAGGTCGCTGACCTCCGTCACCGGCATCCCGCTCCCGCCCAGCCAGTCCAGCAGGGCCGTGTGCCGCACGTCGACGTCCACGCGGAGCGGACGGTGGCTGCCCACGGCCAGGGCGGTGATCAGAGCCCGGGCGGTGTCGCCGTCCCGGGCGACGAGCGGACCGACCACCTCGCTCCCGGTGCTGGGCCAGCGTGCCGCGAAGCCGGTCAGTTCCCCACCCTCCTCCGCCACCAGGAGCCGGTCGGCGAAGGCGGGGAGCCGGGTGATCAGGGGCGTCCGGTCGGTTCCGAACACCTCGGCGTCGAGCCGCAGGATGCGGGGCAGATCGCCCGCCCGGGCAGGGGAGAGCGAGAGCCCCGGACGCGCCGGGGACGAGGCGGGGCCGGTGAACCGCCCGGTGGCCTTCGCGGCCTGGCCCACGGAGCTGAAGCCCAGCTTCCGGTAGAGCGGGACGGCGCCGGCGGAGGCGTAGAGGGTGAGCGGGACCGAGCCGCTGTACCGGATGACGTGCTCCAGCAGGCGGCGGCCGAAGCCCTGCCGCGCGTACCGGTCGGCGATCAGCACCATGCCGATGGCGGTGAAGGCGGGGGCCTCGTGCGGGCCGAAGTCGGTGAGCGTGCAGGCGCCCAGCAGCCCGCCTCCGTCCGGAGCGTCCACGCCGACCCCGTGTCCTGCCGCGAGCAGCAGTCGCCACTTGTGCTCGTCCGGGGACCACCCCCGGTCGTACGCGAGGCTCGTGCAGGCCGGGAGATCCCGGAGGGTGAGCGGACGGACGGGTAGAGCGGAGAGCGCAGGTGTCGACACGCGGCTCAGATTGGCCGACGGGGGACCTCCGCGTCCACCGTCTTTTCAGCCGGGGATCACCGGCTCCGCGGTCAGCCACGCCCAGGCCCGAGCCGGGCATTCCCGCAGCTCACGCGGTGAGCAGCCCCCTCCGGCAGCGTGCGGCCACAGCCGGGATGTGCCCTGTTTCACGTGAAACACCCCCACTCGGGCCGACGGGCCGGAAGCGGTTCGGCGGCAGGGGACGCCGGGCTGCTTGACACGGCCGGCCGCGCGCCCGCTCAGCCGAGATCCGGGGCGAGCAGCGCCCGGACGCCCTCGATGTTGCCGTCCAGGTAGTGCCGCAACGACAGGGGCACCAGGTGGACCGAGGCGATGCCGAGCCGGGTGAAGGGAATGCGCACGATCTCGTACTCTCCGCAGGGTTCCTCGACCTCGGGACCATGGCGCAGGGCCGGGTCCATGGTGCCGAGGCGGCAGACGAAGAAGTGCTGCACCTTCACGCCGGTGGTCTCGGCGTCCACGCCGATGTGCTCGACCGTGTCGACGAAGCAGGGGACCACATCGGTGATCTTGGCGCCCAGCTCCTCCAGGACCTCACGGTGGAGCGCGGCGACGACGCTGCCGTCCTCCGGCTCGACTCCGCCCCCCGGAGTCACCCAGTAAGGATCGACGCCGGGCTTGGTGCGCTTGATCAGGACGAGCTGGTCACCGTCGAGGAGCACGGCCCGGGCGGTGCGCTTGACCACGGAGCGAACGGTCATGGAGGAAATCTGGCCCCGCGTGTTCCACGTGAAACATCGGCGGGCTCACCCCCAGGCGACGGCCGCCCGCATCAGCCACTCGTGGACGGCCGCGAGGTGCGGCAGCGACTGCGTACCGGTCCGCACGGCGAGAAAGTAGGTGCGCAGTGGAGGCAGCGAGGGCTCCAGCAGGGTGACCAGTTCACGCCGGAGGAGAGTGTCCTCGCAGAGGTACCGCGGCAGGACCGCCATCCCCGCTCCCGCGACCACGCAGGCAAGGACCGCCCGCAGATCGGGAGCGACCACGGCCGCGTGCTCCGGAGGCGGCGCCTCGAAGACCGTGGCCCAGTAGCGCCTGGTGAAGGGCAGGGTCTCGTGGACATCGACGACCGGCACCTTGTCGAGCGCCTCGGCCCCGCCGCGCCGTACCGCCCCGGGTGGGAACCGCGCGGCCCAGTGCGGTGCCGCCACCAGGAGGTGCTCCTCGTCGCAGAGTGTTCCTGAGCTGAGCAGGGTGCCGCGCGGGCGGCGGGTGGTGACGGCGAGGTCGTGGTGCCCGGCCGCGAGCCCTTCGAGCACCTCCTCGGCCGAACCGAAGGCGGCGCGGAGCCGGACCGACGGTCCCGACGGGTCTCTGAGGCCGGCCAGCGCGGGCAGGACCCGGTCCGCCATGAACTCGGGCGGCCCTGCCAGATGCAGCGTCCGTAGCGGCGCCTCCACGGTGAGGGCGCCCTCCGCGATCTCCGCCAGGGCGTCGAGGTGCGGCGCGGCCCGGTGGGCGAGTTCGTCGCCGACCGAGGTGGGCGTCACACCGCGGGCCCTGCGGAGGAAGAGCGGGCGGCCGAGCTGGCGCTCCAGGGTGCGTATCTGCGAGGTGACGGCCGGCTGGGAGAGCCCGAGCAGGGCGGCGGCGCGGGTGAAGGAGCCGGCTCGGTGGACCATGACGAACGTACGCAGCAGCGCCACGTCCACGCACTCAACCCCTTCGCGTCGCAGGCCGTCACTCGCGGTGCAACTATAAATATGTCGATAGGTCGCTGCCGCCACAGTGATTGGACACTGACGCAGGGTCAACTAGCCTTGATGAGGTGGCTCTTCTGTACGGAGCCCAGAACGGCCCGAGCCACGAGGGGGGAGGCTCGGGCCGTTCCCACGCGCGCGGCTCACCGCGGCCGGCGTCGCTCCGCGACGCACGGCCGGGCGTCGCAGGACAGCTCAGACGGCCCCGTGAGAGAGGTCGAGGGCGCGCGCGACATCGGCGACCAGGTCCTCGGCGTCCTCCGCTCCGACGGAGAAGCGGACGAATCCCTCCCCGACGGCGTCGCCGCCCCACCGGCCCCGCCGTTCCGCGGTCGAGCGCACGCTCCCGAAACTGGTGGCGTCCTCGACTAGCCGCAGCTCGGCCAGGAAGCGCTCGGCCCGCTCCCTGGCGCCGAGGTCGAACGAGACGACCGAACCGAAGCGCCGCATCTGGCGGGCCGCGACCGTGTGCGAGGGATCGTCGGACAGCCCCGGATAGCGCAGGCCCGTGACGTCGGACCGGGCGCGGAGAGCCTCGGCCAGCGCCAGCGCGTTGGCGGTCTGCCGCTCGACGCGAAGGTGCAGCGTGGCGAGGGAGCGGTGGGCGAGCCACGCCTCCATCGGGCCCGGGATCGCGCCCACGATCTTGCGCCAGCGCTTGACGCCCGCGGCCAGCTCGGCGTCGCGGCAGGTCACGTGGCCGAGCAGGATGTCGCCGTGGCCTGTCATCCCCTTGGTGTCCGAGGCCACCGAGAAGTCGGCGCCCAGCTCCAGCGGTCGCTGGCCGAGCGGAGTCGCCAGGGTATTGTCCACCGCGACCAGCGCCGACCGGGCGTGGG
Source organism: Streptomyces diastaticus subsp. diastaticus (assembly GCF_011170125.1). Classification (NCBI taxonomy): domain Bacteria; kingdom Bacillati; phylum Actinomycetota; class Actinomycetes; order Kitasatosporales; family Streptomycetaceae; genus Streptomyces; species Streptomyces diastaticus. Next base: position 637,218 of record NZ_BLLN01000002.1, on the reverse strand, counting down.
CGGCGTCGACCAGGCGGCGGATGTCGCAGACGTCGAGGCCGGGGTTGGACGGGGACTCGATCCACAGCAGCTTGGCGCCGTCCAGGACGTCCAGTTGCGCGTCACCGCCGGTCGGCGCGGTGCGCACTTCCACGCCGTAGGCGCTCAGCTGCTCGCGCAGGAGCGGCAGCGCCTGGTAGCCGTCGTCCGGCAGCACCGCGGTGTCGCCCGCACCGAGCTGGGAGAACAGCACGGCCGAGATGGCCGCCATGCCCGAGGCGAAGACCAGCGTGTGGGCGTTCCCGCCCGGCGCGTCCAGTTCGGCGATGGCCTGTTCCAGATGGGTCCAGGTCGGATTGTCGTCCCGGCCGTAGGCGTACGGTCCGCTCACGTCGCCGGGAAGGTGGAAGTGGGCGGCGAAGACCGGTCCGGGGAGTGTCGGCTCGTTCTTCACCGCTTTGGGCAGACCCGCTCGTACCGCCCTCGTGCCGTCGCCCGTCATTGGTGGCCGCCCTTCTCGCGTCGTCCCTGGCCCCTGCCGGGCGGACCTCCACGGCCGGGCCGCCCGCCTCCAGCATCGGACACGCTTTCCTCCCCGCGCACCACACGTCCACGACCTGGACGGACGTCGCGGAGAGAGCCCGGCGGGGCGGACTGCTCGCAGGGAGATCCGCCCCGAGGCGGGGAGTGCCGAAGGCGCGGGGTCAGTCCTTGCGGTCGGGCAGGGCGACGTTCAGCGCCCAGGAGACCACCGAGATGATCAGGCCGCCGAGGACGGCGGTCCAGAAACCGTCGACGTGGAAACCCAGCTCGAACTGGCCTGCCAGCCAGGAGGTCAGCAGCAGCATCAGCGCGTTGACCACCAGCGTGATCAGGCCAAGCGTGAGCACGAACAACGGGAAGGTCAGGACCTTCACCACCGGCTTCACGAGGAAGTTGACCAGGCCGAAGATCAGGGCGACGACAATGAGTGTGAGCGCCTTGTTACCGGTGCTGTCGCCGGTGAGGGTGATGTCCTTGAGCAGCCACACGGCGACCAGAAGGGCAGCCGCGTTCGCCAGCGTCTTGACTAGGAAATTGGTCATGTGTCTGATCGTGGCAGACAAGATCGGCGCCGTCAGCGGGCACACCGCTCGCCCCGCGAGCGGCCGGCCGGACCGAAGGCACACCGTGAGAAGCGAACAGAGAGGCCAGCGGCTGATGAAGGCTTTCCGGCTCGACGAACTGGAGGCGGAGCGCGCCGCCAACGACGGCGCGTACCTCCAGTTCCTGCGTGAGCGGAACATGTCCGTGGGCCTGTACGCCCTCAACGCCGGTCAGCTCGACCCGCAGCAGCCGCACCGCCAGGACGAGGTGTACCTCGTCGTCAGCGGCCGGGCGGCCATCACCGTGGGCGAGGAGACCACCGAGGTGGGGCGCGGCAGTGTCGTCTACGTCCCGGCCGGTACGCCGCACAAGTTCCACCACATCAGCGAGGACCTGCGGGTCATGGTGGTCTTCTCCCCGCCGGAGGGCTGAGGCCGGTACGGGCGGGAACCCTGGCGGCGCCCCGGCTGTTCCCTAGGGGGAGGGTCAGGGAGAGACGGGGGGCGCGAGCCGCCCACCGTTCGCTGCGGCCGCCTAGCATCGAAGACGACACGGCAGCGCGAGGGCCGACGAGGTCCGGGCCGCACCGTCGGCCGCGCCACCGGGGCGCGACAGGCAGAGAGGGGACAGGTCATGGGCGCACGCGAGGTATTCATCGGACTTCCGTGGTGGGTGAAGTGGATCGCCGTCCCGGTCCTCGCCCTCTTCATCTTCGGCGGCCTCATCGCCTCCGTGGTCGGCTTCGTCGTCGGGCTGCTCTTCAAGATCCTGATCTTCGTCGCCCTCGTCGGCGGACTCATCTACGTGGTCAGGAAGTTCTTCCCGTCCTCGGGCAGCGGCAGCTGGTAGCCGGCAGGACGCAGACGCGGCGATTCCTCCACCCGGGGGAATGGCTCCCCAAGCGGGGAACCCGCCGCGAGGCCACCGGCTACAGTCCGGAATCCGGCGCGAAGGCCCCGCCTTCGCACCGCTCCGGGCGGCCGCGCCCGGGGGTTCAGGCTCTCCGGGGGTGACCAGGCCATGGCCCACGCCACGCCCGCGGACCGACCGGATGACTGGTCCACGGGTACTCACCAGGACGACGGCCACGTCGCGCCTACGCTCATCGGCTCCGTCCAGCGGGCCCTTCGGCTGCTGGAGGCCGCCGCCGTCCACGAAGGCGGTGCCCCCGCCAAGCAGTTGGCCCGTGAGGCGGGCGTCGCGCTGCCCACCGCCTACCACCTGCTGCGCACCCTGACCCACGAGCGGTACCTCCGACGGGTCGACGGCGTCTACGTGTTGGGATCCGCCGTGGCCCGTCTCGACGAGGCGCACGCCCAGCAGAGCCGCCGCCACCTCATCGACGAGGTCCTGCGCCACTGGCACGAACGCCTCGGTGCGCCCGTCTACTTCGCCATGTACCGGGACGGCGAGGTCGACCTGGTCGCGACGGCGGACACGCCCGGGAATCCCGCGGTCGCGGAATGGGCCGACTTCCGTGAGACCGCCCACGCCCACGCCATAGGCCAGTGCCTCCTCTCGCAGCTCGACGAGGAGGGCCGCCGGGATCACCTCTCCCGGCATCCGGTCCGGCAACTCACCCCGTACTCGGTCCCCGACAGCCGGCGCCTGCTGCGCCGGCTGGCCGCGGCCGAGCGTATGCAGCCGGTCGTCGAGTATCAGCAGTACGCCCTCGGTGTGGCCTGCGCGGCCGTGCCGATCACCGTCGGGTCCACCGCCGCTGTCCTCGCCCTCTCCCTCCCCGCCGCACAGGCCGAACGCCTGCGGTCCACCACGCAACTGCTGCACCGGGACGTCGGCAGCATTCTCCGGCGGCTCCGGTTCTCTATCAGCATCTGAAAACTCACTCCTTGTGATCCAATGATGGCGTTCTGCAAGATGCCATGAAGGGCCGGGACGGATTTCGGCCACGTGGCGGCAACTGGCGGGGTAGTCCATGCGCGAGTCAGTACAGGCAGAGGTCATGATGAGCTTCCTCGTCTCCGAGGAGCTCGCGTTCCGCATCCCGGTGGAGCTGCGGTACGAGACCGTCGATCCGTACGCGGTGCGGCTGACGTTCCACCTCCCCGGCGACGCACCTGTCACCTGGGTCTTCGGCCGCGAACTGCTGGTCGACGGAGTCCTGGACGCCGCGGGCGACGGCGACGTGCACGTCTGTCCGGTCGGGCGGGAGGCCACCAGGGAGGTGCACATCACCCTCCAGGTCGGCTCCGAGCAGGCCCTGTTCCGTGCCGGGAAGGCACCGCTGCTCGCCTTCCTCGACCGCACCGACCGGCTCGTCCCGCTCGGCAGCGAACGGGCTCACGCCGACTTCGACACCCACCTCGACGATGCCCTGAACCGCATCCTCGCGGAGGAACAGAGCGCCGGCTGAGTGAACCGGCGCCGGCCGGGCCCCGCCCGTCCGGCGCCGGCACCCGCCTCAGCGCTTCCTGCGGCGACGCCCCTTGCCGCCGCGCGCCGCCGGAGCGCCGCCCACGGGCACCCCCGTGCCCTTGTCCGCCGACACCACCAGTGCCGCCAGCGCCGTCGTCACCGGGACAGAGGCGACCAGGCCGATCGAGCCCACCAGGGTCCGGACGATCTCCTCCGCCACCAGCTCGCTGTTGGCGACCATGCCCACGCTGCTCTGGGCGATCGAGAAGAGCAGCAGCAACGGCAGAGCGGCACCCGCGTACGCCAGCACCAGGGTGTTCACCACGGAGGCGATGTGGTCCCGGCCGATGCGGATGCCGGCCCGGTAGAGCTTGCGCCGGCCCATCGACGGGTCGGCCTGGTGCAGTTCCCACACCGCCGAGGTCTGGGTGACCGTCACGTCGTCCAGGACACCGAGGGAGCCGATGATGACGCCGGCCAGCAGCAGGCCGCTCATGTCGATCTCCGGGTAGAGACCGTGGATCAGGCCCGTGTTGTCGTCGGTGTTGCCCGTCAGAGCGGCCCAGCCGATGAAGACCGAGCCGAGCACGCCGATCAGCAGGAGGGAGACCAGAGTGCCGAGCACCGCCACCGAGGTCCTCGCGGTCAGGCCATGACAGAGATACAGGGCGATCAGCATGATGGCGCTGGCGCCGACCACCGCCACCACCAGAGGATTCGAGCCCTGGAGGATCGCCGGCAGGATGAACAGCGTGAGCAGCGCGAAGCTCGCGGCGAGCGCGACCAGCGCCATCAGGCCCCGCATCCGGCCGACCAGCACCACCGCCACGGCGAAGATCGCGGCCAGCAGGGTGAGCGGGAACTTCCGGTCGACGTCGGTGACGGAGTACTGGAGTTCCTCCGGCGCGTCCGGGGCGTAGGCGACCACCACGCCCTGCCCCTGGCTCAGTTTGCGGGAGGCGTCCGGCTGCACGATCTCGGTGAAGGTGCGGCCCGCGTGCGGCCCGGAGGTCACCTCGATGGTGGCCTTCTCGCACCGTCCGGTCGCCTGCTCCTGCGCGGAGCGGCCCTCCGGGGTGGAGGTGTCACCGGTGGGGGGTGGCTGGGAGACGTTCACGTCGGAGCAGTCGACCTGCTCCAGCTTGGTGACCGAGCCCTGTTCCGTCTGGCGGTCCATGCCGACACCGGTCCGCTCGTGCGGCGGTGCTCCCCCGGGCCACAGGACGAGCAGCCCGACCACGACGGCGGCGGCGAAGGGGATCAGGACGGCCGCGATCACCTTGCGCAGATGCCTGGAGACGGGAGCGGCCGGGCCGTGGCTGTGGGAGTGCCCGTGACCGCCCGTCGGCGGACCCCCGTCGTGGCCGCCGGGCGGCGGCCCGTCCGAGGGGGGCTGCGAGGGCGGGGGCGGCGGTGGCGTCGTCGAGGTCACGCGTCGATCATCGCAAGAGTCGGCGAGGCCCACTGTTCAGCACGGCCGAAGGGACGTTAGCGTGGAGCCACCTTTGTACACGCGGGAGCTCGGAGCACCGGGCTGAGAGGGCGCTGACCTCCGCTGGACGACCGGTCGCCAAGACCGGTCAGGGCCAGGGACATCGCTGCGTCGACCGCCGAACCTGTTACCGGGTAATGCCGGCGTAGGGAGTAGGTCTCATGACCACACAGGACGTACGCACGCCTGCCTCCGAGCAGAAGAACGAGGCCGGGAAGTCCATCGGCTGGCACAAGGCGTACATCGAGGGCTCCCGCCCCGATCTGCGCGTGCCGGTCCGCCAGGTGCACCTCACCAACGGCAACGCCGTCACGCTGTACGACACCTCCGGCCCGTACACCGACCCGGGAGTGGAGACCGACGTCCGCCGGGGTCTGGCGCCCCTGCGGGAGCACTGGATCACCGCGCGCGGCGACACCGAGGAGTACGCGGGGCGCCCCGTCCGCCCGGAGGACGACGGGATCAAGCACACCAGCCCGCGCGGCGGTCTGCGCAACCTCGACGCGGTCTTCCCCGGCCGGCCGCGCAGGCCCCGCCGCGCCGTCCCCGGCCGCGCGGTCACCCAGCTCGCCTACGCGCGGCGCGGCGAAGTGACCCCGGAGATGGAGTACGTGGCCATCCGGGAGAAGCTCGACCCGCGCACCGTCCGCGACGAGATCGCGGCGGGCCGGGCCGTCCTGCCGGCCAACGTCAACCATCCGGAGAGCGAGCCGATGATCATCGGCAAGCGGTTCCTGGTGAAGGTCAACGCCAACATCGGCAACTCGGCGGTCACCTCCTCGATCGAGGAGGAGGTGGAGAAGATGACCTGGGCGACCCGCTGGGGCGCCGACACCGTCATGGACCTCTCGACCGGCCGCAACATCCACACCACCCGCGAGTGGGTGCTGCGCAACTCCCCGGTGCCGATCGGCACCGTTCCGCTCTACCAGGCACTGGAGAAGGTCGACGGCAAGGCCGAGGAGCTGACCTGGGAGGTGTACAAGGACACCGTCATCGAACAGGCCGAGCAGGGCGTCGACTACATGACCGTCCACGCGGGGGTACGGCTCGCCCACGTGCCGCTGACCGCGCGGCGCAAGACCGGCATCGTCTCGCGCGGCGGATCGATCATGGCCGCCTGGTGCCTGGCCCACCACCAGGAGAGTTTCCTCTACACGCGCTTCGAGGAGCTCTGCGAGATCCTCGCCGCCTACGACGTCACCTACTCGCTGGGCGACGGACTGCGGCCCGGCTCGATCGCGGACGCCAACGACGAGGCGCAGTTCGCCGAACTCCGCACCCTCGGCGAGCTGAACACGATCGCCAAGCGGCACCACGTGCAGACCATGATCGAGGGGCCCGGCCACGTGCCCATGCACAAGATCAAGGAGAACATCGATCTCCAGCAGGAGATCTGCGAGGAGGCGCCGTTCTACACCCTCGGCCCGCTCACCACGGACATCGCCCCTGCCTACGACCACATCACCTCGGGCATCGGCGCGGCGATGATCGGCTGGTGGGGTACGGCGATGCTCTGCTACGTCACCCCCAAGGAACACCTCGGCCTGCCCAACCGGGACGACGTGAAGACCGGCGTGATCACCTACAAGATCGCGGCGCACGCGGCCGACCTCGCCAAGGGGCATCCCGGGGCCCAGGAGTGGGACGACGCGCTCTCCGACGCGCGGTTCGAGTTCCGCTGGGAGGACCAGTTCAATCTGGCTCTGGACCCGGACACCGCCCGGGAGTTCCACGACGAGACCCTCCCGGCCGAACCGGCCAAGACGGCGCACTTCTGCTCCATGTGCGGGCCGAAGTTCTGCTCGATGAAGATCAGTCAGGACATCGCGACCCGGTTCGGCGACTCCTCGGACGTGGGGGCGTCCCAGGAGGAGATCGAGGCGGGCATGCTCCAGAAGTCGAAGGAGTTCGCCGAGTCCGGCAACCGGGTCTATCTGCCGTTGGCGGACTGAGTGCCGCAGCGGTGGGGGCGTTTCACGTGAAACACCCCTACCGTCGATGTTTCACGTGAAACGCCCTTCGTGGTCCTGTTTCACGTGAAACGCGGCGAGTGGTCGGCCGGAGCGCCGGAAGCGCCCGGTCGGCCACCGTTCATCCGTGCCCCGGACCGTCGTACTCGGGACCACTGAAGTCCGGGCTGCCGAACTGCGGGCTCTGGTAGGAGGGGCGGGAGCCGGGTCGGCCCTGCCCGCGTTCCGAGGGGCTGCTGAAGCCCGGGCGGCCGTAGCCGAGGTGGGGCATACGATCCGACTCGACGGCCGGGGCGCGGTCCGCCGACTCCACCTCGCCGGCGGGCCTCGTCTCGGGGACCCTCGCCGAGGCTTCGGCGAGGGTGGCGCGGAGGAAGGGCAGGATGCCGCGTTCGGTGAGTGCCCGCTCCCAGGCCTCGGCGGCCTGCCGCACCTCGCCGTGGAGCGGATCGGCCGGCAGCGGGGACACCGGGAAGAGCGCCTTGTTGCGCAGGGCGGTCACCAGAAGGGCCAGGCCGGCGACGAGCAGGGCGGCCGCGGCGAGTGCGGCGAACACCCAGCCCGTCGTGAGCAGCGTCTGCGCGGGCGCCGGTACCGGGTCCAGCATCCGCAGCCCATAGCCGACCAGCAGGAATATGAGGGCCGCCGTGCCGGCGAGGAGCGGGGCGAGGACGGTCAGGACGGCCAGGACGCCCGCGCCGGTGGCCTCGGTCATCTGGCTCACGGCCGTGATCAGACCGCCGGCGTCAGGCGCGGCGGAGCGGTCGTCGCCGGTGGTGGGCCGAGCCGCGGTGGTCTCGCTCAACTCCTCGCGGAGGGCGAGAAGGTGCCGGTACTCGGCCGCGGCCGCCGCGGTGATCGCGGCGCTGTCGCCCAGCGCGAGCTGGCGCAGTTCGGGGAGGGAGGGCCGTGGGCCGGAGTTCGGCGAGGCGGGGCCGCCTCCGTCGTGGGTGATGGTGCGCAGGGCTTCGTCGAGGAGCCGCTCGTACGCGGCCCGGTCCTCGTCCAACAGGTGCGGAGCGCCGTTCATGTGCATCCCCCGAGGTGTCCGTAGGGCATCGCCGCCCGCGACGTCGCGGGCGGGTCGGTGGGAACGGAGGAGAGCCTGCTACGGATATGTCGATGGTAGAGCGGTAACGGCCCGATGTGACAGTGACTTCGCGGAAAAGGGAGGCCGGGCGGCACCTTCCCGTATGCTCACCGGCCCGTACGGCCCCGGCCGGTCCGGGCGGGGCGGGCGCCACTTTCCGGCACGGTACGCCGGGGCGGGACAGCGGCCGTCGGCCGGGGAAGGACTGCTCGGTGGTGGTCGTGAGCGCGGTCGGGCAGTCCCGCGCCGGAGCGGCCGTGGTGCGCCGTGCCGGGGCACCGACCGCCCACGCCGGCCGTGCCGTCCACGGCCCGGGGTCGGCAGGGCCGGTCCGTCCGCCCGGCTCAGTCGGCGAGGGGCAGGCCGCTGACCAGGAGTTTGCCCGCCATGGTGACCCCGCCGTCGAGCGCGACGGCCAGGCCGTCGGCGTAGATGTGCGGCCCGTCGATCTGCGGGCCGCTGTCGGATGAGCCGTCCTCGGAGGAGCCGGACTCCCCCAGCAGATAGGGGATGGGGCTGTGGCCGTGGACGACGCGGCGGCCGCCGTAGACGCCGAGCAGTTCGCGGGCGGCCGAGGCGCCCTCGTCGCGGAAGGCGAACCGCTTGGTGAACTTGCGGAAGAGGTCCCAGCACTCGTCGGCGTCGTTGCGGGTGAGGATGTCGTGAACGGTGTCGTTGACCGCCTCGATGGAGTCGCCGTAGTCCAGATAGGCCGTGGTGTCGGAGTGCAGGAGCAGGTGGTCGTCCTCCTCGACGATGGCGTCGAGCCGGGACATCCACTGGAGGTGGTGGTCCTCCAGCCGCTCCATGTCGCTCTTCTGCCCGCCGTTGAGAAGCCAGGCGGCCTGGAAGGTGGCCGTGCCGGCACCGGAGTCGATCGGGGTGTCGCCGAACCGCTTGGCGCCCAGCAGCAGCAACTCGTGGTTGCCCATCAGGGCCTTGCAGTACCCGCCTGCCGCGGCCGCCTCCGCGGAGAGCCGCATGACCAGCTCGATGACGCCGATGCCGTCGGGGCCGCGGTCGGTGAAGTCGCCCAGGAACCAGACGCGGGCGTTCCCCGCGGACCAGTTGCCGTCGGCGTCGACCAGTCCCTGTGCCTGGAGGGCGGCGAGCAGCTCGTCCAGGTAACCGTGGACGTCTCCCACCGCGTAGAGCGGCCCGAGGCCGTCGGAGGTGGTGCGCGCGGTGGCCTCCTCCGGGGCCACCGTCACCTGCACGGTGTCGCCCCGGTTGATGACCGGGAGGTCCCGCTGGGTCGGGGTGTAGCCGTCCGGTGGTTCCTCGTCGACGGGTGCGGACGTGGCCGGGGGCCCCGCCTGCTGGACGTACGCGGGTACCCGGAAGTCACGCAGTGTCGCCGTGCGCACCGTGGGTCCCTGACTGGCCCCCTGAGTCATCGACCCCTCCACCACCATCGCGCCGCCTCTGCACCGGTTCGGACTGCCTGGTCGCAGCGGCCCGCGGTGTCGTCCGCCCATCATAGGAATGAGGATCGCGCTGTGTGGTGCACCAGGGGTGGTGAATAACGACGGGACCTCTGTTCACCGGGGATTCCTTCCGAATTGGGAGGACTTTTTCCCGGTGCTCCCCGTGTCGCTCACCCCTGCCCTGGGGAGCGGGGAGGATTGACGGTGGTGCGTGGGGAGCGCCGCATCGAGGAGGTCCGGACGATCAGCTCGGTCGGTATCACCTGTTCCACCGGCTGGTCCTGGTTGACGCCCTCGATGGCGTCGATGAGGAGCTGGACGACGGCCGTGCCGATCCGACGCGGTTTGAGGGAGAGCGTGGTGACGGGCGGCTCGGTACTGGCGTAGACGGTGGACTCGCTGCAGCAGACCAGGAGCAGGTCCTCGGGGACGCGCAGACCGTAGCGGCGGGCGGCGGCGAGGAGGTCGGTGCCGTTGGGGTCGAAGAGCCCGTAGACGGCGTCGGGCCGGTCGGGCCGGGCCAGGAGCCGGTCGGCGGCGACGGCGCCGGCGCACGGATCATGTGCCGGATACGCCTCCAGCACCGGGTCCTGGCCGATCCGGGCGCACCAGTCCAGGTAGGCCGAGGTGGAGAGGCGGGTGTACATGTCGGTGGTCGTGCCGGTGAGCAGCCCGATGCGGCGCGCCCCCGCCGCGGCGAGGTGGTCGAGGATGTCGAGGACGGCCGCCTCGTGATCGTTGTCGACCCAGGCCGTGACGGGCAGGGAGCCCGCGGGCCGGCCGTCGGAGACGACGGGGAGTCCCTGGCGGGCGAGTTCGCGGACCACCGGGTCGTCGTCGGCGGGATCGACCACCACGGTGCCGTCGAGTGCCACGTTGGACCAGACGTCGACCGGGCTGAGCCGGGAGGTCGCGGGGAGGATCACCAGGGCGTAGCCGCGGGCGAGAGCGGCGGAGGTGGCGGCCCTGGCCATCTCCGCGAAGTAGGCGAACTCCGTGAAGGTGAAAGGTTCATCCCCGTACGTGGTCACGGTCAGACCGATGAGGCCCGACTTGCCCGTGCGCAGGGTGCGGGCCGCCGCCGAGGGGCGGTAGCCGAGTCGTTCCGCCACCTCCCGGACGTGGCGGCGGGTGGCGTCCGGCAGTCTCCCCTTGCCGTTGAGGGCGTCGGACACGGTTGTGATGGAGACGCCGGCGGCGGCGGCCACATCTCTGATGCCCGCCCGCACTGGCCGGCTTCTCCGACGGGTCGTATCCGTTCGGCTCACCTGGTGCTTCCCTGCTGCTGTCATGGCGAGCCGATAGTAGGGCTCACGGGGGCGGAAGACCCGGATGCATATGCAAGCGTTGACGGTGACGTTTCTGCACGGCGGTTCGTGCTCAACACCAGCTAAATGCAGCGTGGTTGCCGCGCTTGCCCGTTGATTCGCACGCTTCGGAGGAATGACCCCGCTTATCGGATGAGGGGGCGGCGAAGGCCCAACTCACCTTCACGAGGGATGCGCGCCACGGCGCGGGCCACCGGCGCGCGGGGAGATTTCGCGCGCCCTCTCGCCTCGTGCCGCTCGGTGCCCGACGAGCCACGCACCGTGTTCTCCTCGCCGAGGCCCTGCGCCGGGAAGCTCAATCCTCATAAGGTGAGAAGTATTCGAACCGATGATCACGAGGAGGACCGCGGTGAGCGAGTCGACCCCCACGTTGCGTGCGGAGATTGCGGGCATTCCGACCTACAAGCCCGGGAAGCCCGCCTCCGCCTCCGAGGGCCCGGCGGCCTACAAGCTGTCCTCCAACGAGAACCCGTACCCGCCGCTCCCCGGAGTCCTGGAGAGCACGCTGGCCGCCGCCGCTCAGCTCAACCGGTACCCGGACATGGCCTGCACCACGCTGACGGCCGAGCTGGCCGAGCGGTTCGGGGTGCCGCAGGAGCACGTGGCGACGGGGACCGGGTCGGTCGGGGTGGCGCAGCAGTTGCTCCAGGCGACCTCGGGCCCGGGTGACGAAGTGATCTATGCCTGGCGGTCGTTCGAGGCGTACCCGATCATCACGCAGATCAGTGGGGCGAAGTCGGTCCAGGTGCCGCTGACCTCCGGAGAGGTGCACGATCTGGACGCGATGGCTGCGGCGATCACCGACCGCACCCGCCTCATCTTCGTCTGCAACCCCAACAACCCCACGGGCACCGTCGTCCGCCGTGCCGAGCTGGAGCGCTTCCTCGACCAGGTCCCCGGTGACGTGCTGGTCGTGCTGGACGAGGCGTACCGCGAGTTCATCCGGGACGCCGAGGTGCCGGACGGCATCGAGATCTACCGGGACCGGCCGAACGTCGCGGTGCTGCGGACGTTCTCGAAGGCGTACGGCCTGGCCGGGCTGCGGGTCGGCTTCGCCGTCGCCCATGAGCCGGTGGCGGCGGCGCTGCGGAAGACGGCGGTCCCCTTCGGTGTGAGCCAGCTCGCCCAGGACGCGGCCGTGGCCTCGCTGCGCGCGGAGGACGAGCTGCTCGGCCGGGTCGGCGCCCTGGTCGGGGAGCGGGCCCGCGTGGTCTCCGCGCTCCAGGAGCAGGGGTGGACGGTGCCCGAGACGCAGGCCAACTTCGTCTGGATGCGGCTGGGGGAGCGGACGGTCGAGTTCGCCCAGGCCTGCGAGCGGGCCGGGGTCGTGGTCCGGCCGTTCGCCGGCGAGGGTGTGCGGGTCACCGTCGGTGAGCCGGAGGCGAACGATCTCTTCCTGAAGGTGACGGAGGCGTTCCGCAAGAGCGGCTGACGGCCGCCGGCAGGCGCGAGGCGAAGGCGGGGTCCCCGGGAAGGGGGCCCCGCCTTCTGCTCTTGTCAGGTGGTAGGACATAATTGCTTGTGAATGTGAACGCGTTCACAAGCGCATCCTGTATCCCCCGCTTTGCGGAGGATCAACGAGGGCGAAGTGGGCACCGTTCGCGGGTGATCCAAGGAGGAGACGTGGATCTTGCACTGGCGCCGGAAACCCTGTCGCGATGGCAGTTCGGCATCACAACCGTCTACCACTTCCTTTTCGTCCCCCTGACGATCTCGCTGGCCGGACTCACCGCCGGGCTTCAGACCGCATGGGTGCGGACAGGCAAGGAGAAGTACCTCAAGGCAACCAAGTTCTGGGGCAAGCTTTTCCTGATCAACATCGCCCTGGGAGTCGTCACCGGCATCGTCCAGGAGTTCCAGTTCGGTATGAACTGGTCCGACTACTCGCGCTTCGTCGGGGACGTCTTCGGCGCCCCGCTGGCCTTCGAGGCGCTGATCGCCTTCTTCTTCGAGTCGACCTTCATCGGGTTGTGGATCTTCGGCTGGGACAAGCTGCCACCCAAGATCCACCTCGCCTGCATCTGGATGGTCTCCCTCGGCACCATCCTCTCCGCGTACTTCATCCTGGCCGCCAACTCCTGGATGCAGCACCCGGTCGGCTACCGCATCGACGAGGCGACCGGACGTGCCGAGCTGACCGACTTCTGGCTCGTGCTGACCCAGAACACGGCGCTCGCGCAGTTCTTCCACACCATCGCGGCGGCCGTCCTCACCGGCGGCGCGTTCATGGCGGGCATCGCGGCCTACCACCTGATGCGGAAGAAGCACATCGACTCGATGCGGCTCTCCCTTCGTCTGGGCCTGGTCACCGTCGCCGTCGGCGGCCTGCTCACGGCGGTCAGCGGCGACACCCTCGGCAAGATCATGTACGAGCAGCAGCCGATGAAGATGGCGGCGGCCGAAGCGCTCTGGGAGGGCGAGGGGCCCGCGCCGTTCTCCCTCTTCGCCGTCGGTGACGTCGACAAGGGCCACAACGTGGTCGCCGTCGAGGTGCCGGGCCTCCTCTCCTTCCTCGCCCACAGCAACTTCTCCGATCCCGTGCCCGGCATCAACGACATGAACGCCGAGTACCAGGAGAAGTACGGGCCAGGGGACTACCGGCCCAACATCCCGGTCGCCTACTGGGGCTTCCGCTGGATGATCGGCTTCGGCATGGCCTCCTTCGGCATCGGACTGCTCGGCCTCTGGCTCACCCGGAGGAAGTTCCTCCTCCCCCACCGCCTGCGCACCGGCGAGGACGAGGTGCCGAACCTCGTGCTCTTCCGCAACAAGGTGCTGAGCCCTCGCTTCAGCCGCCTCTACTGGCGCCTCACCCTCTGGACGCTGGCTTTCCCGCTGATAGCCAGCTCCTGGGGATGGATCTTCACCGAGATGGGCCGCCAGCCCTGGGCGGTCTACGGGGTCCTGCGCACCTCGGCCTCCGTCTCCCCCGGCGTCTCCCAGGGCGAGGTACTCACCTCGATGATCGTCTTCACCCTGCTCTACGCCGTGCTCGCCGTCATCGAGGTCAGGCTGCTCGTGAAGTACGTCAAGGCCGGACCGCCCGAGCTGACGGAGGCCGACCTCAATCCGCCCAAGAAGATCGGCGGCGACTCGGCCGACGCCGACCGCCCCATGGCCTTCTCGTACTGAGGGAGCGCTGAGGTATGGAACTCCACGACGTCTGGTTCGTCCTGATCGCTGTCCTGTGGACCGGCTACTTCTTCCTGGAAGGCTTCGACTTCGGGGTCGGCGTCCTCACCAAGCTGCTGGCCCGCGACCGGCGGGAGAAGCGCGTCCTCATCAACACCATCGGGCCCGTCTGGGACGGCAACGAGGTGTGGCTGCTCAGCGCCGGCGGCGCGACCTTCGCCGCCTTCCCCGAGTGGTACGCCACGCTCTTCTCCGGCTTCTACCTGCCGCTGCTGCTCATCCTCATCTGTCTCATCATCCGGGGCGTGGCCTTCGAGTACCGCGTCAAGCGGAGCGGGGAGCGGTGGCAGACCAACTGGGAGCACGCCATCTTCTGGTGTTCCCTGCTCCCCGCCTTCCTCTGGGGCGTCGCCTTCGGCAACATCGTGGGCGGCGTGGCGATCGACGCCGACAAGGAGTACGTCGGCGGTGTCCTCGACCTGCTCAATCCGTACGCGCTGCTCGGCGGAGTCGTCACGCTCACCCTCTTCACCTTCCACGGCACGGTCTTCGCCGGACTCAAAACGGTCGGGGAGATACGGGAGCGGGCGCGCGGGCTGGCGCTGCGGCTCGGGGCGGTCACCGCGGTGGCGGCCCTGGGCTTCCTCTTGTGGACCCAGGCCGACCACGGCAAGACCGCCGGGGCCGTCCTGCTGGGGGTCGCGGTGCTCGCACTGCTCGCCGCCCTCGGTGCGGTCGCCAAGGGCAGGGAGGGGTGGGCTTTCGCCCTCTCGGGGCTGACCATCGTGGCCAGCGTGGCGATGCTCTTCGTCTCGCTCTTCCCCGACGTGATGCCGTCCACCCTGGATCCGGAGTGGAGCCTCACCGCTGCCAACTCCGCCTCCAGTCCGTACACGCTGAAGATCATGACCTGGTGTGCGGGGATCGCGACGCCGGTGGTCCTCCTCTACCAGGGGTGGACGTACTGGGTCTTCCGTAAGCGCATCGGCACGCATCACCTCGCCGAGGCCCACTGACCGCTCATGCGGGGGCCGCGGCTTGCGGCTCCGGCTCCCGCACCGGACGGCGCGCCTGCCGTCCGGCCGCCCCCGGAGGGTGTTTCACGTGAAACCTGTCGACCCGCGACTGCTCAGGTACGCCCGCGCCACCAGGTTCTTCCTGGTCGCCGTGGTGGTGCTCGGTGCGGTCGGCGCCGGGCTGGTCATCGCCCAGGCCATGCTCCTCGCCGAACTGATCGTCTCCTCCTTCGAGCAGCGCTACGACACCGGCGACCTGACCACCCCGCTCCTCGTGCTGGTGGCCGTGGCCCTGGGGCGCGCCCTCATCTCCTGGCTGACCGAACTCGCCGCCCACCGTGCCAGCGCCGCCGTCACCTCCGAACTGCGGATGCGGCTGGTGGAACGGGCCGGGCGGCTCGGTCCTGGTTGGCTCTCGGGCCAGCGGACCGGGTCTCTCGTCGCCCTGGCCACCCGCGGCGTGGACGCGCTCGACGACTACTTCGCCCGATACCTGCCGCAGTTGGGGCTGGCCGTCGTCGTGCCGGTCGCGGTGCTCGCCCGGGTCGTCACCGAGGACTGGGTCTCCGCCGCCATCATCGTCGTCACCCTGCCGCTGATACCGGTCTTCATGGCGCTCATCGGCTGGGCGACCCAGTCCCGGATGGACCGGCAGTGGGGCCTGCTGTCGCGGCTCTCCGGTCACTTCCTGGACGTGGTCGCCGGGCTGCCCACCCTCAAGATCTTCGGACGCGCCAAGGCGCAGGCCGAGTCGATCCGCCGCATCACCCACGACTATCGGCGGGCGACCCTGCGCACCCTGCGCATCGCCTTCCTCTCCTCCTTCGCGCTGGAACTGCTGGCCACGCTCTCGGTGGCACTGGTGGCCGTCACCATCGGCATGCGGCTCGTCCACGGCGACATGGATCTGTACACCGGGCTGGTCATCCTGCTTCTGGCCCCCGAGGCGTACCTGCCGCTACGCCAGGTCGGCGCGCAGTACCACGCGGCGGCGGAAGGCCTGGCCGCCGCGGAAGAGGTGTTCGCCGTACTGGAGACCCCCCTGCCGCACACCGGCGAGCTGGCCGCGCCCACGGGCGCCCTCGCCTTCGAGCGGGTGACCGTCCGCTACCCCGGGCGCGGCACGCCCGCCGTCCGTGAGGCCGACTTCTCGGTGGCTCCCGGGGAGACCGTGGCCCTCGTCGGGCCCAGCGGGTGCGGCAAGTCGACGCTGCTCCAGGCAGTCCTGGGCTTCGTCGCCCCGGTCGGCGGGCGGATCACCGTCGGCGGGACCGATCTGGCCGAGGTCGACCGGGAGCAGTGGCACCAGCGCATCGCCTGGGTCCCACAACGCCCTCAGCTCTTCGCGGGCACCATCGCGGAGAACGTCCGGCTGGCCCGCCCCGAGGCCTGTGACGCGGACGTCGCCCGGGCGCTCGAGCAGGCGGGGGCGGAGCACTTCGTGGCGGGCCTTCCCCTGGGCATGGAGACGGAGCTGGGTGAGGAGGGCGCGGGACTCTCCGCCGGCCAGCGCCAACGCATCGCACTGGCCCGGGCGTTCCTCGCGGACCGGCCGATCCTGTTGCTGGACGAGCCGACCGCCGCGCTGGACGGCGCGAGCGAGGAAGCCGTCGTCGAGGCGGTCCGGCGGCTCGCCGTGGGCCGGACGGTGCTGCTGGTGGTGCACCGGCCCGCCCTCCTCGCTGTCGCCGACCGGGTGGTGCGGATGGACGAGGTGACGAAGGTCTCGGCGGGGAAGCGTGAGCGTAGCGTCCCGACGCAGCGCGAAAACTCCTCAGCAGGTGGTTCCCTCGTGTCGGCGGCCGGCTCCATGACGGTGGCGGACGGGCCCCGGGCCCGATCCGGCGCGGACGGCCCGTTGCCCGGCGGCGCGCGTGCGGATGTTCCACGTGAAACCTCGCCTGAGGAGTGGGAGTGGTTCTTCGCGGATGTTTCACGTGAAACATCCGCGACACCGCCCCCGGAGCCTGTGCGCGCTGTTTCACGTGAAACACCGGAGGAGGGCCCCGCTCCGGCCTCCGGGCCGCTCCGAGGCGGCTCCGCCCTGGCCCGAGTGCGGGCCGCAGGACGCACCCGGCGCGGTCACCTGCTGCTCTCCCTCCTGCTGGGCAGCCTGGCGCTCGGCAGCGCGGTGGGCCTCATGGCCACCTCGGGTTATCTGATCTCCCGGGCCTCCCAACAGCCCCCGGTGCTCTACCTGATGATGGCTGTGACGGCGACGCGGGCCTTCGGTATCGGGCGGGCGGTCTTCCGGTACGCGGAACGTCTCGTCTCCCACGACGTGGTCCTGCGGATGCTGGCCGACACCCGGGTCGCGGTGTTCCGGCGGCTTGAGCGGCTCGCCCCCGCCGGTCTGCGGGGCACACGGCGGGGCGATCTGCTCTCGCGCCTGGTCGCGGACGTGGACGCGCTCCAGGACTACTGGCTCCGGTGGCTCCTGCCGGCCGGCTGGGCCGCGCTCGTCTCCGTCGTCTCCGTCCTCTTCGTGACGTGGCTGCTGCCGCCCGCCGGGGCTGTCCTCGCCGTCGGCCTGCTGGCGGCAGGCGTGGGGGTGCCGTTGGTCAGCGGTGCCTTCGCCCGGCGTGCCGAACTGCGGCTGGCGCCGGCGAGGGGAGCGCTGGCCACCCGGGTCACGGAGGTCCTCACCGGCACGGGTGAGCTGACGGTGGCGGGTGCACTGGCCCACCGCACGGCACGGGCCGGCGACGCCGACCGCGAGCTGACCCGCATCCGGGCGCGGGGGGCCACGGCCAACGCCCTCGGCTCCGGTCTGACGGCGATGGTCACGGGGCTGACCACGGTGGCCGCGGCGTACGTCGGTGTCCGGGGGGTGAGTGCGGGTGCCCTGGACGGGGTGGCGCTGGCCGTGGTGGTGCTGACGCCGCTCGCCGCCTTCGAGGCGGTGACCGGGCTTCCGCTCGCCGTCCAGTTCCGGCAACGGGTGCGCCGTAGCGCCGAACGGGTCCACGAGGTGCTGGACGCCCCCATACCGGTCGACGAACCCGAGACCGCCGGGACGGCGCCGGCAAGTCCGTTCCCGGTGGAGCTACGTGGCGTGGACGCCCGGTATCCCGGACAGGCGCGCGATGCGCTGAGCGGGATCGACCTGACCGTGTCCGAGGGGCGCCGGATCGCCGTGGTGGGACCGTCCGGTTCCGGCAAGACCACGCTGGCCCACCTCCTCCTGCGCTTCCTCGACGCCCGCGCCGGGAGTCACACGCTCGCCGGTACGTCAGCGACGGAGCTGGCCGGGGACGACGTACGACGCCTGGTCGGGCTCTGCGCGCAGGACGCCCACGTCTTCGACAGCACCCTGCGGGAGAACCTCCTCCTCGCCGACCGCTCCGCGTCCGAGGAGCGGCTCCGCGAGGCGCTGGCGCAGGCCCGGCTGCTGGAGTGGGCCGAAACGCTGCCCGACGGGCTGGACACCCCGGTCGGGGAGCACGGCGCGCGGCTCTCCGGCGGGCAGCGGCAGCGGCTTGCGCTGGCCCGGGCGCTGCTGGCCGACTTCCCGCTCCTGGTGCTCGACGAGCCGACCGAACACCTCGATCTGGAGACCGGCGACCGCCTCACCGCCGACCTGCTGGCCGCGACCCGGGGGCGTACCACCCTCCTCATCACCCACCGGCTCACCGGGCTGGAAGCGGTCGACGAGATCCTCGTGCTGGAGGCGGGCCGGATCGTGCAGCGCGGCACGTACGAGGAGCTGAGCACGGAGGACGGGCCGTTCCGCCGGCTACGGGAGCGGGAGCGATCCACGGACGCTCTGCTGCTGGGACGGTCGGAGGTGGCGGCGTGAGTCGCGTATTCGGGCCGGCGGAGCCCAGCACGGCAGGTTGCCATCCAGCCGTCACCCACCGCGCGCATGACGCGCCGTCCATGCCGCCCACCGCCGGGAACGGCACCGGCTCGCTCTCTGGCGACGCCCCCGCGGCCCCTCCTGGGCCGCACGGGATGACCGCCGAGCCAGCCGTCCGCATCCCCCGGTTACTCGAAGCGATGCGTTCGGCCGGGACGGGAACCGAGCCGCACCACACGCTGGACAGGCTCGGTGAGACCGCCGCGGAACTGTGCGGCGCGCGGTACGCGGCGATCGGTGTCCTCGCCGGGGACGGCAGGGAGCTGTCGGACTTCGTCCGCCACGACGTGGTCGACGCCACGGCCCGTGTCCTCGGCCACCTCCCCGGCGGTCAGCGGGGACTGCTCGGAGCGCCGGTCCACGATTCGGGCCCGGTACGCCTCGCCGTCCTCACCACCGACCCGCGGTCCTGCGGGTTCCCGCCTCACCACCCGGGGAACACCTTTATCGGCGTGCCCGTCCGCGTCGCCGACGGGATCTTCGGCAACCTCTGCCTGGCGGAGAAGCAGGACGGCGCCGAGTTCACCGAGGAGGACCTCCAGGTCCTGCGGGTGTTGGCGACCGAGGCCGGTATCGCCGTCGGCAACGCCCGGCTGCACGTGGCCGCCAGGCAGCGCGAACGATGGATCAACGGATCCGTCGCCGTCATCACCGCCCTGCTCTCCGGCGGTGACGCCGACGAGGTCCTGGCCGTCGTGGCCGAGCAGGCGCGCCACCTCGCCGACGCCCAGGCAGGCATCGTCCTGCTGGCCACCGAGGAAGGCAGCATGGAGACCGTCGCCGCTTCCTCGCGTGCCGGCGAAGCCGGTGGCGCCATGGGTTTGGTGATCCCCGCCGACAGCGAGCTGGTCCGCGAACTGCTCGCCGGCCGGCCGGTCCTGGTGGAGGACGCCACCAGTGACCCCCGGGTCCGTACCGAGGCCGGCGCCGGGTTCGGTCCGAGCATGATGCTGCCCTTGGTCTGCGACGACCGGGTGCTGGGCGCCCTGGCCACCCCGCGCTCCGTCGGCGCGCGCCACTTCACCGAGGCGGAACAAGCACTGGCCGCCCGGTTCGCCACCCAGGCGGCGCCGGCCCTGCGCATGGCCGAGGCCCAGCGGGACCGTGAGCGTCTCGCCGTCCTGGAGGACCGCGACCGGATCGCCCGCGACCTGCACGACCTGGTGATCCAGCGTCTCTTCGCCACCGGCATGATGCTGGAGACGGCCCAGCGCCGCTCCGGCGTCCCCACGGTCCAGGAGGGGCTCGGCAGGGCGGTGCACGAACTCGACGTCACCATCCAGGAGATCCGTGCCGCGATCTTCGCCCTCCAGCCGGGGCCCGCCGACGCCCCGGCCGGACTGCGTACCCGCATCCTGCGCGAGATCAGCCTGGCCGCCGTGCCGTTGGGCTTCACCCCGGCCCACCGGATCCTCGGCCCCCTCGACACGCTCGTGGGCGAGACCACCGGCAGGAACCTCGTCGCCGCCCTCCGCGAGGCGCTCTCCAACGTCTTCCGCCACTCCGGCGCCGGCCGCGTCGAGGTCGTGGTCGACGCCGGCCACACCCTGCCCGACGGCGCGCCGGGAGTCCGCCTCACCGTGGCCGACGACGGAGTCGGCATCGCGGAGGGAGGGCGCCGCAGCGGCCTGCGCAATCTCCAGCGGCGCGCCGAATCCCTCGGGGGCACGAGCTGGTACGGCCCGGGCATCGGCGAGGACGGAGCGGGAACGTCGGTGGTCTGGGAGGCCGCGCTGTAGCGGAGGCCGTGCCTGCCGGCCACCACCCTGTTCAGCGGTACGCACCTGCTCCGTACGGGGCACGCCGTCCCTCGCCCGTACGAGTCCGGCGAGAGCGCGCCGGGCGGCGCGGGCAACGATCCGGGCATGAGCTCCCGAGACCGCCGCCACCTGTTCCTTCCGGTCCTGTGTGCGCTGCTCGCCCTCGGGTACCTCGCCCCGAACGACGCGAGCGGCGACACTCCCCCCGACCCCGGGGCGGAGGTCGCGCGGCTCTACGAGGAGGCATCCGCCGCGACGCAGCGGTACGAGGCCGGACTCCGGGCCTCCCGTGCGCAACGGCGCGAGGCGCGGCGGCTGGAGAAGCGCCTCGCCGAGGAGCGTCGCGTCCTCGCCGCCTACCGGGCCGACCTGGGGCGGATCGCCAGCGCCCAGTACCGCGCGGGCTCCGGGCTGCCGTACACCGCCCGGCTGCTGCTGACGGACGACCCCGTCGCCCTCCTGCGCAGTCAGCACGCCGCCAGCCAGGCCGACCTGGCGGTCACCAACGCGGTCGGTCGTACCCAGCGGGCCGAGCGGAGGCTGGCCGAGGGCGAGCGGAGCGCCGCCAAGGTCTCCCGGACGCTGGCCCGTCGCGCCGACGAACTGGGCAGGCTCAAGACACGTATCGAAGGCCGGCTACGCGACGCACAGCAGCGGCTGGAGCGGCAGGCCGAGACCACGGTCACCGCCGGCAGGTGCCGGGGAGCCGTCCGCCTCGGCACCGCCGGCAGTCCGGCTCGCACGGGACGGCCCTGGATGACCCCGGTGCGCTCCTACACGCTCTCGGCCGGCTTCGGTGGAGAGGGCGCCCGGTGGGCCCACCGGCACAGCGGTCAGGACTTCGCCGTCGACACGGGAACCCCGGTCCGCGCGATCGGCGCCGGGCGGGTCATCCGGGTCGCCTGCGGCGGCGCGTACGGCATCGAGGTCGTGGTGCGGCACGACGGCGGCTACTACTCGCAGTACGCGCACCTCTCGGCGCCCGCCGTCGACCAGGGGGACCGGGTCCGGGCCGGGGACTGGATCGGACAGTCCGGCAGCACCGGGAACTCGACCGGGCCCCACCTGCACTTCGAGATCCGGCTGACCCCGTACTACGGGTCGGCGGTCGACCCCGGCCCGTGGTTCGCGGAACGCGGCGTCACCCTCTGAGCGGCTCCGGCACCTCAGCCGTCCGCGAGGATGCGCTCGATGACCAGGGCCACGCCGTCCTCGTTGTTCTCCCGCGTGGTGCCGGTGGCGGCGGCCAGGACATCGGGGTGGGCGTTGCCCATGGCGTAGGAGGAACCGGCCCAGCTCAGCATCTCGATGTCGTTCGGCATGTCGCCGAAGGCGGCCACCTCCTCCTGGCGGATGCCGCGCTCCGCGCAGCTCAGTGCCAGGGTGCTCGCCTTCGATACGCCGTGCGCACTGATCTCCAGCAGCGCGGTGGGGCTCGACCTGGTCACCGACACCAGGTCGCCGACGAGGGACCGGGCCTGGGCCAGGAACGCGTCGGGCGCCAGGTCGCCGTGGTGGGCGAGGAGCTTGAGGACCGGCTGGGGCCTGGGGCCGGTGGGCTCGGCCAGCAGCTTCTCGGCGGGGGCGACGCCCTGCGCCGGGTCCAGGTGCAGCGGCGGGTAGCCCAGCTCGTGGAAGAGGCCGCTGGTGCGCTCCACCGCGAAGCTGGTGCCGGGCGCGTGGGCGCGCAGGGCCGCCACGACCGCGAGCGCCGTCTCCTCCGGCAGCGGGCGGACGCGGACGAAGCGCGGGCGCCCCTCCTCGTCGTCCGTAGCGAGGTCGACGACGGCGGCGCCGTTTCCGCAGATGGCGAGCGAGTCGCCGCGGGCGTGGTCGCGGACCACCTCCATCCACCGGGCCGGCCGTCCGGTCACGAAGAGCACGTGGATCCCCGCCCGCGCCGCGGCGTCGAGGGCGGCACTGGTCCGCGGGGAGATCGTCTTGTCGTCGCGGAGCAGTGTGCCGTCGAGGTCCGTGGCGATCAGACGGATCGGGGCGGAGGGGGCGGCCGGGGTCCGTGGCAACGGCGTCACTGAGGTCACCCTTCGATTGTGGCGCATATGCCAGCACGCGTGTGCGGGGCTTCGCACAGATGAGTGCTTTCCGTCGGTCGGGCACCCGGATGGCTGAAACCAGGCCGGGCCCGCGCCCCGTGTACGCCGCCCCGGCGGTGCCTCCCCGCACGCCCGCCAGGCCCTGGTGCCGCCCGCGTAGGCTCGGGCGCATGAGCCTGCGACTGAGCACCGTGATCCTTCCCGTCGACCGCTGGCACGAAGGCGGCCGCGCCAAGTGGCAGCGCGCCGAGGAGCTGGGCTTCCACACCGCGTACACCTATGACCACCTCTCGTGGCGGTCGTTCCGCGACGGTCCGTGGTTCGGCGCACTGCCGACGCTGACCGCCGCCGCGACCGCCACCGACCGGCTGCGGCTGGGCACGCTGGTGACCTCGCCCAACTTCCGGCACCCGGTGACCCTCGCCAAGGAGCTGATCTCCCTCGACGACGTCTCCGGCGGACGGATCACCCTCGGTATCGGCGCCGGCGGCAGCGGCTTCGACGCCACGGCGCTCGGGCAGGAGCTGTGGACGCCCCGGGAACGCGCGGACCGCTTCGCCGAGTTCGTGCCGCTGCTCGACCGGCTGCTGACGGAGGACGCCGTCTCGCAGCGTGGCACCTTCTACTCCGCCGAGGAGGCGCGCGACATCCCCGGCTGTGTCCAGCGGCCCCGGCTGCCCTTCGCGGTCGCCGCGACCGGTCCGCGCGGCCTGCGGCTGGCGGCCCGGCACGGGCAGGCGTGGGTGACGACCGGTGACCCGAGGAGCAATGAGGAGGGAACCCCGGAGCAGGCCACCGAGGCGCTGCGGGGCCAGATCGCACGGCTCGGGACCGCGTGCGAGGAGGCCGGGCGCGACGTGGCCGGCCTGGAGAAGATCCTGCTCACCGGGTTCACGCCGGAGGGTTCCCGGCTGCTGGACTCCGTCGACGCCTTCGTGGAGTTCGCCGGGCGCCATCAGGAACTGGGCTTCACCGAGATCGTCGTCCACTGGCCGATCGCCGACTCGGACTTCGCCGCCGACCAGGCCGTCTTCGAGAAGATCGCCGCCGAGGCGGCCGCGCAGCTCTCCTGATCGGGGGAGCCCTCCGCGGTGTTGGGCAGCGTCGAGCAGGGAGACGGTGGAAGCGTCCGACCTCGCCCTTGATCCGCGGTCGCCAGTGCCTGGCCCAGCGGTGGCTGGTGGCCAGGTCGTGGTGGGTGCGGCGCCCGGTGTCCTCGCTGTAGGCCCAGGCGTTGTCGGTGAGACCCGTTCGGTCGTGATGTCGCGTGCGGCGACCGGGCGGTGGCCCGCGTGAGGAAGCCGGCGCAGGTGGCGGCGGTCTCGTCGGGCAGGTCCTCGGTGGGGGCGAGACGGGTGTGGTCGTTCGGGACGGTGTGCAGGTGCCCGTGTCCCGCGCCGTGGCGGCGACTCCTCGTCCGGACTGTCGGCTGTCCTGCCGAGGACCTTGCGGCGGCCGCCGCCGTCGGGGATGCGTCCGGGCTTCTTGGCGCCGGTGTGGACCAGTTCTCCAGGCCGGGAGCGTTCATGGCGGCGCACGGGTTCGCCGGTGGCGCGGTCCTGCGAGGACAGGGCGGGCAGGTGGTTGCGACGAGGATGCGGTGGGCGGTGGAGGCGGCGATGCCGCGTCGGGCGGCCGACCGTACCGGTCCGATCCGGTGCTCGCGCCGCGGCCGCAGGACCTGACGCGCGACCGGGGCAGACGTCTGGCGCGGGCTGTGGTGAGGGCGGCTGGAGCGGTCGTGCCTCCCGGGCCCGCCCGTCTGCCGGCAGCGGGTGACCCCGCGGACGGCGTGGTGTGGCAGGCGGTGGTGTGGCTGACCCGGAAGCGTTCCGCAGTCCGCCGCGGCGGCCGGCCGTCGTCCACGACACACCGGGCCGGACGCAGCCTGCCGGTCGGGTACAGCGGAGCATCACGGGGGGACGCGAGGGCCTCCTGGTGGTCGGCGGTAGACGTTGATCCACACCGGACACAGAGGGCCCTCACCTGTTCAGGCACCCGGGTCCACACCGGACGCACAGGGCCCTCACCTGTTCAGGCACCCAGCACGCGGGTCACCAACGCCCTGGGACAGCACACCCCTGGATCCCCGGACGACCGCCCTGAGCGCCTGCGGGTGGGAGGTCCGGGCCGCGCATCCCGGGCAAGGCGTAGCCCTCGTCCTCGTCCCACGGGACGTCGAGGTCGTCCAGGTGTACGTGCCACTCCGCTCCGGGCAGGGCCCGGCGCAACTCGGTCACCGTGTCCAGCACGTGGGTGAGCACCGGCAGCACCCGGTCCGGATCGAACGGCATCTTGGTGGACCCGGCCACGATCTCCTCCGGCTCACCGCCCCCGACCGCGTACAGGTGGAGGCTTTCCTCGTCCTGGTACGGGAAGGAGGAGAGGCGGCCGGCGACGACGCCTTCGACGGCGGCGGTCTCGTCGGCCGTGAGGGGCACGATCCGGCGCGCGCGGTAGTAGAGGGAGACGCTCATGGCGCGAGCGTACCGACGGGGTCGGACAGTGCTGCCGGACTTCGGCGGACGCGGTGGCGGGCTGGGGCATCACGGCGTCACGGGCGCTTCACGAGCGGGTGGAGCAGCAACTGTGCGTAATTCCACGGCATATCGAGGTTTGATCCACAGAGAGTAGGTGTTATCCACAGCTGTAGCGGCAGAAGCTGTGGATAACTGGTCCCAGGTGTGGGCAACTTCGAGGTGGCGCAGAGATGATGGCCCGTCAAGCGGTGTGAGGGGGCGTCAGGTTGAGGAGCACGATGCTGTGCGAGGAGTGTCCGAAGCTCCCACGGAGCCCTGCCCCTCCCCTGTCGCCTGGTGCCGAGTCGGGGAGGAGCGTCAGGACCTTTCCCGCTTCTCACACGGGCGGGTTGAGCCGCGCGAAGGCCCGGGCCCCCTTCGGGGAGAGGCGGGCGAGGAGGCGGCTGCCGCGGGCCTCCGGGGTGACCGGGACGACGGCGCTGTTGTCGAGCACCGCGCGCAGGATCGCGTCGGCGACCTTCTCCGGCGGGTAGTTGCGTATGCCGTAGAGCTTGGCGGCGCGGCGCCGGCGTTCGGCCTCCTCCTCCTTGCCCGCTCCGGCGAACCGGGAGGTCCGGGTGATGCCGGTGTTGACGATGCCCGGGCACACCGCCGTGACGCCGATGGAGCGTGGGGCCAGTTCGGCCCGCAGGCTCTCGCTCAGCATCAGCACGGCGGCCTTGGAGGTGCTGTAGGCGGGTAGGGCCCTGGAGGGGAGATAGGCGGCGGCGGAGGCGAGGTTGACGATGTGGCCGCCCTGGCCGCGGTCGGCCATGTGGCGGCCGAAGAGGCGGCAGCCGTGGATGACGCCCCAGAGATTGACGTCCAGGACACGCCGCCATTCCTCGGGTGTGGTGTCGAGGAACGGGCCGGAGAGGCCGACCCCGGCGTTGTTGACGAGGACGTCCACCGTGCCGTACTCGGCCTCGACCTTGGCGGCGAACTTCTCCATGGCCTGTTCGTCGGCGACGTCCACGGTCTCCGCCCAGGCGCGGGGAGCTCCCGCCGCGAGGGCCGCGCGCGCCGTGCCCGCCGCTCCCGCGCCGTCCCGGTCCGCGGCGATCACGCGGGCGCCGGCCGCGGCGAAGGCGAGCGCGGTGGCCCGCCCGATACCGCCTGCCGCGCCTGTGACCAGCACCAACTGCCCGGCGAACCGCTCGGCGTAGCGGGCGAGCGCGGCCCGCCGCCTGGCGCCGCCCCGGGGGCGTCCGCCCTCGACCAGGGCGAGAGAAGTGGCGCGCCCGCTCTGGCGCAGGGCCTCCTGGGTGTCGACGAACTCACCGATCCACGCCGCGAGCTGGTCGGGGCGGGTGCGCGGCACCCAGTGCTTGGCGGGGATCGTACGGCGGACGAGCTGCGGGACCCACGACTCCAACTCGTCGTAGAGCCGCTGGGACAGGAAGACGTCACCGGTCGGCGTGATCAGCTGCACCGGCGCGTGCGCGTAGGGGTCGGCGCGGGGACGGCGCAGCCGGCTGCGGACGTTGTCCCGGTAGAGCCAGGCGCCGTGGGCGGCGTCACTCCCCAGGGAAGGCGTCGGATAGTCGCCCGCGGGGACCTTCTCCAGCCGCTCCAGGATGCGGGGCCAGCGCTTGCCGAGCGGCCCGCGCCAGGCCAGCTCGGGCAGGACGGGTGTGTGGAGCATGTAGACGTACCAGGACTTGGCGCCCTGGTTGACCAGCTGCGCCAGGCGTCGCGGCGTGGGGCGGCTCGCGCGCTTCCTGATCCAGTGCCCGAAGTGGTCCAGGGACGGGCCGGAGAGGGAGGTGAAGGAGGCGATGCGGCCACGGGTGCGGTCGACGGTGGTGAACTCCCATGACTGGACGGAACCCCAGTCGTGGCCGACGAGGTGGACCGGTGCGTCCGGGCTGACGGCGTCCACGACGGCGAGGAAGTCGTCGGTGAGCTTCTCCAGCGTGAAGCCGCCGCGCAGGGGGCGCGGCGCGGTCGAGCGTCCGTGGCCACGGACGTCGTACAGGACGACGTGGAAGCGGTCGGCGAGACGGGCGGCGACGTCGGACCAGACCTCCTTGGAGTCCGGGTAGCCGTGGACCAGGACGACGGTGGGCCTGCTCGTGTCGCCCAGTTCCGCGACCCGCAGTTCCACTCCGCCCGTGGGTACCCGGCGCTCACGTGCGCCGCTCAGACCCCCCATGACCTGTACTCCGTCTCTGTCGTCGTCCGCGAGAGGTGTGGACGGGCCCGTCGGACCCGCTCCGCTCCCCCTGCCGTGTCCTGGCGGCGCCGCGCGCACCATGAATCTGGCAACCCCGGGCGGCCCCGTCAATAGGTGTGCACGGGCCCTGTGGACAGATCTTCCAATAGTGGTCCGTCGGCGAACGCGTGTGCTCCGCGCTCCGTCCGACGCCCCTCACACGCTCCCGTACCCGGGTATGGCCTCCCTTACGGGCTCGTAATACCGGAGTCTGAGGCGAGGACAACCCCGTGGTCTGACGACTGCTGTGGCGCGCACCACTACGTTCGAGGGGTGACTGTGATCGCGACCGAAAGCCTGAGCAAGCGGTACCCCAAGGTGACCGCCCTTGACCGGCTGACCATGGACGTCGGGCCCGGAGTGACCGGCCTCGTGGGGTCCAACGGTGCCGGGAAGTCGACGCTCATCAAAATCCTGCTGGGCCTCGCCCCGGCCTCCGAAGGCCGGGCGGAGGTGCTGGGCCTCGACGTCTCCACCCACGGCGGCGCCATCCGCGAGCGTGTCGGATACATGCCCGAGCACGACTGCCTGCCACCCGACGTCTCGGCCACCGAGTTCGTCGTCCACATGGCGCGCATGTCCGGGCTGCCTCCCACCGCCGCCCGCGAGCGCACCGCCGACACCCTGCGGCACGTGGGCCTCTACGAAGAGCGCTACCGGCCGATGGGCGGCTACTCCACCGGCATGAAGCAACGCGTCAAGCTGGCCCAGGCTCTGGTCCACGACCCGGACCTGGTCTTCCTGGACGAGCCGACCAACGGCCTCGACCCGGTCGGCCGGGACGACATGCTGGAGCTGATCCGGCGGATCCACGCCGACTTCGGCATCTCGGTCCTGGTCACCTCCCACCTTCTCGGGGAGCTGGAGCGCACCTGCGACCACGTCGTGGTCATCGACGGCGGCAGCCTGCTGCGCTCCAGCTCCACCCGCGACTTCACCGGGGCCACCACCACGCTGGCGGTCGAGGTGACCGACACCGAGGCCCACCCGGACGGCACCGCAGCGCTGCTGGCGGCGCTCCAGGCCCGGGGCGTCGCGGCGGGCTCGGGCGGTGTCCTGCCCGGCGCCGGCCACAGCCTGCTGTTGGATGAGGCCGACGAGGAGACCCGCGACCTGGTCCGGGACCTCGTCGTCGACCTCGGTCTCGGCCTGGTCCGCATGGAGCAGGGCCGCCGCCACATCGCCGACGTCTTCCACACGGACGCCGCCGGGCAGCGCGCGCAACACGACCCATCAGGGCCTCCGCCGCCCGCCGCCGCCTCGGCGCCACCGGCCGCGGAGTCCGTCCGAGGCACGGCGGGAGGCGGTCGGTCATGACCGTGGAGAGCACACAGATCCACAACATCGGCTACCGGAAGTACGACGGCCCGCGGCTGGGCCGCCCGCACGCCCGGCGCGCCCTCTACTCGCAGAGCCTGCGCGGCGCCTACGGCCTCGGCCGCTCGGCCAAGTCCAAGGTGCTGCCCATGCTCCTGTTCGCCGTGATGTGCCTGCCGGCGGCCGTCATGGTCGCCGTCACGGTCACCACCGGCCTCAAGAGCCTCCCGGTCGACTACACCCGCTACGCCATCGTCATGCAGGCCGTCATCGGCCTCTACGTGGCCTCGCAGGCACCCCAGTCCGTCTCCCGCGACCTGCGCTTCAAGACGGTCCCGCTCTACTTCTCCCGCCCCGTCGAGCGGGTCGACTACGTCCTCGCCAAGTACGCGGCGATGGCCTCCGCCCTCTTCCTGCTCACCGCCGTCCCGCTTCTGGTGCTGTACGGAGGCGCACTTCTCGCCGAACTCGACTTCGCCGACCAGACGGCGGGATTCGGACAGGGCATGGTCTCGGTGGCACTGCTCTCCCTGCTCTTCGCCGGAATCGGGCTGGTGGTGTCGGCGGTCACGCCGCGCCGCGGCTTCGGCATCGCCGCGGTCATCGCGGTCTTCACCATCACCTACGGCGCGGTCTCCACCGTCCAGGCCATCGCCTTCCAGCAGGGCACCACCGAGGCGGTCGGCTGGATCGGCCTGTTCTCCCCCATCACCCTGATCGACGGCGTGCAGACGGCCTTCCTCGGTGCCTCCTCGGCCTACCCGGGCGGGGCCGGGCCGTCCACGGCGGGCGGGGCCGTCCATCTCCTCGTCGTCCTCGGCATCATCGCCGGCTGCTACGGCCTGCTGATGCGCCGCTACCGGAAGGCCGGACTGTGACCACCCTGAGCATCGACCACGCCTCCCGCTGGTTCGGGAACGTCGTCGCGGTCAACGACATCACCATGACGATCGGCCCCGGCGTCACCGGCCTCCTCGGCCCCAACGGCGCGGGCAAGTCCACACTGATCAACATGATGGGCGGCTTCCTCGCCCCCTCCACCGGCACCGTCACCCTCGACGGCGACCCGGTGTGGCGGAACGAGTCCGTCTACCGGCACATCGGGATCGTCCCCGAGCGCGAGGCCATGTACGACTTCCTCACCGGCCGGGAGTTCGTCGTCGCCAACGCCGAGCTGCACGGCCTCGACGCCGCCACGGCCGCTCGCGCCCTGGCCACGGTCGACATGGAGTACGCCCAGGACCGGAAGATCGCGACCTACAGCAAGGGGATGCGCCAGCGGGTCAAGATGGCCTCGGCGCTGGTGCACGAACCCTCGGTGCTGCTCCTCGACGAGCCGTTCAACGGCATGGACCCCCGCCAGCGTATGCAGCTCATGGAACTGCTGCGGCGGATGGGCGAGGAGGGCCGCACGGTGCTCTTCTCCTCGCACATCCTGGAGGAGGTCGAGCAGCTCGCCTCGCACATCGAGGTGATCGTCGCCGGCCGGCACGCCGCCTCCGGGGACTTCCGCCGCATCCGGCGGCTGATGACCGACCGACCGCACCAGTACGTGGTGCGTTCCAGCGACGACCGGGCACTGGCCGCCGCGCTGATAGCGGACCCGTCCACCTCCGGCATCGAGGTGGACGCCCGGGAGGGGGCGCTGCGTGTCCAGGCGGTCGACTTCGGGCGGTTCACCGAACTGCTCCCCCGGGTGGCACGGGACCACGGCATCCGGCTGCTGACGGTCTCGCCGTCCGACGAGTCCCTCGAATCGGTCTTCTCCTATCTCGTCGCGGCGTAAGGAGCCTTCAGCGATGTACGACCCCACGGTCGCCCGGCTCACCTACCGGGCACTGCTCGGCCGCCGCCGGGCCCTCATCCTCTTCGTCCTCCCGGCGCTGCTCCTGATCATCGCCGCGGCGGTCCGGCTCCTCACCGGAGCCGACGACAGCACGGCGGAAGCGGTCCTCGGCGGCTTCTCCCTCGCCGTCATGGTGCCGATCATCGGAGTCGTCGCGGGTACCGGCGCGATCGCACCGGAGATCGACGACGGCTCGGTGGTGTACCTGCTGGCCAAGCCGATCAAGCGCCCCACGATCATCCTGACCAAGCTGTTCGTCGCCATCGGCGTGACGATGGCGTTCTCCGCCATACCCACCCTGATCGCCGGCTTCATCCTCAACGGCAACGGAGGACAGCTCGCCGTCGCCTACACGGTCGCGGCGCTGGTCGCCTCCATCGCCTACGCGGCGCTCTTCCTCCTGCTGGGCACCATCACCCGGCACGCCGTGGTCTTCGGACTGGTCTACGCCCTGATCTGGGAGGGCCTCTTCGCCTCGCTCATCAGCGGGGCCCGCACCCTCAGCGTGCAGCAGTGGGCGCTGGCGATCGCCGAGAAGGTGACCGGTGGCGAGGCCGTCACCTCCGACGTGGCTCTGCCGACGGCGGTGGTCCTGCTGGTGGCGGCGACCGTCCTGGCCACCTGGTACGCGGGACAGAAGCTGCGGAGCCTGACCGTGGCCGGGGAGGAGTGACCGGGGCGGGCCCCGCGCCGCTCGCGGCCGGGGCCCGGTGGGTCAGCCGGTGAGCAGGCGCTCCAGGACCACGGCGATGCCGTCCTCCGCGTTGGAGGTGGTG
Source organism: Streptomyces diastaticus subsp. diastaticus (assembly GCF_011170125.1). Classification (NCBI taxonomy): domain Bacteria; kingdom Bacillati; phylum Actinomycetota; class Actinomycetes; order Kitasatosporales; family Streptomycetaceae; genus Streptomyces; species Streptomyces diastaticus. The sequence goes on along the minus strand of NZ_BLLN01000002.1, from coordinate 605,973 downwards.
AGTTCGTCGGCCACGGCCTTGAGTTCCCGGTGGGCGTTGGCCATGGCGACGCCGTGGCCGGCCCAGCCGAACATCGGGATGTCGTTGGGCATGTCGCCGAAGGCGATGGTCTCGGCGCCCTTGGTGCCGAGGCGCCGGGCGGCCAGAGAGAGCCCGGTGGCCTTGGAGAGGCCCAGGGGCAGCAGTTCCACCACGCCCGGCCCGGCCATCACGACGCCCACCAGGTCACCCGCGATCCGCAGGGCGGCCGCGGCGAGTTCGTCGTCGCCGAGGGTGGCGTGCTGGAGGTAGACCTTGCTGATCGGGGCCGCCCACAGCTCGGCCCGGTCGGTGCAGGGGACGCCGACGAGGGGGCCTTCCTGGACCCGGTAGCCGGGGCCGATGAGCACCTCGCCGTCCAGGCCGTCGCGGACGGCGGCGAGCAGCAGGGGCCCGGTCTCCGCCTCGATCTTGTCGACGGCCAGCCCGGCCAGGCGCCGGTCCATCGTCAGCGAGGTGAGCAGCCGGTGCTCCCCCGCGTGGTAGACCTGCGCGCCCTGGCCGCAGACCGCGATGCCTTCGTAGCCGAGGTCGTCGAGGACGTGGCGGGTCCAGGCGACGGAGCGACCGGTCACCACGATGTGCGCGGCACCCGCCGCGGTGGCGGCGGCGAGTGCCTCCCGGGTGCGTTCGGAGACCGTGTCGTCGGGCCGCAGCAGCGTTCCGTCCAGGTCGGTGGCGACGAGCTTGTACGGGAACACGGGGGCGGGACGGGCGGGGCTCACGTGGTGAACGGCTCCAGACTGGGTGACTACTGCGGGTCGAGGGTGGCGCGTCCGCCGAGGTAGGGGCGGAGAACCTCCGGCACCCGCACGGAGCCGTCGGCCTGCTGGTGATTCTCCAGGATGGCGACGATGGTCCGGGGGACGGCGCACAGCGTGCCGTTGAGCGTCGCCAGCGGCTGGACCTTCTTGCCGTCCCGCATCCGCACGGACAGGCGGCGGGCCTGGAACTCCGTGCAGTTCGAGGTGGAGGTGAGCTCGCGGTACTTGCCCTGGGTCGGGATCCAGGCTTCGCAGTCGAACTTCCGCGAGGCCGAGGAGCCGAGGTCGGCGCTGGCCACGTCGATCACCTGGAAGGGGAGTTCCAGGCTCTGGAGCCACTGGATCTCCCAGTCGAGCAGACGCTGGTGCTCGGCCTCGGCGTCCTCCGGCGCGACGTAGGAGAACATCTCCACCTTGTCGAACTGGTGGACGCGGAAGATGCCCCGGGTGTCCTTGCCGTACGTGCCGGCCTCACGGCGGAAGCACGGCGAGAAGCCGGCGTACCGCAGGGGCAGCTTGTCGGCCTCGATGATCTCGTCCATGTGGTACGCCGCGAGGGGGACCTCGGAGGTGCCGACCAGGTAGAAGTCGTCCTTCTCCAGGTGGTAGACGTCCTCGGCGGCCTGGCCGAGGAAGCCGGTGCCCTCCATCGCTCGCGGGCGGACCAGCGCCGGCGTCAGCATGGGGGTGAAACCGGCGGCGCCGGCCTGGGCGATCGCGGCGTTGACCAGGGCCAGCTCCAGCAGGGCGCCGACGCCGGTGAGGTAGTAGAAGCGTGAGCCGGAGACCTTGGCGGCGCGCTCGACGTCGATGGCGCCGAGGGCCTCGCCGAGCTCCAGGTGGTCGCGGGGCTCGAAGCCCTCGGCGGCGAAGTCGCGGATGGTGCCGTGCTCGGAGAGGACGGTGAAGTCCTCCTCGCCGCCGACCGGGACGTCGGGGTGGACGACGTTGCCCAGGCGGAGCAGGAGCTGCTTGGCCTCCTCGTCGGCCTCGTCCTTCTCGGCGTCGGCGGCCTTGACGGCGGCGGAGAGTTCGCCGGCCTTCTTCAGCAGTTCGGCCTTCTCGTCACCGGTGGCCTTGGGGATGAGCTTGCCGAGCGACTTCTGCTCGGAACGCAGCTCGTCGAAGCGGACGCCGGACGACCTGCGCCGTTCGTCGGCGGAGAGCAGGGCGTCGACGAGTGCGACGTCCTCTCCACGGGCGCGCTGGGAGGCGCGCACACGGTCGGGGTCCTCACGAAGCAGGCGAAGGTCAATCACGTTCTCCAGGCTACCGGTGCCGCCTGGTGCCCTACGACTGGATAGTGCCGGCGGTGAGAAACGTCCCCCTTCGCCCGTCTGTCGGTCCGGGCCGCCACCCGTGCGGGTCCGGACGGAGGAAGAAGATTCCCGGAACGGGGCCGGTGCGGATTTCCGCTCCGGAGTTCCGGCAGCCGAATCGCCGGAACTCGCGAAACGGAAGTCCGGTACGCGGGGATTTCACCCGTAGCTCTGGTCGCGGCAGCCAGGACGGAGGCGGGGTGAGGCGGAGCGGGTGTGCGGAAGGTGCTGGGAGCCGCAGGAAAGGCGGGCCGGCCGGGGCTTCCGCCTCGCTGCCCGTGGAGGACGGTGCGGGGAAACCGCCGGGCCGACTCGACTGCCGGGCGAAAACGGCTACTTGGGGCCGCCCGTTCCTGTTGTTGTCCACAGGAACGGCTCGTCGCCGAAAGTTATCCACAGGCTGTGGGGTTGATCTGTGGATGCCGGAAGATCGACTTCCGAAAGGTGTGCGCCGGCCCTGGGATTCCCGGACCAAACCTCGCGCACCCGCGCTTTCGAGTGGAAATGGTTCGCCCCAAAGGGTTGATCACGAGAATTAAGGTGACGGGCCTGGTTTTGCGGCAGCGTGGAACCGTTGGAGTCCGTTCACCTGTTTGTCGATGATGCCGGCCTCGCGTGTCGACTTGTCCCCAGGTCGAGAGCCGTGCCTGTGGATAACTCTGTGGACGAGGAGAACTGCCAGGTGAAGCCCGGGACGGAACCAGACGACGCCGTTCCGCGAGTCCGTTCTCCTGGCGGGGATTCCGTTCAGAACCGCCCGTCCTGGCACCGGTTCAGCCAGTCGGCCGCCGACACGTACTCCTCGTCGGACGTTCCCGGGCGCAGCGGTGCCAGATCCTCCGGGCGCACATCGGCACGCGGATAGGAACCCAGGAAGCGCACGTCGGGGCTGAGCCGCTTGAGCCCCATCAGCGCCTCAGCCACCCGGCGGTCGGCGATGTGCCCCTCGGCGTCGACGGCGAACCAGTAGTTGCCGATCCCCGCACCGGTCGGCCGGGACTGGATCAGCATGAGGTTGACCCCGCGCACCGCGAACTCCTGGAGCAGTTCGAGCAGCGCGCCGGGCCGGTCGGGGCCGAGCCAGACGACCACCGAGGTCTTGTCGGCGCCGGTCGGGGCGGAGGGGCGGGCGGGGCGGCCCACCAGGATGAAGCGGGTCTGCGCGTTCTCCGCGTCGTGGATCTCGGTCACCAGGGGCTCCAGCCCGTAGGTGGCCGCGGCGAACTCCCCGGCGAAGGCCGCGTCGTACCGGCCCTCCTGCACCAGCCGCGCCCCGTCGGCGTTGGAGGCGGCCGACTCCCACTGGGCCTCCGGGAGGTGGGCGGCGAGCCAGTTGCGGACCTGCGCCTGCGCCGCCGGGTGAGCGGTCACCGTCTTGATGTCGCCGAGCTGGGTACCGGGCCGTACCAGCAGGGCGAAGCTGATCGACAGCAGCACCTCGCGGTAGATCATCAGCGGCTGCCCGGCGGCCAGTTCGTCGAGGGTGGTGGTGATGCCGCCCTCCACCGAGTTCTCGATGGGCACCAGGGCGGCAGCGGCCTGGCCCGCGCGGACCGCGTCCAGGGCCGCGGGCACGGAGACCATCGGGGCGAGCTCCCGGGTGGCGGCCTCGGGGAGCTGGCGGAGCGCGGCCTCGGTGAAGGTGCCTTCGGGGCCCAGATACGCGTAGCGGGTGGCTGACATGTCGGAAACCCTAGTCTCCCGGCGACCGCCGACCGGGCCGGTGACCACCCACCGGACGGGGCGTCCTCCCCGCACGGGGGCTCGAAGGTGGCCGGAACCCGCTGTCACCCCTCCAGCAGTTCCTGCCCCACGTACCCGCCCTTCGGCGCGCCGCCCGGGACGGCGTACAGGCCGCTCGCCTCGTGCCGGATGAAGGCCGAGAGCGCGTCTCCCCGGTCGAGCTTGCGCTGGACGGGGACGAAGCCGCGGTGCGGGTCGGCCTGCCAGCACAGGAAGAGCAGCCCGGCATCGGGTACGCCCTCGTCGTCGATGCCGTCGTGGTACGAGAAGGGCCGCCGCAGCATGGCGGCCCCGCCGTTCTGGTCGGGGCGGGTGATGCGGGCGTGCGCGTTGAGGGGGATGACCAGTTCTCCGTCCTTGCCGACGCGCTCCAGCTCCGGCTCGGTGGTCTCGGTGCCGCCGGTGAGCGGCGCGCCGTCGGACTTCCGCCGCCCCATCACGGCCTCCTGGTCGGCGACCGAGAGCTGCTCCCAGTCGTCGAGGAGCATCCGGATGCGCCGGAAGACGACGTACGAGCCACCCGCCATCCAGGCGGGGTCGCCGCCGTCGGGGACCCGGACCCGGGCCGCGAAGTCCTCGTCCGAAGGGGCGGGGTTGTTGGTGCCGTCGATCTGGCCCATCAGGTTGCGGGTGGTCATCGGCTGCTCGGTGGCGCCGGGGGAGCGGTTGAACCCGTCCATCTGCCACCGGACCTTCGCCGCCTGCCCGGCGTCCTTCTGCACGGCGCGCAGTGCGTGGAAGGCGACGAGGGCGTCGTCCGCGCCGATCTGCACCCACAGGTCGCCGTTGCCGCGACGGGCGTCGAGCCGGTCCGAGGAGAACTCCGGCAGCGGGTCGAGCGCGGCCGGCCGCTGCTTCTCCAGCCCCGTACGGGCGAAGAAGCTGTGCCCGAACCCGAAGGTCACCGTCAGCGCGGACGGCCCCGCGTCCAGCGCGATCCCGGTGTCATGGCCGCCGGCCGGGGCGGGCTTCCCCGCCATCAGCCGGTCCGCCGTCTGCGACCAGCGCCGCAGCAGGGACGCCGCCTCCTTGCGTCCGGCGCCGGGAGCCAGGTCGAAGGCGATCAGGTGGCCACGGGCATGCAGTGGTGTGGTGATGCCGGGCTGATGTTTCACGTGAAACATCTCGCGCCGCGAACCCACCTCGGTCAGTGGTGTGACGCTGTCGGAGGGTGCGGCCGCCGTGTAACCGGCGGCGGCGCCGGTCACACCGAGGGCGAGGCCGGTCGCCCCGGCGGTGCCGAGGAGGCGCCGCCGGGTCACCGGACGCTGGAGGGGGGTGTCCGCCATGGTGGTTCAGCCGATCCTTGCGTTCTTGCTCACGGTCACCTGATCGATGTCGGAGGTCCGGACGGTGACCGCTACCGTCCACCGACCCGCCAGCGGGATCTGTACCCCGGCGGCACTCCAGTGTCCTGCGGAGATGCGCTCCAGCGGAGCGGTGAGCGGACCGAGGTCCTGCGCCTTCAGCGTCAGCGCCACCTTCACCTCCGGTACGTCCAGCGGCTCCTTGTCCGGGCCCTGGAGGTAGACATGCAGCGCGTTGTCGCCGCTCCGCCCCGGGTCCACGTCGAGGAGCACGGTGCCCTTGCCGTCCTTGCCGCCCGTGTCGAACGGCACGTTGAGGGAGACCGGCCCCTGCTGCTGGGCGGCGGACGCCGAGGTACCGGCCGCCGCCTCCTCCTCGGTACGGCCGGGCTCCGTCGTCGTCAGCACCGTGGTGACGGCCAGCACGACCACCGCGACACCGGCCTCCACCAGCACCGAGCGCCGCAGTCCCGACCGCTCCCGGTCGCCGTCCCGCCGCTTCTTGCGCGCGGCGGATGTCGCGGCCTCCCGCTGGCGCCGTAGCTGGGCTTCGCGCACCGGGTCGGCCTGGACGGGGACGCGTGCCTCGGCGGCGGGCCGGGCCTCGCCCGGCGTCGCGTCGTCCGCCCCCTCGCCCTGGACGACCGCCGTCCTGCCCTCGGGGTGCGAGGAGCTCCCAGCGGTGACTGCCCTGGTCTCCGTACGCTCGCCGCTGTCGGCGTCCGGGCGGGAGCCGTCCGCCGCCACGCCCGGCGTCCGGCGGCCCGCATCCGCCCCCGAGCTCCCGGCCACCGGTGCCGCCGCCTCCGGCGGCGCCCCGTGCCCGGCTGCCGGACCCGGCGGGCCGGCGGTCTCGGACGCTTCGCCGAGCCGCCTCGTCCACTGACGCGACAGCCCCGCCACCGCGACCAGCAGCGCCACCAGCCCGACCTTGACCAACAGGAGCTGCCCGTACGAGGTCCCGGTCAGTGCCGACCAGGAGCCGACCTGGCGCCAGGACTGGTAGAGGCCGGTGAGGGCCAGGACCACCACGGAGGCGAAGGCCACCCCGGAGAACCGCCGGACAGCGGAACGCTCCACGGACGGAGCCCGGTACAGGGCGAGGAGCAGCGCGGTCAGTCCGCCGAACCAGGCCGCCACGGCAAGCAGATGCAGGATGTCCACCGGCATGGCGATGCCCGCCTGAATCCCGGTCGACGCGTGCTCGGACATGGCCCAGGTCGCCGCCAGCCCCACCGCGACCACGGTCCCGCCGATCGCCAGCCCGAAGGTCAGGTCGCGCCGCTCCTCGGCGTTCTCACGCCGCGCGTACGCGCCGAAGAGCACGGCGACGAAGAGCGCGGCGGCGGCCAGCAGGAGCAACCGGGAGACCAGCGCCGCCCCGGTCTTGGTCTCCAGGACGCCCCCCAGCACCCCCAGGTCGAAGATGTCCGCCAGCTTGCCGGAGCCCGCGTACGGCCCGCGCACCAGCAGCATCGCCAGGGTGGCCGCGGTCAGTCCGACCCAGCTGAACGCCACCAGCCGCTGCATCGGCCGCACCCGGGCCCCGCCCGGCCAGCAGGCCAGTACGAAGGCGGCCCCGCCGACCAGCAGCGTGAACCCGGCGTACGAGAGGTAGCGGGCGATGCCGTAGAGAGTGCCGACGGCGCCGCCGCCGGAGGCCTGGTCGGGGACGGACGCACTGGTCTCGGAGGGCGCGCCGATGGAGAAGGTGAAGGCGCCGGCCACCGGGTGGCTGTCGGCCGAGACGACCTGGTAGGCGACGGTGAAGGTGCCGTCGGGCAGCCCGGCGCGCAGCTTCACCGCGTACTGCGCGCCGCCAGAGCCGAGTGACCGCGGGGCCTCCTCGGTGTCGACGCGGTTGCCCGAGGGGTCCAGGACGCGGATGGCGTCCTCGTCGACGGCGATCTGCTCGGAGAAGGTGAGTGAGACCTCCTTCGGAGCCTGCTCGACCACCGAGTCCTGCTGCGGATCGCTCCCGGTCAGCGCCGCGTGCGCCCCGGCGCTCCCGGCCCCGGCCAGCACCGCGAGTGCGGCCAGGACCACCGCGAGGAGGACGGGCAGCAGCCGTGCGGCTCCCGGGGTCACAAGAGCCGCACCACCTCTGCGGAGGCCGGATTCCGTGCAGGTCATCAGCGGTCAGCTCCTCACTGTGCCGTGTGCGCCTGAGCAGTCCGGCGGTCCGCCGGCTGCACCGTGCCGTGCCCGGGGCCCGACGCCTTGGCCGGGTTGTAGGTGGCCTCCTTCACCGGGAGGGAGACCTCGATCTCGCCCGACTCGCTGAAGTGCAGAACGACCTCGACGGAGTCACCGACGGCCGGGCGCCCGGTGAGCTGCTCGAACATCAGGTGGTTGCCGCCCCGGCTGAAGTCGAGGGTGCCGTCGGCGGGGACCTCGAACGAGTCCTGCTCGCGCATGGCCCCGCCCTCGGTGCTGTGCAGGGTGACCCGCTCGGCGGCCGGGCTGGTCACCGAGGTGAGCTGGTCGGCGGTGCCGCCCTTGTTGGTGAGGACGAAGAACCCCGCGGCCATGTCGGCGTTGACCGGCTGCGGCATGAAGGCACCGGCCACCGTCAGATCCGGGGCACTCGTCGCCTTCGCGCCGTCGTCCGAACAACCCGCCAGCGAGGCAGCCGCGACCAGGGCGAGCGCGCCGCCGAGCAGCCGGCGCCTCACGGCTTGGCCCCGGTGAGGAGCTTGGGCAGGTCCTTCTCGTAGTCGTCGGCGGTCGCGTCGTCGCCGTACAGCACGTATCCGGAGTCGTCCTTCGGGGAGAAGGCGATGACCTGCTTGCCGTGCATGGAGACCCGCTTGCCGTTCTTGTCCTCGGTCGGCTCGTCGATGGAGATGCCGATCGTCCGGGCGCCGCCCTGGATGGTGGCGAAGTCGCCGGTGAGGCCGATGAAGTCGGGGTCCTGTCCCTTCAGCCAGGAGCCGAGCAGTTCGGGGGTGTCGTGCTCCGGGTCGGTGGAGACGAAGACGACCTGGAGCTTCTCCTGGTCGGCCTTGGGCAGCGCCTTCTTGGCGAGGGCGATGTTGCTCATCGTCAGCGGGCAGACGTCCGGGCAGTTGGTGTAGCCGAAGTAGATGAGCGTGGGCTTGCCCGCGGTCCGCTCCCGCAGGTCGAACTTCTCCCCCCTGGTGTCGGTGAGGACGAGGTCCGGCTTCTTGAAGGGCTGGTCGAGAACGGTGGCCGCCTTCTCGGTGGCGACGTCGGAGGAGACCGACGCGACCGGCTTGTCGCTGTCCCCCGAGCCGCCGCAGGCGGTCAGGGTGAGAGCGGAGGCCGAGAACAGGGCGGCGGCGAGCAGGGTCTTCTTGCGCATGGTGATGTCCCAGGGATCGGGTGCGGTGTGCACCGGGTGACCGTTCCACGGTCATGATCCCGGTGCACACCGCAGGGTTCAGCTGGTGGTACGCCGACGGCCGGACAGGACGCCGAAGGCGACGCCCGCGAGGCCGACGAGGATGCCCACGACCGCGAGGATGCGGGCGGTGGAGTCGCTGGAGCTCTCGGCGGCCTGCTCGGACGAGGCCTTCCCGGTGTCGTCCGAGGCGGCGGGCTTCGCCGGCTTGTCGTCCGCTGCGGCTCCGTGGCCGTCACCGGAGGCGGCCGTCAGGGCCAGCACCGGGGCCGGGGTGTCCGGCTCCTCGCCACCGGTGGGCTCCTCGATCCAGCGCACGACCTCCTTGCTGTCGTACGTCTGGATGGCCTTGAAGACGAGCTGGTCGGCGTCCTCGGGCAGCGCGCCGAGGGAGAGCGGGAACTGCTGGAACTGTCCCGTCTCGACGCCCTTGTCCTTCGCGGTCCAGGTGACCTTGGAGACGGCCTCGGTGATCTTGTTGCCGTGGCTCTCCAGCGGCTTGTCCAGCTTCGTCTTGGTGATCTGCACGTCCCAGCCGGGAACCGGCTGGGGCATGACGGAGGTCAGCGGGTGGTCGGCCGGGAAGTTGATCTCCAGCTTCACGGTGGAGGCGTCGTCCCGCTCGTTGGGGACCTTGAAGTTCACCGTCGCGTAGCCGCCCTGGGCGGCCTCACCCTGAGGCTGCACACTCACGTGGGCGGCGGCGGGGCCGGCGAGCAGGACGACTCCGGCGGCCGCGGTCACCGCGAGGGCGGAGCCGCGCACGGCCCAGTTCCGGCGCGGGGAGGCGGGGGCGACGGTGGTCACGTTGTCGACAGACATGAGAGGACTCCACTTTCGGCAGTGGTGAACGGTTGAGGCGGTACGTGTCCGGCGCGCGGGCGCGCGCGGACCTCGCGGCACCCCTCCCGTCCCGTCCGGGCACACCGTCGGGCGTGCGCGCGGGCGTTGCGGAGTGCCGCGTCAGACTGCGAGTACGTACACCTCGGCGGCGGGGGGACCCCGCCTGCTCACCGAGTGCTCAAGTTCGGCCGTCCGGAGCCTGGGCGGCTCCGGCGGGACGAGATGCCGGGTCCACGGCGTGCGGTCCGCGGCGAGGCCGGCGCGCAGGGCGCGAACCAGCCGCAGGGCGGTCCGCAGCGCGCGCACCGGTGCCCCGTGGGCGCGCAGTTCCTCGCGGCCGAGTGCGGAGAGCCGCACCAGCCGGAAGAGCGCGAGGTCCCCCCGGCGCAGCAGCCAGCCCGCGACGAGCGCGGCCAGCAGGTGGCCGAGGAGCATCGGCAGGGACGGCAGCAGCCCGGCGAGCCCCGAGTGCTGGTGCATGGCGGGGCTGTGCGGGTCGAGCCCCGCCGCGGCGAGGATCTGCTTCGCCTGGTGGGGGGAGATGGCCCCGCTGTGCCCGCAGGTCAGTTCCCCGGCGCGGGCCACCAGGCTCGCCTCCGAGGCGGCCTTGGCGGCGCCCTGCTGCGCCATCCCGAACAGGGCGTGCAGGCCGATCTGCCCGGCGGCCAGCGCCAGGACGATCCCCGGCAAGGAGCGTTCCCGCCCGGCGAGCGCCGCTGTCACCAGGAAGATCCCGAGGAAGGCCGCCGCCAGCGACCAGCCCGGCAGGGCGAGGCAGGAGGCGAAGACGTGCCCGGCCGCGGACACCACGACGCAGACCGCGGTGAACACCGCGGCCCTCAGGAGCCGGAGACCCGCTCCGGCTCGCGCGTACGCGTGGGGGGCAGCCATGACCGGCTCATCATCGCACCGGCACCCCCTCAGCGGTACGGCAGGTCCGCAAAGTCCGGGTACCTCAGCTTCTCGGCCCGGCGGGGCGGGCGTATGCGCATGTGTCCCCCGCGGGGCGGCGGCGCGCGGCGGGCCGAGGCGGGCGCGGGAGCCGAAGGGCTTACGTCGTGGGCGGCGGGGCAAGACGTATCGGTATGTCGAGCCGCAGTCAGGAGGCTGGAGCATGAGCATCATGTGGTCACTCCATTTGCGGCGCGATGCCGCGAGTGTGCCGCTCGCCCGTCGCCTGCTCATCGGGTCGATGGAGACCGCGGGTGTCGATCCCGACATCTCCTACGACCTGTCCGTCGCCCTGAGTGAGGCGTGCGCGAACGCGGTGGAACACGGAGGAGCGGGGTCGCCCGAACCGGAGAGTGCCTACCGGGTCACCGCCTACCTGGACGGTGAGCGATGTCGGATCGAGGTGGCCGACTCCGGCCCCGGATTCCCCGCCCGGCCCGTCCGCAGCGTGCCCCTGACCGCTCCGCAGGACGAGAGCGGTCGCGGGCTCGACCTCATCGAGCAGCTCTCCGACCACGCCCACTTCGGCAACAAGCCGGGCCGCGCCGGAGCCGTCGTGTCCTTCGACAAGATCCTCAAGTGGCGCAAGGACGCACCGCTGGTAGCCGTCTGAGCGCGCCGTCTGACGGAGTCCTCCGACCGTGCCGTCAGACCGTCGGCCCGCTGAAGGGGGGGGCAGTGCGGTGTTTCACGTGAAACATCGACAGGACTCTCATTGCCGCAGCGACGTGGTGTTTCACCTGTGACGTGACCTGGTCGGATGTTTCACGTGAAACGCGACGAGGGGCGTTGGCCCGCGTGAGACAACGCCCCTCGTCATGCCATCACCCGCCCAGCGAGGCAGGCCGTGCCCGGCTGCCTCGCAGGGGCCGGGTCAGCCCTTCAGCTCGGCCATCCAGCGCTCGACCTCGTCCGAGGCGCGCGGCAGGGCGGCGGAGAGGTTCCGGTTGCCGTCCTCGGTGACCAGGATGTCGTCCTCGATCCGGACGCCGATGCCCCGGTACTCCTCCGGCACCGTCAGGTCGTCCGCCTGGAAGTACAGGCCGGGCTCGACGGTGAGGCACATGCCGGGCTCCAAGGTGCCTTGGACGTAGGTCTCGGTCCGGGCGACCGCGCAGTCGTGGACGTCCATGCCGAGCATGTGGCCGGTGCCGTGCAGGGTGAAGCGGCGCTGGAGACCCAGCTCCAGAACCCGGTCGACCGGGCCGTCGAGAATGCCCCACTCGACGAGCCGGGTGGCCAGCACGCGCTGCGAGGCCTCGTGGAAGTCCCGGTACTTGGCGCCGGGTCGCACGGCGGCGATGCCCGCCTCCTGGGCCTCGTACACGGCGTCGTAGATCTTCCGCTGGAGCGGGGAGTACGTGCCGTTGATGGGCAGGGTGCGGGTGACGTCGGCGGTGTAGAGGGTGTGCGTCTCGACGCCGGCGTCGAGCAGCAGCAGGTCGCCGGAGCGGACCGGGCCGTTGTTGCGGACCCAGTGCAGGGTGGTGGCGTGCGGGCCGGCGGCGCAGATGGAGCCGTAGCCGATGTCGTTGCCCTCGACGCGGGCGCGGAGGAAGAAGGTGCCCTCGATGTACCGCTCCGAGGTGGCCTCGGCCTTGTCCAGGACGCGGACGACGTCCTCGAAGCCGCGGACGGTGGAGTCCACCGCCTTCTGGAGCTCACGGACCTCGAAGGCGTCCTTGACCAGCCGGGCCTCGGAGAGGAAGACCTTCAGCTCCGCGTCGCGCTCGGCGGTGACCTTGTCGGCGAGGGCCGCCTCGATCTGGGCGTCGTAGTCGCGGACCACGCGGACCGGACCGGTGGCCTCGCGGAGTGCGGCGGGCAGCTCACGCACGTCCTTGGCGGGAATGCCGAGCAGTTGCTCGGCCTCGCCCAGCGAGTGGCGGCGGCCGACCCACAGCTCGCCCTGGCCGTCGAGCCAGAACTCGCCGTTCTCCCGGTTGGAGCGGGGAAGCAGGTAGACGGTGGCCTCGTGGCCGCCCTCGACCGGCTCCAGGACGAGGACGCCGTCCTCCGTCTGGTCACCGGTGAGGTACGCGTACTCGACCGAGGAGCGGAAGGCGTACTCGGTGTCGTTGGAGCGGGTCTTGAGGTTGCCGGACGGGACGACCAGACGCTCACCGGGGAAGCGGGCGGAGAGGGCGGCACGGCGGCCGGCGGTCTCGGCGGCCTGCTCGATCGGCTGGAGGCCGTGCAGCTCGGTGTCGGCCCAGCCCTGCGTCATGTTCTCGGCGAGCTCGTCGGAGAGCGCGGGGTAGAGCCCGTTCTTCCGCTGCTTGATCGGCTGGTCGCCGGAGTCCGCCACGGCCTCATCGATTTCCTTCGGGGTCTCCGAGAGTTCCTCGGCCACGGCATTCCTCCTGGGTGTGACATGGGATGTTCATCCATCGTATGTCCGTTCCCAGGGGCACCGAAGGGGCGTGCGGCTGTTGGTCCCGTCACCCGCGGGTGCGCGGTCCGGCGCCCGGGCCCGCCTCAGTCGAAGCGGGCGGCGAGCAGGACCACGTCCTCCTCGCTCTCCTCGTCGTCGAGTCCCTCGGGAAGCAGGGAGCCGAGGACGTGGTCGGCGACGGCGTCCGGGTCCTCGCGCCGGCCCCTGGGGACGGAGGCGGCGGCCGAGTGCAGGCGTGCGAAGGCCCGGTCCATCGGGTCGCCGGTCCGGCGCAGCAGCCCGTCGCTGTAGAGGAGGACGGTGTCGCCCGCCCGCGGCCGCAGTTCCACACTGGGCGCCTCCCAGCAGGCGAGCATGCCCAGCGGTGCGGAGAGCGAGGTCTCCACGAACTCGGCGCCGCGCTCGCTGACGATCACCGGCGGACAGTGCCCGGCACCGGCCAGCACCAGCCGCCGAGCGCGCTCGGCGCCGGGGCCGCCGGCCGGCTCGCAGTACCCGAACAGCGCCGTCGCCGAGCGGGCCGGTTCGGTGAGCCGCAGCAGCAGCTCCAGGTCGGAGAGGACCGCGACCGGGTCCTCCCCCTCCATCACCGCGTACGCCCGCAGCGAGGCGCGCAGGCGGCCCATGGCGGCCACCGCGCTGGGCCCGGTCCCGGTCACCGAGCCGACGGCGAGGCCGAGGGCGCCCTCGGGCAGCGGCAGCGCGTCGTACCAGTCGCCGCCGCCGCGCGGCCCGGTCCGGTGGCGGGCGGCGAGCCGTACTCCGGCCACCCGTGGAAGGCGGCTGGGCAGCAGTTCCTCGCGGAGGGTGGCGAGGGCGGCGCGGGCCGCGTCGAGGGCGAGGAGGCGGGCCAGGTGCTCCCCGGCCTGGCGGAGGTAGAGCCGGGTCAGGTGGCGGCGGCGCTCGTCGGGCTCGGCCGGTTCGTCGTACAGCCAGACGACCGCGCCGAACCGGCCCTCGCCCCGGGTCTCCAGCGCCGCCGCGTAACTCGCCGCACAGCCGAGGCGGGCGGCGACCTCGCGGTGGCGCGGATCGGTGGAGCGGTCCGCGGCGAGGTCGGGGCGGCAGATCTCGCGCCGCCCGCCGGGCGGTTCGTCGAGCAACCGCCCGTGACAGGAGGCGGCGCGCGGCACGGTCTCGATGTGGCCGAGGTCGGCGCGGCCGAGACCGTGGCCGGTGAAGGCGGCGCGCGGGCCGTCGGGGCCGCCCGGCTCCAGCGCGGCGAGGCCGCGGCGCGCACCGACGAGCGAGGCACCGGCGTGGAGCAGTTCCCGGAGGGCGGTGTCGACGGTGGAGGTGGCGCTCAGCCGCTCGGTGAGTTCGTGCAGGGTGGTGAGGTCGGAGACCCAGCCGGCGAGGCGGTCCTGGACGGCCGTCGAGGGGGCCGGGACCGGCGCGGCCGGAGGCTGCGGCGAGGGCGCGACAGTCTGCGCGGGGGCGGGGACCGTGGAATCGATTCCGGCCACATTGGGGAAGTGTGGGGATGTCATGTTCTACGGTTTTCCGGCCGGTGCGTATTGCTCAAAAGCATCGCAAACCCCCAGGTGATTCCGCGCCGCCGACAATGGGTCCACATCTACACGCAATAGAGACGAGATGTCCAGCATTGTCCTGTCGGGATCGCCCAGGTTCCTGCGGCTGGCGCGGAGCGTGAGCCACCCGGGCCAAAAAGGGCGAACTTGGCTCGAAAGTGTCAGCGGTAACCGCATATTGCGGTCGACTGACCTCGTTCGGCCGAGGGAGCGCAGACGGCCCCCGGGCGAATGCTTCGGGAGGACGCGTCACAACGGTCGCGCCGGGTACGTACACCAAGAGGGTGTGGACCGGGGGCAGACGGGGACCTGACGGAACCTGGCAGCCGCCCCGGGCGTCCCAGTCGACAGCGACCGCGCCCCATCCTCCCGCGGCGGAGGCGACAGAACTTCCGGTCCGCACGTCGGGTTCCGGCAAGTGCCAGGCGTCGCCGTCCTCCGCCTGGTTCCACGCACGGCCCCACGGGGCGCCCCCTGCCTCGGGCCGGGGATGTGATGCGCCAGTTTGTACGCACGGTGAAGTGACGCACGTCCAGTGTGATGACCCTCGGCGTTCAACGGAAAGGAACGAGCGCTCATGCGCGAGATCCTCGGAAGGCGACGCAAGTTCCGGTCCCGGCGCACGCGCGGGAGCGCCCCGGCGGCCTGTCCCGAGCTGTCCCACCCGACCGACCAGCCTGACCTGACCGGTGTGGCGGTGGCCGCGATCCACCGGCACTGGCCCGTCGTCCCGGGCGCACGGCTCACCCCAGCGAGCCCGACCGGCTGCGGCTGCCCGGATCCGGAGTGCGCCCTGCCCGGCGACCACCCGGCCGACATGGGCCTCCTCGCGGCCACCACCGACGAGCGCATGGTCCGCTGGTGGTGGAGCGAGCGCCCGGCCGCGCCCGTGCTCCTGGCGACCGGCCGGGGCGCCAGCGCGGTCAGCCTCCCGGCCGCGGCGGCCGCCCGCGCCCTCGCCGCGCTCGACCGGACGGGCGTCCCCACCGGCCCCGTCCTCGCGACGCGGGACCGCTGGGCCCTGCTGGTCGCCCCGTACTCCTTGCCGCGCCTCGGCGAACTGCTGTACGCCAAGGACCACGTCCCCGGCTCGCTGCGCTTCCACGGTGAGGGCGGCTACCTGCTCCTGCCCCCGTCGGCCGAGAACGCCGGCCGGGTCCGCTGGGAGCGGCCGCCGAGCGAGACGCCGGGCGGTCGGTCCCTTCCGGAGGTCGGCACCGTGCTCGACGCCCTGGTCGACACGCTCAACGCGAGGGGCGTCAACGCCCCTGACCTGTAGTCCACCGGCCGCGCCCCGTCGCGCCCCTTCCTCGGCCGCGCATGTGCGGTGTGGCGGAGGAGGGGGCGACCAGCGTCCGTGCGGCAACTGCCGACGGGGTGCCGCACGGTGGCGGCGGGCGGCGGTCCCGCGCAGGCGGGTGTGGCGCGCAGGAGGTCTCTTCACGTCCTGGGGCCGTACGTAGGTGTGAGGGCGAACGCGGTGGCTCCGGCAGCGCGCGTCGGCGCGGCGGAAGCCGTCGGCCCGGGGCCGGACGGTGTCCGGACATGGAAGGGCCCGGTTGCTGGCGACGGGGGATGCACCAGCAACCGGGCTACTTGAACCGTAACAAGAGATCGCCGGTTAGCAAATTCGATCGGCGGTCCCCACAACGGGAATTCCCGCCGGGAAGGGCCTGGTGTGACAGGAGTCACCGGTGGGCCCGCCGCCGGGGAAACCGGGGCGGGGGCCGCCGGAACGGCCCCCGCCCCCGGCCGTTCAGTTGAGCGTGACCTGTCGGTTGGTCAGTCCGCCGCGGGCCCGCCGCTCCTCGGCGGTGAGCGGTGCCTCCTCGGCGAGGGCGGCGGCGAGCCGCTCGGCGAAGGCGGCGGCCGGCTTCTCCACGTCCTCGGCCCCCATGCCGGTGGGCAGGTCCCAGACCGGCACCGTCAGCCCGTGCGCCCGGAACGACCCGACCAGCCGCGTCCCCTCGCCGAGGGAGGAGGCACCCGCGGCGTGCAGCCGCGCCAGGGCGTCGAGCAGTCGCTCCTCGCTGTGCGGCATGACCCACCGCAGGTGGTTCTTCTCCGGCGTCCGGCACCAGTAGGCCCACTCGACGCCGGCCAGCCGGGCCGTCGGGATGGCGGCCTCGTTGGCCCGCTCCAGCGAGGCGGCGACCTCCGGGGAGGTCTGCCCGGCCTCGGCCTCCGGCACCCAGAACTCGAACCCGCTGTGCACCTGCGGCTCGAACGGCGCCTCGGGGTCCAGCAGGTCCTGGAGCCGGGGCCGTTCGGCGGCGGAGGCGGCGGACTGGGCGGGCAGCCGCCGGGCCTCCACCGGCGTCCCCGGCTTGGCCTCCAGGGCGCGCAGCAGGGTCTCTGCCAGGTCGCGGCTGAGGTCGCCGGAGGGCGTGTCGTTCTGGAGGCCGAGCAGGACGGAGCCGTCCTCACGGCGCAGCGCGGGCCAGGCCAGCGGCAGCACGGTGGCGAGCGTCACCGAGGGCACACCCTCGGGCAGGCCGTCCCGCAGGGTGAGTTCGACGGTGGCGGCGGGCACCAGCTCGCGCAGCGCCACCCAGTCGCCCTCGCCGGCCAGCCCCTCGAAGGGGCGCTGCACCACCTCGGTCACGGCGTGCGAGGCGGCCCGGCCGTGGCACGCCTTGTACCGGCGGCCGGAACCGCAGGGGCAGGGTTCACGGGCGCCGACGACCGGGATCTCCCCGTCGGCGAGCTGTGCCTTCTTGCCCGGCTTCTGCGGACGCTTCTTGGCCATCGGATCTCTCCCGGGTACGGCTCGTCTGGTACGGCCGCGAGCCTAGCCGCTCCCCACCGGACCGACGCGGCGTCACCGAACCCGTCACCCCCGCGTGCGCGCGGCGCTGCGGGGGTTCGTACGGGCAAGCGCCCCCGCGACCCGGCGGGACTCGGGGGCGGGCGGACCCGCTCGGCCGGTGCGCGGGGGAGTGCGGGGTGCGCTCAGGCGAGGTCGTCGAGCGCGCCCAGCGCCTCGGTGAAGTCGAGCCCCGCCAGCGCGGAGACCGGCGGAGCGGTGATCCGCTCCGCGAAGTCCTCGCGCCGGTGACCGGCGGAGAGGAGGGCCCAGACGGTGAGTTCGCCGCAGGCGCCGTCGCGGGTTCCCCATTCCTCGGCGAGGGCCGTGATGATGTTGAGCCCGCGGCCGCCCTTGGCCGTCACCGACGGGGTGGACGGGACGGGGCGGGTCGGACCGCCGCCGTCCGTGACCTCCACCGTCAGCCGGCCGCGGTCGTCGACCCGCCAGCCGGCGCGCACGTCACCGTCCCCGATGGGGGCGTCGTCGAGCGGACGGCCGTGCCGGCAGGCGTTGCTCAGCAGCTCGGACAGGATCAGTACGGCGTCGTCTATGGCTGAATCCGATACTCCGCTCATCCGTAGCTGCTCGCGCATACGGCGTCGCGCCTTCCCCACGCCCGCAGGGCCGTGAGGAACAGCCATGCTCGACGACGTGGGCACTTCTTGTGCCACCACCAACGCCACCCCCGGACCTCCTTTGCCCCACGCCAGAGGGTGAATGCCCCATTGCATCCGACCGGAAACCGGCCAATCCGCTCCCGGCGACGCATTCGGCGGGCGCTGCCACACAAAGAACGCGCCGGTGTACTCCCCGTGAGGGAAATCAGAGGATTGGCGAGGCGTTTCGTCCCTGTATGGACCGGTTTGGTGAGGCGCCGAGTCGACCGCGAAGCGAAACAACCCCTTCCGCCATCGTGGCCCCTTTCACACTTTCCTTTCCCCCTCGCGGGCGTGTGAGCAGCGGTTCCGCTTTGCGGCAGCGCACACCCGGCGCGCGGGGGCGGATCGGCCCTGCCCTGCCGCGCGCCTTCCGCGCCCCCGACGGGGGTCCGGCCGGCCGGACCCGGACGGGGTCGGTTCTCAGCCCCGGCCGAGTTGTTCCAGCACGGCGCGCGGCCGGTTGGTGATCACCGCGTCCACCCCCAGCTCGGCGCAGAGGGCGACGTCGGCCGGGTCGTCCACGGTCCAGACGTGCACGCGGTTGCCGGCCCGGTGGACCTGCTCCACATAAGAGGGGTGGCCGCGCAGGATGCGGATGCTCGGCCCGGAGATGCCCACCCCCGGCGGCAGCCGGCCGTCCCGGTGGCGTACCCCGACGAACTGCATCAGCTGCACCGTCGGCAGGTACGGCGAGGCGGCGCGGACCCGGTGCAGCGAGCGGGCCGAGAAGCTCATCACCCGGACCGGCGACTCGGCGGCCGAGGCGGGCGACGCCAGCCCGAAGCGGTCGAGCAGGGCCATCAGCCGCTCCTCGACCTGCCCGGCCCAGCGCGTCGGATGCTTGGTCTCGATGGCCAGCTCCACCCGGCGCCCCGCGTCGCTCACCAGCTCCAGCAGGCGTTCCAGCGTCAGCACCGAGGTGCGCGCCGCGTCCCACTGCGGCTGCTCGCTCACCGGCGGCACCGGGACGGCGGTGTCCCGTCCGGCGCCCGGCCCGACCGGGCCGACCCGGGTGGTGTCCTTCCAGGAACCGAAGTCCAGGGCGGCCAGGTCGGCGAGCTCCAGGGCGGAGACGGCACCGCGGCCGTTCGAGGTGCGGTTGACCCGGCGGTCGTGGACGCAGACCAGGTGCCCGTCGGCGGTCAGCCGCACATCGCACTCCAAGCCGTCCGCGCCGTCCTCGATCGCCTTCCGGTACGCCGCCAGGGTGTGTTCCGGAACGTCCGCGGAGGCGCCCCGGTGGGCGATGACCTTGATCGGTTCCCGTGGTGTGGGCATCACCCGGTCATGGTGTCACCACCGGCGGGCAGACGCGCAAAAGAAGCACCCGGCGCCGGTCTCCGGCAGGGTGGAGAGGCGTGACGGGGAACCATCCCGGGCACGCACCCGTTTTGCCGGAAGTAAGAGGACGACGGTGGGTGCACAGGGTCGCCTTACGGCGCCCTGACGCCCGGTGGGAAAAGCTGACTGCGAACATCCGGACAGTCGGGCCGTACCGGGCCGCGACCGTGACCGATCGCCGTGGACCGAGGAGAACCAGCTGTGAGCACCGAGAACGAGGGCTCAGGGACCGAGGGCGCCGGGACCGAGGGCGCCGGGACCGAGGGCTCGCAGGTACCGCCTTCCGTGCCGCCCGCCCCGTCCGTACCCCCCGCCCCGGTGGACCCCGCCCGGGGCGGCCCGCAGCAGCCCGCGCCGGCCGGGGACTGGCCCCCGCCGCCGCCCCAGGGCGCCCCCTCCCCTTACGCCGAGCCTCCCGCCACCCCGGCGTACGCCGGCGGCGGTTCCTACGCGACCCCCGGCGGCGGCCCCGGCTGGGGGGCCTCGTACCAGCCGCCCGCCCCCGCCAAGGGCCGGCGCGGCGGGCTCGTCGCGGCCGTGCTGGCGGCGGCGCTGATCGCGGGCGGCGTCGGCGGTGGCATCGGGTACTGGGCGGCCAGGGACGGCGACTCCGGCTCGGGTTCCACCACCGTCTCCGCCTCCGACACACCGACCAGTGTCAAGCGCGAAGCCGGCTCGGTCGCGGGCGTCGCCGCCAAGGCGCTGCCGAGCGTGGTCACCATCGACGCCCAGGGCGGCGACGGCGAGGGCGGCACGGGCACCGGCTTCGTCTACGACAAGCAGGGCCACATCCTCACCAACAACCACGTGGTCGCCTCGGCGGCCGACGGCGGCAAGCTCTCCGCCACCTTCTCCAACGGCAAGAAGTACGTCGCCGAGGTGGTCGGCCGCGCCGAGGGGTACGACGTCGCGGTCCTCAAGCTGCGCAACAGCGAGGGCCTGGAGCCGCTGCCGCTCGGCAACAGCGACAAGGTGGCCGTCGGCGACTCCACGATCGCCATCGGCGCCCCCTTCGGCCTCTCCAACACGGTCACCACCGGCATCATCAGCGCCAAGAACCGCCCGGTCGCCTCCAGCGACGGCGGCAATTCCAAGAGCTCTTACATGAGCGCCCTCCAGACCGACGCCTCCATCAACCCGGGCAACTCCGGCGGCCCGCTCCTCGACTCCGGCGGCGCCGTCATCGGCATCAACAGCGCCATCCAGTCGGCGGGCAACGGCATGGGCGGCTCCGGCCAGGCCGGTTCGGTGGGCCTCGGCTTCGCCATCCCGATCAACCAGGCGAAGAACGTCGCCGAGCAGCTCATCAAGACCGGCAAGCCCGTCTACCCGGTCATCGGCGCCTCGGTCTCCCTCGAGGACAACCGCATGGGCGCCACCATCTCGGACGAGGGGCCCGGCGGTACCGCCGCCGTCTCGCCGGGCGGGCCCGCCGCCAAGGCCGGCCTGAAGTCCGGCGACGTGATCACCAAGCTGGACGACACCGTCATCGACAGCGGCCCGACCCTCATCGGCGAGATCTGGACCCACAAGCCCGGTGACACCGTGAAGATCACCTACGAGCGCGGCGGCAAGACCGAGAGGGTCGACGTCACCCTGGACAAGCGCGAGGGCGACGACTGAGCCGTTACTCTTGTCCCCGCGCCACCACACCCTAGGGTCCTGGTGGCGCGGGGAGGGTTGCCCGAGCGGCCTAAGGGAACGGTCTTGAAAACCGTCGTGGTGGCGACATCACCGTGGGTTCAAATCCCACACCCTCCGCAGAGGTACGGCCCCTGACCAGGCGCATCGGTCAGGGGCCGCTCACGTGCGGACTGCCTGTCAGGCCCGGTGCTCCCCGCGGTCTGCCGCCCGTCGGCACGGGAGGGGCACGGGCCCCCTCGTTTCGAGGCCACTCGGGGGCTCGCTGCCCTTGGCCTGCCGCGCCCTTCACCCGCCCTGATGGTCCGCTGACGGCCGCCGTTGTTCGCAGGGGTGTGCGTCGCGGTCGTCACGCGGTCGCAGACTCCGGGCGTCCGGCACGCGGGGCCGTGGCGCACGGCTCTCAGAGGCCGCGTAGTGCCTCGTGCAGATCGCCGTAGGCTTCCCAGCAGTCGATGCTGCCGTCGTCGTACAGGCTGCCCATGTACCAGTCCTCATCATCGGCGGGCTTCACGAGACACAGACCGTGGAATCCGAGAACGAGCTCCGGGCGGGGCATCGCGACGGCCCCGTCGACACTGACCCACCTCACCGGCCGTTCGGGATCCAGGGCGACAGCCTCCCGGTCCCCGGACGCATCGCGAATCTGCTGAAGGGTCCACCCGCTGGGGAGCCGCGCATCTGCCATCCGGGGATGTTGTCATCCGGCGGAAGGGGGCTTGCCCGTAGGGGGCTGGCCTTTCTTGACCTGGGGGTTGTCGGAGACCTTGGCGAACTGGGGCCTCACCGTTCAGAAGCGGTGGGGTGCGTGCGCCTGGTGGTCGTCGTCGGCCGGCGCCGGCCACGGCCGAGCGGCCTTGGAGGGCCCGGTGACGGCCCCCGCCGCCCTCGACCGCAGGGCCGGCGTCAACGACGCGCCCCGCCCCGCCTGGATCCCGCTGCCCTCGGCCCGTCACGACGGCGGGTGCGCCGACGCCACCCACGCGTCTGCTCCGCTGCGCCCCACCGGCTTCCACCACCCTGTCGAGGCGGTCGGCCGACCAGTTCTGACGCAGGGCAGGAAGACGCGGTCCGTGGCTCGTGCACACGTCAGCCGACGCGACTGCGCCCGATACGCCAGGTCGCGATCCCGTTGTGCGGTGTTTAAAAGAAATTGATCACACTTGAGGGGGAAGCGGGGTTCTTGGGAGGTTCCTGGCCGGGGTGCTGGGCAACTCTGTTCCAGCACCACGCAGCGCCTCCGAGTGGTCGGCCAACTACTCGGAGGGACAAGGCACTTAACCGGGAGTCCCCGGGCTATGGAGGAACACATGGCAAGCATCCGCACCGCTCGCGTTCTCGCCGCCGTCGCCGCGCTTCCGCTGGCCGCCGCCCTCTGTGCGGGCGTCGCCGTCGCCGACAACGGCTCGTTCGCCAACGACGGATCGAACGCGGCCGTGGCGACGGTCAACGGCAGCGGGGTCGGCGACGACAACAGCGGCAACTCCGCCACCACCCAGCAGCAGGCGGTCGGTTCGGGCGCCTCGAACGAGAACAACTCGGCCCAGGTCAACGACTCGGCCTTCACCTCGATCGACCAGTCCGACAAGAGTGTCCTGGTGAACTTCACCCCGCTCTGGTAGGCCCCGCGCCTCCCGGTCCTCATGGTCCGTACGGGGGTCGAAGGCCATGGGAGGACCTGCCCGCGCGGCGGTGCGTCACGCACCGCCGCGCAGTGGTGTGCCCGGGGCGGACCGGCCGCGTAGGAGCGGGCGGGCCGGCCGTGGCGCGCGGGACCCTCCTCGGGGCGTCTCCTCGCCTCCCGCGCGGCCCCCGGCACACGCTCTCCACCGCACCGTCCGCCGCGGGACCCGCAGTGGACGTGAAGAGACGCCCCTAGACACATTCCCCGGGCGTCCGCGACCGGGGGCCGCGCGTACGAGGTGTTCCACCGGTCCGTACGGAGGAAGCCGGGCGCGCCCTCGGTCCGGGGCCCGTCGGTGCGATCTTCACTCCTCACATGAGACGCCACATGATGATCAGAAGATGGGTCGCGCTGGCGGTGGCGGTGGCCTCCACCGCGGGTGCCGGGGTGTCGGCCGCGTACGGCGACACCGCCGGTCCTCCCCGGGCGGGCGCGGAGGCGGGCGCCGAGGCGCCAAACGCCGTCACGGGGCCCGACCCGGCGGAGCAGGCCCTCGGCGAGGCGCTCCCCGCGGGAGCCCCCCGTCCCGAGGGGGAGGCCCCCGGGCCGTCCCTGCGTCCCCTCCCGCGCCCCGAGGGCCAGCAGGGCGCCCCGGGCCGGCCCGCTCCGGCCCAACCCGCGCCGGGCGCACCCGAGTTCCCCGCCTCCTGGCAGCTCCCGGAGTTGGGCGCGGAGCTCCCGGCGGCGGCGAACATCTTCCGGGGCAAGGCGTTCGACACCTGCCACGCGCCCTCCATCGGCGTCCTCCGGAACTGGAACGCCTCCGACTACCGAGGGGTCGGGGTCTACTTCGGCGGCCGCGGCCGGGCCTGCCCCAACCAGCCGAACCTGACGCGGGAGTGGCTCACCGAGGCCGACGGTATGGGCTGGAGCGTCCTGCCGATCTACGTCGGCTCGCAGTCTCCTTGCGTCGGCGCGTCGAACAAGCAGCACGTGCGGATCACCGGCGACCCCGTCGAGCGGGGCACAGAGGAGGGCACGGACGCCGTGGCCCGCGCCGCCGCCCTCGGCATGAGCAAGGGCAGCGCGCTCTACCTCGACATGGAGGCGTACGACCACCGCAAGACGGGGTGCGCCGCGACCACCCTCGCCTTCGTCCGCGCGTGGAACCGGGCCGTCACCGACCGCGGCTATCTGCCGGGCTTCTACTCCAGCGCCTCCTCCGGCATCACCCATCTGGAGAGCGAGCGGCGGGCCGGTACGAGCGACCTGCCGGCGGCCATCTGGTTCGCGCGCTGGCAGCAGAAGCCCGACCTGTGGGGTGAGCCCGTCCTCGCCCGGGACGCCTGGGCGCCGGACGGCCGCGTGCACCAGTACACCGGGAACGTCAAGGAGACGCACGGCGGCAGTACCCTGACGATCGACCGCAACCAGGTCAGCGCCCCGGTGGCCCGTATCGGCTGAACGACGGGCGGGCGCGGGGCCGTCCGGTCTCCGGGGCGGCCCTGAACCGGCCCCCGGGCCGGCCTCCACCTCCAGGAGTGCCCGGCGGCCTCGTCCTACACCCACAGGGGGACGGGGCTTCGGGACCTGTGGGCGATCCGTGGGCAGGGCCCCGCTCCTAGCGTGGAGCCATGACAGTGACCCAGGTGTCCGTCCGCACCGGCACGTCGAGGGCAGGTGGTGCCCCCTCGGCGCGCTACCCGTCCTTCGCCTCCTACGTCGAGGCCCGCCAGCCCGTGCTGTTGCGGACCGCCCGCTCGCTGACGCCCAATCCGAACGACGCGGAGGACCTCCTCCAGACCGCGCTGGCCAAGACGTACGTGGCCTGGCCGCGCATCGAGGACCACCGGGCGCTCGACGGATACGTGCGCCGTGCTCTGGTCAACACGCGGACCTCCCAGTGGCGCAAGCGCAAGGTCGACGAGTTCGCCTGCGAGGAGCTGCCCGAGCCGGAGGTGCTCCCGGCGGTCGACCCGGCGGTGGCGCAGAGCCTGCGTGACGCCATGTGGCGGGCGATCATGAAACTTCCCAACCGCCAGCGCGCCATGGTCGTCCTGCGGTACTACGAGGACCTCAGCGAGGCGCAGACGGCCGCGATCCTGGGCGTCTCGGTGGGCACCGTGAAGAGCGCCGTCTCGCGCGCGCTCGGCAAGCTGCGCGCCGACCCGGAGCTGACGGCGGCCCGCTGACGCCCGTCGGCCAGGCGGTCCCCGGCGTCCCCGCCCGAGGGCTGGACCCGAACCCGGAACGGGGCGACACGTCGCCCTCGTCCTCACCTGCCCCTTTACCGCACCCTTCGCTCTGTTTCAAGACCTGCGGGCTAGTGACATACCGAGCGGTATGGGCTGAGAATCAGGCCAAACCTACTGCCGCGTAGCGCCCCCGGGAGGACGCCGTGCTGAGCACCATGCAGGACGTACCGCTGACCGTGACCAGGATTCTCATGCACGGCATGACGATCCACGGAACCTCGCTGGTCACGACATGGACGGGAGAGGCCGAGCCGCAGCGCCGCTCCTACCGTGAGATCGGCGAGCGGTCCGCTCAGCTCGCCCACGCTCTCAAGGACGAACTGGGTGTCCGCCCGGACGACCGTGTGGCGACCCTCATGTGGAACAACGCGGAACACGTGGAGGCGTACTTCGCCATCCCGTGCATGGGATCGATCCTGCACACCCTGAACCTGCGGCTGCCCGCCGAGCAGCTGGCCTGGATCGTCGGCCACGCGGCGGACAAGGTGGTCATCGTCAACGGCTCCCTGCTGCCGCTGCTCGCCCCGCTGCTGCCGCACCTGTCCTCGGTCGAGCACGTGGTCGTCTCCGGCCCCGGCGACCGCTCCCTCCTCGATGGGGCGACGCCCCGCGTCCACGAGTACGAGGAACTGCTCACCGGCCGTCCCACGCGGTACGACTGGCCGGAACTGGACGAACGCGCCGCCGCCGCGATGTGTTACACCTCCGGCACGACCGGTGACCCCAAGGGCGTCGTCTACTCGCACCGCTCCATCTACCTGCACTCCATGCAGGTCAACATGAGCCAGTCGATGGGCCTGACCGACGCCGACACCAGCCTCGTGGTCGTCCCGCAGTTCCACGTGAACGCCTGGGGGCTGCCGCACGCCACGCTGATGACCGGCGTCAACATGCTGATGCCCGACCGCTTCCTCCAGCCCGGCCCGCTCGCCGAGATGATCGAGGCCGAGCGGCCCACGCACGCCGCCGCCGTCCCCACCATCTGGCAGGGGCTCGCCGCCGAGCTGGCCGCCAAGCCCCGCGACGTCTCCTCGCTGACCCAGGTGACCATCGGCGGCTCGGCCTGCCCGCCCTCGCTGATGGCGGAGTTCGACCGGCTCGGCATGCGCGTCTGCCACGCCTGGGGCATGACGGAGACCTCGCCGCTCGGCACCATCGCCCGGCCGCCCGCGCACGCGGTCGGCACGGACGAGGAGATGGCCTACCGGCTCACGCAGGGCCGCTTCCCCTCGGGGGTCGAGGCCCGGCTGGCCGGGCCCGGCGGCGAGTACCTGCCCTGGGACGGCACCTCCGCCGGTGAGCTGGAGGTCCGCGGGCCCTGGATCGCCGGTGCCTACTACGGCGGCGCCGACGGCGAACCGGTCCGGCCCGACGACAAGTTCAGCGCGGACGGCTGGCTGAAGACCGGGGACGTCGGAGTCATCACCCCCGACGGTTTCCTCACCCTCACCGACCGTGCCAAGGACGTCATCAAGTCCGGCGGCGAGTGGATCTCCAGCGTCGAACTGGAGAACGCGCTGATGTCGCACCCGGACGTCGCCGAGGCCGCCGTGGTCGCCGTCCCGGACGACAAGTGGGCCGAGCGTCCGCTGGCCGCGGTCGTGCTCAAGGAGGGCGCCACCGCCGGCTTCGGCGCACTGCGGGAGTTCCTCGCCGGTTCCGTCGCCAAGTGGCAGCTCCCCGAGCGCTGGGCGCTCATCGAGTCGGTCCCGAAGACCAGCGTCGGCAAGTTCGACAAGAAGGTCCTGCGCCGCCAGTACGCCGAGGGCGGGCTGGACGTGACGACGCTGTAGCCGGGCCGGGCCGGGGCGGGCCGGGAGCCGGAGGCGGCCGGGACGGAGGAGGGGCGGTGCCCGCGTGGCACCGCCCCTTTCCGCTGTCCGTCCGTGCCCGTCGGTTCAGTTGGTGCCGATCTTCGCCAGCAGGTCCACGATCCGGGCCTGTACGTCCTCGCTGGTCGACCGCTCGGCCAGGAACAGGACGGTCTCCCCGGAGGCGAGCCTCGGCAGCTCCGCCGGGTCGATCCCGGCGGCCGTGTAGACGACCAGCGGCGTGTGGTTGAGCCGCCCGTTGGCCCGCAGCCAGTCCACGACCCCGGCCCGGCGGCGACGGACCTGCATCAGGTCCATGACCACGAGGTTGGGGTGCATCTGGGTGGCCAGGGTGACCGCGTCGGTGTCGGTGGTGGCCCGGGCGACCTGCATACCCCGGCGTTCCAGCGCCGCCGTCAGCGCCACCGCGATCTCCTCGCGCTCCTCGATGAGCAGGACGCGCGAGGGATGCTGCTCGCTGTCCCGCGCGGCGAGTGCCTTGAGAAGGACGGCGGGGTCGGCACCGTACGCCGCCTCGCGCGTCGCCTGTCCGAGGCCGGCGGTCACCAGGACCGGGACCTCGGCGGCGACCGCGGCCTGGCGCAGCGACTGGAGAGCGGTCCGGGTGATCGGGCCGGTCAGCGGGTCCACGAAGAGCGCGGCCGGGAAGGCGGCGATCTGCGCGTCGACCTCCTCCCGGGAGTGCACGATCACCGGGCGGTATCCGCGGTCGCTGAGCGCCTGCTGCGTGGAGACGTCGGGGGCCGGCCAGACCAGCAGACGCCGGGGGTTGTCGAGCGGCTCGGGCGGCAGCTCGGCGTCCTGCGGCTGGGGCTGCGGCTGGTTGGCCACCTCCACGGCCCCGTTGGGCCCGTCCAGGGGTTCCGGCCCCTCGGCGCCCTCGTCGGGCGCGCCGATCGCGTACGACCGGCCCTCGGCGGGGTAGCCGTCCGCCTCGGGCGCCGGTGCGGGCGCCGGTGCCGGTGCCGGTACGGGCGCACCGGGAGCGGGAGCGGGAGCGGCCTGCGGGACCGGTGCCTGAGGAGTGGCCTGCTGCGGCACGGGCGGCGTCGCGCCCTCCTCCGGAGCGGGGGGTGTGCCGAGCTTCCGGCGGCGGCCCGGCGCGGGTGCGGCCGGGGGCGGCGGGTTCTGCGGAGGCTGGGCCGGGTTGTTCAGCGGGCGGCGCTGCGGCTCGGCCGGACGGACGGGGGCCGCGAACGGCACCCCCTGGCCGAGGGTGCGCACACTGAACGCCCGGCTCTGCGCGGAGGCGGCCTGTTGCTCGGCGGACTCCGCAGGAAGCGGCTGTGCCAGACGCTGGGGCTGAGCCACCGGCGCCGCCGCGGATGTTTCACGTGAAACGGGTGTCTCCGGGCCCACCGACTCGGCAGGCGATGTTTCACGTGAAACAGGGCCAACCGAAGCCTCGGTGGGTGTTTCCCGTGAAACGGGCGTCTCGGTGCTCACCGGTTCGGCAGGTGATGTTTCACGTGAAACCGTCTCAGCTCCTGCCTGGAGACCGAGAACGGTGCCGGTCTGCGGTCCGGTGGTCGACTCCGGCACCTCGGCGGGTGGAGTCGCCTCAGGCAGGGGCAGGGAGCCCGTCGCCGTCGGGGGCACGGCCCAGCCGTCCGTGGCGGGCGGGGCCACCGGCGTGCCTCCGGCCGGAGTCGCCTCGGGCAGCGGAGCCGAGACGGACGGCAGCGGGTGCGGCTGCGGCGGGGTGTGGTCCAGCGCGGGGTGGCCGGCCTGCCCGTGGGCGGCCTCCGCCGGAGGGTGCTCCTCGCCCTGCGCCTGGCCGGGGCCGTCGGCGAGGGCCCGGCGGGCACGCCGGGGCGCGGGCGCCTGCTGACCCGGCAGCGCCTGCCCGGGCTGCGGCTGCTGAGGCGTGGGAACGCCGGGGTAGGCCGCACCGGGCGGAACCTGTACCGGCGGAACCGCGGGGTGCTGGACGGCACCCTCCTGCTGCGCCTCGGGCAGGCCGGGGGCGGCGGGCTGCTGGGCCGGAAGCCCGGCGGGCGGGGTGCCCTGGCCCAGGGGCTGGTTCGGTGTGCCCGGCGTCGGACTGGCCTGTGCCGCCCCGGGAACCGCGGGAGAGTCGGCCACAGGCGGGAGCGGCATCGAGGAGCCGGGAGCCGGGGCGGGGAGGGCACCGGGGGCCGGTGCCGTCTGCCCGGCCGCGGGTGCGGGCGGCGGGACCTGCGCGCCGGGCGCCGGAGGCCGGCCGACGGCGAACGGCGGCGTCAGTGGGGCCGCGGCCGGAGGCTGCGGAGCGGGCTGCCCGGGCTGGGCCGAGTCCGCCGGGAAGCCGGGCGGAACCGGAGCCCGCGGCGGGACGGCGTCCGGGAACCCCGGTACCGGAGGCATACCGTGCACGGCTGAACCGGGCGCGGTGCCGGCGGGGTGAGCCCGGGTCCCGGTGTCCGTGGCCGGGGCCTCGGCGGGGGAGGCGGCGGGCGCGGACACGGCGGGCGGAACCACGGGCGTCGGAGCCGGTGTCGCCGCACTCGGGGACGCCGCACTCGGGGAAGGAGTGGGGGCCGCCGGAGCGGGCGGCGGCACCGGGACACCCGGGGCGGCCGTGACCGGCGGGACGAGCTCCGTCGCCGGGGGACGGCCGGACGGCTGCGGGGGGACGGCGACACCGGTGGACGCGGCGGTCGGGCCGGCCGGCAGGGCCACCGGGGCGGACGGCGTCTGAGGGCCTGCCTGACCGGGGGAGACCACGGTGGGCCCTCCGGCGGCCGGCGCGACGGGGAACGCCTCGCCCGGGGCGCCCGTCGCGGCGGTGGGTGCGGTGGGTGCGGTGGGTGCGGTGGGTGCGGTGGGTGCGGTGGGTGCGCTCGGGGCGCCTGGGTGCGTGGCCTGAGCCGGAGCGACGGCGCCGGCCGGCGGTACGGGGACACCGGTCGCGGGCGGCTGGGCCCCGGCGGCGGGGGCCTGCGTACCGGCCGGCGGGAGGGCGGGGACGCCGGAGGCAGCCGGGGCCGGCCGCTGTGCGGTGGGTTCCCGCTGGTCGTCCGGAGCCTGTGCGGGGCGTGGCACGGCCGCGGTGAGTCCGGGGCGGACCCCGGGCGCGATGACGACGGCGCCCCCCGGCTCGGCGGCACCCGCGGGCGGCAGCGCCGGCTGGGCGGCACGGCGTCCGGACGCGGGCACCCCTTGCGGAGGCACGGTCCCGCCGAGCGCGTTGCCCGAGGCCGCCGTACCGGCGGCGTGCTCGGCGGCGGTGGTCACCGACCCCTCGGAGGTCGGGGCGGGCTCCTGGGGCGCGGCGGCCCGGCGGCGCCTGCGCCCGGTACCGCCTTCGGCGGCGCCGGTGGGCGCCGGCAGCGCGACCGCGCTGCCGGCCGCCGGGGTCTCGCCACCGTCCTGCCCGGCCTGGACGCCGTCCACCGGCGTCTCGTCGGCCGCCCGGCGCCCGCGGCGGCGGCCCGTGGGCGCGGCAGCCGGGGCCTGGCCGAGTTCGGCGGCCCCCTCGGCGGGGGTGCCGTCGGGGGAGGCGCCGAGGAAGGAGTCGACCGAGGAGCGCGGTGCGGCCCGTCGGCGGCGCCGCCCGTGCGGCCGGTCGGCCCCGGCCGACTCGGTGCCCGGACCGTCGCCGTCGGGTGCCTGAGCGGGCATGTCACCGGCGGGCAGGGCCTCCTGCTGCCGGGCCGGCACCGCCCCCGCTCCGTCGCCGAGGGGGATGTCGAGGACGTAGGCGCTGCCGCTCATGCCGGGCATGGCGTGGGTCTGCAGGACGCCGCCGTGGGCCCGGACGATGCCGCGCACGATCGGCTCGTGGACCGGGTCGCCACCCGCGAACGGGCCGCGCACCTCGATGCGTACCGCGTTGCCGCGCAGGGCCGCCGCGACGACCACCGTGGAGTCGATGTAGCCCCCGGCCATCGCCTGCGGGGTCTGCCGGGCGTTGCCGGTGGCGTCGATGCCGGCGACGTCGGCGATCAGGTGGGCCAGCGCGGTGGCGAAGCGGCGCGGGTCGATCTCCGCCTCGATGGACGGGGCGTGCACGGCGAACTGGGCCCGGCCGGGACCGATCAGCTCGACGGCGCCCTCGACACCGGCCGCGATGACCTCGTCCAGCAGCACCTTCTTGCGGTCCAGGCCGTCCTGCCCGGCGTCGAGGCGCTGGTAGCCGAGGACGTTGTCGACGAGGGTCGTCATCCGCGCGTACCCGGCGGAGAGGTGGTGCAGGATCTGGTTGGCCTCGGGCCAGAGCTGGCCGGCCGGGTCCGCGGCGAGCGAACCCAGCTCGCTGCGCAGGTGGTCCAGAGGGCCCCGCAGCGAGTCGGAGAGCACCGCGACCAGTTGCTCGTGGCGGGCGGAGAGCGCCTCGTAACGGTCCTTCTCCCGCTCGCCGAGTGCCGCGTACCGCTCCTTCTCACGCTCCGCCAGCGCCTCGTACCGCTCGGTGGATTCGCGTTCCAGCGCCTCGTACCGCCCGGCCGACTCGCGTTCCAGCGCCTCGTACCGCTCGCGGGAGCTCCGCTCCAGCTCCTCGTAGCGCTCGCGCGAGGAGCGCTCCAGCTCCTGGTACTTCTCGGTGGAGGAGCTCTCCAGCTCCTCGTAGCGCCGCTGTTCGCGCTCGGCCAGCTCCTGGTGACGCTTCTCGGCGGCCGCCCTCTCCTCGGCGTGCTCGGCGACCAGCGCCTCGTGCGCGCGGCGGTCGGTGAAGGTGACGACGGCGCCGACGAGCTGGTCCCCGTCGCGGACCGGGGCGGTGGTGAGGTCGACGGGCACCGGCGAGCCGTCCTTGGCCCACAGCACCTGCCCCCGCACCCGGTGCTTGCGCCCGGAGCGCAGCGTGTCGGCGAGCGGCGACTCGGCGTACGGGAACGGCTCACCGTCGGCCCGCGAGTGCAGGACCAGTGTGTGGAACTCCCGGCCACCCAGGTCCCCGGCGCGGAAGCCGAGGATCTGGGCCGCCGCCGGGTTGACCAGGACGACCCGGCCGTCGGTGTCGGTGCCGACGACGCCCTCGGCCGCCGCCCGCAGGATCATCTCGGTCTGCCGCTGCGAGCGCGCCAGTTCGGCCTCGGTGTCGACCGTCCCGGACAGGTCCCGGACCACGATCATCAGCAGTTCGTCGCCGGTGTACCGCTGGTCCCCGGGCCCCGCGCCCAGCTGCGAGGGAGCACCCCAGCCGGACTCCCGCCCCTCGGCGAGACTCGCGCTGGTCACCTCGACAGGGAACTCGGTGCCGTCCGTACGCCGGGCCCTCATCCGTGTCGGCCTGGTGCGGCCCTGCTCGTCGATGGTGTCCGGGCGGCGCATCGATCCGGGGATCAGCCGCGAGTCGAACTCCGGCAGCAGATCGAGCAGTCCGCGCCCGACCAACGCCGTGCCGGGTGCCTCGAGACGCTCCAGCGCGATGGTGTTGGCGTTGACGACCGTGCCGTTGCAGTTGACGAGCACCAGGGCGTCGGGGAGCGCGTCGAGTATTGCTGCGAGGCGAGCAGCGCCTCGTGATGGCCTGCTGCTCACGACGACGGTTCCTCCCTGATCACTGCGGTTTGCCGACCTCTCGGGTCATCCTGTCCCCGGGTCCGCAGCCTGTCACGGGAGGGAGTCTACGGGCAGACCGGTCCCCGGGTGCCGGATGAGTGGGAGGTCGCACGGAGGAGGTGTGTGCCTTGTGCGGCGGCCGCGTCATGATCCGGTCGAGGGCAGGACGGGGACGAGCCGGTCCCACTGCGAGATCCGGCAGCCGTCGGTACGCGTGAACGACGCGTCCACGGACCGCCCCCGCCACGTCCCCTCGATCCGCGCGGTCGCGTCACCGCCGTACTGCATGGTGCACATCGCGTCCCGCGGCACCGGCGCGAACGGGTCCTGGCCCTCCACCGCCAGCTCCGCCAGCCGCCCGCACGCCCCCCGTACGTCCGGGTGGTCACCGCCGGAGGGCCGGCACCGCAGCTCGTACGTCCCGTCCCCCGCGCCCGCCTCGCGCACGGTCACCGTCAGCCGGTCCTGCGCCCCGCCGAGCCCCGGCCCCGCGCCGAGCCCCGGCCCCGCGCCGAGCCCCGGCACCCCGATGGGCGGCGGCACGGGGCCGGCGGGTCCGGACTGCGCCTGCGCGGCGAGCGGTACGGCACCCAGCAGGGCGGCTGTGGCGGCGAGGGCGAGGGCGGTACGGCGCAGCAAGGCGGGCTCCAGATCGTCCGGTGCAGATCGCCGGGCATTCCGGCCCCCTGCCTAACGCCTCACCGCCGCCGACGTTCCGCCCCGGAACCACGCGAAGAACGCTTTGCCTAGCAGGCGTCGCGCCTAGTACCTTGGGTGGCGATTGGTGACGGGCCACCTGGCTGTGTCATCATCTGGACGCACCTTCGCCGCGCGAGGGTGTGCTGGAGGCGTCGCCTAGTCCGGTCTATGGCGCCGCACTGCTAATGCGGTTTGGGGTTTACCCCCCATCGAGGGTTCAAATCCCTCCGCCTCCGCCTCACCGAAGCCCCGATCGCCCAGCGGTCGGGGCTTCGTCGTGCCCCGATAGGGATCGTGCGGGTCTCAGGGCTTGCGCTCCGGCCGCGGGCGGAAGCGGAATCCCCGGCCGTCACCTCCCCCACGGGCCCCGTCGAGCCGCGTCCCGCACTCCGGCCACCCCGGCGCCCAGCCCTCGCCCGTCTGAACGTCTCCGCAGGTCAGCGTGGGTGGGCTAATCGGATTTCGCCTCACGCCGCAGGTCATGTAATGTTGTCCACGCAACGCCGACCGGGGCGAAAAAAACCCGGGAGGCACAAGCACTCGTAGCTTAACGGATAGAGCATCTGACTACGGATCAGAAGGTTGCAGGTTCGAATCCTGCCGAGTGCACAGCAGGCGAGAGGCCCCCAGGAGAGATCCTGGGGGCCTCTGGCGTTGTCGGTGGGGTGGTGGACCATGTCGGTATGGCTGTGACGATCCGAGTCGATGACCGGCAGGTGCGGTGTCGCGGGGCGGGTTTCGGGCCGGGGGACGCCGTGTCGTGGTGGCTGACGGAGGCCGAGGCTGGTGAGCATCCGGAAGTCGTCGGGGCGGTGCGGGCGGCGGAGGTCGAGATTCACGAGGAGCACCACGGTGGGGCCGGGGAGGGCGTGGTGACCTGGGTGAAGCGGTCGAAGGCCGGGGAGAGGGCCTGTCGGCACGAGGTTCTGGGGGTGGCGTGCGGTGGCGGGGACTGCCGGGTTCGTCCCGGTCGTTCGGGCCGACGGGCGGGGTGGGAAGCGGGCGGGAGCGGGGCCTCGGTGGTGTCTGGTTACGGCTGAGCCGGTGGTGGGGTGAGAGTGGGAGCCGTGTGGTGGTGCAAGGGGATGGCGTGGCGGGGTGAGTCGCCCGTGCTCGGGTGGTGGGCCGAGGGGCGTGGTGAGCGGGGGAGCGTTCTGCGGGTCGGGGAGGTGCTGGCCTTTCGGGTGACGGGCGGGCGGCGGTGTCTCGGCGTGTGGCGCGGCGGGCGGCGTACGGCCTGTCCGGACCAGGCGGAGATGGCGGCCGCAGGTACGCGCGCGCAGTGTGAGGGGTGCGCGCGGTTGGACCGGGCGCGGTCGGTGGCGGCGGACACGATGGCGGATGATCCGCGGCCGTACGCGGTGTATCTGGCGTGGTTCGGGCCGGGAACGGTGAAGGTCGGGATCACGCGCGAGGACCGGGGAGCCGCGCGGCTGCTGGAGCAGGGGGCGGTGGCGTTCGCCTGGCTGGGGCGGGGGCCGTTGATGGCGGCGCGGCGGGCGGAGCAGCTGCTGCGGGCGGCGTCGGGCGTGCCGGACCGGGTGTCGTACGCGCGGAAGCGGTCGGTACGCGGGGAGTTGCCGTCCGCCGAGGCGCGGGCGGGGGAACTGGCCGAGCTGCACGGGCGCGCCGTCGGGCTGGCCGGGTGGCCGGAGGCGCTGGAGCGCGCGGAGTTCGCCGTGGTGGACCACGGCGGGGTGTTCCGGCTGGCGGAGACGGAGTGGAGCGGGGCCGAGGTGGTGGCCGGAGGCTTGCGGGACGGGGCTGTCGTGGCGGGGCGGCTGGTGGGCGCGGCCGGGCCCGATCTGCATCTGGCGCGGGGCGGGGGGCGTGGCCCGGTGCTGGTCGTGGACACGCGGTTGATGGCCGGGTGGCGGCTGGCGGCGGCCGGGGCGGACGCGGCGACGTCGGGGGTGGAGGTACGGCCGCTGGGGCCTTCGCATCGGCAGGGCGGGTTGTTCTGACGGGCGGGTCACGTTCCGGTCGGGCGGAGTCAAGCGCGGTCGGGCGGTCGGGGCCGGCCGAGCCGGGGCCGGGGGGGTGCGTGGGCGGTCGTTCTGGAGGGCGGGCGTCCCCGGCCGCGCCGCGCCGGTGCCGGGATCAAGCCGGCGTCCGCCGGGCGACGGGCGTTCCGTGCCCCGAGCTGTGATCGGGATTCCGGGGCGTGCGCGCTGTCGGGCGCCCGCGCCCCCGCCTGCCCCGGCACCCGGCCGGGATTCTCAGCGGATTCATAGGTTCCGCTCAGTGGGTTCTCAGGGCGGGCGGCCACGCTCGGCGGCATGAGCCTGACGATGGGTGTGGAGCGGAGTGCCGCGGCGCGGCGGGAGGCGTCGTCGGTGGAGGCTGTCCGGGTGTTGCTGGTCGCCGGGGGCGGCGGGGCCGCGCTCGGGGCGGCGTTGCGGGCCGAGGGGTGGTGCGTGGTCCGGGCCGGGTCGGAGTTCGTGCCGGTGGCACGGGAGTTCCGGCCGGACGTGGTCGTGCTGGACGGAGTGCCGGCGGATGTGCGCGAACGGCTGGCGCGGCTCGCGGAGGTGCTGCCCGAGGTGCCGGTGCTCTTCGTGAGCGGGGACGGGGCGCGTGCGGTGGCCCGGGTACGGGCGCTGGTCGAGGCGGCCGGCGGCCGCACGCCGCGCCTGGTCGTGGGGGACCTGGTGATGGACGAGGACGCACGTGAGGTGACGCGTGCCGGAGTCGCGGTCCGGCTCACCACGACCGAGTTCGAGCTGCTCCGCTACTTCATGCGCAATCCGCGTCGTGTGCTGAGCAAGGCACAGATCCTGGAGCGGGTCTGGGGCGCGGGCACCGAGGCGCGCGGGAACCTGGTGGAGCTCTACGTGTCGTACCTGCGGCGGAAGCTCGACGTGGGCGGGGCGGGGGCCGGGCCGGTGATCCACACGAGGCGGGGCGCCGGGTACGTGCTGAGGGCGGCGGACGCGGGCTGAGCCGGGCCGCCGCCCTTCGGGGGCGTCGCGGAGTTCGCGGGGGTGGCCACGGCGGGCCGGTCCTGAGCCGGACACGGTGCCCGCGGACCTCAGAGCCTGGTGGGCACCGACGCTCGCCGCCTCAGCAGGCGGCCTGCGCCTCAGCAGGCGGCCTGCGCCTCAGCAGGCGGTCTACGCCTCAGGGGGCGGTCTACGCCTCGGGGGGCGGCCGCCGCTTCAGCAGACGGCCTGCGCCTCAGGGGGGCGCTCGTCGCCTCAGCCTGCGTCCGCCGCCTGCGCCCCGCTCCCCCGACACCCGGTCAGCGTCGGCCCAGTCGCAGCTCGGCGACGACCGGCAGGTGGTCCGAGGCGGAGCCGGTCGGGGCGGTGCGGGCGGAGCGGATCTCCACGCCGGCCGAGACGGCCACGTAGTCGATGCGGCTTTCCGGGGCGGTGGCCGGGAAGGTGGGCGCGCCCGGGTCGGCGTCGCGCAAGGTGGCCCAGAGCGGGGCGAGTTCGGGGGCGTCGGGCTGGGCGTTGAAGTCACCGAGGAGGAGGTGGGCGGGGCAGCGGCGGGGGCAGGGGCGGTTCATCACCTGGAGCATGTCGGCGACCTGGGCGGTGCGGACGGCGGGGTCGGGGCGGTAGTCGAGGTGGGTGGCGTAGACGTCGAGAGGGACGCCCCGGACGGCGACGGTGGCCTGGAGGAAGCCGGGGGCGGGCTCGGGCCGCGGGTTCTCGCCCTGGGTGGAGAGCCGGGTGATCTCGTGGTTGCGGACGCGGAGGACCGGGTGGCGGGAGAGGACGGCGACGCCGAACTCACGGCGCGGAGCCGTGGGACGGGAGGCGGCGGACTCCGGGGCGAGGCTGTAGATCGGCCCGAAAGCGACGTGCATTCCCAGCCGGTGGCCGAGTTCCCGGGCGAGATCGCGCCATTCGCTGCGCGCGCCCCAGTGCACGTCCACCTCCTGGAGGCCGATGACGTCGGCGTCGAGCGAGCGCAGGGCGCGCACCTGCCGGTCGAGGTCGAAGGCCTCGTCCGCGCCCGCCCCCGCGTGGACGTTGTAGGTGGCGACCCGGAGCGGGACGGAGCGCCCGGTGGCCGGATGGGCGGTGGCGGAGGCGGTCAGGACGAGCCCGATGGCCAGAAGCAGAGGTACGACATGGCGTCTCAAAGCCAGGTGGATCCGCATGATTGCCTCTTTCCCGGTGGATGGTGAGCCCGGGCACGCTACCGGCGGAGGCGGGGTTTTACACCGTAGAAGGCGAGCCTTACGGTGTATAAGTGCGTGCCGGCGGGACTGGGTCCCGTCGCGCGCTCACCGGACCGCAGTGAACGCGCCGCCCGCGCCCAGGACCCCGAGGAGCCCCCGGATGACGGCAGCCGCCGAGAGCCCGGCCCCCGCGCCAGCCCCGGACGCCGCGGACCCCGCGGCCCAGGGGCAGGGACACCCGCAGCGCTGGCTCATCCTCGGGGTGATCTGCCTGGCCGAACTGGTGGTGCTGCTCGACAACACCGTGCTGACCGTGGCCATCCCCTCGCTCACCCGCGAGCTGGCCGCCTCCACCGCCGACATCCAGTGGATGATCAACGCGTACGCGCTGGTGCAGTCCGGGCTGCTGCTCACGGCGGGCAACGCCGCCGACCGGTACGGGCGCCGCAAGATGCTGCTGACCGGGCTGGTGCTGTTCGGGATCGGGTCGGTGGTGGCCGGGCTCGCCACCACCTCGGCGCAGCTCATCGCGGCCCGCGCCGGAATGGGGGTGGGCGGCGCGCTGCTGCTGACCACCACGCTCGCGGTCGCCATGCAGATCTTCGCGCCGCGGGAGCAGGCGCGGGCCATCGGTATCTGGGCGGCGGTCAACGCGCTGGGCTTCGCGGCCGGTCCGCTGATCGGCGGGGTGCTGCTCAACCACTTCTGGTGGGGCTCGATCTTCCTCATCAACGTGCCGGTCGTGCTGATCGGCCTGGTCGCCGTGGTGGCACTGGTGCCGGAGTCGAAGAACCCGCGCGGCGACCGGCCGGACCTGCTCGGCGCGCTGCTCTCCACCGTCGGCATGACCTCGCTCGTCTACGCGATCATCTCCGGCCCCGGGCACGGTTGGAGCTCGCCGACCGTGGTGGCCGGTGCCGGACTCGGCCTCGCCGTGCTGACCGGGTTCGTCCTGTGGGAGCTGCGCATTCCGCATCCGATGCTCGACATGCAGTTCTTCCGCGACAAACGGTTCACCGGCGCGGTCGCGGGCGCGGTGCTCATCACCTTCGGCATGGGCGGCTCGCTCTTCCTCCTCACCCAGCACCTGCAGTTCGTCCTCGGCTACGGTCCGTTGGAGGCGGGCCTGCGGACCGCGCCGCTCGCCCTGACCGTGGTGGTGCTCAACTTCTCCGGCGTCTCGGCCCGGTGGACCCAACGGCTCGGCACCCCCGCCGCGGTCGGCGTCGGCATGTCGATGCTGGCCGTCGGCGTCACCGCGATCGCGCTGTTCGCCTCGGACGGGTACACCGGTGTGCTGGCCGGCCTGCTCTTCATCGGCGTGGGCTGCGCGATCGCCAACCCGGCGATGGCGCTGGCCGTCATGAGCGCGATCCCCAGGGAGAAGGCCGGGGTCGGTGCGGGGATCAACGGCACCCTCGCCGAGTTCGGCAACGGGCTCGGGGTCGCCGTCCTCGGCGCGGTGCTCAACTCCCGGTTCGCGGCGCTGCTCGGGGTCGGGGCGGCCGGGTCGTTCCCGGCCGCGATGGCGGCGGCCGGCTCCGAGGAGAGCCGGGAGCGGGTCACCGACGCGTTCGCGACCGGCCTGTCCACCAGCCAGTTCGTCGGCGCCGCCGCCGTCCTCACCGGCGGCCTGCTCGCCGCGTACCTGCTGAGCCGCGCGGAGCGCGCCGCCGCGCCGGATCCCGCCCCCGCCGAGGAGGGTGGCCCCCGTGCCGCGTGAGCCGCGCCGCCCCGCCGCCCCTCCCGAGGCCGCGCGGGAGGCGCCCCCCGGTGCCATCGGCGAACCCGCCGCGGGCCCCGGCGTACCCGCGCAACCGCTCCCGCCCCGGCCCAGCATCTGGCTGGCGGCCGCCGACACCGAGCGGTCGCGACCGGCCAGGCCCGCCACGCGGCACGGGCTCGACCGCGAGCGGATCACCGGGGCCGCGGTGCGGCTGCTGGACGCCGAGGGACTGGCCCGGTTCTCGATGCGGCGGCTGGCGGGCGAGATGGGCGTCACCGCGATGTCCCTGTACTGGTACGTCGACACCAAGGACGACCTGCTGGAACTCGCCCTCGACGCGGCCTTCGCCGAGCTGGCCGGGGCGGAAGGACAGGCCGGCTCCGGTGACTGGCCCACCGGGCTGCGGGAGCTGGCCGCGGGGTACCGCGCCCTGCTGGTCCGCCATCCCTGGGCGCCGGTGCTGGCGGGCACGTACCTCAACATCGGCCCGCACTCGATGGCCTTCTCCCGGCGCCTGCGGTCGGTCCTGGCGCGGACCGGGCTGGTGCCGGAGGACCGGGCGGGCGCGCTGGCGGCCGTCACGCAGTTCGTGCACGGCTTCGGCACCGTCGAGGGGCACTACGCCGAGCGGTCCCGGCAGGCGGGGATGACCGAGGACGCGTACTTCCGGCACGTCATGGGTGCCATCCGGGAACACCCGGAACTGGAGGGGGACTTCGCGGAGCCGGGGCGGCTGGAGGCGGAGCGCGGCGGGCGCACCGTGGAGGAGATGCGGGAGCGGGACTTCGCCGTCGCCCTCGACCTGCTCGTCGCCGGGATCGAGGCGATGGCCGCCCGGGCGGCCTGAGCGGCCCCGCCCGCCCGGTTCCGCGGCCCGCCGGGCCGGGACCCGCCGGTGGCGACCGGGCCCACCACTCGGGGGTCCGGATGAGCGACTCGCCCTGCTTCAGCGTGGCGGCGCGGGACTCGTCCCAGTCCGGGTGTTCCCCGGAGATGACGCGGAAGCACTCGACGAGCGGCTCGACGGAGGCGGGGGCGTCGATCACCTCGGCGGTGCCGTCGATCTGCACCCAGGGGCCGTTCCAGTCGTCGCTCAGCACGACGACGGCGACCTTCGGGTTCCGTGGGCGTTCCCGGGTCTTGGCGCGCGCGGGACAGGGGGAGACGACGATCCGGCCCTGCCCGTCGACGCCGCGGGTCAGCGGGGACGCCTGCGGAGAGCCGCCGGCGCGGGCCGTGAGCAGCAGGGCCCCGTGCCGGGGCCGGACGAGGTCCGGCAACTCGGCGCGGTCGCGCCGGGTTTCGGTGGCGAGGGAGGGAGACATTCCCGCACCCTGCGCGGGGTCCTGCCGCGAGCGGGTGCGACGCCCGGTGCGGCTCCCGGGCGGTCCCGACCGCCCGCCGGGCCGGGCCCTCCGGCCCGACCGGCGAGCGAGGCCATCCTTGACCGGCACGCGGCACGCGGCACGCGGCACGCGGCACGCAGCACCCGGCACCCCGGCACGTGGCACCCGGCACTCCGGCACCCGGTTGTCGGCCGGGCTCATGGCGTTCAGCCCGGCAGGGCGTTCCCCTGCACCGCCTGGATGTCCATCTCGACCCTGAGCTTCGTGCCGATCGCCGAGATCCCCGCCTGGATGACCTGGTTGTAGTGCATCGCGAAGTCGTCGCGGCGCAGTTCGGCCGTGGCGCTGAAGGCGGCGCGGGTGCCGCCCCAGGGGTCGGAGCCGGTGCCGAGGTAGCGCAGGTCGAGGTCGACGGGGCGGGAGACGCCGTGCATCCGCAGGTCGCCGTGGACGGTCCAGCGGTCCTCGCCCGCGAGGGAGATGCCGGAGCTGAGGTAGGTGAGCTGCGGGTAGTTGACCACGTCGAGGAAGTCGGGGGACTTCAGATGACCGTCGCGCATCTGGTTGCCGGTGTCGATCGAGGCGGCCTGGATGACGGCTTCCACACGGGACGTGGACCAGCCGTCGTCCCCGCCGATCTCGATGCGGGCGGTGAAGTCGGTGAACCGGCCTCGCACGCTGGAGATCCCCAGGTGCTGGGCGACCGCGCCGACCGTCGAGTGCGCCGGGTCGACCGTCCAGGTACCGGGCGCGGGCAGTTCCGTACCGCCCTGCCGGGTCAGCACCACCGTGCCCGCGTCGGCCCGGCCGCCCGCGCCGACCAGCGCGGTGGAGGCCGACGGGCCGTAGCCGACCGCCGTGACGATGACCGTGTACGGGCCGGGCGCCAGCTCGGCCGCCTCCTCGACCACGCCGTCGGCGTCGGCGTCGGCGCGGATGACCTGCCGGCCGGTCATGTCGGTGACGGTGACCACGGCGTGGGGCACTCCCCATCCGTCGCGGGTCCGAATCCGTGCGGTGAGTCCCATGCCGTCTCTCTCCTTGCGCAGTTCCGCTGTTCCGGTGCGGGGAGCCGGTCCGGGCGCCGCCCGTCCCGCCTCCCCCGGCCGCCGCGCTCGGCGACAGCCGTCCGATGCCTGTGTCCGCCCCCGGCCGCCCGGGCCCGTGCCCGGCGGTCGGAGGGCGGGAAGTCCCTGTGTGCGGACGGCCGAGCCGCCCGTGTCCCCGTCCGCGCCCCGCCCCGGCCCCCGGCCCCCGCGGCGCCATTCTCCCGCCGCCCGGGGCCCTCGCCGGCCGGAGCCCGCACGGGTGCCGCCCCGGCCCGCGCACGACTCCTCCGTACCGAAACGGTTCGCCCCGGACACCCCTTTCGCCCCGAGGCGACCCGTACGGGTGGACCCGCGCCGCGTCGCCGGGGCCGGCAGAGCGACGGGCCCCGGACGCGGTGGGCCGGCCGTCCCCTGCCGGTCCACCGCCTGTCCGGGGCCCTTCCACGGGGCCGCCGTCCGGCGCCTCCGCTGGGTGCGCCGGCCGGGCCCGTGGCCTGTGGCCGCGCCCGGCGCCGCTCGCGGGGGAGGGCGCCGGGCGCGGAGCGTCAC
Source organism: Streptomyces diastaticus subsp. diastaticus (assembly GCF_011170125.1). Taxonomy (NCBI): domain Bacteria; kingdom Bacillati; phylum Actinomycetota; class Actinomycetes; order Kitasatosporales; family Streptomycetaceae; genus Streptomyces; species Streptomyces diastaticus. Next base: position 564,564 of record NZ_BLLN01000002.1, on the reverse strand, counting down.
TCGCCGGGGTGGGCGAGCTCGATGTCGTGCCCGTCGGTGCCGGGCCCGTTGAGGACGACCGCGGTGGCCACCGGCGGGTAGCCGGTCGCGATCACGGTGTACTCGCCGCCGTCCAGGTCGGCGAAGCCGTAGGCCCCGTCCTCGGCGGTGGTGCGGGTGGCGACCACGTTCCCCGCGGCGTCGACCAGGGTGACCCGCACCCCGGCCAGCGGGCCGTCCGCGGCCCGGACGACGCCCTGGACGCGGGCGCCGGTGTGCAGGGCGACCTCGACGTGGGTGACGCCGGTGGCGCCGATCTCGACCGGGAGCGCCGCCGGGCGGTGGCCCTCGGCGTTGACCGCGACCGTCACGGGACCGGGCACCAGCTCGGTGAAGGCGAAGGCGCCCGTCTCGTCACTGGCTCCGGTGGCCAGCACGTCGCCGCGCACGTCGGTGACGATGACCATCGCCCCGGCGACCGGGGCACCGGCCTCGGTACGCACCGCTCCGGTCAGGCCGCTCGTCCCGCTGAGCAGGATGTCGTAGCCGAGCGACTGCTCGCCGACGACCACGGTGGACGCCTGCGGCTGGAAGCCGTCGGCCGAGGCGATCAGCACGTAGCTGCCGGGCTCGGGCGCGTCCAGCGCGTAGGAGCCGTCGCCCTGGGCGACCGCGCGGCCGAGCTGGCGGCCGCCGAGCGAGATCAGCGTGACGGTGGCGTGCGCCACCGGCGTGTTCTCCGCGCCCCGGACCGAGCCGTGGACGGTGGTCCCCCCGCCGTTCGCGGCGGCCGGGACCGCGCCGAACTGCTGGGTGGCGGCGGTCGCCGCCGGGGTGGCGGCACCGACGGCGGCCGGGACGCGCGCCTCGGCGGCGGCCGGGACCGGAGCGGTCTTCTCGCTCTCCGCCTGGGCGAGCGCGCCCTGGGTCCGCAGCGGGACCTCCTTGATGAAGAGGGCGGCGATCAGGGCGAGGGCCGCGATCGGGGCGCCGATCAGGAAGACGTCCGCGACACCGTGGCCGTAGGCCGACTCGAAGACGGTCCGGATCGGGGCCGGCATGGCGTCCAGGTCGGGGAAGCCGCCGCTGGAGCCGCCGCCCTGCTGGGCCGCCGCGGCGGCCTTCGGGCCCAGTCCGGTGAGGCCGTCCTTGACGTAGTCGCTGATCCTGGTCGCCATGACCGCGCCGAGCGCCGAGACGCCGACCGCGCCGCCGAGGGAGCGGAAGAAGGTGACGACGGAGCTGGCGGAACCGAGGTCCGAGGGGGCCACCTGGTTCTGGGTGCAGAGCACGAGGTTCTGCATCATCATGCCGACGCCCAGACCCATCAGCGCCATGAAGAGCGCGATGTGCCAGTACGGGGTGTCGTAGCGGATCGAGCCCAGCAGGCCGAGGCCCGCGGTGAGCAGCACCGCGCCGGAGACCAGCCACGCCTTCCAGCGGCCGTTCTTGGTGATGATGATGCCGGAGGCGGTGGAGGAGACGAAGATGCCCGCGATCATCGGGATCGTCATGACGCCCGACATCGTCGGCGACTCGCCGCGCGCCAGCTGGAAGTACTGGCTGAAGAAGACGGTGCCGGAGAACATCGCGATACCGACGAAGAGCGAGGCCAGCGAGGCCAGGGTGATCGTGCGGTTGCGGAAGAGGCGCAGCGGCATGATCGGCTCGGCGGCCTTCGACTCCACCAGGACGAAGATCAGGGCCAGCACGACGGAGCCGCCGACCATGACACCGGTCTGCCACGACATCCAGTCGTACTTGTCCCCGGCGAAGGTCACCCAGATCAGCAGCAGGCAGACCGAGGCGACCACGAAGAACGCGCCCAGCCAGTCGACCTTCACCTCCCGCTTGACCACGGGCAGCTTCAGGGTCTTCTGGAGCACGACCAGGGCTATCAGGGCGAAGGGCACGCCCACGTAGAAGCACCAGCGCCAGCCGAGCCACGAGGTGTCGGTGATGACGCCGCCGAGCAGCGGGCCGCCGACGGTGGCCACGGCGAAGGTGGCGCCGAGGTAGCCGCTGTACCGGCCGCGCTCACGCGGCGCGATCATGGCGGCCATGATGATCTGGGCCAGCGCGGCCAGACCGCCCGCGCCGATGCCCTGCACGGCCCGGCAGGCGATGAGCATGGCCGGGTCCTGCGACAGCCCCGCGACGATCGAGCCGATCGCGAAGATGACCAGGGCTATCTGGACCAGGGCCTTCTTGTTGTAGAGGTCCGCGAGCTTGCCCCACAGCGGCGTGGAGGCCGTCATGGTCAGCAGCGAGGCGGTGACGACCCAGGTGTACGCGCTCTGCCCGCCGCCCAGGTCTCCGATGATCCTGGGCAGGGCGTTGGAGACGATCGTCGACGAGATGATCGCGGCGAACATGCCGAGCAGCAGCCCGGAGAGCGCCTCCATGATCTGCCGGTGCGACATGGGCGCCCCGGCCGACGCCGCGGCGGCGCCGCCGTGCTTGGCGGCATGGCTGCCCCGCACACCTTCCGGCGTGGTTGTTGCCATGAAAATCCTTCTCTTACATCGTGCGCGGATGTACGTCCCCCGTCCGGACGGACACGGACGGCGGGCCGGTCCCCACCGCCGTGGCGGCCGGACCGGCCCGACGCCCGCGCGTCCTAGAGCGAGGAGGTACGGGCGGTCGGCTGGTCGCTCGGCGCCGGCGCGGGATCGTCGGTGAGCCGGCTCGGGATCGAGCGGCAGTCGCCGAAGTCCTGGCGCAGGCGGCCGAGGAGCGAGATGAGCTGGTCGACTTCCTCGTCCGACCAGTTCTCCATGTAGTGGCCGAGCGCTCTGACGTAACGCTCGGACAGCTCGGTCAGCAGGAGCTTGCCCTCGGGCGTGAGACGGAGGATCCGGGACCGGCGGTCCGACGGGTCCGGGGACCGGTCGAGCCAGCCGCGGTCCGCGACGTGCGCCACATGGCGGCTGGTGACCGACATGTCGACGGCCAGCAGCTCGGCCATCCGGCTCATCCGCATCTCACCGTGCAGGTCGAGCAGATTGAGTACCGCGATGGAACCGGGCGGGCAGTCGTAGGGCAGAACGCGGGCGAGTCCTCGTTTCACCGCTCCGATGGCGCTGAGCTGACGGGCCAGTTGCTCGTACTGGGACTGAGCAGCCATCGGCCTCTCCTGTTTGTTGCTTAGGGCAACGATAGAACTGGATGGTTGCCGCAGGCAAACGAAACTGGGGCAATCGCGCTAAAGAGTCGGCAAAGCTCTGGGGGTGCGGGCGTAAAGCACGAAGGTGTTCGGTAAAGCCCCCGGCCGGCCGCCGCGCGCCCCTGCGCCGCCCCTCCCGCCCGTGGGCACGCGGGAAGCGCGGAGGTGGTCAACCCACCCCTCCGCGTGTGCGCCGCCGGCGGCGCGGACCCCGCGAGCGGGTGCGACGGACCGGGCGAACCGGCCCGCATCCCCCGAGGGTTGGGCGGGCGGGCCGCATTCGCTAGTGTCCTGGCCCATGGCACACAACCCCCAGTCGCCGCAGGGTCCCCAAGGTCACGACCCGGCCGGCAGTACGCAGATGTTCCGCGCTTTCGTCGACGAGCCCGGCCCCGCCGGACAGCAGACGCAGGCCGCCCAGTCCTCCGGCCCCCGGGTCGGCCTGATCGTCGGGGTGATCGCCGTGGTGGCGGTCCTCGCCGCCGTGGGCTGGCTCGCCTTCGCCTGATTCTCCGGTGCCCCGCTCACCACCGGGGCGCCGCACACCGCTCTGCCGGAGCCCGGCTCACCGCCGGGGCGTCACTCGTCGCTGTCGGGCAACCGACGTGCTCACCCGCCGCGCGCCCGCGCGCGCCGGGTGTCGACGGCGAGCCGCCCCTCGGCACGCGGAGCCGGCTCGTCCCGGCGGGCCGGTGACGGACGCGCGTCCCTCTTCGCGAGGGGCGCGCTTCTTCGTGTCCGGGCGGGGCCGTACACGCGGCGGCGGCCGGCCGCACGCCTGGACGGGCGTGCGGCCGGCCGCCGGGAGCGGGGCGCCCTGCACGGGGGGCGCCGGCGCGGTCAGTCCGCGATCAGGCCCTCGCGGAGCTGGGCCAGGGTGCGGGTGAGGAGGCGGGAGACGTGCATCTGGGAGATGCCGACCTCCTCGCCGATCTGCGACTGGGTCATGTTGGCGAAGAAGCGGAGCATGATGATCCGGCGCTCGCGCGGGGGGAGCTTGGCCAGCAGCGGCTTCAGCGACTCGCGGTACTCCACGCCCTCCAGCGCCGTGTCCTCGTAGCCGAGGCGGTCCGCGAGGGAGCCCTCGCCGCCGTCGTCCTCGGGGGCCGGGGAGTCGAGCGAGGAGGCGGTGTAGGCGTTGCCCACGGCCAGGCCGTCGACCACGTCCTCCTCCGAGACGCCGAGTGCCTGCGCCAGCTCGGGCACGGTCGGGGAGCGGTCGAGCTTCTGCGCCAGCTCGTCGCTGGTCTTGGTGAGCGCGAGCCGGAGCTCCTGGAGGCGGCGCGGTACCCGCACCGACCAGCTGGTGTCCCGGAAGAACCGCTTGATCTCGCCGATCACCGTCGGCATCGCGAAGGTCGGGAACTCCACCCCGCGCTCGCAGTCGAACCGGTCGATCGCCTTGATCAGGCCGATGGTGCCGACCTGGACGATGTCCTCCATCGGCTCGTTCCGGCTGCGGAAGCGGGCCGCCGCGTACCGGACGAGGGGGAGGTTCAGCTCGATGAGGGTGTCGCGGACGTACGCCCGCTCGGGGCTCTCCTTGCCGGAGCCCTCCGCCGACAGCTCGCGCAGGCGCAGGAAGAGGGAGCGGGAGAGGGTGCGGGTGTCGAGCGCCCCCGAGGGCTCGGGGAGGTCGGCCGCGGCCACCTCGCCTGCCTCCGGGAGCGGCGTGACGGTGTCCGCGGCGCCGGGGGGTCCGGCCGGGTGGGCGGCCCGCGGCGGGGCCGTGGGCCGGAGCGCGTCTTCCTGACGGGTCGTCTCCGGCGGCAGGACATGCGGGAATTCCGCACGGTCGAGCACACCGGGGGCACTCTTGCTGAGCGTGAGCACCTTCGAGCTGCCCTGTTCTGCGGACATGCCACCCCCTTGAGGTCGCGGACGGTCGCGGCGACGCCCTCGTCCGAGGAACGCAGCCTCCACCTGAATACCGGCGGTGAGCCTGCGGCAAACGCCGTTCCCGCAGAATGTCACATGTCGGCAACACGCTGTAGCGGTAAGTCGACAAAAAACGGGGGAGTTGGCCCCGGAAACAGGGGGTGTGAGGGGTTTTCGCGCAGTCGGGGCCGTGAATCGAGTCGACCCGTTCCGGTTAGGGCTCGATTCTGTTTGCGGATCTCAGCCGCGCGAAGCTCCGGGCCAGCAAACGGGAGACGTGCATCTGCGAGACACCGAGTTCGGCGCTGATCTGGGACTGTGTCAGGTTGCTGTAGTAGCGCAGCAGCAGGATGCGCTGCTCGCGTTCGGGCAGCTGGACCAGCAGGTGGCGGACGAGGTCGCGGTGTTCCACGCCGTCGAGCGCGGGGTCCTCGTAGCCGAGGCGGTCGAGCAGGCCGGGCAGCCCGTCGCCCTCCTGGGCCGCCTCCAGCGAGGTCGCGTGGTACGAGCGGCCCGCCTCGATGCAGGCGAGCACCTCGTCCTCGCTGATCCGCAGCCGCTCGGCGATCTCGGCGGTGGTCGGGGAGCGGCCGTGGGCCGTGGTGAGGTCCTCGGTGGCGCTGGTGACCTGTACCCACAACTCGTGCAGCCGGCGCGGTACGTGCACGGTGCGGACGTTGTCCCGGAAGTACCGCTTGATCTCGCCGACCACCGTCGGCATCGCGAAGGTCGGGAACTGCACGCCCCGGTCCGGGTCGAACCGGTCGATGGCGTTGATCAGGCCGATGGTGCCGACCTGGACCACGTCCTCCATCGGCTCGTTCCGGCTGCGGAAGCGGGCCGCGGCGTACCGGACCAGGGGCAGGTTGGCCTCGATGAGGGCGCTGCGGACCCTGCCGTGCTCGGCGGTGCCCGGCTCCAGCTCCTTGAGCTGCGAGAAGAGGAGCTGGGTCAGCGCGCGGGTGTCCGCGCCCCGTTTGCGGGCGGCCGGGTCGGAGGCCCGCCCCGGCCGGAACGGCGCGCTGCGCGGCGCCCGCCCCGGCCCCGGCCCGGAGCCGGGCACGGTTTCGGCACCCGGGGCGGCTCCGGCGCCGGGCACGGTGTTCGCGCCGCCGGGGCCGGGACCGTCCTGGGGCGGTGCGTGAGGCGCGGTTCTGGCCGGCACGGGCAACGCCACCCCTTGATCGTCAACTATCCGTCAAAAGCGGTCATAGCATCACAAGACGGACGCACTGTGTGCAAGCACCGTATAAAGCCGTGTTGAGGGGCAAGTTGGCACAACCGTGACAAACGTGCTGAGGCGTGCCGGGCGTGTGCGGAGTGTACGAGCCCGGGGTGCGCGCCGGGGCGCGCAGCGCGCGCGACGCGGCGTCCGGGGGGCAGGGGAGGCGTACAGCCTCCGGATGGCCGCCGCCACTCGGGGGTGATGCCGCGCGGGCGGCGTCCGGGAAGGGGCCGGATCAGGAATTTCCGCCGTTGGCGACCCAGGTCATGAAGTCGCCGACCGCCGACGCGGCGTTGGAGACACCCTCGAAACCGAGCTCGACGTATCCGCCCGCCGTCTCGGGGTCGGTGATGATCACGTACAGCACGAAGACCACCACCACGTACAGCGCGACCTTCTTGGCCTGCACCACCCCTGCCGCCTCCCCTGGCGTCCGGCTCCCGTTGCGGGGACGGCCCTGACGGCTGTCCCGGTTCCGCCACCCGACTGGTCGTCGGTGCGGCGGGTCGCGGAAGTTTAACGCGATGATCCGACCGGTGGCCGGTGAGTCGTCCGAGGTTCGTGGGACCAATGGCCCCCCGAGTGGGGTCGTTCGCCGCTGTCCGGCCGGCGGCGGGGGCGCGCAGCATGGGTGCGAGCCCGGCGGCCGGCAGGAGTCCGCCGGGCCGGGACGGGCCCGGACTGCGGGGTCCACGACGCGGGCACCGCCCGTACGCGTGGACAACCGGGCCCGTTCCCGCCGGAGGGGGCGGCCTCCTCCCCCGTCGCCGCTCCCTCCGACCCTCACTCGGCGGGGGCGGCGGCGACCGCTGCCCGGGAAGCAGAACGTCCCCCACCCGTTCTCACGGGTGGGGGACGTCGTCAGCGGTAGCGGTGGGATTTGAACCCACGGTGACTTGCGCCACACTCGCTTTCGAGGCGAGCTCCTTCGGCCGCTCGGACACGCTACCGAGAGAGAGCTTAGACCATCGGGGGCCGTGGGCCGAAATCCGTGCCCCGGACGCGGAGGGCGGAAGGTCAGCGGGCGCGGAAGAACTCGGTGAGGAGGGCGGCGCAGTCGGCGGCCAGGACGCCCTCGATCACCTCGGGGCGGTGGTTGAGGCGGCGGTCGCGGACCACGTCCCAGAGGGAGCCCGCGGCTCCGGCCTTCTCGTCCCGGGCGCCGTAGACGACGCGGTCCACGCGGGCGTGGACGGCGGCGCCCGCGCACATGGTGCACGGCTCCAGGGTGACGACCAGGGTGCAGTCGGTCAGCCGCCACTGGCCCGCGCGGGCGGCGGCCCGGCGCAGCGCGAGGATCTCGGCGTGCGCCGTCGGGTCCCCGCCCGCCTCGCGTTCGTTGTGGGCGGCGGCGAGCAGGTGGCCCGCCGGGTCGAGGACGACGGCGCCCACGGGGACGTCGCCGCCGCGTCCCGCCCGCTGGGCCTCGGCGAGTGCCTGCCGCATGGCGGGCTCCCAGGGGGTGCGGACGGGGTCGGGGGCGGGTCCGGCCGGACCGGCGGGCCCCGGGCGCGTGTTGTTCACACTCGGAACCTACCGGCCCGGCCGCGTACCCGCCCGGGGCAGGTCGGCCGCGGCGGGCCGGGGCGCTCAGCGGACCGCTTCCAGCACTTCGGCGGCGCCGAGCACGTCGGCGATCTCGTTCAGGGCGTCGCCGGGGCGCAGGGCGTGCAGCGCGCGTTCGCCGACGCCGAGGTCGGCGAGGAGCGCGCTGTCGCCGAGGGGCCCGGCGACGCCCTGGTCGGCGCCGGAGTCGTAGGTGTCGTCGTCCTGGTCCTCGCGGTAGGGCTCGCCCTCCTCCGTGCCGTCGAGGTCGAGGCCGGCGAGGACGTCGTCGTCCTCGGGGGTGCGGCCGAGCAGTTCGTCGGTGAGCAGCATCTCCCCGTACGAGCTGCGGGCGGCCGCGGCGGCGTCGGAGACGTAGATCCGCGGGTCGTCCTCACCGTCCACCCGGACGATGCCGAACCACGTGTCCTCCTGCTCGATGTAGGCCAAGACCGTGTCGTCGTCCGTCGTGGCCTCGCGGGCCAGATCGGTGAGGTCCGACAGGGTTTCCACGTCGTCGAGGTCTGTGTCGCTCGCTTCCCACCCGACTTCGGTGCGCGCGAGCAGTGCGGCGAAGTACACCGTGACTCTCCCACTGTCCTAGGTGTGCCGGTCGGCGGTTCCTCCGGCGGAGGCAGGCGGGGTGGCCCGCCCATCGAATCGTGGCAGAAAGGAACCGCTCAGGTGAGGTCTTCCGCGCGCCGCGTGCGCGTCGCGCCTCCGGCGGGGTGGATCGGGGGCGTCCGAGGGGCGCGCGGGGCCACCCGAGAGGGTGCGGCGCGGCGTGTGCCGGGCCGGTGGGGTGCTCGGGGCGGGCGGGGCGCGGGTGGCCGGTGCGGGCGCCGTCACCAGCGGAACGTACGCATCCGCATCTGCTGGCGCATCCGGGCGGCGCGGGCGCGGCGCGGCTGGACCCGGGCGCGCAGTTCCTTGGCCTCGGTCAGCTCGCGGAGGAACTGGGCCCGCCGCCGGCGCCGCTCGGCGTCGGTCTCGGCCTCGGACCCGCCGGAGGCCTCGGGCGCCCCGGGGGCGGCGTCCGCGTCCGGAGCGCCCGTGGCCCGTCCGCGGCGGCCCGTCGGGCCGGTCTCGGTCTCGCGGGCGGTGCCGGGGGCGTGCTCCCGGGCGCGTTCGAGGGCGCGCTCACGCAGCCGGGCGCGGGCGCGGCGCCGGGGCAGCCCCTCCTCCCGGGCGGCTCCCTCCTCCTCGACGCCGTCGGCGAAGTCGGCGGGTCCAGGGGTGGCGTCAGGCACACCGCCCCGGTCACGGGCGTTCCCGCTCTCCGTGCGACGACCGGCCGGTTCCGGCATCAGGCCACCATCCTCGGGCTGTTCACGCCTCCGCGCGGTCCGCGGAGCTTTCCTCCACTTTCCCCCGGCGTGCCGTGTCGATGCCATCGCGGGGAGGCCCGCTCCGACCTGCCCGTTACTGTGGACGGCATGCGGATACACGTCGTCGACCACCCTCTGGTGGCGCACAAGCTCACCACGCTGCGCGACAAGCGCACCGATTCCCCCACTTTCCGTCGTCTGGCGGATGAGCTGGTCACCCTGCTCGCGTACGAGGCGACGCGGGACGTGCGCACCGAGCAGGTGGACATCGACACCCCGGTCGCGCGGACGACCGGCGTGAAGCTCTCGCATCCGCGTCCGCTGGTGGTGCCGATCCTGCGGGCCGGGCTCGGCATGCTCGACGGCATGGTGCGGCTGCTGCCCACCGCCGAGGTCGGCTTCCTCGGCATGATCCGCGACGAGTCGACCCTCCAGGCGTCGACGTACGCCGCGCGGATGCCGGAGGACCTCACCGGCCGGCAGGTCTACGTCCTCGACCCGATGCTGGCCACCGGCGGCACCCTGGTCGCCGCCATCAAGGAGATGATCCGGCGCGGCGCCGACGACATCACCGCCGTGGTGCTGCTGGCCGCGCCCGAGGGCGTCGAGATCATGGAGCGCGAGCTGGAGGGGACCCCGGTCACCGTGGTCACCGCCTCCGTCGACGAGCGGCTCAACGAGGACGGCTACATCATCCCGGGCCTCGGCGACGCCGGGGACCGCATGTACGGCCAGGCCGACTGACGCATCCGCATACCGGTACGACCGCGCCCCCGGGTCCGTGAGGACGGTCCGGGGGTGCGGTCGTGTGCCGGAGGCGGCGGGTCAGCAGCGGCCGCCCGGCGAGGGTGACGGGGAGGGCTTCGGGGCGTTGAGGGCCTTGAGGGCGCCGGTGGCGGCGGCCTCGGGGGCCAGCTTCTCGAAGCCGTCGCCGATGATCAGGTCCACTTCGTTCGGCTTGCGGGGGCCCTTGGGGCCGGCCGGCTGGTCGCCGTCGGCCTCGGCGGCGTCCGCCTTCGCGGGCGTGCTCCCGGCCGGGGTCTCGACCTTGTGCCTCGCCCCGCCGACCTGGGTGGCGAGAACCGGGAAGGCGCCGTCGAGGGCGTCGGCCGCGCCGAGCAGCAGGGCGCTGCCCTTGACCTTCTTGTCGTACTCCTCGGTGGCGTTGCCGACCTCGCCGATGGCGAAGCCGCGCTTCTTGAGGGCGTCGGCGGTCTTCTTGGCGAGGCCGCCGCGCTCGGTGGCGTTGAGGACGTTGACCTTGATCTCGCCCGGGGCGGGGAGGGGCTCGACCGTGGCGGGGGACGCGCTGGGGGCGGGCCGGGGGCAGTCGGTGGCCCCCGCCGCCGTGGCGGTGGAGCCGCCGCCGGAGAAGACGTCGACGAGCTGGAACGTCCCCCAGCCGACGAGTCCGAGGGCCAGCACGCCGCCGGTGGCCGCCAGGACCAGCTTGCGGCGGCCGCCCGTACGGCGCATGCGGGGATACTTGTCCCCCGTGATGCGGTACTTGCCGCCCATGCCGGGGGGAGTGAGCATGCTCATGAGGCGCAGCGTAGTGCGGCCCTGGGGCAATGCCTACTAAAGGATCTACCGCTTGGTCCCGACCGGTGGGAAAAGGGCCCATTCGGTCGTGAGTGGATGCGGAACGGTCGCCTCCGTGGTCGGGCCGGAGGCGGGACGGCACTCCGCGCGACGCTCCGCCGGGAGCGGGCGCGGGGCGCCGGTCACGCCGGTCCGCTCAGTCCAGTTCGAGGACGCGGGCGTGGAGGACCTGGCGCTGCTGGAGCGCGGCGCGCACGGCGCGGTGCAGGCCGTCCTCCAGGTAGAGGTCGCCCCGCCACTTCACCACGTGGGCGAAGAGGTCGCCGTAGAAGGTCGAGTCCTCGGCGAGGAGGGTCTCCAGGTCGAGCTGGCCCTTGGTCGTCACGAGCTGATCGAGGCGGACCGGGCGCGGGGCCACGTCCGCCCACTGGCGGGTGGATTCCCGGCCGTGGTCGGGGTACGGCCGGCCGTTTCCGATGCGCTTGAAGATCACACGGAAAGCCTACCGGGCCGGGGTGGGGGCCCGCAGCCTCGCGGTGCGGGCCCCGTCGCAATTGGGCGTGACTGTCCTGATCGGTGCCCCCGTGCCGTCCCGGTGGGAGGCAGCGGCGGCGGCGGAGCTACTCCGTCAGGCCGTGGTGGTGGCCGTGCCCGCCGCCCTCGGCGCGGTGCCGCTCGGCCTGGGGAGCCGCCTTGGAGCCGGCCGGCCGGGAGAGGGACGAGAGATCGTGGGCGTAGGTGCCGACGGCGTGCGCGATGACGTCGATGTTGGTGTCGAACGCCTTCATCGAGATGTTCTTCAGGTCGTCGCAGGCAGAGTGGTAGCAGGGGTCGTACGCCTCGCCGGCCGTGCCGCCGTACCGCTTGGCCTGCTCCTCGGTCTTGAGGCCCTCGGCGCCGGTGAAGGTGCCGCCCGACGGGATGCCGGCCTCGACGAAGGGACCGTAGTCGGAGCGGCCGTCGAAGTCGGTGCCCTCGTGCGGCTCGCCCCGGCGGTCGAGGAAGGCGGTGATGTCCCGCTCGATCTGGGCGGAGCCCTCCGGGCCCGGTCCCTCGCCCTCCCCGTCGGAGTCGTCGCCGTCGAAGACGAACTGGGCGGCGTTGGGCGAGGCGATCATGTCGAAGTTGAGGTAGGCGGGGATCTGCCCGCGCTGCTTCTCGGAGAGTCCGGCGACGTAGTGCTCCGAGCCGAGCAGGCCGTTCTCCTCCGCCGACCACCAGGCGAACCGGACCTTGTTGCGCGGCTGTGGGGCCTTGTGGTGCTTGCCGGGACGGTCCTGGCCGATCTCGTCGGCGAGGTTGAGGGCGACCTCGACCAGCCCGGCCGAGCCGGAGCCGTTGTCGTTGATGCCGGCGCCCTCGGTGACCGAGTCGAGGTGGGCGCCGAGCATGACGGCCCGGTCGGCGGAGCCGCTCCGGGTCTCGGCGAGGAGGTTGTCGGTCTCGCGCTCCTCCTGGAGCTGGCGGATCTCCAGGGAGACCTTCACCTCGCCCTTGCCGGCCTCGGCGGCCAGCGCCCTGCCCTCGGCCTGGGTGACCCCGCCGGTCGGGATGCGGCCCGCCCCGGCCTCGCCGAGCGTGCCGGAGAGGGCGCCCTCGGTGTTGTTGTAGATGATCGCGCCGACCGCGCCCGCCTCGGCGGCGGCCGCCTGCTTCTCGGCGAAGGAGCAGCCGCCCCGCTCGATCAGCGCCACGGCGTCCCTGACCTCGGCGGCGTAGTCCGAGGCGGCGCAGCCGGGGGCGCCGCCGGCGTCGGCCGGGGTGTCGACCAGGGGCGCCTCCAGGCCGCCCTCGGGGGTGGAGGCGGTGTACGTCATCGCGTGCACGGCGACGTCCCGCTCGGTGGGCGAGACGACGGAGAGCTGCTGGGCGAGGGTCTCGGTGTAGGTGAAGGAGAAGGTCTGCCGGCTGACCTCGTAGCCGGCCTTGCGCATCAGCTTCTCGATGTACGCGGCGGACGCCTCGTGGCCGGGCGAGCCCGCCGCGCGGTGGCCGTCGTTGCGGTCGGCGATCGACTGGAGCTTGCGCAGGTGACGGTGGGCGTCGCGCGCGGAGGAGTCCTTGACCAGCTCACGGGCGAGCGCGGCGCCGTCCTCGGCCGGGGCCGAGGGCTTGTGGCCGTGGCCCGGCCCGTGGCCGTGGCCGTGGCCGGGTGCCGCGCCGAGCAGCAGCGGTGTGGCGAGCGCGGTGGCCGCGAGCGTGGCCATGGTTCTGCGAGACACTGCCTTCACAGGGTTCCCTCCCCAGTTTCCGGTGTGAACATCCCCGCCTGAGGCGGGAGTTGGCAGAGTTGAACGAGAAGCGAGCGGGTGTTCAACGCGGCTGGTGGGGAACCTAGCGATTCACGCCACCCGGCGGAAGGGGACCTCGTCGGGATGGGCGGGTTTCGCCGGGTCGGTCCGCCGGCCGCCGGACAGCGCGGGGCGGGCTCAGGACCCGTCGTCCCCGGCGGCCTTCGCCGCCCGCTTCATCTCCTGCTTGTGGGCCCGCACCCGGGCCAGCGACTCGGGCCCCGTGATGTCGGCGACCGAGCGGTAGGCGTGCTCCTCGCCGTAGACCCCGGCGGCCTCCCGCCAGCCGGGCGGGCGCACGTCCAGTTGCTTGCCGAGCAGGGCGAGGAAGATCTGCGCCTTCTGGGGGCCGAAGCCGGGCAGTGCCTTGAGCCGGCCGAGCAGTTCGCCGCCGTCGGCGACGTCGCGCCACAGCGCCTCGGCGTCGCCGTCGTAGTGGTCGACGAGGTACTGGCAGAGCTGCTGGACCCGGCGGGCCATCGACCCCGGATACCGGTGCACGGCCGGTTTGGCGGAGAGCAGCGCGGCGAACTCGTCCGGGTCGTGGGCGGCGATCTCGTGCGCGTCGAGATCGTCCGTACCCAGCCGCCGGGCGATGGTGTGCGGCCCGCTGAACGCCCATTCCATCGGCACCTGCTGGTCCAGCAGCATCCCGATCAGGTCCGCCAGCGGACTCCTGCTGAGCAGCGCGTCGGCCCCGGGCTCCTGCGCGAGCCGCAGTGTCTTCTCCATGCGGACCATGGTCACCCCGGCCGCGCGGACCCGCATGTGGTGGAGCCGCAGGTGGGGGCCGCGTTCAGGCGAGCCCGTGCTTGCGGGCCACCATCCGCAGCACGGCCGCGCGCGGCAGCAGCCGGCGCAGGACGAGGACGAGCGGGGCGTTGCTGCCGACGGCGTAGAGCGGGCGGGGGCGCTCGGCCTCGATCGCGCGCAGCACGGTCGCGGCCACCTTCCCGGCGGAGATCCCGGCGGCCTCGTTGGCGTCGAGGTGGCGCAGCATCGTCGCGTACTCGTCGCGGTACGGCGAGTGGTCGGCGAGGTACTCGGTGCGCCGTTCGCTGATCCCGGTGGCGATCGATCCGGGCTCCACGGTGCTCATGCCGATGCCGTACGGGGCGACCTCGCGCCGGGCGGCGTCGGCGAAGCCCTTCAGGGCCGCCTTGGAGGCGACGTAGGAGGAGCGGTAGGCCAGCGGGAAACTGGCCAGCATGGAGCCGACCATGACGATGCGGCCAGCGCGGCGCTCGCGCATGGCGGGCAGCAGGAGCTGGGTGAGGCGGACGGCGCCGAGGACGTTGACCCGGAAGAGGCGCTCCAGCGCCTCGGGCGGCAGTTCCTCCAGCGGGCCGCTCTGGCTCTCGCCGGCGTTGTTGACCAGCACGTCCACCGGCCCGGCGGCGGTGGCGCAGGCCAGGACGGAGGCGTCGTCGGCGAGGTCGAGCGCCAGGTAGGTGACGCCGGGGACCGGTTCCGTGATCCGTCCGGGGTCCCGGCTGGTGCCCAGTACCCGGTACCCGCGCTCCACCAGCAGGGCGGCGACCGCCGCCCCGATGCCCGAGGAGGCCCCTGTCACCAGTGCCGTACGCCGTCCCGCCGCCTGCTCCATCGCCCCGCCTCTTCCCGCTCGTCCGCCCGGCCGGGGGAAGGTACCGGACGGTAGGCGGGGCGACAAGGGAGTGAGAGGCGGCGAAGCGTGCGGTTGCGGGCCGCTGTGCGCCCAACCCACCGGATCTGCCGCGGTGTCGCGTCGATCGGCCGGCATCTGCGAATGGCGGGGGAGGGGCGCGGGCATCCCCCTCCACGAGACCTGCGAGACCTGCGAGACCTGCGAGACCGGCGAGGCGGAGGCGGGAGGCGCGCCGTGAGAGCAGCTTCGGGCGGGACGGGGGCCGGGTGGTGCGTCGAGCGGCCGGCCGGGCAGCGGGCGGAGGCGGTCTCGACTGCGCCACCAGCGGCTCGCGTCACCACCGCTACGGGGGCCGGGTGGTGCGTCGAGGCGGGCGGGGAGACGGGGGAGGCGCCCGGCTGACCGTGGCGGAGCCGGCGGGCGGCCGGCCGGGCAGCGGGCGGAGGCGGTCTTCGACTGCGCCACCAGTGGCCCGCGCCCCCACCGCTACGGGGCCCGTTCCTGGGCGAGGTGCTGCTGGGCACCTGCCCGGGCGCCGGCCCCGGCCGCCGCAGGCCGGGCACCTGCTGGTGGCCGCCGGGGCCGACGGGCACCGCGCCGTCCTCGCCCGGGCCGAGGCGGCCGAGGAGTTCAGGTACGCGCCCGTCCTGCCGGTGGTCCGGCTCGACGGCGCACCGCACCTGGCCGGCCCGGTCGACCGCGCGGTACGTCAGCGCGGTGACCGCGGCGCGGCTGGTGCGGCCCGGTGAGCGGGAGCCGGGGACGCTCCCGGCTCACCGGGCCGGCCCTCGTCTGAGGCGGGCCGAACGGGCCGCCGCCACGGTTCGCCGGCCGCCGAAACGACCCGGGCGTACCGTCGCCCCATGTCCCGACAGCCCCACCCCACCGGCCGGTTCCGCTGCCCGGCGCCCCCCATGTCCGGCGGACCCGGTCCGGTTCGGGCCGGCGAGGTGGCCCGGTGACGCTCTGGGAGGCGCTCGCCGTGCTCGTGGCCGGGTTCGCGGGCGGTGCGCTCAACACGGCGGTCGGCTCCGGCACCCTCGTCACCTTCCCCGTCCTGCTCGCCACCGGGCTGCCCCCGGTCACCGCCACCGTCTCCAACGCGCTCGGCCTCATCCCCGGCTCCGTCAGCGGCGCCTTCGCCTACCGCCGTGAACTGACCGGACAGCGCCCCCTGCTCGTCCCGCTCTGCGTCAGCGCCGCCCTCGGCGGACTCTGCGGGGCCGCCCTGCTGATGGTGCTGCCGCCCGGGGTCTTCGCCGCCGTGGTACCCGTCCTGGTGGGACTCGCCCTGCTGCTGATCGCGGCGCAGCCGCTGCTGACCCGTGCCCTGCGCGGCCGCCTCGTCCGCCCCGGCGGCGGCCTCCCGCTCCGCGCCGGCCTCGCGCTGGCCAGCGTCTACGGGGGCTACTTCTCCGCCGGGCAGGGCATCCTCTACGTCGCCCTGTCCGGCGCCCTGCTCGACGCGTCGCTCCAGCGCGTCAACGCGCTCAAGAACGTACTGGTCGCCCAGGTCAACGCGGTCGCCGCCGCCTTCTTCCTGGTCACCGCCGACATCGACTGGCGGGCCGCCCTGCTGATCGCGGCCGGGGCCACCGCCGGCGCCCCCCTCGGCGCCCGCGCGGCCCAGCGCCTGCGGCCGGTCGCCCTGCGTGTCCTCATCCTCACCGTCGGCACCGCCGGGCTGCTCCACATGACGCTGGGCTGACCGCCGGTGCCGACGCGTGCCCGAGGGTGCCCGATTCCGGAATTCGCCCTGGTCAGAGCCGCCACAGGGCCTCTTCGCGCAGTACGGTGGAAGGAGCGGCACGCCCTGTGCGGCGGCCGCGCGACACGCCCCCCGGGGCGCGCCGGCCCCGGCCTCGTGGAAGGTACGCACGCCATGGCACACGCGGACTTCGACATCGGCACCCAGCGGGACACCGGGGCCCACCCGGCCACCGGGGCGGGCCGGTTCGCCGCCGGGCCGACCCTGCGCGTGGAGGTCACCCCGCACCGGGAGGGCCTCTTCGACGGCGCCTGGTGGCCGCACTCGCACCGGGCCACCGTCGAGCTCCCCCGCCTCGTCAGCGGGCTGGCCGGACACTGGGGCCCGGTGACGCGGATCGGGGTGGACCTGGAGACGTGGGGGGCGCTGCCGACGCGGCTGATCGTGGACGAGCGGCTGGTACGGGTCGACGGCTACCCGGTGGCGGACGACACCGCCCTCGTCACCCGCGACGACCACGAGCTCTTCTCGCTCCTCGTCGTCCCGCCCGAGGCCCCCGCCGAGGCGGCCATCGCCGCGATGGCGCGGGCCCTGAGCCCCCACAACACGGCCACGGCGGAGACGATCCTGTACGAGACCGGCGTCCGCCCGCCCCGCCGCCGCGGCTGATGTCCCGGGCGGGGGCGTGTGCTCGGGCCCGGCCCCACGGGGCCCGCCGCTCATCCGCGACTTCCGCCCGGCCCCGGACCGCGCCGCCCCCCTCGTAGCAGGCGTCTGCCACCTCCAGGTCGAGGCGTCGGGCGCGTGGGAACCGACGGACACGGCGCCGTAGGACGGGCCGGCCCCGTCCCGGCTCAGGCGGGGACGGCGCGGCGGGCCGGACGGCCGTCGGGGGCCGGGAGACGGGCGACGACCTGGGCGTGGAAGTGGTCGACCGCCTCGTCGACGCTGCGGATGAAGCCGGACGCCGCGCCGCCGCGCGTGGTGCCCATGCCCTTGAAGAGGGAGAGGCGGAAGCCGAGCATCGGCTCGCCGTTGCGCGGCAGCAGGTCGGCCGGTTCGGGGCGCAGCCGCTCCAGGGTGGAGCGCGGCCCGGCGCCCTCCCCGACCAGGGTCTCCACATGCAGGTCCGCCGGGGCCTCGGTGAGCATCCGCAGCAGGCGCTTGGCGGAGGACAGCGGATAGCCGCCCTCCGGCACCGGCACCTCCACCGAGGTCCGCAGCTTGCCCGTCCGCAGGTCGGCGACGAGGGTGAGCAGTCCCGGGGAGCCGTCGACCCGCACCTCGGCGGTGAGCCGCCCCTCCTCGCAGAGCCGGTCGGCGAGCGCGGCCCGGCGCGCGGCCGGGTCGGTGCCGCGCCGCCCGCGCTGGACCGGCATCGCCTTGCGGCCCAGTTCCCCGCCGATCCGCAGGCAGACCTGGCGGACCAGCCGCTCCCAGCTCTCGATGACGTCGACGGCTCGCGCGTCCCCCGGGCAGAGGGTCTCGGCGTCGATGCCGTTGCGTACCTGTACCCACGAGGGGCCCATGTTCTGGAAGCCCTGGCAGCCGGAGTTGTCGTGCTGGAGGTAGTGCAGCAACTCCTGGAGCAGCCAGGCGTGCGCCGCGTTGCCGACGCCCTCGTGCCGGATCAGCAACTGCGCCTGGTGCGCCACCTCGGCCCAGGAGAGGTGCCAGAGCGTCACCTTGTGCTTGCGGCGGCGGTCCGTCTTCACCTCGACCAGCGGCCGGCCTTCGAGGGCCACGTCGTTGGAGAGGGTGATCACCGCCTCGTAACCGCGCCGGGCGGCGATGTCCATGTAGTTCTGCACCTGTTCGGCGCGGAGCGGGTTGCCGTTGGTCTTGGTCTCCACCAGCGCCGTCCACAGCTTCCCGGCCCGTTCGACGCGGATGACGCCGTCCGGGCGGCGCGGGGTCTCGCCGTGCGGCAGCGACACCTCGGTGAAGGTCTCCATCCGCCCGGCGGGCGCCCCGAACGCGGCGGTCAGCCGCCGCCCGAACTCCGGCACCTGCGCCATCGCCGACAGCAGCACCGAGGTGGCCCGCGTCTCGCGCTCCCGGTCGCTCTTGAGCGAGGAGGCCGGGAAGAGCCGGGCGGTGCGCCAGGCGTCGTTCTCCGCGAGGGTCCGCTGCCGGGCGGCGGGCAGGGTGACCTTCTTCTTGGCCGTACGAGGGCGGCGGCGGGTGGGTCCGGCCGCCGCGGGGGCCGCCGGTGCGGGCCGCTGGGCGGGGAGTTCGGCCGGCGGTGCGGCGGGCGCGGGCGGGGCGGGGGCCGGAGCCGGAGCCGGGTCTGGCCGCGGAGCCGGCGGGCTCTGCCGGACAGCCGTGCCGGACCCCTCCTGGCCGCCTTCGGGAGCGCCGCCGCCGTCCTCGCCCTCCCCCTCGTCGTCCACGTCGATGCCGAAGTCGGTGGCGAGCCCCGCCAGCCCGGAGGCGTAACCCTGGCCGATGGCACGGAACTTCCAGGCGCCCTCCCGGAGGTACAACTCTCCGAAGAGGAAGGCCCGTTCGTCGGTGGCGTCCTCGATGGCGTAGCCGAGGAGCAGCTCGCCGGAACGGTCGGCGAGGGTCAGCCGCAGCTCCTCCAGATCGCCGAAGCGCCCGCTGCCGTACTGGCTGGCGGCGATGACGATGCGCTCCACGCCGGGCGGGACCGCGCCGAGGTCGAGGCTGACGCGGTCCTCGCTGCCGTTGCCCGCCGGTGTCTTGCCGAGGAGCTGGACGCTGCCGTCGGGCGAGGCGGGGTGGTTGTAGAAGTAGAAGTCCCCGTCGTCGCGGACCTTGCCGTCCGGCCCCAGCAGGAGCACCGAGACATCGGCGTCGCCCTCTCCGGCCGCGCTGCTCCAGCTCAGGTGGACGACCACCGAGGCGGCGTCCTCACTCAGCGCGGCCAGTGCGACGTTGGCCCCCTTGGACATCTCGCGCACGCGGTCCCCCAGACACTCCGCCGCCACCGGGCATCCCCGGGCGGCCCCCACCCCGTCGATCGTGTGACCACCGCCACAGCGGCGGCCATGAGCTGCAAGGTACCCCGTGATGGAGGAGTTGGTCAGGAGGTGTGGAGAAAAGGTGGGGCGCTCCGCTACGCCCCGTGCGCCGCCCGGACCGCCGGAAGGCACGCCGTGACCCCGAGGGCGTACGCGGCGAGGCGGGCGGTCAGCTCGTCGGCCAGGCGGTCCAGGGCCTCGTGTTCGGCGATCTGCTCCGGGTCCCACGGGCCCGAGGTCTCCTCCAGCTCGTCCACCCGGCAGGCGGCGGCGAGCGCCTCGGCCACGTCGTGCGCGACGGTGAGCAGCCGCTCCCGGGCTGTCTCCGGCAGGCCCTCGGTCAGGCGTGCCACCTCCCCGGCGTCCGGCAGCAGCGGTACGCGGTGCGTCAGCCAGGCGTCCCCCCAGAGCCGGCGGCGCCGGTCCTCGGGCCAGCCCCCGTCGACCACCTTGACCTCGGTGACCGCGCCGGGGCGCGCCGCCGGCCCGTGGCGGGCGGCGAGCCGGGCGGCGGCGACCGGGACGCCGTCCGGGCCCCGCCCGCCGGGGCCGGCCGTCCCGAGCCGGGCGGAGAGCCCCACCGGGTGCCGGGCCGCCGCGCCGACGGCCGGCAGCGAGGCCAACTCCTCGTCGACCAGGAGGCATTCGGGCGCCGCCCCGATCAGCCGGACCCGTCGGGGGCGCTCCCCGGAGCGGGCGGCCCGCCAGGCCGTCACCGTCGCGTCCGCCCACCAGGCGACGTACTCGCAGGTGGCGGCCTCGTGTTCGCGGGCGGCGCGGTGGGCGAGGCGCTGGTCGAGGCCGAGCCGGACGGTGGCCGGGTCGTAGAGCGCGCCGAGGGCCAGGTCGCTGGTGGCGCCGATGAGCGCTTCGCGCCGCTCGTCGAGGGCGTCCGCCCGGCGGCGCCGTTCCTGGCACCCGGCCAGCAGCGCGCCGCCCGCCTCCGCCATGGCGGCGAGGACCTGGTCCGTCTCCGCGCCCGAGAGGTGCTCGGGTCCGGCGTCGGGGGCGCGGTGGGGCCTGCGGGGGCCCGGGGGCGTGGCGTCCATGCGTACTCCTTGCGCGAGTCGGGGCGGGGGAGCGGCCGTCAGCGGACGGTAGGGCCGGGGCGCCCCCGGGCGGGCCGGAAGAACGCGACCCCACCCGTCCGGGTGGCTTCCGGGGGCAATGCCGACGGACCGGCCCGGACGGGAGGTAGAGGGGCCGTGGTGTTTGGATGCTCCGGTGATCATCCACCTGTTCCTGTTCGCGACCGGCGGGCTGACGGTCTGGCTGCTGGGCCGGAGAGTGCGGCAGCGCGCGGCGCGTGCCGCGCGAGGCGCGGTGATCGAGGTCCCCTGCCTGCTGCGGCATCCCGCGCGCGCGGGCCGGTGGCTCCGCGGACGGCTCGTGACGGGCCCCGGCACGGCGGCCTGGGCGCCTCGCACCAGGGCAGGGGCCGGACTCGGCCTCCCGGCGGGGATCCGGCCCCTCGACGTGCGGTCCCCGTCGACGCGCGAGGCCATGCGGATCAACGCGGGCTGCCGGATCGTCGAGTGCGCCTCCGACGAAGGCACCGTGCTCCTCGCCGTGATGCCGCACGAGCTGGGCCACGTCCTCGCGGCCCTCGCACGGACGTGAGCCGCCTGGTCCAGCCGCCCGGTCCGGGGTGCCGCCCGGCGGGGTGCCGCCCGGTCGGGGGTGCCGTCCGGCCCGGTGAGCCGTCCGGTCCGGCGGGTGGTGCCTGTCCCGCGACGAGCGGGGCCAGGCCCTCGCGGCCCTCGCGCGGACGTGAACCGCCTGGTCCAGCCGACCGGCCCGGGGACCCGTCCGGTCGGGGGAGCCGTCCGGCCCGGGGAGCCGTCCGGTCCGGGGTGCCGTCCGGTCCGGGGTGCCGTCCGGTCCGGCGGGTGGTGCCTGTCCCGCGACGAGCTGGGCCAGGCCCTCGCGCGGGGCCGCTCCGCCCGGCGGCCGTCCGTGCCGCCGGGCCGTCACGCCGGGCGGCGTCCGTTTCGCGCCACCCGGGCCATAAGGCGCCCTTTCCCGTGGGTGCCCGTCGCCGCAGACTGACCGGCGGCCGGGCGCGCCGTGCGGCCGGGGAGGCGGGGGTACGGGTGCCGACGAAGCGCGGGGGACGGCGGCCGGGTCCGCGGAGGACGCCGGTCCGGCGGCGGACGGCCAGGCGCCGCACCACCCGCCGTCGCCGGCAGCGGGCCACCGCGCGCCTCGGCGCGGGCGCGGCCGCCCTGCTGCTCGCGGCCTCCTGGCCGACGGTGCGGCCCCATCTCCTCGCCGTGGCCGCGGCGGGCGTGGCCGGGGCCCTGCTGTGGTGGCTCCGGCGCACCGACCGCCTCCACCGAAGCGGCGAGCGGCGGAGGCGTGAGGCCGAGGCGGTCCGCGCCGGACAGCTCTCGCTCGCCGAGGTCGACGCCCTGAGCTGGCAGGAGTTCGAGCGGTACGTCGCCGGGCTCTGCCGCCGCGACGGCTGCCGCGACGTCGTCGTCACCGGCGGCTCGGGCGACCTGGGCGCCGACGTGACCGCGACCCTCCCCGACGGACGGCGCCTGGTGATCCAGTGCAAGCACTACGCCCCGCACCGGTACGTCCCCAGCGGCGACATGCAGAAGTTCCTCGGCACGGCCTGGCTCCACCACCGGGCCGACGTCGCCGTCTTCGCCGCCACCTGCCCGTTCGGCGAGGCGGCCCTCGCGCTCGCCGCCGAGCACCGCATCGTCGCCGTCCACCGCGACCTGCTCGGCCTGTGGAACACCGGCACCCCGCTGACCGCCCTGCTCGGCCTCGGCGGCGCGGGCCAGGGCGGCGCCGCCCACCGGCGCCGGTGGCGTGAGACGTACGGCCGCGGGTGAGGACACCGCCCCACCCGCCGCCGGCGCGCCTGTCCCCTCCTCTTCGGCCGCCGCCGCTGCCGGGGCGTCCAGGTGCCCCGGTGCGACTGGCACCGGGAGTACCCGACCATCGCCGGGTTCCCGCACGGTCTGCCCGACTCCGTCTGCGTCGAACCGCACTTCATCTGCTTGCCCACGCGTTCCCTCCTCCCTGTGCCGTACCGGGTCGGCGGTGCCCGTCCAGCCTGGTGCCCGGACCCCGGCCGGCGTGTCCGAACCCCCGGGCCCGGCCGCTTCCCGACGGCACCGGGCCGATACGCGACCTCGCCCGGTCCCGCCCCGCCCACGCACCCCGCCCGGCGCCGCGCGTCCCGCGGCGAACCGGAGTCTCCCGGTCCCCCCGCGCCCCCGCCCCCGGCGTGGCATCATCCGGGACATGAGCAGCAGCCGCGGCCCGGCGCCCCACCTGGGCGACCTCGCGCTCCTGCGCCGCGTCCGCGACCGGATCGACCGGGAGTACGCGCGGCCGCTGGACGTGGAGGCGCTGGCCAGGGGCGTGAACATGTCGGCCGGCCACCTCAGCCGCCAGTTCCGGCTGGCCTACGGCGAGCCGCCGTACACGTACCTCATGACCCGGCGCATCGAGCGGGCCATGGCCCTGCTGCGCCGCGGCGACCTCAGCGTCACCGAGGTCTGCTTCGCGGTCGGCTGCTCCTCGCTCGGCACCTTCAGCACCCGCTTCACCGAGCTGGTCGGCGTCCCGCCCAGCGTCTTCCGCGACCGGCAGGACCTGGCCGGGCAGAACATCGAGGGAATGCCCGCCTGCGTCGCGAAGCAGGTGACCAGGCCGGTCAGGAAGGGGAAGCGGGCCCGGACGGCCGGGCCGGGCCAGGAGGCGGGGAGCGGCGGCGCCGAACCGGTCAGGAATCGAGAAGCGCGCCCCGGACGGCCCGCCTAGCGTGAGGGACATGAGCGCCGAACCCGACACCCGCCTCACCGTCCACGCCGGCTTCCTCCCGCACGACGACCCGGACGCCGCCCTCGCCTTCTACCGCGACCTGCTCGGCTTCGAGGTCCGCGACGACGTCGGCTACGGCGGTATGCGCTGGATCACCGTCGGACCGCCCGGCGGTGCCGGCACCGCCCTCGTCCTGCTGCCGCCCGGCGCCGACCCGGGCGTCACCGAGGAGGAACGCCGCACCATCGAGGCGATGATGGCCAAGGGCACCTACGCGGGCGTCCTCCTCGCCACCCCCGATCTCACCGCCACCTTCGACCGGCTCGTCGCCGGCGACGCGGAGGTCGTCCAGGAGCCCACCGACCAGCCGTACGGCGTCCGCGACTGCGCCGTACGCGACCCCGCGGGCAACCTCGTCCGCATCCAGGAACGCCGCTGACCCACCAGGCCGCCCACGGCCGACCAGGTGCCGCGCCCCGTACACCGCCGGGCGCGGCACCTCGACCCCGCCCCCGCCCGGAGCCGGGCGACCCGCGGCGGTCCCGCACCGCGGGGACCGCGCGTGACCACAGGGAGAGACCAGACGATGAGCAGGGCCACGAGGCAGGACGCGCCGTCGGCCGCGCCGCACGCCGCCGACCACCACGACCTGATCCGCGTGCACGGCGCACGGGAGAACAACCTCAAGGACGTCACCATCGAGATCCCCAAGCGCCGCCTGACGGTGTTCACGGGCGTCTCCGGCTCCGGCAAGAGCTCCCTGGTCTTCGACACCATCGCCGCCGAGTCCCAGCGGCTGATCAACGAGACGTACAGCACCTTCGTCCAGGGCTTCATGCCGACGCCGGCCCGGCCCGAGGTCGACGTGCTGGAGGGGCTGACCACCGCGATCATCGTCGACCAGCAGCGGCTCGGCGCCGATCCGCGCTCCACCGTCGGCACCGCCACCGACGCCAACGCCATGCTGCGCATCCTCTTCAGCCGCCTCGGCGACCCGCACATCGGCTCGCCCAACGCGTACTCCTTCAACGTCCCCTCGGTCCGCGCCCACGGCGCCATCACCGTGGAGCGCGGCAACAGCAAGACCGTCCGGCAGAGCTTCACCCGCGCCGGCGGCATGTGCCCGCACTGCGAGGGCCGCGGCACCGTCTCCGACATCGACCTCGGCCAGCTCTACGACGACGCCAAGTCGATCTCCGAGGGTGCCTTCACCATCCCCGGCTGGAAGTCCGACAGCTGGTGGACGGTCCGCCTCTACGCCGACTCCGGCTTCCTCGACCCGGACAAGCCCATCCGCGACTTCTCCGAGCAGGAGATGCGGGACTTCCTGTACCGCGAGCCGACCAAGGTGAAGGTCGGGGGCACCAACCTCACCTACGAGGGCCTGGTCCCCAAGATCCAGAAGTCGTTCCTCGCCAAGGACCGGGAGGCGATGCAGCCGCACATCCGCGAATTCGTCGACCGGGCCGTCACCTTCACCGCCTGCCCCGAGTGCGCCGGCACCCGGCTCAGCGAGGCCGCCCGCTCCTCGCGGATCGACGGGGTCAACATCGCCGACGCATGCGCCATGCAGATCACCGATCTGGCCGCCTGGGTGAGCGGCCTGGACGAGCCCTCGGTGACGCCGCTGCTGGCCGCCCTGCGCCACACCCTCGACTCCTTCGTGGAGATCGGCCTCGGCTACCTCTCGCTCGACCGGCCCTCGGGCACCCTCTCGGGCGGTGAGGCGCAGCGCGTCAAGATGATCCGCCACCTCGGCTCCTCCCTCACCGACGTCACCTATGTCTTCGACGAGCCCACCATCGGCCTGCACCCGCACGACATCGAGCGCATGAACGGCCTGCTGCTGCGCCTGCGCGACAAGGGCAACACGGTGCTCGTCGTCGAGCACAAGCCGGAGACGATCGCCATCGCCGACCACGTGATCGACCTCGGCCCGGGCGCGGGCACGGACGGCGGCACCGTCTCCTTCGAGGGCACCGTGGCCGGACTGCGCGCCTCCGGCACCCTGACCGGCCGTCACCTCGACGACCGCGCCACCCTGAAGAAGGCGGTCCGCGAGCCCGCCGGCGCGCTGGAGATCCGCGGCGCCGACCGCCACAACCTCCGGGATGTCGACGTCGACATCCCGCTCGGCGTACTGACCGTGGTCACCGGCGTCGCCGGCTCCGGCAAGAGCAGCCTCATCCACGGCTCGATCCCCGGGAGCGGCGAGGTCGTCTCCGTGGACCAGAGCCCCATCCGGGGCTCCCGCCGATCCAACCCGGCGACCTACACCGGCCTGCTCGACCCCATCCGGAAGGCCTTCGCCAAGGCCAACGGCGTCAAGCCCGCCCTCTTCAGCGCCAACTCCGAGGGCGCCTGCCCCAACTGCAAGGGCGCCGGCGTCGTCTACACCGACCTCGGCATGATGGCCGGCGTCTCCACCACCTGCGAGGAGTGCGACGGCAAGCGGTTCGAGGCGTCCGTCCTGGAGCACCACCTCGGCGGCAAGGACATCAGCGAGGTCCTCGCCATGCCCGTCACCGAGGCCGAGGCGTTCTTCCGCGAGGGCGGGGCCCGCACCCCCGCCGCCCACCGCGTCCTCACCCGCCTCGCCGACGTCGGCCTCGGCTACCTCACCCTCGGCCAGCCGCTGACCACCCTCTCCGGCGGCGAGCGCCAGCGCCTCAAGCTCGCCACCCACATGGGCGACAAGGGCGGCACCTACGTCCTGGACGAGCCCACCACCGGCCTCCACCTCGCCGACGTCGACCAGCTCCTCGCCCTCCTCGACCGTCTGGTCGACTCCGGCAAGACCGTCATCGTCATCGAGCACCACCAGGCCGTCATGGCCCACGCCGACTGGATCATCGACCTGGGCCCCGGCGCCGGCCACGACGGCGGCCGCGTGGTCTTCCAGGGGACCCCGGGCGACCTGGTGGAACAGCGCGACACGCTCACGGGGCGGCACCTGGCGCAGTACGTGGGGCGGTGAGCCGGCACCACCCCACGTACGGCGGCGGTGACCGGCACCGCCGCGGGGTCACGCCGGCGGCGGGCCCGAGCCGGGTGTCCGGTGCCGACGGGGACACGTCGGAGCGGGCCGGGTCGCCGGCGTGACGTTCTCCCGCCCGCCCCGCCACTCCCCGGCCGTCGTGGGCGACGACTGCGCCGACGCGGCCGGTCGGCGCGAGGACACGCGCCCGGGCTACGGGTTCGGGGCCCGGCGCACGGCCGTGCCGGCTCCCGGCCGGCGAAGGCGTACGGAGCGCGGTGCCCCGGTCCCCCCAGACCCGCAGCCAGGTCGCGGCCGGCCGGGCCGGCCCGCCCACGGTCCGGGGGCCGCCCAGGGGCGGCACGTTCTCCGCGACCGGGCATCGCACGGGACTCCGCGCTCGCGGCGTGAGGCGCGGGCCCGGCCGGTTCCCGTCCTCGGAGACCCGGTCACGACCGCACGGCCCCGCCCTGACGAATCAACGAATTGCGAAATTAAGCAATTCGTTACATGCTGGAGGTGCTGTGCCGGCAGGCAGCCGCGCGGATTCGGCGCCGAGCCGGGCGCCGGGCTGCCAGGTGAGAAAGGGTCTTCGTGACGGGTTCTGAAGCTGCGGCACGCCGGGGTCCCGTCGCGGTGAGCGCACTGCCCGGCCGGGCATGGGGCCGCCTGCGCTCCCTGCTGCCCGCCCGCGCCGACTTCACCGCCATGACCCGCGCCCCGCGCCGCGACCTGCTGGCCGGCCTCACCGTGGCGATCGTGGCGCTGCCCCTCGCGCTCGGCTTCGGGGTCTCCTCCGGCCTGGGCGCCGAAGCCGGCCTGGCCACCGCCGTGGTCGCGGGCGCGCTCGCCGCGCTCTTCGGCGGCTCCAACCTCCAGGTGAGCGGACCGACCGGCGCGATGACGGTGGTGCTGGTGCCGATCGTCGCCCAGTACGGACCGGGCGGCGTACTGACCGTCGGCCTGCTGGCCGGCCTCCTGCTGCTCGCGCTGGCCCTGCTGCGGGCCGGCCGGTATATGCGGTACGTCCCGGCGCCGGTGGTCGAGGGCTTCACCCTGGGCATCGCCTGCGTCATCGGCCTGCAACAGGTCCCGAACGCCCTCGGAGCCGACGCGCCCGAGGGTGACACGGTCCTGGTGGCGGCCTGGGGGGCGGCCCGGCAGTTCGTGGCCGCCCCGGACTGGACGGCGGCCGCCCTGGCCCTCGCCGTGGCCGCCGTGATGCTGCTCGGAGCGCGGTGGCGGCCGGCCGTCCCGTTCTCCATCGTGGGGGTCGCCGCCGCGACGGCGGCCACCCAGCTCCTTGACCTGGACGCCACCCCGATCGGCGACCTGCCCGCCGGGCTCCCGGCTCCGTCCCTGGCCTTCCTCGACCTGTCCGCGCTGGGCTCGCTGCTGGCACCGGCCGTGGCGGTCGCCGCGCTCGCCGCGCTGGAGTCGCTGCTGTCGGCCACGGTCGCGGACAGCATGACCACCGGCCAACGGCACGACCCGGACCGGGAGCTCTTCGGGCAGGGCGTCGCCAACCTCGCCGCCCCGCTGTTCGGCGGAGTGCCCGCCACGGCGGCGATCGCCCGCACCGCCGTCAACGTCCGCAGCGGCGCCCGCTCCCGCCTGGCCGCCCTGACCCATGCCGCCGTCCTCGCGGTGATCGTGTTCGCCGCCGCCCCGCTGGTCTCCGCCATCCCGCTGGCGGCGCTCGCCGGGGTGCTGCTGGCCACCGCCATCCGCATGGTCGAGGCGGGGGCGCTGCGGGCGATGGTCCGGGCCACCCGCTCGGACGCGGTCGTCCTGGTGCTGACCGCCACCGCCACCCTCGTCCTGGACCTCGTCCTCGCGGTGGTCATCGGCCTGGCCGTCGCGGGCGCCCTGGCGCTGCGGGCCGTCGCCGGCCAGGCCCGCATGGACCGGACCGACCTGCCGGCCGGACTCCTCGACGCGTACGACGCGGAGGAACGCGCACCGCTGACCGAGCACGTCGCCGCCTACCGCATCGACGGGCCGGTCTTCTTCGCCGGCGCCCACCGCTTCCTCCACGACCTCTCCGCCGTGACCGGCGTCCACGTGGTGATCCTGCGGCTGTCGCGGGTCACGACGATGGACGCCACCGGAGCCCTGGCCCTCAAGGACGCCGTGGAGGAACTCCACCGGCGGGAGATCACCGTCCTGGCCGGCGGGATCCGCCCCGGCCAGCGACCGGCCCTGGCCTCGGTCGGCGCGCTGGACCTGCTGGCGGGGGAGTACGCGACGACGGCGGAGGCCGTCGCCGGGGCGCGCGCCCACCTGCGCCGGGCCGGTCTCCTCCCCGCCGCCCCGGCCACCGCGTCCCTGGGCGAGGAGGCTGCCCGGTGACCGCCGCCCGCCCGGACCTCCCGCTGCGGCACGTCCTGACCCTGCCCACGACCGGCTCCGCCGTGCGGATCGCACGGGAGACCGCCGAAGAGGTCCTCGCCGAGTGGGGCATCGGCCACCGCCACCAGGCCGTCGGCCCCGCCCTGCTGATCCTCTCCGAACTGGTCGCCAACAGCGTCCGGCACGCCGCCGCGCTCTCCCCGAACGTCACCGTGTTCTACGCGGCCGGCCCCGGCGCGTTCGCCTTCGCCGTCCACGACCGCCACCCCCACCGGCCCCCGCTCCCCGTACCGCCCGGCGGAACAACCGGCGGTGGACTGGAGACCGTCGCGGAACTCACCGCCGCTCTCGGCGGCACCGCCGTCGTCCGGTCCGACCCGGACGGCCACGGCAAAAGCATCCGGATCACCCTCCCCCTATGACCCGGCGACCGGCCCACGCCCCGGCGACCGGCCACGACCCGGCCACCGACCGAACGAGGAACACCGTGAACGAAGAGCCCGATCCCCTGGCGCCGTGCCCGCACTGCGCCGGCGCGTACACCTACGAGATGGGCGCGCTCCTGGTCTGCCCCGAGTGCGGCCACGAGTGGGCCCCCTCGTCGGTGGCGCCCGCGGACGAAGACGGCGACGGCCGGGTGGTCAAGGACGCGGTCGGCAACGTGCTCGCCGACGGGGACACGGTGACGGTGACCAGGACCCTGAAGGTCAAGGGCAGCCCGAGCGGCATCAAGGCCGGCACCAAGGTGCGCGGCATCCGCCTGGTGGACGGCGCCGACGGCCACGACATCGACTGCCGGATCGACGGCTTCGGCGCCATGCAGCTCAAATCGAGTGTGGTGAAGAAAGCCTGACCGCCCCTGACGGGCCCCTGCCCCCGACCGGGCTCCGACCGGTGTCCCGGCCCCCGACCCGCCCCTCCCCGCATTGCTAATCTGGCGCTCTCCGGGGGCGGGCCCCATGGCACGGCGAAGAGTTCCGAGGTGGATGCGATGCACGGCACTCGCACGAGAACGACGGCGGCCTGGCCCCGAGTGAGGACCGGCCGGTGAGCACGCCGCTGTACCAACTGAAGGCGGAGTTCTTCAAAACCCTCGGCCACCCGGTCCGCGTCCGCGTCCTGGAACTCCTCAGCGTCCGCGAACACGCCGTCTCCGAACTCCTCTCCGAGATCGGCATCGAACCGGCCCACCTCTCCCAGCAACTGGCCGTCCTGCGCCGCGCCAACCTCGTCGCCCCCCGCCGCGAGGGCTCCGCCGTCCACTACTCGCTGACCAACCCCGACGTGGCCGAACTCCTCCGCGTCGCCCGCACCATCCTCTCCGGCGTCCTGACGGACCAGGCGGAACTGCTGGCGGGGCTGCGGGCGTCGGAGCCCGACGTGGGGCCACAGCGGCGGGGGGCCGGGGAACGGTAGAGCCGGGAGGCCCGTCGTCCACCGGGCCACTCGCCCCCAAGGCCGACCGCGGGCCCCGTCCCGTCTGCTCGGATCCACGCCGCGTTCCAGCCCTTCGCCGTGCCGTCCGGTGGCCACCGGGCCGGCAGGGCACCTCGCGGCGGTACTCGTCGGCGCGCCACGAGCGCGAGCGAGTGCCGAGCGGCTCAGCGGTCGGTGCGCCGGCGCAGAGGCGCCGCCCGTCCCCCTCGCGCTTCCCGTCCTCGGCCGCGGACGCCCCGCCGATCCCGTCGGCGAGTTCGTGGGCGGAACGGACCCGCACGTCGGCGGTGAGGGCCGGTTCGCACGGTGTCTCGGCCGTCTCCCCTGTTCCGTCCTCGTCCCCCGGCGCCCTCACCGCCGACGCCGTGAGCCAGTCGGAGGCCAGGACCGCCCGGTGGAGCGCCGGCAAGTACGCAGAGGGAGTCGTGGACCGGGAACCGGCCGCCCCTGGCGGAACCGTCCGGCCCCCGCCGAGGCGGACAACGTCGAAGGGCCCCACCGCAAGCGGTGGGGCCCTTCGACGTATTGCCCGGTGAGAGCAATGGCGGAGGATACGAGATTCGAACTCGTGAGGGGTTGCCCCCAACACGCTTTCCAAGCGTGCGCCCTAGGCCTCTAGGCGAATCCTCCGCGTCAAACATTACATGACCGCGAGGAGTGGTTGCGAACTCGTATCCGCGGGCGCGATCGGGTACCTTGTGCGGAGCCCCTCACGTGGCGCTATCTGACTGAACTCCCCCAGGGCCGGAAGGCAGCAAGGGTAGGTCGGCTCTGGCGGGTGCGTGGGGGGCGCTTGCGTTTCGGGGTGTGTGGGTGGTCGCCAGTACGCTCGTAGGCGTGTCGTCTCTCGCGCTGTACCGCCGTTATCGCCCGGAGTCGTTCGCCGAGGTCATCGGGCAGGAACATGTCACCGACCCGCTGCAGCAGGCGCTGCGGAACAACCGGGTCAATCACGCGTACCTGTTCAGCGGACCGCGCGGCTGCGGCAAGACCACCAGTGCCCGGATCCTCGCGCGCTGCCTGAACTGTGAGCAGGGTCCCACCCCGGACCCCTGCGGGACCTGCCAGTCCTGCCGGGACCTGGCGCGGAACGGACCAGGCTCGATCGACGTGATCGAGATCGACGCCGCCTCGCACGGTGGCGTGGACGACGCGCGTGACCTGCGGGAGAAGGCGTTCTTCGGTCCTGCCTCCAGCCGGTACAAGATCTACATCATCGACGAGGCGCACATGGTGACCTCGGCGGGGTTCAACGCCCTGCTGAAGGTGGTCGAGGAGCCGCCGGAGCACCTCAAGTTCATCTTCGCGACGACCGAGCCCGAGAAGGTCATCGGGACGATCCGCTCGCGCACCCACCACTACCCGTTCCGGCTGGTGCCGCCGGGGACGCTCCGCGAGTACCTGGCGGAGGTCTGCGGCAAGGAGGACAGCCGGGTCGAGGACGGCGTGCTGCCGCTCGTGGTGCGGGCCGGCGCCGGGTCCGTGCGTGACTCGATGTCGGTGATGGACCAGCTCCTCGCCGGCGCCGGCGAGGACGGTGTGACGTACACCATGGCCACCGCGCTGCTCGGCTACACCGACGGGTCGCTGCTCGACTCCGTGGTGGACGCCTTCGCGGCCGGGGACGGCGCCGCCGCCTTCGAGGTGGTGGACCGCGTGGTCGAGGGCGGGAACGACCCGCGCCGCTTCGTCGCCGACCTGCTGGAGCGGCTGCGCGACCTGGTGATCCTCGCCGCTGTTCCGGACGCCGCAGAGAAGGGCCTCATCGACGCCCCCGCCGACGTGGTCGAGCGGATGCAGGCCCAGGCCTCGGTCTTCGGCGCCGCCGAACTGAGCCGCGCCGCCGACCTGGTCAACGAGGGTCTCACCGAGATGCGCGGCGCCACCTCGCCGCGTCTCCAACTGGAGCTGATCTGCGCGCGGGTCCTGCTCCCCGCCGCCTACGACGACGAGCGCTCCACCCTCGCCCGCCTGGAGCGGCTGGAGCGCAGCGGGCCCCCGGCCGTGGCCGCTCCCCTCGCTGCCGCGCCCCCCGCCCCGCAGGCGTACGCCCCCGCGCAGCCGCAGGCCCCGCAGACACCACCCGCCCCCGCGCCCCAGCCGAGCGCCCCGCCCGCCCCGGCGCCCGAGGCACCCCCCGCCGACGCGGCACCGGCCCGTCCGGGCGCGTGGCCCGGGTCGGCACCGCCCGGTTCCGGCGCGCCCGCGCCCGCCGCGCGCAGGCCCGGTGGCTGGCCCACGGCCGGTGCGGGCGGGCCCGGTCCGCGGCAGCCCGAGCCGCAGGGCCGCCCGCAGGGGCCGGCCCAGCCGCAGGCGGCTCCCGCCGCGCCCCCGCCGGGCGCGGTCGACGCCCGCGCCCTGTGGCCGAACGTCCTGGAGGCGGTCAAGAACCGCCGCCGCTTCACCTGGATCCTGCTCAGCCAGAACGCCCACGTGGCCGGGTTCGACGGCACCACGCTCCAGCTCGGCTTCCTCAACGCCGGCGCGCGGGACAACTTCGCGAGCAGCGGCAGCGAGGACGTCCTGAAACAGGCGCTCAGCGAGGAGTTCCAGGTCACCTGGAAGATCGAGACGGTCATCGACGCCTCGGGCGGCCAGAACCCGCCCGGCCCGTCCGGCGGAGGGGGCGGTGGCTGGGGCCAGGCACCGCCGCAGTCCCGGCCCTCGGCGCCCGCGCCGCCACCCGCGCCCGGTCCGCCGCAGCCGGGCCCGTCGGTCCCTCCGGTCCCGGCGCCCGAACCGCAGCGCCCGCCGGTGCCGCAGCGCGAGCAGCGGCCCCCGGCGCCCGAAGCGCCGAGACGCCCGACCTCCATCGAGGACGACATCCCGGAGGAGGACGACCCGGACCTCGACGAGTCCGCACTCTCCGGCCACGACCTGATCGTGCGCGAGCTGGGGGCCACGGTGGTGGATGAATATACGAACGAGTAGCGGGCTGTTTCTCGGCAGCCCGTACAGGGGCGGCCCCGGGGCCGGGCTAGGCTGAATCCCGTGAAGGTCCTCGTCATTGGCTCCGGCGCCCGCGAACACGCCCTGTGCCGCTCCCTGTCCCTCGACCCCGACGTCACCGCCCTGCACTGCGCGCCCGGCAACGCAGGCATCGCCGAGGTGGCCGAGCTGCACGCCGTCGACGCGCTCGACGGCGCCGCCGTCGCCCGCCTCGCCGGCGGCCTCGGCGCCGACCTGGTCGTGGTCGGCCCGGAGGCACCGCTCGTCGCGGGCGTCGCCGACGCGGTCCGGGTGGCCGGGATCGACTGCTTCGGCCCGTCCGCCGAGGCGGCCCGGCTGGAGGGGTCCAAGGCGTTCGCCAAGGACGTCATGGCCGGCGCCGGGGTGCCGACGGCCCGCAGCTACGTCTGCGCCACCCCGGCCGAGATCGACGCCGCCCTCGACGCCTTCGGCGCGCCCTACGTCGTCAAGGACGACGGGCTCGCGGCCGGCAAGGGCGTCGTCGTCACCGAGGACGTGGACGCGGCCCGCGAGCACGCGCTGAACTGCGTCACCGCCGGGGGCGGCCGGGTCGTCGTCGAGGAGTTCCTCGACGGTCCGGAGGTCTCGCTGTTCGCCGTCACCGACGGTCGCACCGTCGTCCCGCTCCAGCCCGCGCAGGACTTCAAGCGCGCACTCGACGGCGACCAGGGCCCCAACACCGGTGGCATGGGCGCCTACTCGCCCCTGCCGTGGGCCGACCCGAAGCTGGTCGACGAGGTGCTGGAGACGGTCCTCCAGCCGACCGTGGACGAGCTGCGCCGCCGCGGCACCCCCTTCTCCGGACTCCTCTACGCCGGGCTCGCGATCACCTCGCGCGGCATCCGCGTCATCGAGTTCAACGCCCGCTTCGGCGACCCCGAGACCCAGGTGGTCCTCGCCCGTCTGCGCACCCCGCTCGCCGGGGTGCTGCGCGCCGCCGCGAACGGCACCCTCGCCGGGCTGGAGCCGCTGAGCTGGAGCGAGGAGTCCGCGGTCACCGTGGTCGTCGCCTCGCACAACTACCCGGGCGCGCCGCGTACCGGCGACCCGGTCGAAGGGCTCGCGGAGGTCGCGGAACTGGACGCTCCCGCGGCGTACGTCCTGCACGCCGGGACGCGCCGGGAGGGGGGCGCGGTCCTCAGTGCGGGCGGCCGGGTCCTGTCGGTGACCGCCACCGGGGCCGACCTGACCGAGGCGCGCGACCGCGCGTACACGGCCGTGGCGCGCGTCCGGCTGGACGGCTCCCAGCACCGCTCCGACATCGCGGCCCGCGTCGCCGTGGAGCAGCGCGGCTGACGCACCCCGCGTACGCCCCGCGCTTCGCGTACGCCGCTGTTCGCCTCCCCCGTCCACCGGCCTTGGGCCGTGGGCGGGGGAGGCGGCGTTTCCGGGGCGTGCGGGGGCGCCGGTGGGGGGCGCGTGAGGATCGCAGAAGCGCGCGCTCCGCGTGCAAGCTCTGCCCAAAGGCATTCCATCGAGTGACCGATCCGCCATCCGGCTGACGCTCCGCCCACCCCCAACTAGGGTGCCGCGCAAGCGCTCTGCGGCCCGTGGACCGGGGTGTGCGGCACTTGGCCCACCGGCATTGCGATGTCGGTGCCGGGTGCCACAGTGGGGGAATGAGCAACGCCGTCGAAGCGCGTCGGCACCGGCTGGGACAGCGGGCGCCGGGCGGGCGATAAAGGGGTGTGACCGGTCGTGTCAGGTGTGAGTGCGCAGACGGACGCGGAGGCAGCGCGCGCCGGGGCCGTCGCCGTGCTGCGGACCCGCGGCCGGGCCGCGGCCCTCGCCCTGCTCCCGGCGGCCCTCGCCGTCGTCCTGCTCGCCGGCGGCCCGACCGGGGTCCTCACCGGGACGGGCTGGGACACGGCCCGCGCACTGGTCTGTGCCGTCGCCGTCCTCGTCCTCCTCGCCGCGGCGGCGGTGGCCCTCGCCGTGGCCCGGGCCCGGCCCGCGGTCAGCCCCACCGTCCCCGTCACCGAGAGTTCCGCGCCCGACCTGCACCGCCTGGTGCGCGATCTCGCCGACCGGCTGGAGGTCCCCGCGCCCTCGGCGATAGCGCTCACCCCCGACTGCGACAGCTGGCTCGAGGACCGCAGCCACCCCGCGCTCGGCGCCGAGGCGGTCCGCCCCGCACACGACCAGGCGCCGCCCGCGCCGGTGCTGGTGATCGGCTCGCCCTTCCTGTGGTGGATGCGCGTCGCCGAGTTGCGCGCCGTGCTGGCCCCGGTCGTCGCGGGCACGGGGCCGTCGGCGCAGCCCGACATCCTCGCCGCCCGCCGCTTCGTCCGCGGCCTCGATGCCGCCGCCGCCCTCGGCACCGAGCCGGACCGGGGCCCGCTGGCCCGGCTGGTGCTCGGCGGGACGGGCCGCGCCGCCCGGCTGCTGCTGCGCGCCTGCCGCGAGGAGGCCGCCGAGATGGAGCGGGCGGTCGCCGCCACCTCCTCCGAACGCGCCAAGACGGTCGACTACGGCCTGCGCATCGCCGCCCAGGAGCAGATCGGCCTCGCCTACGCGGGCTGGGACCGGCTGCTCAACAGGGTCGCGCTCCCCGCCTGGCGGACCGGGCGCTGGCCGTCCCGGCTGGACGCCGGAGTGGTCGCCGCCCTCACGGAGCTCTCCCGCCGCGACCGCCTCGCCGACGACTTCACCACCCGGCTCGGCGAACGCCCCGCCTGCGACCTGCTGGAGGAGCCGGGAACCGTCGACGAGGCGACCTCCCTCCTCGCCGCCCGCCTCTTCCACGGCGAGCCGGCGGGACGCGGACCGGAATGGCTCCCCGTCGACTGGGAGGAGTACGCCGACGAGGTCGTCGACCGCACCTGGCGCACCGAGGCGGCACGCCTCCACCGGATCCTGGACGAACTGGGCGTGCCCGACGGCGGCCGCCCGGACGGCGCCGAGCCCGGCGGAGCCACCCTCGACCGGGTGCTGGAACACCTCGCGGTCCCGGCCGGCACGGCTCCCGCCGGTCCGGGGCACCTCCCGGAGCTGACCGAGGAGGAGCTGGCGACCGCCTCCGACGACGAGCTGGCGCTGCGGACGGGCGTGGACATAGGGGGCGGAGCCCAGGCCGCCCGCTCCGCGAGACCCCGGCCGGCCGGGGTGCCCCAGCCCGGGGGCGAGGTGCGGCGGCAGGTGGCCGAGCGGGCCGAGCAGCTGGCCTCGGCGCTCGCGGCGGAGGTGGCCCGTGAGGAGGCCGGGGTTCCGGCGGTGGCACCGGCACCCGTGGGACAGGGGGCCGACGAGACCCTGTGGGCCGGGGGGCGGCTGCCGCTCTGTCCGCTCCAGCCGCCCCGTACGGGGCGGGAGTTGCTCGCCGAGCACGTGGTGGCCATGGTGTGCTGCTCCGCGATGGACACGGCCGGGGCCCAGCCCGGGCTGGACTGGCTCGACGGGCCGGTGCTGCTCGTGCGGGGCAGGCGCGTGGCGGACCTGGGAGGGCGTGTCGCCGGGCTGGTCGAGCACGGGGATGGCGCGGCCCTGCGCGCCTGGGTCCAGGGGAACGGGGTCCGCTCCGACAAGCCGGTCCGCCTCGTCTGACTCCGGGCCACCCGCCACGGCCGGGGCCCGCCCCGGCCGCGCTGTCGTTCGGCCGCCCGACCGTGCCGGTCCAGGACGGCCTCAGGCGTCGGTCGGGCTGGGGTGT
Source organism: Streptomyces diastaticus subsp. diastaticus (assembly GCF_011170125.1). Lineage (NCBI taxonomy): Bacteria > Bacillati > Actinomycetota > Actinomycetes > Kitasatosporales > Streptomycetaceae > Streptomyces > Streptomyces diastaticus. The sequence goes on along the minus strand of NZ_BLLN01000002.1, from coordinate 528,120 downwards.
GGCCGGGTTCTGCCGCGACCGCCGATGCCGCCCGTCTCCGTCGCTGAGGGCCTTGAGCGCCGGCCGGGCTGGGGTTTCGGCTGGGCCCGGTCGACATCCGGAGGCTCGGGGGCCCGGGCCCGACCGCAGCCCGGCCGGCGTTCGGGCCGTCCTGGGCCGGTGCGGACAAGGCGGGGCCCGGCCACACCCCAGGTCTGGCCGTAGGCGAACCCCTTGCCGAAGGCAGAGCCCAGTCAAGAGCGGGGCAGGGATTGTCCGAAACCCGGCCCTGCGTCACCCGACTGCCCGGCGGGGGCGCCAGGGCGCCGGGAGATCCCGGATCACCCCCGGCACCGCAGGCGGAACGTCCCTGCGGCACCACGCCCGCACCCGGGCAAGTAGCCCCATAGCCGGACCGAAACGACGCGACCAACGGGAGCGATGCGCTCCGTTCCCGTCAATTGGAGACGAACGGTGACGGAGCGCGTGCGTTATGTGATGTGCTGGGCGCGGTCGCCGGATGCGGAGTGGACGCGGCAGCGCGGACTCCGGTGAGCGAGGGAGGGGAGCCGCATGGGGTCGGGGCACATCCGCCGGTGGGAATCGGGTGCGTACGCGCACGCCGTGTCGGACCCTTTCGGCCAGGGTCCGGTCCCCTGGCTGCGTGGCAGTGAGAACTACTTCGACGACACCGGTCAGGTGGTCCCCTGGTACGTCGAGCACGCACCCGCGCCCGGCGCCTCCGGCCCCCGCATCCCGCCGCCGAGAGCGGGCGGCGGACCGCGTACGGCCGACGACGTGGACCAGCAGATCAAGGGGTACGCCTCGGCGGGAGCCGTCGCCCCGGGGGAGTCGATCGACTTCCACATCACGGTCAACCCGCCCCAGCAGTTCTTCGTGGACGTCTACCGCATCGGCCACTACGGCGGCGACGGCGCCTCCAAGATCACCACCAGCCCGCGCCTGTCGGGCATCGTGCAGCCGCCGCCGCTCACCGCCGACCGCACGGTCTCCTGCCACCACTGGTGGCTCTCCTGGCGGCTCCAGGTCCCCAGCCTGTGGAGCATCGGGGCGTACGTCGCCGTGCTGACCACGGCGGACGGCCGGTACCGCTCGCACGTGCCGTTCACCGTCCGCGACGGCCACCCCGCGGACCTGCTGCTGGTGCTGCCCGACGTGACCTGGCAGGCGTACAACCTCTACCCGGAGGACGGGCGGACGGGCGCCAGCCTGTACCACGCGTGGGACGAGTCGGGGAAGCTGCTCGGCGAGGAGGACGCCGCCGTCACCCTCTCCTTCGACCGGCCGTACGCGGGCGCCGGCCTGCCCCTGCACGTCGGCCACGCCTACGACTTCGTCCGCTGGGCCGAGCGGTACGGCTACGACCTCGCCTACGCCGACACCCGCGACCTGCACTCCGGCCGCATCGACCCGACCCGCTACCGGGGCCTGGTCTTCCCGGGCCACGACGAGTACTGGTCGGTGCCGATGCGCAACACCGTGGAGCTGGCCCGGGACCACGGCACCTCACTGGTCTTCCTCTCCGCCAACACCATGTACTGGAAGGTCGAGTTGTCGCCCTCGGCCTCCGGCGTCCCGGACCGGATGCTGACCTGCCGCAAGCGACGCGGCCCGGGCCGCCCCGCGCTCTGGCGCGAGGTGGAGCGCCCCGAGCAGCAACTCCTCGGCATCCAGTACGCGGGCCGGGTCCCCGAACCGCATCCGATGGTCGTCCGCAACGCCTCGCACTGGCTCTGGGAGGCGACCGGCGCCCACGAGGGCGACGAACTGCCCGGCCTGGTCGCGGGCGAGGCCGACCGGTACTTCCCGCGCACCCGGCTGCCGGAGCACGACAGCCGCATCCTGCTGGCCCACTCGCCCTACCGCGACCACGAGGGCGCCAAGCGCCACCAGGAGACCTCCCTCTACCGTGCCCCGAGCGGCGCCCTCGTCTTCGCCTCCGGCACCTTCGCCTGGTCCCCGGCGCTGGACCGCCCCGGCCACGTCGACGAACGGATCCAGCGCGCCACGGCCAACCTCCTCGACCGCATCTGCAAACGCGACTGACCCGCGTCCGCGCCCGCCCCGGGCCGCGCCGTTTCCCCGGCCGCCACCCTGACCGGGCCGGACCTCGGCCGATACGGAAGAATCGGGGGCATTGGCCAGAACCACGGGGAGGAACCGTGTCCGGATTCGTCGAAAAGCCCGAGCCCGTCGAAGTACCGGGCCTGGTGCATCTGCACACCGGCAAGGTGCGCGACCTCTACCAGAACACGGCCGGCGACCTCGTCATGGTCGCCAGCGACCGCATCTCGGCGTACGACTGGGTACTGCCGACCGAGATCCCCGACAAGGGGCGGGTCCTCACCCAGCTCTCCCTGTGGTGGTTCGAGCAGCTCGCCGACCTGGTTCCCCACCACGTCCTGTCCACCACTCTCCCCGAGGGCGCGCCCGCCGACTGGCAGGGGCGCACGCTGGTGTGCAAGTCGCTGGAGATGGCGCCCGTCGAGTGCGTCGCGCGCGGCTATCTGACCGGCTCCGGCCTGGTCGAGTACGAGGAGAGCCAGACCGTCTGCGGCCTCGCCCTCCCGCCCGGCCTCGTCGACGGCTCGGAGCTGCCCGGGGCGATCTTCACCCCCGCCACCAAGGCGGCCGTCGGAGACCACGACGAGAACGTCTCCTACGAGGAGGTCGCCCGGCTGGTCGGCCCCGAGACCGCCGCCGAGCTGCGCCAGACCACCCTCGCGGTGTACGGCCGGGCGCTGGAGGTGGCCCGCGAGCGGGGGCTGATCCTCGCCGACACCAAGTTCGAGTTCGGCCACGACGCCGAGGGCGCCCTGGTCCTCGCCGACGAGGTCCTCACCCCGGACTCCTCGCGGTACTGGCCCGCCGACCAGTGGGAGCCGGGCCGCCCCCAGCCCTCCTTCGACAAGCAGTTCGTCCGTGACTGGCTGACCTCCGCCGAGTCCGGCTGGGACCGCCGCTCGGAGCAGCCGCCGCCGGCCCTGCCCGAGGAGGTCGTGGACCGCACCCGCGCCAAGTACGTGGAGGCGTACGAGCGGCTGACCGGCGTCAGCTGGGGCTGACGGGACGAGGCCGGCCCGCCGCGCCCCGGCACCAGGGGCGCGGGCGGGCCGGCCCGCCGGGCACCGGCGCGCGAAACGAGGAAGCCCCGGTCCGATGGACCGGGGCTTCCTCCGTGGAGCGAACGACGAGGTTCGAACTCGCGACCTCAACCTTGGCAAGGTTGCGCTCTACCAACTGAGCTACGTTCGCCTGCTGCGCCGTGGCGCGAGCACCACTATACCCAACCGCGCTCGCGCGCGAGACGGACCGCCGCGTGCCGGTTCTCGGCACCGAGCTTGGTGACGGCCGAGGAGAGGTAGTTGCGGACGGTGCCGGGGGAGAGGGCGGCGCGCGCCGCGATCTCCGCCACGGGCGCCCCGTCCGCCGCCAGCTCCAGCACCTCGGCCTCGCGGGCGGTCAGCGGCGAGTCACCGGCCGCGATGGCGTCGGCGGCCAACTCCGGGTCGACGTAGCGGTTCCCGGCGTGGACCGAGCGGACCAGTTCGGCCAGCCGCTGTGCGCTCACCGTCTTCGGGACGAAGCCCCGCACCCCGGCGGCCAGCGCCTGCTTGAGGTTGCCGGGCCGGCCGTGGCCGGTGACGATCATGACACGGCAGCCGGGCAGCTCCTCCCGCAGCGACGTGGCCACCGCCACACCGTCCGCGCCGGGCATCTGAAGATCGAGGACGGCCACGTCGGGACGGTGGGCGCGGGCCATCGCCAGCGCCTCCGGACCGGTCGCCGCCTCGGCGACCACCACCAGGTCCTCCTCCAGCGCCAGCAGCGCGGCCAGCGCGCCCCGGATCAGGTGCTCGTCGTCGGCGAGCAGGACGCGGACGGGCGCCTCGCCGGGGGCGGCGGGCGCGGCGGCGGGCAACTCGGGGGTGTGGTCCGGCATGGCCTCTTCCTACTCCTGCTCCTGGCGGCCCGGCTCCGCGGGGCGCGGCACACCGGCCGGCCCCGGCGCGTCCTGGGCCGGTACGGGTACCCGCGCCACCACGCGGAACGCGCTGGCGCCGGCGGGCCCGGCCTCCAGCGTCCCCCGCTCGGCGGCGAGCCTCTCCCGCAGCCCGGCCAGGCCGTGGCCGCCGGTGGCGCCGTCGGGGGAGGCCGAGGGCGACGGTACGCCGTCGTTCTCGACGGTCAGTTCGGCGACGGCCGGCCGGTCCCCGGGACGGTTCTCCGGAGGGACGGTCAGCGCGATGCGGCAGTGCGCGGCGTTGCCGTGCCGCAGCACGTTGGTGACGGCCTCCCGGACCACCCAGGCCAGCGCCGCCTGGACCCGGCGGGGCAGCCCGGTCGGCGTACCGGTCACCGTGCAGGTGATCCCGGCGGCGCTCAGGACGCCCTGCGCGCCGAGGAGTTCGGTGAACAGATCGGCCTCCCGGTACCCCCGGACCACCTCGCGGACCTCGCGCTGCGACTCCTGGGCGATCCGCTGCACCTCCGCCATCTGCTCGACCGCCTCCGGCCGTTCACGCCGGGCGAGCTGGACCGCCAGCTCGCTCTTGAGCGCGATGACGGAGAGGTTGCGGCCCAGCACGTCGTGCAGGTCCCGCCCGAACCGCAGCCGCTCCTCGGCCACGGCCAGACGCGCCCGGGTGTGACGGGCCTCGTCGAGTTCGTAGACGGCGTGCAGGAGCCAGACGGAGAAGCGGGAGGCGAGGGTGAGGCCGCCGGAGCTGAACAGGGTGGAGAGGGCGAGGGCCGCCGCGGCGGGCGCGGGCAGCAGGAGCGAGCCCAGCGCCCAGCCGCCGAAGGTGGCCACCAGCACCGCCACCAGGCTCTGCCGGTTCCTCGGCAGCACCAGGACGCAGAGGCCGCAGCCGAAGGCGAGGAAGAGGACGAAGGTGCCCGCGCAAGCCGTGTAGTACGTGTCCGGAGGTTCGGACGGCAGCTTGACGAGGACGAGTGCGGAGAGGGCGGCGCCGACGAAGCTCCACGTCGCGTACGCGCCCAGCAGCCGCCGGGGCTGCGCCCGGCGCCCGGCGGCCCAGTCGAGCGCCTGCCCGGTCAGCCGGAACCCGGCGACGGTGTGCACCAGCACCGCCCCCGCCACCGGCAGCGCGGAGCGGGCCGGTACGGGGGCGAGAGAGAAGAGGGCCGTCAGCAACTGGATCACCGGGAAGAACTGGAAGGAGATCCGGGTGTACGCCTCGACCTTGGCGGCGGTGCCCTTCCGGCCCCACCACGACCGGGGCCGCCTGATCGCGGCCTGGGCGGTGGCGCCGTACGAGCCCTCGTCCTCGGTCCCGGCCATGGTGACGCGTCCCTCCGTGCCGGGCAGCGGTGCTGCCGGTCCCTGTCAGCGGCGGGGCTCCCAGCGGAACCACCGGCGTACAGCAAACAGGCTCAGCGCGATCCAGGCCAGCGACGTCACGGCGGCCGTGAGGACGTCGCCGCCCGACAGCTCGCCGGTCCAGCCGCCCCGGAGCAGTGTCATCGTGCCGGTCAGCGGCAGCCGCTCGCAGAAGGAGGCGAGGGAGTCGGGGAAGACCTCCAGCGGCACCACCATGCCGGAGCCGAGCATCAACACCAGCAGCACCGGCATCGCCATGACCTGAGCGGACTCGGCGGTACGGCTCACGGCGCTGGTCAGCGCGGCGAGCACCACCATCAGCACGAGACCGAGCAGGATGCCGAGGAGGGCCAGGTGCGGCGCCTCGGGCGCGCCGATGTCGAGCAGCACGGTGCAGGCGGCGACCAGTACGGCCGACTGGACCAGCCCGATGACGACCGAGGGCAGCGCGGTGCCGGCGAGGATCTCGTTGTCCCGCAGCTCACCGGTGCGCAGCCGCTTGAGGACCAGCTCCTCGCGGCGGGTCGCGTAGATGGCGACCAGCGAGCTGTACACGGCGAAGAGCAGGGAGAAGCCGATGGCCCCGGGCAGCAGCACCAGCCCGAGGGTGAGCCCGGCGTTCTTCAGCGTCTCCTCGTCCACGGTCTGGGCGACGCTGAGCGGCAGCGCGAACGGCACGACCAGCGCCGCGAACATCACGCCCTTGCTGCGGACCAGCAGCGCCAGCTCGGCGCGGGCCAGGGCGGCGAGCCGTCCCAGTGGACGCGTACGCTCCGGCTGCCCGGCGGGAGCGGGGGAGGTGGTGGCGGCGCTCATGCGGCCGTCTCCTTCCGGGTGTCGAGGGATACGGCGGGAGCCGTCGAGGGCTCGCCCCGGCCGTCGGCCTCGCGGGCGATGTCCAGGAACGCCTCCTCCAGAGAGGCGGCCCGGACGTCCAGCGAGCCGAGGGCGACGCCCGCGTCCCGCGCCCAGACCAGCAGGGCGGTGGCGGCCTGCTGGAGGTTCTGCGTCATCAGCCGCACGGTGCGGCCGTCGTGGGAGTGGCCCGTGACGCCGAGCTGGTCCAGCGGCGGCAGGTCGCCGGGGAACCAGCCGTCGGGCAGATCGAAGGTGATCCGCGACGGCTGCGCGCTCACCACCTCCTCGACGGTGCCCTCGCTGGCGATGCGGCCCTCGTGGAGGATGGCCAGCCGGTCGGCGAGCGCCTCGGCCTCCTCCAGGTAGTGCGTGGTCAGCAGCACCGTGGTGCCCTGCGCCCGCAGCTCGCGGACGAGTGCCCAGGTGTCCTGGCGCCCCTCGGCGTCCAGCCCGGTCGTCGGCTCGTCCAGGAACAGCACCTCGGGGCGACCGAGCAGCGCCAGCGCCAGGTCCAGGCGCCGCTTCTCACCGCCGGACAGCACCTTGACGCGTACGTCGGCCCGCTTGCCGAGGCCGACCATCTCCAGCGCCTCCCCGACCGGGCGGGCGCCGCTGGTGCAGCCGGCCCACATCCGCAGGGTCTCGCGGACGGTCAGTTCGGAGGGGAACCCGCCGTCCTGGAGCATGACGCCGATCCGCGGCCGCACCGCGTCACGCTCGGCGTACGGGTCGTGCCCCAGGACGCGCACCCGGCCCGCCGCGGGGCGGGCCAGCCCCTCGAGGATCTCCAGGGTCGAGGTCTTGCCCGCGCCGTTGGTGCCGAGCAGGGCGAACAGCTCCCCGCGGCCGACGCTGAGGGAGACGCCGCGTACCGCTTCGAAACCGCCCCCGTACACCCGCCGCAGATCGGTCACATCGATCACGTGGTCTTCGGTCTTCATGCCTCAACCCTCCCCGCCGCCCCGTGCCGACGGCAGTGCGCGCTGTCATCGGTCGCCATGACAAATGTCAGCCCGGCCCCGCGCCCGGTCGGCGTCGAGGCGACGCCACGCACAGCGAAAGGCCCCAGTCATCGACTGGGGCCTTTCAACGGAGCGGACGACCAGGTTCGAACTGGCGACCTCAACCTTGGCAAGGTTGCGCTCTACCAACTGAGCTACGTCCGCATCGCATCCGACCGGCTCTCACCGATCGGCGCTTCCCTCACTCTACCCGAACTTCCGAGTGGTCCGAGGACTCCCGGAGGATCAGGCGGTGCTGAAGAGCGGGTGACAGGAATTGCACACTGCGCCTCCCTCTTGGAAAGAGGGTGTTCTACTACTGAACTACACCCGCACTACCTGGGGGTTCCGGCCTTTCGGCCTCGCCCCTCGGCGTGCTCCAGACTTTAGCTGATCACCAGGGGTGTTGCGCAAGTCGGCTGCCCGCGCCCCCTCCTGGCCCGCGGCCCCCGGCCGCCCGGCCGGGCCGCGGCCGCCTCAGTTGGCCTGTTCGAACGCCTCGTAGACCCGCTTCGGGATGCGGCCGCGCGGCGGCACGTCCATCCGGTGCGAACGCGCCCAGGCGCGCACCGCGGCGGGGTCGGCGGCGACGGAGGTCCGCCGGTAGGTGCGGCCCGAGGCGGACCGCTTGCGGCCGGCCCTGAGGTACGGCTCCAGCGTTTCGCGGAGCTTTTCCGCATTGGCTCGGTTCAGGTCGATCTCGTACGACGTGCCGTCCAGCCCGAAGGCGACCGTTTCCGAGGCTTCACCGCCGTCGATGTCGTCGAAGAGGGTGACCACGACTCGCTGGGCCATGAATATCGGTCCCTTCATGGGCACCCCCACTCCGGTGCGCCGCGGCCTGAGGGGCGGGGCCCTGGTCGGGTGACCGGGCGCCGACCTGCCGGGACGCGGCCGGGACGTGCGGTGATGCCGGTGGTTCGGCTGTTTCCCTGGAATGCCGCATTATCGCGGCCATTCCTTTGTACAGCGGCGGACAATCTCTGGGGAAGACCTTCTCATTGTTCCCTCATGATGAAGCGGAATCCCCGCTGTGCGATTTTCCCTGAACTTTTCGCGAGCGCATCACTTCCGATACCTGAACGTGATGCCCGTCACTCTCGCTACGCGCGTAGAAATTTTGGCCGGGTACGCTGAACGGACCTGCTCAGCACCAGCACCACACACCGGGAGTGCCAGTGGCACGCGTCGTAGTCGACGTCATGCTCAAGCCGGAGATCCTCGACCCCCAGGGACAGGCGGTGCAGCGTGCACTGCCGCGTCTCGGGTTCCAGGGAATCTCCGACGTACGTCAGGGAAAGCGTTTCGAACTCGAAGTGGACGGGCCGGTGGACGACGCCGCTCTCGCCCGTATCAACGAACTGGCGGAGACCTTCCTCGCCAACACCGTGATCGAGAACTTCACCGTGAAGGTGGAGGAGGAGAAGTGACCGCGGGACCCACCCCGGCCGCCCGCTCGAACACCCGGGTCGGCGTCGTCACCTTCCCCGGCAGCCTCGACGACCGCGACACCCAGCGGGCGATCCGCCTCGCGGGCGCGGAGGCGGTGCCGCTCTGGCACAAGGACAAGGACCTCCGGCAGGTCGACGCCGTGGTGCTGCCCGGCGGCTTCTCCTACGGCGACTACCTGCGGGCCGGCGCCATCTCCCGCTTCTCGCCGCTGATGGAGAAGGTCATCGACGGCGCCCGCGAGGGCCTGCCGGTGCTCGGCATCTGCAACGGCTTCCAGGTCCTCACCGAGGCCCACCTGCTGCCCGGCGCCATGCTCGGCAACGACCACCTGCACTTCGTCTGCCGCGACCAGAAGCTGCGCGTGGAGAACACCGCCACCGCCTGGACCGGCGACTACGTCGCGGGGCAGGAGATCCACATCCCGCTGAAGAACATGGACGGGCGGTACGTCGCCGACTCCCGCACGCTCGACATGCTGGAGGCCGAGGGCCGGGTCGCCTTCCGCTACCTCGACGTCAACCCGAACGGCTCGCTCCGCGACATCGCCGGCATCACCAACGAGGCCGGGAACGTCGTCGGCCTCATGCCGCACCCGGAGCACGCCGTCGAGCCGCTGGTCGGCTCCGGCCGCACCGACGGCCTGCCCTTCTTCACCTCGATCATCAAGAAGCTGGTCAGCGCATGAGCCTGGACACGGTCAAGCACGCGACCGACACCCCGGACACCGAGCAGCCCTGGGCGGAGCTGGGCCTCAAGGAGGACGAGTACGCCCGGGTCCGCGAGATCCTCGGCCGCCGTCCCACCGGCGCCGAACTCGCCATGTACTCGGTGATGTGGTCCGAGCACTGCTCGTACAAGTCGTCCAAGGTGCACCTGCGCCAGTTCGGCGAGAAGGCCCCGCACTCCGACGCCATGCTCGTCGGCATCGGTGAGAACGCCGGTGTCGTCGACGTCGGTCAGGGCTACGCGGTCACCTTCAAGGTCGAGTCGCACAACCACCCCTCCTACGTCGAGCCCTACCAGGGCGCGGCCACCGGCGTCGGCGGCATCGTCCGCGACATCATCGCGATGGGCGCCCGCCCGGTCGCGGTGGTCGACCCGCTGCGCTTCGGCGCCGCCGACCACCCCGACACCCGGCGCGTGCTGCCCGGCGTCGTCGCCGGCATCGGCGGCTACGGCAACTGCCTGGGCCTGCCCAACATCGGCGGCGAGGTCGTCTTCGACGCCTGCTACCAGGGCAACCCGCTGGTCAACGCCGGCGCCATCGGCGTCATGCGGCACGAGGACATCCACCTCGCCAAGGCCTCCGGCACCGGCAACAAGGTCATCCTCTACGGCGCCCGTACCGGCGGCGACGGCATCGGCGGCGCCTCCATCCTGGCCTCCGAGACCTTCGACGACGCGAAGCCCAGCAAGCGCCCCGCCGTCCAGGTCGGCGACCCCTTCCAGGAGAAGCTCCTCATCGAGTGCACCCTGGAGGCGTTCGCCGAGAAGCTGGTCGTCGGCATCCAGGACCTCGGCGCGGCCGGGCTCTCCTGCGCCACCAGCGAGCTGGCCTCCAACGGCTCCGGCGGTATGCGGGTCACCCTGGACGACGTACCGCTGCGCGACTCCACGCTCTCGCCCGAGGAGATCCTCATGAGCGAGTCGCAGGAGCGCATGTGCGCCGTGGTCGAGCCGGAGAAGGTCGACCGCTTCCTCGCCATCTGCGAGAAGTGGGACGTCATCGCCACCGTCATCGGCGAGGTCACCGACGGCGACCGGCTGGAGATCTTCTGGCACGGCGAGAAGATCGTCGACGTCGACCCGCGCACCGTCGCCCACGACGGCCCGGTCTACGAGCGCCCCTTCGCCCGCCCCGAGTGGCAGGACGCCCTCCAGGCCGACGACGCGGCCAAGCTGCCCCGCCCGGCCACCGGCGACGAGCTGAAGGAGCAGGTCCTCGCCCTGCTCTCCTCGCCCAACCAGGCGTCCAAGTCCTGGATCACCTCGCAGTACGACCACTTCGTGCAGGGCAACACCGTCCTCGCCCAGCCCGAGGACGCCGGCATGATCCGGGTCGACGAGGAGTCCGGGCTCGGTGTCGCCATCGCCACCGACGGCAACGGCCGCTTCGCCAAGCTCGACCCGTACCACGGGGCGCAGCTGGCACTGGCCGAGGCGTACCGGAACGTCGCGACCACCGGCGCCAGGCCGCTCGCGGTCTCCGACTGCCTGAACTTCGGTTCTCCCGAGGACCCGGCGGTCATGTGGCAGTTCGCGGAGGCCGTCCGCGGCCTCGCCGACGGCTGCCAGGTCCTCGGCACCCCGGTCACCGGTGGCAACGTCTCGCTCTACAACCAGACCGGTGACGTGGCCATCCACCCGACCCCGGTCGTCGCGGTCCTCGGCGTCATCGACGACGTGGCCCGGCGCACCCCGGTCGCCTTCGCCGAGGAGGGCCAACTGCTCTACCTCCTCGGGGAGACCCGCGAGGAGTTCGGCGGCTCGGCCTGGTCCCAGGTCGTCCACGACCACCTCGGCGGGCTGCCGCCCCGGGTCGACCTGGAGCGGGAGCGGCTGCTGGCCGACATCCTCGTCTCGGCCTCCCGCGACGGCATGGTCGACGCGGCGCACGACCTCTCCGACGGCGGTCTGGTGCAGGCGGTCGCCGAGTCCTGCCTGCGCGGCGGGAAGGGTGCCCGGCTGGTGGTGCCGGACGGTCTGGACGCGTTCACCTTCCTGTTCAGCGAGTCGGCGGGGCGCGTGGTCGTCTCCGTGCCGCGCTCCGAGGAGCTGCGGTTCACCGACATGTGCGGGGCGCGCGGCCTGCCCGCCACCCGGATCGGCGTGGTCGACGGTGAGGTGCTGGAGGTGCAGGGCGAGTTCACCCTCTCCCTGCACGAGGTCCGTGAGGCGCACGAGGGCACCATCGAGGCGCTGATGGCGTGACGGCCCGACCGTCCTGACGGCGTGCCGGCCCGACCGCCTGACGGCCGCCCGGCCAAAGCGAGGTCCCGGTGCCGATCCCCGCGATCGGCGCCGGGACCTCGCCGCCTCACGACCCCTCACCTGCCGCCGACTCCCCGCCCGTGACGGGCTGCTGAGCCGCACGCGAGGTCATCGGTCCGCGGCCGGATCTTCACCCGGGGCCCACATCCGCCGTCGGTCGTCGTAGTCTCGGGCCCATGCCAGCAGCCTCCGCACGCCGCCCCCGTTCGTACGACCCGGTGAAGACGCGGGCCGCCGTGCTCGCGCAGGCCGCGCATGTCGCCGAGGCCGTGCGCGCGCTCCGCCCCGACCAGTTGAGCGCCCTCAGCGGGCTCGGCACCTGGACCGTCGCCGAACTCGTCGCCCACATGGCGACCGGCGTCGACGGGCTGCGCTCCGGCCTGGTCGACCCCGCGCCGGCCGCCGCCGAGGTCGCCCTGCTGGACTGGGCCGCGGGCACCGCCTCGCGCGCCGAGGGCAACGCCCGGGCGGCCCGCGCGGCCGCCGCCGAACAGGACCCGGTCGAGCGGTACACCCAGGCCACCGCGGACTTCGCCCGGCTGCTGGCCGACGTCCCGCTGGACCGGGTCGTCGCGGCCCGTGCGGGGGCGATGACCTTCACCGACTTCCTCGTCACCCGCGCGGTGGAACTGGTCGTGCACACCGACGACCTGCGCCGCGCCACCGGTGTCGACATCCCGCTGGACCGGCAGGCCCTCGCCGCCGTGGTGCGGGTGCTGGCGGACGCGCTGGCCGCCGGGGCACCCGGCGGCTCGGTGGAGGTCCGCGTCCCGCCGTACGCCGTCGTGCAGTGCGTCCCGGGGCCCCGGCACACCCGCGGCACCCCGCCCAACGTGGTCGAGACCGACCCGTTGACCTGGGTGCGGCTCGCCGCGGGACGGACCACCTGGACCGAAGCCGTGGACGGCGGGCACCTCACGGCGGGAGGGGAACGCGCCGACATCTCGGCGCTGCTGCCCGTGCTGTCCTGACCACCCGGTCGGCGGGGCGGGCCAGGGTGGGGAGCGATTCCTCACACCTGCCCATCCTGTCGGCATACCCGCAGGTCACGGAGGTGGGCCCGGGAAAAGGCGGGGGTCCGCATTCGGACCGGTGGTCGATCTCGCCTACACTCGGAGGCGTGCCACGTGGTGACGGTCGACTCAATCACGATCTGCTCCCCGGTGAGAAAGGCCCCCAGGACGCTTGCGGCGTCTTCGGTGTCTGGGCTCCGGGCGAAGAGGTCGCCAAGCTCTCCTACTTCGGGCTGTACGCCCTCCAACACCGGGGCCAGGAGTCCGCGGGAATCGCGGTCAGCAACGGTTCCCAGATCCTCGTCTTCAAAGACATGGGCCTCGTCTCCCAGGTCTTCGACGAGACCTCCCTCGGCTCCCTGACGGGCCACATCGCGGTGGGCCACGCCCGCTACTCCACCACCGGTGCCTCGGTGTGGGAGAACGCCCAGCCGACGTTCCGCGCCACCGCGCACGGCTCGGTCGCCCTCGGCCACAACGGCAACCTGGTCAACACGGTCGAGCTGGCCGAGATGGTCGCCGCTCTGCCGAAGGAGAACGGCCGGGCGACCCAGGTGGCCGCCACCAACGACACCGACCTGATCACGGCGCTCCTCGCCGGCCAGACGGACGAGGACGGCAAGCCGCTCACCCTGGAGGACGCGGCCGCCAAGATCCTCCCCGACGTCAAAGGCGCCTTCTCCCTCGTCTTCATGGACGAGCACACCCTCTACGCCGCCCGCGACCCGCAGGGCATCCGCCCGCTGGTCCTCGGCCGCCTGGAGCGTGGCTGGGTCGTCGCCAGCGAGAGCGCGGCCCTGGACATCTGCGGCGCCAGCTTCGTCCGCGAGATCGAGCCCGGCGAACTCGTCGCCATCGACGAGAACGGCCTGCGCAGCTCCCGCTTCGCCGAGGCCCGGCCCAAAGGCTGCGTCTTCGAGTACGTCTACCTGGCCCGCCCCGACACCGACATCGCCGGGCGGAACGTCTACCTCTCCCGCGTCGAGATGGGCCGCCGTCTCGCCGCCGAGGCCCCCGCCGAGGCCGACCTCGTCATAGCGACCCCGGAGTCCGGTACCCCGGCCGCCATCGGGTACGCCGAGGCCAGCGGCATCCCCTTCGGCGCCGGACTGGTGAAGAACGCCTACGTCGGCCGGACCTTCATCCAGCCCTCGCAGACCATCCGCCAGCTCGGCATCCGCCTGAAGCTCAACCCGCTCAAGGAAGTCATCAAGGGCAAGCGGCTGGTCGTCGTCGACGACTCGATCGTCCGCGGCAACACCCAGCGGGCCCTGGTCCGGATGCTCCGCGAGGCTGGCGCGGCCGAGGTGCACATCCGCATCTCCTCGCCGCCGGTCAAGTGGCCCTGCTTCTTCGGCATCGACTTCGCGACCCGCGCCGAGCTGATCGCCAACGGCATGACCGTCGAGGAGATCGGCACCTCCATGGGCGCCGACTCACTGGCGTACATCTCGATCGACTCGATGATCGAGGCCACCACCATCGACAAGCCGAACCTCTGCCGGGCCTGCTTCGACGGTGAATACCCGATGACGCTGCCCGACCCCGAGCTGCTCGGCAAGCAGCTCCTGGAGACCGAGCTGGCGGGCGGCGCCGATGCCGCCGACGCCCTCCGCCGCCCGTAGCAGGTAGCCCCGCCGCCCCTCCGCCGCGTGCCGTCACCGTCGACGGTGCGGGCGGGCCGCCGGGCCGGCCGACACGAAAGTCCCAGCCATGTCTGAATCCCCCTCCGGCGCCTCGTACGCCGCCTCCGGCGTCGACATCGAGGCGGGTGACCGCGCGGTCGAGCTGATGAAGGACTGGGTCCGCAGGACCCGGCGCCCCGAGGTCCTCGGCGGCCTCGGCGGTTTCGCGGGCCTCTTCGACGCCTCCGCCCTCAAGGGGTACGAGCGGCCGCTGCTCGCCTCCGCCACCGACGGCGTCGGCACCAAGGTCGACCTCGCCCGGCAGCTCGGTGTCTACGACACCATCGGCCACGACCTGGTCGCCATGGTCATGGACGACATCGTGGTCTGCGGCGCGGAGCCGCTCTTCATGACCGACTACATCTGCGTCGGCAAGGTCCACCCCGAGCGCGTCGCCGCCATCGTCAAGGGCATCGCCGAGGGCTGCGTCCTCGCCGGGTGCGCCCTGGTCGGCGGCGAGACCGCCGAGCACCCGGGGCTGCTCGGGCCGGACGACTTCGACGTGGCGGGCGCGGGAACGGGCGTCGTCGAGGCCGACCGGCTGCTCGGCCCGGACCGCATCCGCGAGGGCGACGCCGTGATCGCGATGGCCTCCTCCGGACTTCACTCCAACGGGTACTCACTCGTCCGGCACGTGGTCTTCGACCGGGCCGGCTGGAGCCTGGAGCGCGAGGTGCCGGAGTTCGGCCGCACCCTCGGCGAGGAACTGCTGGAGCCGACCAAGATCTACTCGCTCGACTGCCTGATGCTGACCCGCACCACCGCGGTGCACGCCTTCTCGCACATCACCGGCGGCGGCCTCGCCGCCAACCTGGCCCGGGTCGTCCCGGACGGGCTGCACGCCCGGATCGACCGGACCACCTGGACCCCGGCCCCCGTCTTCGACCTGATCGGCAAGGCCGGGCACGTGGAGCGGCTGGAGCTGGAGAAGACGCTGAACATGGGCGTCGGCATGATGGCCGTCGTCCCGGCCGGGTCGGTCGACGTGGCACTGACCACGCTGCGCGACCGCGGTGTCGACGCCTGGGTGGCAGGCGAGGTCACCCGGCGCGGCGACGAGCCGACCGCGGCGACCCTGACGGGTGACTACGCGGCCTGAGGCGGGTGGTGCCGTGCCGTGGCCGTCCGGTCACCGCACGGCACCCGCCCTCGGCGGTGACCAGGGATGACGATCATGACTTCGGAGTATGCGGCGGGAGCCCGGGCGACCGGCCCGGAAGCTGCCGACGGGACCGACGGCGGTGACGCGGGTCACGGCACCGGCGGTCCGCCCCGGGACCGGCGCCGGTGAAGCGGCGGTCCCCGGGTGGCCGCGCGGTACGTGGGTACGCGCACATCGGCGCGCGGCTCGCACCACGCGCCTGCTCACTCGGTCCGTTGTCGCGCAGGACAGCACAGAACCCGGTCCGGGACCTGGCTGGTCCCCGACCGGGTGCTCAGTGCGAAGTCAAGCGCCGCGGCGTTGCTTCGACGCGGGACCGGACTCGTCGTCCTCGTCCTCGTCGTCGTTGTACAAGTCCGCGTACTGTGCGTACGGGTCCTCCTCGTCGTCCTCGAACGGCTCGCCGTTCGGAGGTTGACTCGAAGTCGATGCGCCCAGCTCGCTGGCCAGACGCGACAGGTCAGTCCCGCCGCTGTTGTACTTCAGCTGGCGGGCGACCTTTGTCTGCTTGGCCTTGGCCCGGCCGCGCCCCATGGCTCGACCCCCTCGGTGACGGGGCTCGACGGCCCCAGAGTCTTGACACGCGTTCATGTTCCGAGACGGGCCCCCTGTCGGGAGTCCGTGCCCGTAGGGCTTCAACGGTACCTGCTTCCGCGTGCATCCGGTACGCCGCCCACCGGAAGGACCGGTGGTCAGCACCGGCGAGGAGCCGCTGTCCTCGCTGGTCAGATGCGAGTTTAACCCGCTCTGTGACGGCGACCCGCCGACGGGCGTGAGTCTTGTCTCCCCCCGGGCCGGAAGCGTCGATCGCCCTGACCGGTACCTGACCAACCACCGCGCGCCGGCCCGCCGGCCCCGGCGCGGGCCGACCGCGGGCCTGCCCAGAGCGTGATCGGACCGCCGCCGAAGTGTGATCGCCCTGCTGGCACAGGCTTTCGCCGGACCGCGCGGAGGCCCGGACGGCCGTCGCGCGCATCCCGTCCGCGGCGGCCGACTCCGGGCGTTTCGGGCGGTTACGTCCGGTAAGCGATCGGCCTCGCCTCGTGCTGGCGTGGGGGCGGAAAACCCCCGCCGTGAGCCTTCACGGCGGGGGAAAATTGGCTGGAAATGATCGCCTGTCCGGGGGGTGGGTCAGCCCCGGAGGCCGTCCGCCATGCGCTGCTCGGCGAGCCGGTCTGCGGCGGCGGCCGGGGGCACGCCGTCCGACTTCGCACGTGCGAAGATCTCGAGTGTCGTGTCGAAGATCTTCGCCGCCTTCTGCTTGCAGCGGTCGAAGTCGAAGCCGTGCAGCTCGTCGGCGACCTGGATGACCCCGCCGGCGTTGATCACGTAGTCCGGCGCGTAGAGGACGCCGCGGTCGGCGAGGTCCTTCTCGATGCCGGGGTGGGCGAGCTGGTTGTTGGCGGCGCCGCAGACCACCTTGGCGGTGAGCGCGGGGACCGTCTCGTCGTTCAGCGCGCCGCCGAGGGCGCAGGGCGCGTAGACGTCGAGCCCGGCCGTGCGGAGCAGCGCCCCGGTGTCGGGGGCGGCCGTCACCTCGGGGTGGCGCTCGGTGATCAGCCGGACCGCCTCCTCGCGGACGTCGGTGACGACGACCTCGGCGCCCTCCGCCAGGAGGTGGCCGACCAGGTGCCGTCCGACCTTGCCGATCCCGGCCACGCCCACCTTGCGCCCGCGAAGTGAGGGGTCGCCCCACTGGTGCTGGGCCGAGGCGCGCATGCCCTGGTAGACGCCGAAGGCGGTGAGGACCGAGGAGTCGCCGGCGCCGCCGTTCTCGGGGGAGCGCCCGGTGGTCCAGCGGTTCTCGCGGGCGACCACGTCCATGTCGGCGACGTAGGTGCCGACGTCGCAGGCGGTGACGTACCGGCCGCCGAGCGAGGCGACGGCGCGGCCGTAGGCCAGCAGCAGCTCCTCGGTCTTGTCGCGCTCCGGGTCCCCGATGATCACGGCCTTGCCGCCGCCGTGGCCGAGTCCGGCGAGGGCGTTCTTGTACGACATGCCGCGGGCGAGGTTGAGCGCGTCGGCGACCGCCTCGGCCTCGTCGGCGTAGGGATAGAAGCGGGTGCCGCCGAGGGCCGGGCCCAGGGCGGTGCTGTGGAGGGCGATGACGGCCTTGAGGCCGCTGCTTCGGTCCTGGACGAGCACGACCTGCTCGTGGCCGCCCTGCTCCGAGCGGAACAGGGTGCGCAGGACGCCGTCGGATACGTCGGTCACGGTGGTGACTCCCGGTGAGATGCGGCGGATGGGCGGAGTCCGTAAAGGTGGCGGACGCCGTGGCACGAGGGTAGAACGAGCCCGTGCCATGGTCGTCCCCCGAGCCCGATCTTCCCTCGCCCGGGTGGCCCGCGTGGCACGATGCCCGAGGTGTCCGAGCCGGTGTCGGGGGGAGGGAGCGGGGTGCCGCAGGTGTCCGCGGTCAGGTTTCCGTACGCGTCGTACCTGCGCGTCTACGAGCCGCTCGGCGCGTTCCCCCAGCCTGAGCGCGGCCGCTGGGAGCGGTACGCCCACGAGGGGGAGCCGCCCGGCTGCGAGGAGGAGCAGCGGGCCCGGCCGGCCGCCGTGCCGGCGTCGCTGCCCGCCCCCGGGCGGGAGAGCGAGGACGCCTTCGTGCTCTGGTCCGGCGACACCCCGCTGATCTGTCCGTGGACGATCCGGCTGCGGTGCTGGGAGGCGCTCGGCGAGAGCGCCGGACTCTTCCCGCCGGCGGTGCTGGACGCCGCGCTGCCCCCGGCGGTCCGCGAGGCGGCCGAGGCCGAGCACGCCCGCCACCTGGAGCGCCACCCGGACGCCCGGGCGTGGATCCGGCAGGCCGCCTGGTCGGTCCCGCTCAGCTGGTTCGTCCTGGTCGGCGACGAGGACCGGGAGTACGACCGGGGCGCGGACGGCGAGCCCCCGCTGCTGCGCTACCGCACCCCGATGGCCCAGGCACGCCGGCGGGTGGCCCGCGGGCTGCGCGCGCTGCGTGACAGCGTGGCCGCGGCCGATCCCGCCGAGCGGGGGGAGCGGCAGGCCGGGGGGCCGCTGGTGACGGGCCTGGTAGATGTAGGGCGGTGGCTGGAGGAGTTCCACCCGCGGGCGCTGGTCGAGCTGGACTACGGCGGGCTGGTGCACGTGCTGCCGCCGGAGATGCTCGACGCCGACCGTTCCGCGGCCGACGTCGCCTCGGGCATCCGCGCGCTGGCCGTCGGGGACGACGTGGTGGCGGGCGAGGCGTACGCGCGGCTCGTCGAGCGGTGGCGTGCGGTGCGCGAGCGGCAGTTCGCCAACTGAGTCGCCGGGCGGCTCGGCCGGGACCGTGGCCCTAGGACCTAGGTCCCGATCCGGGCGTATGCCTCAAACGTGAGGGAACCCACGGAGACGGGATCTTGCGTCCTTCCCCCGCCCTCGTGTCAAAATAGGACAAGGAGCCCGGTGTGGGCTCCATTCGCCCAACTAGGGGCGGATTGCTCACGCTTGTGTCCTATGGGTGTTGTGGTGGCTCCTGGGCACCCTTGTGACTGATCGTCACAGCGGTGTGACTGTCCGCTATGACACGGTCCATCGGCTTACCGCCGCTGATGGCCACCTGAGAGGGCAATTCCATCGGTTTGGCCGACGTGGCTGGACGGATGGTGTAGTTGTAGTGCCGAGGACAAGCCGTTCGTCCTATAACCGACTCGACCCGCGTCCGCCATTTCGGGCAACGTGGGTCAAGGTGCAGAATTTAGAGGAATGAACCGAGAAGGTTCGGTTCTCCCGAGGAGGCCGCTCATGACCGCTCGCACCCCTGATGCCGAGCCGCTGCTGACCCCCGCTGAGGTCGCCACGATGTTCCGTGTCGACCCCAAAACGGTCACGCGCTGGGCGAAGGCTGGCAAGCTCACGTCGATCCGCACGCTCGGCGGACACCGCCGTTACCGCGAGGCCGAGGTCCGCGCGCTGCTCGCGGGTATCCCGCAGCAGCGCAGCGAAGCCTGAACAACCGCCTGAAACAGGGCGTTTCCGGGTCCCCCAACCCGGTGTGCGCCCGTCACGGCCTCGCACAGCACCCCATAGCTCCACACGACGCGGCGGTCCGCCCCAACGGACCCCGTCGGCCCGTACCCCACGGGCGTGTCGTTCTGATCGCGCTGGACTCCGCCGGGTCCAGCGCGATCTTTTTGTCTCCCGGCGCCGTCCGGTGGGGTGCCGCCGGCGCTTCCGGATCGCCGCGGGCGCCGCTCGCCGTACCCGTGACACCTGCGCGGATCTGTCCCGTACGGGTCTCCACGGAGCCTCCGCGGGCGGGGTCGCCGCCGACGGGGCCCATGCCGGGGGCGGCCTCCGGGGGAACGCGCGGACGGCGTTCGAAGGCGGTGCAATTGCACATATTAAATTGATTGGTTGTAGGCGGCGGTTAAAGGGCACCCCTTCCGAAACTCTTTCGGTGACACCCGTCACACGCCGCCCGTCTTGTCCTGTGGGCGGCGGTTGCACTAATGAGGCCACTTCTCCCGAGTCCGCCGCTCGCCTCCACCCTGGCACCGACGGAGCCGGCGTGCGGGCGTCCTCGGGTATTCGGTGGCGGGATGTTGGTCACGTGTGCGGACGGCTGCCACCCGCCGGAGAGGCCCGGGGCGGCGGCGCGGACGGCCGTGGCGGCGGTCGGGCGGCCCATGGCCCTCAGGCGCCCGTGAGCGGCGCTGCGGCGGCCGTGCAGCTCGCGGGGCCCGAGAGCGCGAGCCGAGGCCCCGGCGGGCGGCAGAGCGGCTGTGGCGGACTCCGGCCGGGGCCCGTGCCGTACGGCGCGGCCAACACCCGGGTACGGCAACGAAGAAGGCCCCACATCCGAAGATGTGGGGCCTTCCGCCGGCGGTCCTGACGGGATTTGAACCCGCGGCCTCCACCTTGACAGGGTGGCGAGCACTCCAAACTGCTCCACAGGACCTTGCTGGTGAGCACCGCCCGTTTCCGCGCCGTGCTGCGAGACAGGACTCTACCCCAGTCCCCGCCCACCGCGCGAACTCGCTCTGTGCGACCGGGCGCTCACGCGCCGCGGGGCGTGAGCGCGGGCCCCGGAGCCTCACGGAGCCGCCGCGTCCACCGCCTTCACGATGCGTTTGTCGGAGACCGGGTACGCCGTACCGAGGGCGTGCGCGAAGTAGCTGACCCGGAGTTCCTCGATCATCCAGCGGATCTCCAGGACCTCCTTCGGCACGGGTCTGCCCCGCGGCAGCTGCTCCAGCAGCCACGCGTACTCGTCCTGCATCTCCTTGATCTTGGCCATCCGGGTCGTGTCCCGCTGCACGCCGGTCGGCATCTGAGCGAGTCGCCGGTCGGCGGCGACCAGGTAGCGCTTGAGGTCGGGGAGGCGCCCGAGCCCCGCCTCCGTGACGAAGCCGGGCCGGACCAGCGCCGAGACCTGCTCGCGCACGTCGGCCAGGTTGGCCAGCAGCGCCGGCGAACGGGTCGACTTCAACCGCCGCTCCACCGCCCCCCAGGCCGCCAGCACCTGCTGGACCTGCTGGATGGCCCGCAGCGTCGTGTCGACCAGATCCGCGCGCACCTTCTCGTACAGCTTCCGGTACGCCTCCTCGTCCCAGGCGGGGCCGCCGTGGTCGGCGATGAGGCGGTCGGCGGCGGCGGTGGCGCAGTCCTCGAAGAGGGCCTGGACGGAGCCGTGCGGGTTGGCCGAGAGGTTGAGCTTCTGCTGGTTGGTGAGCCGGTCGGCGGCGAACTTGGCCGGGTTGACCGGGATGTTGAGCAGGATCAGGCGCCGGGTGCCGCGCCGCATCGCCTGCCGCTGCTCGGCCTCGGAGTCGAAGAGGCGGACGGCGACCGAGGAACCCTCGTCCACCAGGGCCGGATACGCCTTGACCGGCTGGCCGGCCCGGCGGGTCTCGAAGACCTCGGGCAGGGCGCCGATCGTCCAGTCGGTGAGGCCGCTCCGCTCGATGGAGGGACCGCCGGAACGCTCGGCGGTGGCGGCCGCCGCCTTGGAGAGGGCCTGGCGGGCCTTGGGGCGCAACTTGAGCTGGAGCGCCTCCAGGTCCTTGTCCTCGGCGAGCGCGCGGCGTCGCTCGTCGACGATCCGGAAGGTGATCTTCAGATGGTCGGGGACCCGCGAGGTGTCGAAGTCGTCGCCGGTCACCGGGACGCCGACGATCCGCTGGAGCTCCCGGGCGAGCGTCACCGTCAACGGCTCCTGGAGCGGGGCGGCGCGCTCCAGGAACGCCTGCGCGTAGTTGGGCGCGGGCACGTAGTGGCGGCGGATCGGCTTGGGCAGCGAGCGGATCAGCTCGGTGACGACCTCCTCGCGCAGGCCCGGGATCTGCCAGTCGAACCCCTCGTCGGTGACCTGGTTGAGCACCTGGAGCGGGATGTGCACGGTGACACCGTCCGCGTCCGCGCCCGGCTCGAACTGGTACGTCACCCGGAACTTCAGACCGCCCTGCCGCCAGGAATCCGGGTAGTCGGCCTTGGTGACCGCCCGCGCCGCCTCCGTCAGCAGCATCGAGCGCTCGAAATCGAGGAGTTCGGGCTCCTCCTTCTGCTTCCGCTTCCACCAGGAGTCGAAGTGCGCGCCGGAGACGACGTCGGCCGGCACCCGCTGGTCGTAGAAGTCGAAGAGGGTCTCGTCGTCGACCACGATGTCGCGGCGCCGGGCCCGGTGCTCCAGCTCCTCGACCTCCGTGAGCAGCTTCCGGTTGGCGGCGAAGAACTGGTGGTGGGTGCGCCAGTCACCCTCGACCAGCGCGTTGCGAATGAAAAGGTCCCGGGAGACCTCCGGGTCGATCCGGCCGTAGTGGACCTTCCGGTGCGCCACGATCGGCACGCCGTACAGCGTCACCTTCTCGTAGGCGACCACGGCGGCCTGATCCTTCTCCCAGTGCGGTTCGCTGTACGTCCGCTTCACCAGGTGCTCGGCGAGCGGCTCGACCCACTCCGGTTCGATCCTCGCGTTGACCCGCGCCCACAGCCGGGAGGTCTCCACCAGCTCGGCCGACATCAGGAACCGCGGCGGCTTCCTGAACAGCGCCGAACCGGGGAACACCGCGAACTTCGC
The DNA here is from genome assembly GCF_011170125.1 of Streptomyces diastaticus subsp. diastaticus. Classification (NCBI taxonomy): domain Bacteria; kingdom Bacillati; phylum Actinomycetota; class Actinomycetes; order Kitasatosporales; family Streptomycetaceae; genus Streptomyces; species Streptomyces diastaticus. The sequence continues at coordinate 505,590 of NZ_BLLN01000002.1, read as the reverse complement.
GCCACGGGCCCCCAGGTACTCGTTCCGGCCACCGCGCGCGCCGTCGCGCCCCTGCTTGGCGGCGGAGGCGGCGGGGGCGGTCTCCTTCACGTCCTTCATGCCGATGTGCGACAGCAGCCCCGCCAGCAGCGAGATGTGGATCGGCTGGTCGGCCGCGTCGTCCTCGCTGAGCTCCAGTCCCATCTGCCTGGCGACGGTGCGCAGCTGCGTGTAGATGTCCTGCCACTCGCGAATGCGCAGGTAGTTGAGGTACTCCGCCTTGCACATCCGGCGGAACGCCGAGGACGACCGCTCCTTCTGCTGCGCCCGCAGGTACCGCCAGAGGTTGAGGTAGCTGAGGAAGTCGCTGGTCTCGTCCTTGAAACGGGCGTGCTGCTGGTCGGCCTGCGCCTGCTTCTCGGAGGGCCGCTCGCGCGGGTCCTGGATCGACAGGGCCGCCGCGATCACCATGACCTCGCGGACGCAGCCGTTCCGGTCGGCCTCCAGCACCATCCGGGCCAGCCGCGGGTCGACCGGTAGCTGCGCCAGCCGTCGGCCGCGCTCGGTCAGCCGCTTGCGCGGGTCCTTCTCGGCCGGGTCCAGCGCGCCGAGCTCCTGGAGCAGCTGCACGCCGTCGCGGATGTTGCGGTGGTCCGGGGGGTCGATGAACGGGAACCTCTCGATGTCGCCGAGCCCGGCCGCGGTCATCTGGAGGATGACCGAGGCGAGGTTGGTCCGCAGGATCTCCGCGTCGGTGAACTCCGGCCGCGCGAGGAAGTCCTCCTCGGAGTAGAGCCGGACGCAGATGCCGTCCGAGGTACGCCCGCAGCGGCCCTTGCGCTGGTTGGCGCTGGCCTGCGAGACCGGCTCGATCGGCAGCCGCTGCACCTTGGTGCGGTGGCTGTACCGCGAGACGCGGGCGGTGCCCGGGTCGATGACGTACTTGATGCCGGGAACCGTCAATGAGGTCTCGGCCACGTTGGTCGCCAGCACCACGCGGCTGCGGACGCCCGGGCCCGGGCGCTGGAAGACGCGGTGCTGCTCCTGGTGCGAGAGGCGGGCGTAGAGCGGCAGGATCTCGGTGCCGCGCAGGTTCCGCTTGGCCAGCGCGTCGGCGGTGTCGCGGATCTCCCGCTCACCGGAGAGGAAGACCAGCACGTCGCCGGGGCCCTCGGCCTGGAGTTCGTCTACCGCCTCGCAGATCGCGGTGACCTGGTCCCGGTCTGCGTCCTCGCCGCCCTCCTCCAGCAGCGGCCGGTACCGCACCTCCACCGGGTACGTCCGACCGCTGACCTCGATGACCGGCGCGGCCGCGTCGTCACCGGCCGGCTCGCCGCCGACGGTCGCCATCCGCGGCCCGAAATGGCGCGCGAACCGGTCGGTCTCGATCGTCGCGGAGGTGATGACGACCTTCAGGTCGGGTCGGCGTGGCAGCAGCTGCGCCAGGTAGCCGAGGAGGAAGTCGATGTTGAGGCTCCGCTCGTGGGCCTCGTCGATGATGATCGTGTCGTAGGCGCGCAGCTCGCGGTCGGTCTGGATCTCCGCGAGGAGGATGCCGTCGGTCATCAGCTTGATGAAGGTGGCGTCCTGGCGGACCTGGTCGGTGAAACGCACCTTCCAGCCGACCGCCTCGCCGAGCGGCGTGTCCAGCTCGTCGGCGATCCGCTCGGCCACCGTGCGCGCCGCGATCCGGCGCGGCTGGGTGTGGCCGATCATGCCGCGCACACCCCGGCCCAGCTCCAGGCAGATCTTGGGGATCTGCGTGGTCTTGCCGGAGCCGGTCTCACCGGCGACGACGACCACCTGGTTCTCCCGGATCGCCTCGGCGATCAGGTCCTTCTTCTGGCTGACGGGCAGCTGCTCGGGGTAGGTGATCTCCGGCACGCGGGCCCGGCGCTCGGCCATCCTGGCCGCGCCCTTCTCCGCCTCCGCCCTGATCTCCTCCAGGACGGCAGCCCTGGACTCCGGCTTGCGTATACGGCGTGTGCCCTCCAGGCGGCGCCCGAGCCGGTGCGCGTCGCGCAGGGACAGCTCGGCCAGCAGGGGGTGGAGGTCGGAGATCGTAGACATACGACCCCCAGGATCTCACCCTGGCGCGGAAAGTGGCGACCCAGTTTCCCGGGCCGGACACGAAGAAGCCCCCCGTCCGAGGACGAGGGGCTTCTCTCCTGTGGCTGGGGCCGGGATCGAACCGGCGACCTATCGCTTTTCAGGCGATCGCTCGTACCAACTGAGCTACCCAGCCACGCACTTCACCGAAGTGAACTGCAAGCGGTCCTGACGGGATTTGAACCCGCGGCCTCCACCTTGACAGGGTGGCGAGCACTCCAAACTGCTCCACAGGACCAGATGCGTGTGGGACGGGTCCCACACAGGTGATGCGTGCCCCCAACGGGATTCGAACCCGTGCTACCGCCTTGAAAGGGCGGCGTCCTGGGCCACTAGACGATGAGGGCTAAGAGGCCCGCCTGGGCGCTGAGTCAGCGCGTCGGGGACGTGAGAAGCATATGGGATGGCAAGCCGGTTCGCCAAAACGCTTTTGCCCGCGTCCCCCGGCGCCGCCCGACGGCTACCGGTTCGGGCGGGGCGTGGAAGGCTCCGGGGACGGACTCTTCGACCCGTCGGGCGAGGGCTTCGCGCCCGGCTGGTTCTCCTCCGGGAGGTGTCGGCTGACCTCCGCGGTGCTCAGGCCGAGCCCGCCCAGGCTTATCTCGTCCCAGGCCTGGAGCCGCTTGGTCTCGCGGTCGAGATAGAGCACCGAGGCCATCACCGGGTCCGGGGTGTCCTGCTCGATGGCGCGCAGACCGCTGCCGCCGGTGGAGCCCTCGACCCGCAGCCGGGTGCCGCCGGGCAGGAGCTGCGTCTTGCGGTTGTGCAGGTGCCCGGCGAGGACCAGCGGCACCTCCCCGTCGGTCTCCTTGGCCGCGACGGGGTTGTGCGCGACGGCGATGTCCACCGGGGTCTTCGCCGCCGCCTGCCGGCGCAGCTCGGCGGCGAGCCTCATGCCCGCCGCCACCTCGCCCGGGTCACCGGCCGCCTCCTGGCTGCGGTCCGGGGTGTACGCGGGGTCGCCGATGCCCGCGATCCGCAGCCCGCCGACGTCGACCGCCTTGCCGTGGTCGAGCACCCGGACGTTGTCGAACCTGCCGAGGTAGCGCTGCGTCCCGGCCGAGTCGTGGTTGCCGCGCACCCAGACGTACGGCGCGTCGAGTCGGCCGACCGGGTCGAGGAAGGCGTTCTCGGCGGCCGAACCGTGGTCCATGGTGTCGCCGGAGTCGATGATCACGTCGATCTCGTACTGCTCGACCAGCGACTCGATGATGTGCCAGGCGGCCGGGTTGAGGTGGATGTCGGAGACGTGCAGGACGCGCAGGGTGCCGGGGTCGGGCTGGTAGGCGGGGAGGGTGGAGGTGGCGTCGTAGAGCTTGGTCATGTTGGTGACCAGGCGGGCCAGCTCCTTCTGGTAGACGTCGAACTCGCTGACGATCGACCGGGCGTTGCCGACCACCGAGGGAGCGCTGGTGAGCAGCCCGGAGAACTTCGGCTCCAGCACCGACTTCGGGTTCCAGGTGGCGTACGCGGCGACGCCGCAGGAGGCCAGCAGGGCCAGCGAGAGGCCGCCGGCGGCCAGGGCGCGGCGGGGGCGGCGGTAGACGATCAGGCCGAGGGCGGTGGCGCCGGCCACCACGGCGGTCACCGAGCGGACCGCGAGGTCCAGGGTGCCGTCCTGGACGTCGGAGGCGACCTCGTCCCCGAGGTTCGCGAAGAGGTCCGGGTTCTGCACCAGGGCGGCCGAGCGGACCGGGTCGAGGCGGTCCACGTCGACGTCGAGGCGGAGCGGGGCCACGTGCGAGTCGAGTTCGAGGGCGCCGAGCGGCGAGACGTTGATCTTGGTGCCGCCGTCCAGCGAGGGGCGCAGCGTGAGCCGGATGTCCATGGGGCCGACGGGGGCGCGCACGCCGCCGACCGCGAGGAGCCCGAGCCAGGCCCCGAGCAGGACCACGGCGGTGAGCGTGGCCCAGCGGCGGACCGGGCCGGGTTTCGGCCGGACGGTCGGAAGGGTCGCGGTGCCGGTGGGGATCTCGGGGGCGGGGCGTCCGCGGTGGGCGCGGGTCCGCCGGGGGTGTTCCTCCGTCGCGTCGGCCATGCCCGGCGCCTGCCCATGGGGGAGCCGCGGCATACCTCAGGCCGGGGCCGGGCGGGGGGAGCGTGGGGGCGCGGTGTGGCGGGCCGGGGGCGGTCAGCCCCAGCCGAGTTCGTGGAGGCGGTCGTCGTCGATGCCGAAGTGGTGGGCGATCTCGTGGACGACGGTGACGGCGACCTCGTCCACGACCATCTCGGGCGAGTCGCAGTAACGCAGCGTGGGGCCCATGTAGATGGAGATGCGGTCGGGCAGCACGCCCGCGTACCACTCACCGCGCTCGGTGAGCGGCGTTCCCTCGTAGAGGCCGAGGAGTTCGGGGTCGGACGGGTCGGGTTCGTCCTCCACGAACACGGCGACGTTGTCCATCACGCGGGTCAGCTCGGGCGGAATCTGGTCGAGGGCCTGGCTCACCAGTTCCTCGAAGGCATCGCGAGTCATTTCCAGCACGCCGCCATTGTCCGTCACCGGGACCGTCCGCGTGTCCTGCGCGGCGCGAAGGGAGTTGGGCAGGGGAGTTCCGCTCCGAACGCCGGGAGGCCCTGAAGTGCACCAGTTGTCCCGTCCCGTCCGTCTGCTCGCCGTGGTGGCCGCCGTCGCCTCGGCGGCCGGATGCGTGAGCGTCGGCGAGGAGGCCGACGACGCCGCTCCCGTCTCCTCCACGGCCTCCCCGGAGGGCGGCAAGGCCGCACCCGACGGCGGTACGGAGCGCGGTACCGGCGGCAGCGGCTTCCACGACGGCCACGGCGCCGGGCGCAAGGACGGGCGGAGCGAGGCCGGAGCCGGACGGGACGGGGCCAGGGACGCGGACGGCGACCGGGCCCGCGGCGGGAAGGCGGGCGAGCCCACCGACGACCCGTCCGGGCCCACGCCCTCGCCCCGGCCGCCCGGCAAGGGTGATCCCGGCCACGGCGGGCCGGGCGGTGGCTCCGCGCCGACCCCGCCGAAGGGCGCCGACCCCGAGACGGACCCGACCACACCGCCGCCCGAGGAACCGGGCCCGGGGCCCGAACCGGGGCCGACGACGCCGCCGGAGGAGGAGCCCGGGGAGCCCGGCGGGGGCTCGCCGCCGCAGGTGCCCGAGGACGAGGGCCGGGGCGGCCCCGCCGGGACGCCGTCCCTGTACCGGCAGGCGTCGGAGGGCCCGCTCGGGGCGGACGACCCGATGCCGGGGGAGGGCGGTGCGGGTGCGCGACCGGGGGAGGGCGGCGGTACGGAGTGAGCGGGCCGGCCGGGAGCGGGCAAGGCCGGCCCCGGGGCGGTCGGGGCGCGTGGCGGAGGGGGCGAAGCGCCGTCCCCGCCGGAAGCCGGCCGGGCAGCCCGGGACGGCCGGCGCGCGGAAGGGTTCCCCGGTGTGACCAGGAGGGGCGGGGAGCCGGTTGCGGGGCCGGGGAGAGGGTGACGCACGGCTCCGGGCAGCGAGTTTGCCACGACGGGGGAGGGGTGCGTATGGTGGTAGATCGTTTGATCCCATTTGCCCGGCGCACTGTCTCTCCCCGCTTTCATCCGAAGGGGAGGGGCCGACCAGCGCCGCGTGGCGCGTTCTCTTTTCCTAGCCGTGGCCGGACCGCACTGAGGCGGTCGATTGCGACTTCATCAAGTTGCGACTTCACGGAGTAATGGGCGCGTGCCGAGACTCCGGAAGGTTTCGCATTTCGCATGTCCGTTTCCAGCACTGACCACACCGTCCTGCCCGAGCAGTCCCAGCTGCGGCACGACGACATCCCGGCCGCCGAGGCCATCACCCCCGAGGCCGTGACGGCCGAGCTCCCCGCCGCCGGGCTGCCCGTGCCCGACGAGGCCGCGCGGGCCGACGCCGCCGTGGACACCGAGCTCGACGCCGGGACCACCGACGAGGCCGACGAGTCCGACTCCGAGGACGACGGCGTGACCTTCGCCGCCCTCGGCCTGCCCGAGGGCGTCGTCCGCAAGCTCGCCCAGAACGGCGTGACCAAGCCCTTCCCGATCCAGGCCGCGACCATCCCGGACGCGCTGGCGGGCAAGGACATCCTCGGCCGCGGCCGCACCGGCTCCGGCAAGACCCTCTCCTTCGGTCTGCCGCTCCTCGCCTCCCTGGCGGGCGGCCACACCGAGAAGAAGAAGCCGCGCGGAGTCATCCTGACCCCGACGCGCGAGCTGGCCATGCAGGTCGCCGACGCGCTCCAGCCGTACGGCGACGTGCTCGGCCTGCGTATGAAGGTCGTCTGCGGCGGCACCTCGATGGGCAACCAGATCTACGCCCTCGAGCGCGGCGTCGACATCCTCGTCGCCACCCCGGGCCGTCTGCGCGACATCATCAACCGCGGCGCCTGCTCGCTCGAGAACATCGAGATCGCCATCCTCGACGAGGCCGATCAGATGTCGGACCTGGGCTTCATGCCCGAGGTCACCGAGCTGCTCGACCAGGTCCCCGAGGGCGGCCAGCGCATGCTCTTCTCGGCCACGATGGAGAACGAGATCTCCAGCCTGGTCAAGCGCTACCTGAAGAACCCGGTGAGCCACGAGGTCGACGCCGCCCAGGGCGCCGTCACCACCATGAGCCACCACATCCTCATCGTGAAGCCGCGCGACAAGGCCCCCGTCACGGGCGCCATCGCCGCGCGCAAGGGCCGCACGATCATCTTCGTCCGCACCCAGCTCGGCGCCGACCGCGTCGCCGAGCAGCTCCGCGAGTCCGGCGTCAAGGCCGACGCGCTGCACGGCGGCATGACCCAGGGCGCCCGTACGCGGACGCTGGCCGACTTCAAGGACGGCCACGTCAACGTCCTCGTCGCCACCGACGTCGCCGCCCGCGGCATCCACGTCGACGGCATCGACCTGGTCCTCAACGTCGACCCGGCCGGCGACCACAAGGACTACCTGCACCGCTCGGGCCGCACCGCCCGCGCCGGCCGCTCCGGCACCGTCGTGTCGCTGTCGCTGCCGCACCAGCGCCGCCAGATCTTCCGCCTCATGGAGGACGCCGGCGTCGACGCCACCCGCCACATCGTCGGCGGCAGCGGCGTCTTCGACCCGGAGGTCGCCGAGATCACCGGGGCCCGCTCGCTCACCGAGGTTCAGGCCGACTCGGCGGACAACGCCGCCAAGCAGGCCGAGCGCGAGGTCGGCGACCTCACCCGCCAGCTGGAGCGCGCCACCCGCCGCGCCGCCGAACTCCGCGAGGAGGCCGAGCGGCTGACCGCCCGCGCCGCCCGCGAGCGCGGCGACGACCCGGAGGCCGCCGTGGCCGAGGTGACCGAGGCCGCCAAGGCCGAGGTCGCGGCCGAGGCCGAGGCGGCAGTCGCCGCCGAGGAGCGCGAGCGCAGCAACTTCCGCCGTGACGACCGTGGTGGTGACCGCCGTGAGGGCGGTTTCCGCCGGGACGACCGCGGTGACCGTGGTGGCGACCGCGGCGGCTTCCGCCGGGACGACCGCGGTGGTGACCGTGGCTCCTTCCGCCGTGACGACCGTGGTGGTGACCGCCGTGAGGGCGGTTTCCGCCGGGACGACCGCGGAGACCGCGGTGGTGACCGTCGCGAGGGCGGTTTCCGCCGGGACGACCGCGGTGGTTTCCGTGGTGGTGACCGTCGTGAAGGCGGTTTCCGCCGTGACGACCGGGGCGACCGTGGCGGCTTCCGTCGGGACGACCGCGGAGACCGCGGCTTCCGCGGCGGCGACCGGGACGACCGCGGTGGTTTCCGTGGCGGCGACCGTCGCGAGGGCGGCTTCCGCCGCGACGACCGCCCGTCCGGTCACCGGGGCAGCGACCGTCCGTTCAACCGTGACCGCCGCGACGACCGCCCGTCGGGCGGCCACCGCACCGGCGGTGACCGCCCCTACGGCCGCCGTGACGACCACCGAGGCGGCCCGTCCTCCTCGTCCTCGTCCTCCTTCGGCCGCCGCGACGACAAGCCCCGCTGGAAGCGCAACGGCTGACCTGAACAGGGCTGACCCGCGGCCGGCCCGCCGGGGCCGGTGAGTCTGTTCCCGCCTGAAGCCCGTCCTCTCCTGTTGGAGGGGACGGGCTTTCTGGTGGGCGGGGGCGGGGCCGGGGCCGGGCGGGCGGTGGGGTGGGGAGCTGTTCTGGTGCGGGGAGGTGAGGGGCGGGGGTGCTTGCCGCTCGCTGTCGTGGGCGCAGCCGCCGGGGCGGGTTCTGTGCGGCCGTGGGCGCGCCGTGCCGGTGCCGGGGCGGGTTGTGTGCCGTCGTGGGCGCCGTGCCGGGGTGGGTTGCGTGTCGTTGTGGGCGCCGTGCCGGGGTGGGTTGCGTGTCGTTGTGGGCGCCGTGCCGGGGTGGGTTGCGTGTCGTTGTGGGCGCCGTGCCGGGGTGGCTTGCTTTCGCGGGGTCCTGCGTCGGGGCCTCGGGCCTGACACAGGCTCGCTCGACCGAGTCAGGCCGACCATCCCCCATGGCAGCAGGCCGACACCACTGGGCTCGTGGGCGTCAAGGCCGCGTGCGGTTGTCCTACGTCTCGGTGAAGCACCTTCTGGTTCGACCGGGCAGAGCCGCAACAGGGCAACGAGTTGAGGAGAGAGGCGGTCGTTGGTGGTTCGGGCGGCGTCATTTGCTCGGAACCGGGGGGTTCCCCCCACCCCCACCCCTCCCCTTCCCCCGTCCCCTCCCTCTTTCGCCCATGCGCCCCCAGCCTCCTTCCTTCGCCTACGACGGCTTGTCCCGGCGGGCGTCCATCACGAAACGGCCCGGCCGGCGGACACCCACGTAAGAGCCCGTCTGCCCTCCAGCCCGCCCGCGCCCAAGCTCCCGCCGATGCCCGATGCCCGATGCCCGATGCCCGATGCCCGATGCCCTAGGTGTATTGACCCGCAGCGTTGTTAACGCGGCTGATCGGAGGTTGGCCTCCGAGTGCGGTGTGGCAGCGATGGTGGTTGTAGGTGTGGAGGAAGTCTGCCAGGGCCGTTGTCCGCTCGTGGTTCGAGGTGTAGGGCCGCACGTAGGCCCACTCGTCCAGGAGCGTCCGGTTGAAGCGTTCGACCTTGCCGTTGGTCTGCGGCCGGTAGGGGCGGATCTTCTTGTGGGCGATACCGGCTGCGGTGAGGCTCTGGGTGAACAGCTTCGACTTGTAGCAGGCGCCGTTGTCGGTCAGGACGCGCTCGACCGTCACGCCATGAGCGGCGAAGAAGGCGTTCGCCCGCTGCCAGAAGGCGATCGCCGTGTCCTTGCGCTCGTCGGGCAGGACCTCGCTGTAGGCCAGACGGGAGTGGTCGTCGACGGCGGAGTGGATGTAGCTGTAGCCGATCACCGGCTTGCAGCTCCTGCGCTCGCTGGTGGTGGCCTGGCGGTTGAGGTCGCCGGCTGTTCTGCCGACGGTGCGCCAGCCGCCGCCGTCGGGGATGTTGCCGAGCTTCTTGATGTCGACGTGGACCAGTTCGCCGGGCCGGTCGCGTTCGTAGCGGCGGATCACCCGTCCGGTGGGGCGGTCGAGCCAGGCCAGCCGGTTGATGCCGTGACGCGTCAGGATCCGGTGGACCGTCGAGGCCGGCAGGCCCAGGATGGGTGCGATGCGGGCGGGCCCGAGTTTGCGGTCGGTCCGCAGGCGGCAGGCCCGGGCCTCGATCATGGCGGGCGTGCGGTGCGGGGTTGTGTGCGGCCTGCTCGGACGGTCGTGGAGACCGGCTTCGCCTTCGGCCCGCCAGCGGCGAACCCACTTGTGGGCGGTGGGGCGGGATATACCCATCTCAGCAGCGACGTGCGCGACAGGCCGACCGGACTGGACGCGTTCGACCAGGATCCGCCTGCCATGAACCGTCAGCCGGGCGTTACGGTGAGACACGAAGACCTCCGTGTGCGGTGCAGCTTAGACACCTCCACCACACCGGAGGTCTTCGTCATGATCAAGACCTGACCCGCGTTAACAACGCTCGTGATCAATACACCTAGGCCCGATGCCCGATGCCCTAGGCCCGGTGCCCGATGCCCGTCCGACCTGATCTCGCTGCGGCAGTGGCCAACCCCGGCACAGGCTCTTCTCGCCCCTCGGCGGCGTGTCAGGACGGCCGGAGATGGCCAGGACTGCCGGAGGCCCGTCAGGCCCGGCTGGAGCCCGTCAGGACGGTCCGCCCGTCCACCGCGACCGGATCGCCACCAGCACTGGCACGTTCCTCACCGCTACCCCTCCGGGCGCCGGACACTGTCAGCAGGCCGCGCCCCTTGCCCCGCCGTGAACACCGGCGGATCGGAACCCACCTCCTCTTCTCATAGAACCTCTCCTGGTACAGCGACGTGGTTGAGTGGGACGCCTGCTCGCTACAGATGACCGATGACCGAGGGCCAAGCACACCCAGCACCGGAATTGGCACATGCTCCTTTCGTCGTGGGGGAAGAGCGCGGCGGACAATGCCCATGAGGTACTTTCCTGGGCGGATATGGGCGTCCGCTGCCCCGTTCTCCAGGCCCTGCCGTGGCGCTGGCCATGCAGATCCGACGGGCCCGGCAGCCGATACCCCATCGGCTCACGGTCAATGGCGGGCTATGCTCGGGTCTGCAGATCGGCACGGGCCGTTAGCTCAATTGGCAGAGCAGTGGACTTTTAATCCATTGGTTGTGGGTTCGAGTCCCACACGGCCTACCGCTGGACACGCCTCCTTCCGGACCTTCGGGAGGGGGCGTTTCCGCTCGGCGGGTCACGCCTCGTGTGTCCGTCGGTTGCCCGCCCGGGCGGAGCGCGGTCGTCGCGCAGCCGGGCCGGTGACCGCCGATGGGCGGTGTGGCTCGGATTGATCGCGCCCCCGAGGAGGCACAGGTGGCCGGTTTCGTGGTTGTGGAGGTGTGGACCGGATGAATCACGCGCAGATGGTGGCGCTCGGGCGGATGCTCCGGGTGCTCGGCGAGTCGGGCGACGAGTTGCGGGGCGATACGCCCGAAGAGGCGCTGCACGAGATCCGGGCCGACCTCAAACGGGCCTTGGACCTGTTGGAGGAGTCCACCGGCCCAGCTCCCACCACGCGCTGCTCCCAGCATCCGCACGGCCCGGTGGACGCGGCCGCTCCGGACGGCTGCCTTCTCTGCGAGACGCGGCGCCGCTCCAACCACCGCTCCGCCTACCGCGACCGTTGGGGCGGTGCCGGCGCCCCGGCCGACGAGGGCGGCGAGCGCCCCCTGCCGGTGCCCTCGCGGTACGGCATCGCCGCCGACACTCCGGAGCCGATGGTCAGGTGGCGTCCCGAGGCGTGGTCGGGGCAGGCATGGCAACTCTGCGGCACTCCCCGCCGGGACCAGCGCGAGGCCGAACTCTTCCTCGCCGCCTGTCGCCGCAAGGCCGACCGGGCCGCGGCCTACCGGTTGGTGCGGGAGAGCACCTCCTTCGAGGTCGTACGGATATGGGGCGAGCCGATCGTCGTCCGGCCCGAGACGGGCGGCGGGTTCTAGGGGGTTTCCAGGGGGTGCACATCCCGCCCCCCCCTCGCCCACGACGCCCGGCACGGTCCTGAGAATCCGGCCCGAGGCCCTGGCGCCCTGGAGGCGGTCGACTTCTGCTCCGGCCGCCCCGGCGTGATCACCAGCGGCACGTGAGCACGCTCCACCACGCTTCGCCTCCCGTCGACCGGGTCGGATTCTCGTGGGTGTGCGCATTTCCGGGCCCGCGTGGTCACCCTGCGTCATCGCGTGCGGTCCGTGGACGGTCCGGCCCTCAGTGTTCCCGGCGTCGACCGCCCCGTAGGCGTCGCGGTCGGGGACGTCTCGGCGCTGACCGGCCGGTCGGTCACCGCGCCGGAGGGGAGGAGAGCGGCGACGCCGTTCCAGTCGAGGGCCCGTATGAGGGGCCACTCTGCGGTGAACAGGGCGGTCGGAGGGTCAGGGGCCTGAGCCGAGGGCCCGGAGCCGCCGGAAGCGGACGCGGACGCGAGCGAGGGCGAGGAAGACGAAGGCGAGCGGGGAGAAGGGCACGGGGACGGGGAGTAGGGCGTCGGCAGGGCTGATCCGGCGGCCCGGAAGGTGTTGTCAGGCATGTCGTTGAGCTTGCCATCCGTCACTGACAGTGACAATTCTCCGGAAGGGTGAACGTCGGTGGCACGGAGCTGACCGGGCCGGCCCGGGCTGAGCCGGCCCGGGCTGAGCCGGCCCGGGCTGAGCCGAGCCGGCCCGGGCTCCATGAGCCGGGTCGGCGCGGTCGGCGGCCAAGCGTGGTCCTGGTTCAGGCGGGCGTGGCTCCGGGGGCTTGTGGAGCGTCCGGCGTGGCGGCGGCGGAACCCCCGTCGCCCCCTTCCCCAGATGATCCGCCCGACTTCCGGGGGCGTTCGATCCGGCAGACCAGGGCGTCGTTGTCGACGTCGGCCACGATGAGGTCGCCCGGTTCGGCCTCGCCGAGGAGCATCAGCTCCGCGAGGCGGTTGTCCAGCTCGGTCTGGATGGTCCGGCGCAGCGGACGGGCGCCGAACTCCGGCTGGTGGCCATGGGCGACCAGCAGCTTCTTGGCAGCGTCGGTCACCTCCAGGGTCATGTCCTGCGCGCGGACCCGGCGGGCGCTGCGGTCCAGCATGAGGTCCACGATCTGCGACAGGTCCTTCTCGGCCAGCCCCTGGAAGATGATCGTCGCGTCGACCCGGTTGAGGAACTCCGGCTGGAACCGGGTCTTCAGGTCGTCCATCAGCTCGTCCTTGATCTCGGACACGTCACCCTGGTGAGCCAGGATGCGCTGGGCGCCGATGTTGCTGGTCATGATGACGACGGTGTTGCGGAAGTCGACCGTCCGCCCCTGGGCGTCCGTCAGCCTGCCGTCGTCGAGGACCTGGAGCAGCGCGTTGAAGACGTCGGGGTGCGCCTTCTCGATCTCGTCGAAGAGCAGCACGCTGTAGGGCTGTCGGCGCACCTTCTCGGTCAGCTGGCCGGCTTCCTCGTGGCCGACGTATCCGGGCGGGGCACCGACCAGCCGGGAGACGGTGTGCCGCTCCTGGAACTCGCTCATGTCGAAGCGGACCATGCGGTTCTCGTCGCCGAAGAGGAGTTCGGCGAGCGCCTTGGCCAGCTCGGTCTTGCCGACGCCGGTGGGGCCGAGAAAGAGGAAGGAGCCGGTGGGGCGGCCGGGGTCGCCCATCCCGGCGCGGCTGCGGCGGACCGCCTGGGAGACCGCGGTCACCGCCTCGTCCTGGCCGACGACCCGCGAGTGCAGCGCGTCCTCCAGCTTGAGCAGCTTCTCCTTCTCGCTGGCGGTGAGCTGGGCGACCGGGATACCGGTGCGGCGGGCGAGGACGTCGGCGATGTCGTCGACGGTCACCTCGACCACGCCTTCCCGGCGCTCCTCGATCCCGGCCAGCTCCTCCTCGATCCGGGCGATACGTTCCTTCAGCTCACCCGCGCGCTCGAACTGCTCGGCGTCGACCGCCTCGTCCTTCTCCCGGGTGAGCTTCGCCAGCTCGTCCTCGCGCTCGATCTCCTCGCCGGAACGCCCGAGGGACTTCAGCCGCACCCGTGCGCCGGCCTGGTCCATCAGGTCGATCGCCTTGTCGGGGAGGAACCGGTCGGTCAGGTACCGGTCGGAGAGTTCCGCCGCCGCGCCGAGGGCCTCGTCGCTGAAGCGCACGCCGTGGTGCGCCTCGTACCCGTCGCGCAGACCTTCCAGGATCTCCACGGTCTCCGGGACGCTCGGCTCCTCGATCAGCACGGGCTGGAAGCGCCGCTCCAGCGCCGCGTCCTTCTCGATGTGCTTGCGGTACTCGTCGATGGTGGTGGCGCCGACGACGTGCAGCTCCCCGCGCGAGAGGGCGGGCTTGAGCATGTTGCCGGCGTCCATCGCGCCCTCCCCGGTGGCGCCCGCCCCCACGACGGTGTGCAGCTCGTCGATGAAGAGGACGGTCGACTCCGAGGCGGCCTTGACCTCGTCGATGACGTTCTTCAGGCGTTCCTCGAACTGCCCGCGGTACTGCGCCCCGGCGACCAGTCCCGACAGGTCCAGGCTGATCACGCGCTTGTCGTGGAGCGTGCGGGGGACGTCGCCCGCGATGATCCGCTGGGCCAGGCCCTCCACGATCGCGGTCTTGCCCACGCCGGGTTCACCGATGAGGACCGGGTTGTTCTTCGAGCGGCGGGAGAGGATCTCGATGGTCTGCTCGATCTCGTCGGCGCGGCCGACCACCGGGTCGAGCTTGCCCGCCTTGGCCTCGGCCGTCAGGTCACGGCCGTACTCGTCGAGCGTCGGGGTCTCGCTGTCCGGCTTGGCCGCGGCCGGTGTGCCCTCGGAGCGCGCCGTGGCGTCCGCGCGCCGGGAGAGCGCGCCGAGGTCGCCGCCCTGCGTCTGGAGGAAACGGCCGGCGCCGGAGTTCGGGTCGTCCAGGAGTGCGCCGAGGATGTGTTCCGGCCCGATGTAGGAGACGTCGGCCGCCTGCGAGCGGGCGTGCGCCGCGATCAGCACGCGTTTGGCCGCGGGCGTGAGGCCCGGTTCGGCCGAAGGGGTGCGGCTCTCGCCGGGCAGTACCTGTTCGATGGCGGCAGCGAGCTTGGCGGGCTCGACCCCGGCCCTGGCCAGCAGCGACCGGGACGGCTCGACCTGGGCGCAGGCCCACAGCAGGTGTTCCGTGTCCAGGTCCTCGGAGCCGTCCTCCTCGGCCTTGGTGGTGGCGCGGCCGAGCAGGTCGCGGGCCGATTCCGTGAGCAGCCGGCCGATGGGGACCCGCTGGACTGCGGGCGGCGAGGCTCCCGGCGTCATCCCGAAGAAGCGATTCAGCAGGTCGGAGAAGGGGTCCGGGCCGGGGCCCCCGAAGGACCCGAAGGACGACAGCGACATGGTGGCGCCTCCGTGGAGGTTTTCTGGCTGGGGGTTTGTCTGTCGATCGGCGACTTTTCCCACTAGAACAAAGGGTGGCGGGATGCGCCCGTTGGGCAGGAAGGCCACAGGGCCGTAACCGGTGGAGCGGGCGCCGGGGGACTGCTTCTACATGCGTGTAGAGATGAGGTAGATTCGACGGCGTCGGCGCCGCCACCCACGGCGCCCGGCGCAGGCGTGGCGGCTGCGAGTCGTACGACGGCACGCGGCCGGTCCCCCAGCCCGGTCGCCGCACCCCGCCCGCCCGCACCCGGGGTCGTACGACCTCGCGGGCGCGGGCACCGGCATCAGCACGCAGGACGAACCGCAGAAGGAGAAGACCGTGGGCGTTTCCCTGGCCAAGGGCGGCAATGTCTCTCTCAGCAAGGAAGCCCCCGGGCTGACCGCGGTCCTTGTCGGGCTCGGCTGGGACGTCCGTACGACGACCGGCACCGACTACGACCTCGACGCCAGCGCCCTGCTCTGCGACGAGTCCGGCAAGGTCGTCTCCGACCGGCACTTCGTCTTCTACAACAACCTGACGAGCCCCGACGGCTCCGTCGAGCACACCGGCGACAACCTCACCGGCGAGGGCGACGGTGACGACGAGGCGGTCAAGGTCAACCTCGCGGCGGTTCCGCCGCAGGTCACGCGCATCGTCTTCCCCGTCTCCATCCACGACGCGGAGTCCCGCGGCCAGAGCTTCGGCCAGGTCCGGAACGCCTTCATCCGCGTGGTGAACCAGTCCGGCGGCGCCGAGATCGCGCGGTACGACCTGACCGAGGACGCCTCCACCGAGACCGCCATGGTCTTCGGCGAGCTCTACCGGCACGGCGCCGAGTGGAAGTTCCGCGCGGTCGGCCAGGGATACGCCTCGGGCCTGGCCGGGATCGCCCAGGACTTCGGCGTCAACGTCTGACCCGCCCCCCGAACACCCGTCGCCCGACCGGCAACCCAATCCCCCGGGCGGGCGACGGGCTTTTCCCGACCCCTTCCCCGTGCCCCTGGTGGGCGTGGCGAAGGGGCGATCTCGTCTCCGGGGGTGGGGCGTGCTGCGTTCACGGACCCGTGCCCGCCGTACCGCGCCTCCGGCGCGCCCCGCGCGTATGCCTCCGGGGCCGCGACGGGCACGGACCGCCTGACTCCGCGTAGGGCGTGACTGGTCCGTCGCGACGCGGGCACACGCGCGGCGAGGGGCCGACGCGCTCACCGCCGGTCCGCCGCAGGCACGGCACGACGGAAACGAGAGGCGTGTCCCATGGAGATGTCCGGGATCATCAGCGCGATCGTCATCG
Source organism: Streptomyces diastaticus subsp. diastaticus (assembly GCF_011170125.1). Lineage (NCBI taxonomy): Bacteria > Bacillati > Actinomycetota > Actinomycetes > Kitasatosporales > Streptomycetaceae > Streptomyces > Streptomyces diastaticus. The sequence continues at coordinate 489,442 of NZ_BLLN01000002.1, read as the reverse complement.
GCATCGTCATCGGTGTCCTGGGACGCCTGGTCGTCCCCGGCCGCCAGCGCATCGGCCTGCTGCTGACCATCGTCGTCGGCATCGTGGCGGCGCTCGTCGGCACCTTCATCGCCGCTCAGCTCGGCCTCGCCGAGACCAAGGGCGTCGACTGGGCCGAATGGGGCATCCAGATCGTCCTGGCCGCGCTCGGCGTGGTCGCCCTGGACCGGACCATGGGCGGACGCCGTCGGTGACCTGTGCGGGGGCGCCTCGCGCCACCCGCTCCGCCCCGCCGGAGCGGGTGGCGCGAGGCGCCCCCTGGATGGCGTATAGTTGATCTCACCGACGCGGGGTGGAGCAGCTCGGTAGCTCGCTGGGCTCATAACCCAGAGGTCGCAGGTTCAAATCCTGTCCCCGCTACTGAAGGCGAAGGCCCGGATTCCTTTCGAGGAATCCGGGCCTTCGTCGTGTGCGCACCCCTGAGCCGCCCCGTTCGGCGGCCCTCCGGTCGCCGCCGGGCCAGGGCGACGGAAGCATGGGGGAAGCGCTGACGCGGAAGCGGGCGCGTCCGGGCCGGGCCGACCGGGGGCCGGCCGATGGATCAGGAGACGGGCTGGTGGGGAAACGCGGCGACGCGGAGCGGGAGACGGGCCGACCGGCTGCCGAGGAGCCTTCCGCGGAAGGGGCGTCGGCGAGGCGCGGCGGTAACGGACGCACTCCCCTCGGCAACTACAAGAGCGACCGGCGTACGGCGAGCAGATCCCGGGCACTGGTACAGCTGCTGCCCGCGGTGCTGATCGTGGCCGGGGTCATCTTCGACGAGGCGGCGCCACCCCGTTTCAACGCCAGTCCGCTCTACGCCGCCGCGCCCCTGATCGCCGCCCCGTTCTTCTCCCTCCTCGGCACGGTGGCCACCGGGGCCGTCGCGCTGGCCGCGGTGAGCCTCCTCCAATGGCAGGCCGGGACGCTGGGTGAGGTCGACTCGACCACCGAGCTGCTGACCATCCTGACCTGCGGCCTCCTCGCCGTGCTCAGCAACCGGGTGGTGAGCCGCAGCGGCGAGGAACTCGCCACCGCCCGCAACATCGCCGAGGCCGCCCAGCGTGCCGTGCTGCCCATCCCGGCCGAGCGCATCGGCGGCTTCGACGTGGCCGCCCGCTACGAGGCCGCCCAGGCCGACGCGCTCATCGGCGGCGACCTGTACGCCGTGCAGGAGACCCCGCACGGGGTGCGGCTGCTGGTCGGCGACGTACGCGGCAAGGGGCTCGGCGCGGTGGAGGCGGTCGCCGTGGTGATCGGTGCGTTCCGGGAGGCGGCCGAGCAGGAGTCGAGCCTGGAGATGGTCGCCCAGCGCCTCGAACGCGCCCTCGCCCGCGAAGGCGTACGGCGGGAGGGGCTCGACCAGTTCGAAGGGTTCACCACCGCGTTGCTGGCTGAGATCCCGCCTGGGCAGTCCGTCGTCCGCACGGTCAACCGGGGGCACCCCGAGCCGCTGCTGCTCGACAGGGACGGACGGGTGCGCGTGCTGGTGCCGGCCCAGCCCGCGCTTCCGCTCGGCATGGGGGACCTCGGGGCGTGGCCGGACCGGTCGGACACCGCGCCGTTCCCGTCCGGCGCCATCCTGCTGCTGTTCACCGACGGGCTGACGGAGGCGCGCGACCGCCGCGGGGTCTTCTACGACCCGGCGGCACGGCTGACGGGCCGTCGCTTCGGTGCCCCCGACCACTTGCTGGAGACACTTTCCGAGGAGGTCCGCGTGCACACCGGCGGCGGACCGCAGGACGACATGGCGTTGCTGGCGTTGCGCCGCCCCTGAGGCACCGTGGACCGGTGGACGCCACCGAAGGCGCGTCACTGTTGGTGAGCGGGCGAGCGCTCATCGCATAACAACTGACACACCGTCAGGCGGCGTCGTGGTGGTTCTGTGCAGGCGACTCGCCCGAGTCCGCCCCTCGGTGCCCCGGTACGTCCGGCGTCCTGACGCCAACGATCACCTGGAACGGCTTGGAATCCGGCACGGGTGTCTATTAACGTTCGATAACGCAGCGCGGTTGTCCCGGCCGTCACCCGAGACGGCTCCGCGCGCACGCGCCGAATCCCGTAGGGAACCGGGGAACCAATCCTTGGGGTGAATCGGACGCCTTTCGAGGCGCCCGTAGGAGACCTTCCTGCTCCGAACCCGTCAGCTAACCCGGTAGGCGAGAAGGAAGGAAAGGAGAGCGCCCGCGTGGCGTCGAACCGTCCTGCCCCTGAGGCCCTGTTCGTGCCGAACGACGAGGACCGCACCGCCGGCCCCGCGGCCTACGGACCCGCCGGGGGGCCGTGGGAGGAATGGAATCCCACCGAGGAGTCCATCCGTCCCGTCCGCGGCCGGCACCGTGTCGCGAAGCAGCGCGGCGGTGGCCTGGCCCGCTCCTCCACCGTCCTCGGCGTCGGCGTCATCGCCGCGGTGGGCGCCGGCGGTATCGCCACCGCCAAGGAGAAGCCCCCGGTCTCCATCTCCCTGCCCGACCTCTCCACCGTCAAGGCGTCGCTCCCTGACGCCGGTTCGCTGCCGGGCGTCGGCTCCCTGCTGGGGTCGGACGAGTCCGACACACAGGTCACCGCCAGTCCGCTCACCGGCGCCGGGGTCACCGTCGCCGACGCCGAGCAGGGCACCACCGACGCGGGCGAGGCACTGCGGGCCCGCATCATGCAGCAGGCCGAGCACCAGCAGGACCAGGCCGACCAGAGCGTCGCCCGCGCCGCCGAGCAGGCCGCGGCCGAGCAGGCCGCCGCCGAGGCCGCGAAGGTCCAGGAGGCCGCGGAGAAGAAGCTGGCCGAGGAGGAACGGAAGAAGGCCGAGGAGAAGCGGAAGAAGGCGGAGGCCGAGCGCCTCGCCAAGCTCGCCGCCAGTTTCTCGCTCCCCACCACCTCCTACACCCTGACCTCGACCTACGGTCAGGCGGGCGCCATGTGGTCCTCCGGCTACCACACCGGTCTCGACTTCGCGGCTCCCACCGGGACGCCGCTGAAGGCGATCCACTCCGGCACCATCAAGGAAGCGGGCTGGGCCGGCTCGTACGGCTACCGGACCATCCTGGAGCTGGAGGACGGCACCGAACTCTGGTACTCCCACCAGTCGTCGATGTCGGTCAGCGTGGGGCAGAAGGTCACCACCGGCGATGTCATCGGCCGCGTCGGCGCGACCGGCAACGTCACCGGCCCCCATCTGCACCTGGAGATCCACCCGGGTGGCGGCGACGGCGTCGACCCGCTCAGCTGGCTGCGGAGCAAGGGCCTCAACATCTGACGACAGGCCGCCGAGGGGCCGCCCCGGGACGATCCGTACGTCCGGGGCCGGCCCGTCCGGACTGCCTGCCATGGCCGGTCGCGGCTGGGCGTCAAGTGTGTCGGCACCCGCCGCCGGTGTGCGCCTCGGCTGTTCGCCGGTCGCCCTTCCTCCACCCCCTGCTCTCCCGCGCTGCCGCGGCTGCGTCGGCGCGGATCACCGGCCGTGCCGGGGCTGTTGACGCCCCGCACGGGCGGGCTGAACTCCGGCGGTCCTGACGGCTACCCCCCGACGTCAGGGCCGCCGGACCTGTGCGCCTCCTCCGCACGCGGCATCCAGCGCCGTCTCGCCCGGCGCGACCCGACCGGGGGGAATGGGCGCCCGGCCTCGTTTGTTGATCCATCCATGACCTCTCTCCGGCCTCTCGGCAGCTCTGATCTCGACGTCTTCCCGCTGGCCCTCGGAGGCAACGTCTTCGGCTGGACCGCGGACGAGGCGCAGTCCTTCGCCGTCCTCGACGCCTACACCGCTGCGGGCGGCAACTTCCTCGACAGCGCGGACAGTTACTCCTCCTGGGTGCCGGGGAACGAGGGCGGCGAGTCCGAGACCCTGATCGGCAAGTGGCTGGCGTCGCGCGGCAACCGCGACGAGATCGTCGTGGCCACCAAGGTGGGCGGCCATCCGCAGTTCAAGGGGCTCTCCGCCGGCAACGTGAAGGCGGCGGCCGAGGAGTCGCTGCGGCGGCTCGGCACCGACCGGATCGACCTGTACTACACCCACTTCGACGACCCCGCCGTGCCGGTCGAGGAGATCGTGACCGCCCTCGACGACCTGGTGAAGGCGGGCAAGGTACGAGCCGTCGCCGCCTCCAACATCAGCCCAGAACGCCTCCAGGAGTCCCTCGACTTCTCCGACCGGGAGGGCCTGACCCGGTACGCCGCGCTCCAGCCGCACTACAACCTCGTCTCCCGGGACACCTACGAGGGCCCGCTCCAGGAAGTCGCCTCGCGCGCGGGCCTGGCGGCGGTGCCGTACTACGCCCTCGCCAGCGGGTTCCTGACGGGCAAGTACCGGCCGGGCACCTCCGTGGCGAGCCCCCGGGCGGAGGGCGCCGAGAAGCATCTGTCGACCGGGCGCGGCCAGAAGGTCCTCGCCGCCCTCGACACCGTCGCCGAGGCTCACGGCGCCGAGGTGGCGTCGGTCGCCCTCGCCTGGCTCGCCGCCCGCCCGACCGTGGCCGCCCCGATCGCCAGCGCCCGCACGGTCGAACAGCTCCCCGCGCTGCTGGCCGTCGCCGACCTCACGCTGACCGAGGACGAACTGAGGCTGCTCACGGTCGCGTCGGCCTGAACCGGGCGGACCTGAACCGCCCGGATCCGGCCGGGCCGGGGCGCAACGGGTCAGCGGTGCTTCGGGGGTATGTGCGGCGGCGGGGCGTACGGCCACGAGTGCGGCGCCGAGGGGGCCGGGTGTCCGGGGCCGCCGAAGTGGGCCGGATACCCCGCCGGTGCGGCACCCGGCCACGGCGCGGCTGGCCCCGGCCACGGCGCGCCCCACGGCGCCCCGCCGTACCCCGGGGGCCCGTACGGTGCGCCCCAGCCCCAGCCCCAGCCGCCGTGCCGGTGCGGCAGCCACATCGCGGGCGGCGCAGGCGCCAGCAGGCGGGCGGCGTGCGACTGGGCCGGGCGCACGGCCCCGCGGCGCTCCCAGAGTGAGTCGAGCAGGGCGCGCTCGCGCTCGACGAAGTCGGCCTCGGCCTGGCCCCGTTCACCGCGGCGGCGCAGCAGGGCCAGGGAGGTCGCGTCGCGTTGGTAGGCGGCCAGGGCCCGCACCGCTCCGCGCCCGCCGGAGCGCCGGGCGTGGTCGCGGGCCAGATGCCTGGCGTTCATCGTGGCGAGGGCGACCGGTTCCGTCGGGGCGAGCCAGCCCGCGGCCACGTACGCCGGGAGGTGGGCGCGGACGGCGCGCAGGACGTCGGCGCGGGCCCACACCAGGAGCCAGACGGAGAGGCCGAAGACCGGAACCATCACCAGGGCGTAGACGGTGATGAAGCCGAAGGGGCCCATCAGGGTGGCCGAGCCGTTCCACAGGCCGTGCATGCCGATGGAGAGGAGCAGGCCGGCCAGCGGCAGGAGGACCCGGCGCAGCCGACGGCGGCCACCGGAGCGGGCCGCCAGTCCGAAGCCGATCCCGGTGAGGAGAGTGAAGAGCGGGTGGGCGAAGGGCGACAGCACGATGCGGACGAAGAAGGTGGCGGCGGTCACCGAGGCCATGCCGGTGTCGCCGCTCAACTGGTCGCGGCCGAAGGCGTTCCCGAGGTAGAGGATGTTCTCGGTGAAGGCGAAGCCGGCGCCGGTGAGGCAGGCCGTCACCGCGCCGTCCAGCAGGCCGCGGAAGTGCTGCCTGCGGAAGAGGAAGAGCAGGAGCACCGAGAGCGCCTTCGCGGACTCCTCGACGACGGGAGCGACGTAGGTGGCGCCGACGGCGTCGCGCCTCAGCGGCTCGTCGCCGCCCGTGAAGGGCTCCAGGGTGGAGCCGACGAGCCACTCGGTGGCCAGGGTGTTGGCGACGATGGCGATCAGCGCGGCCGCGCACGCGCCCCAGGCGAAGCAGAAGACCAAGTTCCGCCAGGGGCCCGGCTCGACCGCCTCCACCCAGCGGAACACGGCGAGGAGCAGCGGCACCGGCAGCAGGGCCAGACCGAGTCCCACGAGAAAGCCGTGCGTCCCGGTCTGCTCGCGGACCAGGGCGAGGATGATGCCGCCGGAGACCGTGAGCAGGCCGATCAGCACCCCCACGCGGACGGCGTGCCGCTGCCACCAGCGCATGAGGGGGAGCGGGGCCGGATACGGGGGCATCGGCGGAGGAGGCGGCAGCGCCTCGCCGGGACCGGCGCCCTCGGCACCGGCCCCGTGCTGCTGCTCGGGCTGCGAGGCCGAGTACGACGGGCTGTGGATCACGAGAACGACCCTAACCAGTTCCCGGAGGGCTGATTAGTCCCGACGAGTGAAAAGACCGCCACAGACCGTTGGGGAGATTTCTCGCCCAGTGACCCGGTGGCGTCCATTCCGGTTCACCGCGTCACCCGCCGGTGGCCGCCCGGCGGACTCAGCCGGCGGCCGGCGCCGCCCTGCGGAACAGCAGGTCGTGCACGACGTGCCCCTTGTCTAGCCCCTGCCCCTCGAACCGGGTACGCGGCCGGAACGCGGGACGCGGCGCGTACCCGTGCCGCACCACGCCGTCCGTGCCCTCCACGGCGGGGCCGGGCAGCGTCACCGTGTTCTCGTAGGCGGGGTGTGCGCTGAGGACGTCGTGCATCTGCTCGGCGTACGGCTCCCAGTCGGTCGCGCAGTGCAGGAGGGCGCCGGGCGCGAGCCGGGGCGCCGCCAGGCTCAGGAACTCGGGCTGGACGAGGCGTCGCTTGTGGTGGCGGGTCTTCGGCCACGGGTCGGGGAAGTAGACGCGCAGGCCGGCCAGTGCCTCGCGGGCGAGCATCTCGCGGAGCAGGATGACGGCGTCCCCGTTGGCCACCCGGACGTTGTCCAGGCCCAGCTGGTCGGCGAGGTTGAGGAGGTTGCCCTGGCCGGGGGTGTGGACGTCGACGGCGAGGATGCCGGTGTCGGGGTCGTCGGCGGCCATCCGCGCGGTCGCCTCGCCCATGCCGAAGCCGATCTCCAGCACCACCGGCCGTCCGCCGAACATCTCGTCGAGGTCGAGCACGCGCTGCCCGTCCACGTCGATGCCCCAGACCGGCCAGAGCCGCCGCAGCGCCTCGCCCTGACCGGTGGTGACCCGGCTGCGGCGCGGCTGGAAGCTGCGGATGCGCCGCTCGAAGTGCGAGCCGGCCGGGTCGGCCGCCGGGCCCGCGCCGTCGGCGAACATCCTGGTGCGCTCCGGCTTCGCCGCCGAGGTGCGGGCGCTGCGGGGCGCCGCCGCCACCGGCGGGGTGGCCGGGGCGTCGGTCGCGGGGGCGGGGGGCTGGGGCGCGTTCTGGCTGCTCACGGGAGTGGGTACCGCATTTCGGCGTACGGGGACGGGGGCGTCCGCCGGGCACGGCTGGGGCGCGGCCCGGCGCGGGGGCGGGACACGAGAGGCTCCGCGTGCCGAGCCCCCGGAGGAGCGGGTCACGGGGCGGTGCCGCCGCCACGCCCTCCAGTCTACGGAGCCCGGCGCGAAGCGGCGGCGGCCGCGAGGAGCGTTCCGCTCAGCCCCGCCCGAGCACCTCCAGGGCCCGCCGGGCCACCTCGCGTCCGATCGGCAGGGAGGCGGTGGCGGCCGGGGAGGGCGCGTTGAGGACGTGGACGGTGCCGGGGCCCTGACGGATGAGGAAGTCGTCGACGAGCGTGCCGTCGCGCAGCACCGCCTGGGCGCGGACGCCGGCCGGGGCGCGCACCAGGTCGCTCTCACGGACGGCGGGCAGCAGTCTGCGCACCGCCCGGGTGAACGCCTCCTTCGACAGGGAGCGGCCCACCTCACCGAGGCCGTGTCCCGCGTGCCGGCGGGCGAGGTGCCAGAAGCCCGGCCAGGTAAGGGTCTCCGCCAGATCGGTGGGGCGCACCACCGGCCAGGAGTAGCCCTCGCGGGCCGCGGCCAGGACGGCGTTCGGGCCGGCGTGCACACCGCCGTCCACGCCACGGGTCAGGTGGACGCCCAGGAAGGGGAAGGCCGGGTCGGGGACCGGGTAGACCAGGCCGCGGACCAGCTCGGGCCGGGCCAGGTCGTAGAACTCGCCGCGGAAGGGGACGATCCGCATCTTCGGGTCGTCGCCCGCCAGCCGGGCCACGCGGTCGCAGTGCAGGCCCGCGCAGTTCACCAGCACGCGGCCGCGTACCACCGTGCCGTCCTTGGTGCGCACGGCCACGCCCCGGCCGAGGCGGCGGGATATGAGGTCGGCCTCCGCGCCGTACCGGATGTCGGCCCCGGAGGACCCGGCGAGTGCCCGGGCGACCGCGCCGTAGTCGCAGACGCCGGTCGTGCCGACGTGGATGGCGGCGAGGCCACGCACCTCCGGCTCGTACTCGGAGATCTGGGAGGGGCCCAGTTCGCGGACCGGGATGCCGTTCTCCCGGCCGCGTTGGACCAGGGCGTGCAGGCGGGGCAGCTCCTCGCGGCCGGTGGCGACGATCAGCTTGCCGGTGACCTCGTGGGGGATGCCGTGCTCCGCGCAGAACCGGACCATCTCGGCGGCGCCCCGCGTCGCGTACCGCGCCTTGAGGGAGCCGGGGCGGTAGTAGACACCGCTGTGGATGACGCCGCTGTTGCGCCCCGTCTGGTGGCGGGCCGGGCCCTGTTCCTTCTCCAGCACCGTCACGCGGATGCCGGGCTGTCGACGGCGGAGCGCGTACGCCGTCGACAGCCCGACGATCCCGCCGCCGATCACCACCACGTCGGTCTCGTCCCGCACGCGCACCACCTCCCTGCCCCGATAGTGGCTTGCGCCGGCGACGGCGGCCTCAAACCCGCCACCCGGTGATCACGGGTGGTGCGGGCGCGCCCGGGCAGTGGCGTCCGTCACACCGTGCGCCGGGCGCCGCCGGCCCGCGTACCCGGGAACCGGCGGCGGGCACGCGGCGGCCGTGCGCCCTACGCCGGGGAGGTCAGCAGCGGGCGGGCGCGCTCGCGCAGCTCCACCACGCGTGGCTCGTCGCCGTACGGCTCCAGGCGGTGCAGCAGGTCGCGTACGTACTCCGTGGTGCGGGCGGAGGAGATCCGGCCGGCCACCTCCAGTGCGCGGACGCCCTGCTCGCAGGCGGCGTCGAGGTTGCCCGACTCCAGCTCGGCGACAGCGGAAACGATCAGCCGCAGGCCGTGCGAGCGGACGAACTCGTCGGTCGGCTGGGAGAGGGCCTGCTCGGTGAAGCGTCTGACCTGGCGCGGAGCCTTCAGGTCGCGGTAGCACTCGGCGGCGTCGGCCGCGAAACGGTCGTAGGTGTAGAAGCCGAGCCACTGCGGGTCCGCGTCACCCTCCCTGGCCCGCTCCAGCCACCCCTCCGCCGCGCGCAGGGCGGCGCCCGCGGCCTGGGCGTCGCCCGCGCGGGCGTGCGCCCTCGCCTCGACGAGCCGGAAGAAGCTCATGGTGCGCGCCGTGGCCAGCCCTCTGTTGCGCTCCACCGCGGCCTGCGCGAGGTCCACCCCCTCGTCGCCGAAGCCCCGATACGTCGACTGGAGCGACATCGTGGCCAGCACGTATCCCCCGAGCGGCACGTCGGCCGCCGCCCGGGCCAGCCGCAGCGCCTGGATGTAGTACCGCTGAGCCGCCTCCTGCTGCCCGGTGTCGAAGGCCATCCACCCCGCCAGCCGGGTCAGTTCGGCGCTGGCGCCGAAGAGGGCGCGGCCGACCTCGTCGGAGTACGAGCCGAGCAGCAGCGGTGCCGCCTCGACCCTGAGGCACTCCGGAACCATCGACGAACGCCAGTCGCCGCCGCCGTACTTGGAGTCCCAGCGGCGCGCGTCCTCCGCGGCCTCCTTGAGTTTGCGGACGTCGGCGTGGCCGACCCTCTGCCGGGGGGAGCCGCCCTCCGAGGGGGCGGCCTCCCGCGCGACCGAGGAGTCGGCCGGGGTTATCAGCCAACGTGACGCGGGGGTCGCGTAGGCGCTCACGGCGAAGGAACCGGCCAAGGACTGCCAGATACCGCCGCCGGCCCGCCGGCCCGCGAGATCCAGCCGGTACAGCTCGGTGGCCGACTTCACCGCCGCCCCGACGTCGCGCGGGAAGGCGAGCCCCACCTCCGGTGCCGGGTCGGCGTCGGCCAGCCCGATCTCGTGCAGCGGCACCGGGCGGCCGAGTTTCTGCCCGATGGCCGCCGCGATCAGATGGGGCGCGGCGCCCTGCGGCACCATCCCCTTGGACACCCAACGGGCGACCGAGGTCTTGTCGTAGCGGAGCGTCAGCCCCCGCTGCGCGCCGAGGTCGTTGACCCGGCGTGCCAACCCGGCGTTGCTCATTCCCGCGAGGGCGAGAACGGTGCCGAGTTTCTCGTTCGGCCCGCGTTGCTCCCTGGACATGCGCCACCCCTCGACACAGACGGCTGCCGGGGCGCGGCATAGGCGTCCGGCATTCGTAAACCCAGCGTAGTTCGCCGCATCCCAAGCGTTAAGGGGCATAGTTCCGGTTGGCGGGATTGTGGCCGGTGCTCGGCGGGCGCACGGAGGGAGTGTGCTCCGGGCGTGTGGCCGTGCGCCCGGCCGTGCGCCTTACTCCGGCCACCCGGCGGGCGTTTCCATGAGCGGTGCGTGGGTCGGCCCGCTGACACCGCGTTCAGTGGGCTGGGGGACACCGTCGCCTTCATCCCCGCGGGCGACGGCCCGGTCCGGGAGGCTCTCGGCGCCTCCCGGACCGCACGACACGCCGTAGGGCGCGGCCGGTCTCGTAGACCGGTTCGAAATGGCTGGAACTCGACGGTTCCGCCGCAGCGGCCAGGTCCGGGACCCGGCAGCGGCCCAACTGGCTCTTGCCAGGGGCGCATTCGGCATGGCGGGAGCGCCGACGCAGGCGCTCCCGCGCGCCTCCTTCGTGGCAGCATGGTGCCCATACCGTGGGCGTTTCCCCACGGCACCCTGTTCTGTCCACAGCCTGTGGAGGCCGTATGCGGTGGTTGGTGGGGTGGAGCAGCGCCTCCACCGGACTCCGTCCGCGCCAGGCCGCGCCCGGCCCGCCACCCCACGCGCCCCACGGCAGCACCCCGGACGGCACCGGCCTCGGCTACGGCACGTACGCCCCCGGACCCGGCGCCGGCCCCTTCGGCGCGGGCGCCGAGTCGGTCGGCATCGACGACGAGGACGGTGGCCTGCTGACGCCGGTCGGCGCTCGGCTGCTCTGGGGCGGGCCCGACCCGCTGTGGGCCGTCGGCGACTGGCGGCCCGACGAGATCCGGGTCGTCGGCGCCGACGCCGACACCCGCATCGCCGTCCTCGGCACCTGCGCCGCCACCGACGAACAACTCCGGGTGGGCCTGTTCGCCGCCCGCGGCGGCGCCCTGCGCCACCTCACCGCCTGGCCCGGCAGCTACACCGCCGTCGTCCAGGCCGCCCGGCGCACCACCGTCCTCGGCGACCTCGCCGGCGCACGCCCCGTCTTCCACACCCCCTGGGCGCACGGCACCGCGTACGCCACCGCCGCCCTGCCGCTCGCCGACCTCATCGGCGCCCCGCTCGACATCGGCCACCTCGCCGCGCTCCTCGCACTGCCCGACGTCCCCGAGGCCGTCCACGACACGACCCCCTTCCTCGGCGTCCACCGCATCCCGCCGGGCCACGCCCTCATCCTGCGCAACGGCGCACGCGAGATCGCCGGGTACGAACCGGTCGCCTCCCTCGCCGTCGCCGCGCCCGCCACCGACGCCCGGAGCGCCGTCGACGGGGTCCGCGACGCGCTGGTGGAGGCCGTACGGGCCCGCCTCGACGCCCCCCGGCACGTTCCCGCCTTCGACGCCGACCCCGGCCCGGTGCCCGGCATGGGCCCGCACGAGCGCCGCGCCGCCCGCGGCCTGCCCGCCCCCGGCATGGGCGCCGACCTTTCCGGAGGCCCCGCCTCCGCCACTCTGGCGTTGCTCGCGGCGGGGCTGCCCGGCCTGCCCGGCACCGTCCTCGGCCACGGGTCGGGCGCCGGTGAGCGGTTGCGCGCCCTCACCTTCAACGACCTCTCCGCGGCCGGTTCCGGAGCCGGGACCGAGCGGGCGGCGGAGCTGGCGGCCGACCCCCGCCTGCACCACGTCGTCGTCACCGGCGCCGAGGACGCGCTGCCCTTCGCCGAGCTGGACGGCCCGCTCACCGACGAGCCGGGCCCGACCCTCGCGGTCGCCGCCCGCCACCGGCTGCGCCTCCAGTCCGGCAGCGCCGACCATCTCACCGGCCACGGCGCCCGCCAGGTCCTCGACGCCCACCCGGCGCGCCTCGCCGACCTGCTCATGGACCGCCGCAGACGCAACCTGGTCCGCCCCGTGGCCGCCCTGACCCGTGCCGACGGCTCCGCCACCGTCCCCGCCCGCGTCTACGCCGCCGCCCGCCGCCTCGCCAGAACGCCCTACCGGGCCGGCATCGAGTCCGCCGCCGACCGCCTGCTGCACCGCACCTTCGACGAGAGCCCCGGCGCCGTCGGCGCCTCCCTCGCCGCCCTCACCTGGGCGAGACCCGGGCCCGCCGCCCGCTGGCTCACCGGCGAGGCCCTCGCCGAGGTGTCGTTCCGCCTCGCCGACGCCGCCGCCCGCCCAGGCCCCGGGCCCGGCCAGCGCCCCGGAGAGTTCCGCGCCCGCGCCGCACTGGCCCGCCACGCCGCCGACCTCCGCGTCCTCGAACAGGCCGCCGAGGTCCGCTTCCAGCGCCTGCACACCCCCTACCTCGACAACCAGGTCGTCCGGGCCTGCCGTGCGCTCCCTGAATCGCTCCGGGTACGTCCCGGCGCGCGCGCCGAGGTGCTGCGGACGGTGCTCGAAGGCGCCGGGGTCACCGAACTCCCGACGGGCTGGGGCGCCCCCGAGCCGGGTGCCGCCGCCACCGCGGCCAGGACCGGGCTGCGGGTGGCCATGGCCGAACTGGTCGCCCTGTTCGACACCCCCTTCCTCGCGCAGACGGGGCTGGTCGAGGCGCGGGTCGTGCGGCGCGCGCTGCGCGGCGCCGCCGACGGGGACCCGCTGCCCGTCGACGGGCTCACCCAACTGGTCTCCGTGGAGCTGTGGCTGCGGCGCCTCGCCACCCGCCGGGGCTCGTGCTGGACCGGCACCTCGCCGCGGCGTCAGCGGGCCGTGCCCGAGGGAATCGCTCCGGCGCAGCGCGGCGCGCTCGGCGCCGCCGGTCGCGGCTGACCGGCGCTCATCCGGCTCCTTCCGCGCCCTGTGCGCCCTGCGCCTCCTGCGCGCCGTGCCCTCGTGCGCCCTGCCCGGACTCGGCTGACGCCCCCTCGCAGGTGAACCGGGACTCCGCCCAGTCCGCGAGAGTCAGGCTGTCCACGCCGGACCTCGGCTCCGCGACCAGTGTCACGGTCTTCCGCCCGTCCAGCCCGACCCGTACCGGAACGGCCGGTTCCCCGCCCGTCAGCCAGGGCGAGTTCCACAGCGTGACCCCGTCCGCCCGCACCGAGAACCGGGCCTCGCCCAGTCCCATCGCGAGGTCGTCGATCCCCACCAGCGCCTGGTACGCGGTGCAGGGCCGGTTCAGGTCGACGGTCACCGACGAGGAACCGTGCACCGTGACCCCGTCCCGGTACGTCGTCCCACCGACCGACAGCCCCTGCCGCTGCCACACCCAGCTGCTCTCGCCGGGCCGCATACGTGGCCGTGTGGCGTCCCCGAGGGGGGCGTACGCCAGCTCACTCCAGCGGTACGCCTCCAGGGGAGGCGGGGAAGGCGGCGCCGGGGCCGGGGGGTCGGGTGTCGGGGACGGTGGGACGGGCTCGGGCGTGGGGGAGGGAGGCGGGGCCGGGGTGGGCGTCGGCGTGGGCTCCGCAGTCGGACGCGGTGTCGGCTCGGGGGTGGGCTCCGCTGCCGGGGGCGGGGCCGGAGCGGGAGGTTCCGGCGCCGGGGAGGGCGGCGGCTGGGGGACGGCCGGCTGGGCGACCGGGGGCTTCTGGCGGGGTGGGGCGGCCGGATCGCTGTCACCGATCAGGACGAGGGCCAGCGCGACGCCGGCCGTGACGGCGAGCGCCGTACCGATGCCGATCTTGACGGGCGTGCCGGCCCCTTCCGCGGCCGCGCCGCCCGCCGCGCCGCCGGAGGCCGCCGCGGAACCGGCTCCCGCGGCGCCCGCCGCACCGCCGCCGATCAGCGCCATCACCTTGGCGTAACCCGCCGCGCCGAACCAGCCGATGACCGCCACCGGGACGACCGCCGGGATGCCACCGGCGACTTCCTTGATCTGGAGCGCCGCCAACTGGCACTGCGAGCACTCCTTGAGGTGCTTGCGCAAGCCCTGCTCGGCCCGCGCACGCAGCCCGCCCCGGGCGTACGCCCCGAGCCGGTCCGCGTACCGGGCGCACTCCTCGTCCCGGGTGAGCGCCGTGCTGACGTGCGCCTGGAGGTACGCCTGCTTCAGTCCCTCGCGCGCCCGGGAGGCGAGCACCCGGGTGCCGTTGGCGTCGAGCCCGAACAGGGTCGCCACCTCGCTCGGCGACTCGTCCTCCACCTCGGTGTGCCACAGCACCGCCTGCCACCGCTCGGGCAGCGTCCGGAACGCGCGCATCGCCATCGACTGCTCGGCCTCGTGCATCGCCAGCACGTCCGCGCCGAGGTCGAGGGTGTCCTCGTCGGACACCTCGGCCGTACGCGCCGCCTGGGCGGCGAAGACGGCGAAGTCCTCGACGAGTTGCTCGCGACGGGCGGTGCGCGTCCAGCCGGCCGCGACCCGGCGCACCGTGGTGAGGAGGTAGGCGCGGACCGCGTGGGTGGGCCCCGCGCCGCGATGCACCGCCTGGAGGGTGCGGGCGAACACCTCGGCGGTCAGATCCTCCGCCGTGTGCGCGTCCCGGCAGCAGGTCCGCGCGTACCGGCGCACCGCCTCGGCGTGGCGCCGGTACAGCTCCTCGTACGCCCCGTCGTCGCCGCCGCGCATCCGGTGCACCAGGGCCGCGTCGGGCGCCGGTCCGTCCGGGAGCGGCGCGGGCGACTCCGCCTCGGCGAGCTCCCGTCGCCGCTGCTCGGGTACGCCCGTGAGGCCGTCCGGGGCGGGAGGGACGAGTGGCGGCCGGGCCCGGGCGCCGGCCGGTGCGCGCGCCCCGCCTTGCTCGCCGCCGCCCTGCGCGGGCACCTGGCCCTGTTCGCACCCCTCCGACGTACCGCCGCTCGTCCGATTCGGACCGTCATCCCTCATGGCGGAAGCCCCCGCTGGCCGACCCGTAAACGCTTGCGGGCGAAAGCCTGGCACAGGCCGCTCCCCCCGATGCTTCACACGCATCCGGATCACCCGTCCGAGGGGTTTTCCCGCTGACTCCGTTCACATCGGTGGTTCTGGGGGAGATCATGCGCCGCGCAACCGGAGCCGCCGGTCTCCGGAGGATCTCCGGGACGCGTCGTCGTGGCCCGGGAGCGGGGCGACCGCGAGGAGACGCCCGGGCGCGAACCCGCGTAGGCGTTCGCTGCCGTTCCCGGGCCGGGCAGCCGAGCACAGATAGATGTGTGGGGGTGCGTGCGCCCGGTCCTGCCGCCTACGCCTGGGGACTCCGGGGTCCTGTTGTGTTCTCACGCCCGGCCGGACGAGGCCGCGCGGTGGTCAGGTCGTGGGAGTGGCCCGCGGCACGAGCCGGAGCGCAGCCGGTGGTGGCGCCCTGCCCTTGGACGTGCCCTCCCGCCGGACGGCGTCGGCGGGAGCGGGCCGGGCGTGGACCGCCGACGCGGGCCGTTCGGCGAGGCCGCCGTCCAGCAGGACGAGGCCAGGCTTCGCGAGGCGTCGGCAGGCCGGACCACGCCTTGGCGCGCAAGGCGTGGGCCGTGCTGGTGCGGTTGTGCGCGGTGGAACCCGTCGCCTCCGGACCCGGTCCCGCTTCTCCTCAGGTGACGGGCGCGCCGGCACACCAGTGCCACCTTCGCGCGCCGGTACGGGCGGAGCCGGCGCCGCTGGTCGCCCTCACGGGTGGACGGTGAGCGGGGCGCCCACTCCACGAGCGCGCGCGGGGCGAGTGCGGCAGGGTGGGTGACGGACGAGGCCCTCGCGCAGTGTGGTGGAGACATCAAAGCTCTCGGCCGGCAGCCGGGGGCCTCGCCTGCCGCGCCCTCGCGGTCCGTCCTCGCTGTCCGGCTCCGGGTCGCAGTGGCCACCCCGGCCGTCTCCGGCAATTCCCCCTCAAGCGCCTCAGCGGCTGCCGCGGCCGGACCCGGCCGGCCTCACGAAGCCCGCCCGGCGGCCCGGCGACGGTGCGATCGGCGTCGGGCGACCCGCAGGGGGGGCACAACGGCGCCTCAGCCGAAGACCCTCCTGGTCCGCGGCGCGAGCCGGGCCGCTCCCGGCCGGCGGCTCCGTCCGCAACTCCGCCGAGCGGGCGGTGCCCCGCGAGTCACCGGCGAGGGCGGCAAGGGCGGGGCGCAGCGCCTCCGGCCCGCCGGGCTCCACGCGCCCCCCGGGCCGGGGAGCACGCCGTAGCCGGCCGGACGTTGCCCGCACTGGCCGGACTCCTCCGGCGCCCGCACGAGCCGGGCCGAGCCCCCGTCTACGCCTTGCACGGGCCCCGGCCCCTCTGGCCCACGGCCCCGCAGAAGCCCGGCGCAGCGGGAACCGCCCCACACAGCGACGGCCTCCGCCGTGACGGCAGCGGCGACCACCGGGTGACAACCGTGGTGACTGGGGAACCTGACCCGTGACCGGCCTCAGGCAGGCCGCGAACGCAGCCCCTCGAGCAGGATCTCCAGCAGGCGTTCCGACGCGGCCGTCTGCTGAGCGGTGTCCGGCAGCGCGGGCGCGGCCGTGGCGATCACCAGCAGGACGTCGGCGACGGTCACGTCGGCCCGCAGCTCACCGGCCTCGCGGGCCCGGTCCACCAGACGGCCGACGACCTCGAGCAGCGCGCCGGTCCCCGCCGACTCCTGCTCGGCCTCGGGCGTCTCCCGGGGCTCGACCAACCGCAGTTCGCCACCCGGGGCGGGCTCGGCCTGCCGCTGCTGCGGCACCCGGGCCGGTTCCTGCCCGGTCAGCGCGGACCCGACCTCGACGCGGAGCATCCGCGGCGGCAGCAGCCGGCCCGCGCCGGACTCGACGGAGGTGCGCAGGAACCGGGAGAGCGCCGACCACGGCTCGTCCTCCTGGCCGAGCGCCGCCCGGGCCTGGTCGGTCAGGCGGGCCGTCTCCTCCTCCGCGATCCGCCGGACCAGCACGTCTTTGCTGGGGAAGCGGCGGTAGACCGTGCCGACCCCGACGCGGGCACGGCGCGCGACGTCCTCCATCGGCGCGCCGTAACCGAGTTCACCGAAGACCTCGCGGGCGGCGCGGAGCACGTGCTCGAGATTGCGCTGCGCGTCCACCCGCAAGGGCGCCGAGCGGCCTGCCGCGCCGGACGGCGCGGTTCTGGGCGCCGTCGACGTCGTCGCCGGCCACTGAGAGTCCTGAATATGCATGCGTTCCCCCGGTCATGGCGTCTCCCCCCGGAGACTCCCCGCCATATGTGAGTCGCGACGTCTGAGGAGCGGCCAGCCTGCGAGCACCCCCCAGCACTCCGACGGGTCACGAACATAGTTGAGCCGGAGTCAATTCAGAAGAGGCCCGTTCCGGGCGTGGCGCGCACGGATCGAAGTACGCACCGGTTCACCCCGCAATGCACCCCCTGTGACCGATGGTTACCACCTGCCTGACCTGCGTGACTTCGGATCCGGCCAACCTCTGGGCCTCCTCGGCCGTTCCTGCCGTCCGGTCATACGAATCGTCGGGCCTGTGGACAAAGTCCGTCCGCCGGTGCGTCATGGGAAGGTGAAGGCCTCGAAATCACGGGACACGACCTCCGGCAGCGGACCGGCACGCATCCTCATCGTGGGCGGCGGCTGCGTCGGCATGTACACCGCCCTGCGGCTGCGCGCGAGGAGCAGACCCCGGGAGACGGAGGTCGTCCTCGTCACCCCCGAGCCGTACATGACCTATCAGCCGTTCCTGCCCGAGGCGGCGGCCGGCTCCATCTCGCCGCGACACGTGGTGGTTCCCCTCCGCCGCGTCCTGCGCGGCTGCCGCCTGCTGGTCGGCGAGGCCCTGGCGGTCGACCACGCCGCGCGCACCGCCCTCGTCCGCACCAAGGCCACCGACGACGAGGGCACCGGTCCGCTCGCAGTGGCCTACGACGAACTGGTCATGGCCCCCGGCTCCGTCTCGCGGACCCTGCCCGTCCCCGGCCTCGCCCACCACGGCATCGGCTTCAAGACCGTCGAGGAGGCGATCGGCCTGCGCAACCACGTCCTGGAGCAGATGGACATCGCCTCCTCCACCCGCGATCCCGCCCTCCGCGACGCGGCCCTGACCTTCGTCTTCGTCGGCGGCGGCTACGCGGGCGTGGAGGCGCTCGGCGAGCTGGAGGACATGGCCCGGTACGCCACCCGGCACTACCACAACATCCGGCCCGAGGACATGAAATGGGTCCTGGTCGAGGCCGCCGACCGGATACTGCCCGAAGTCGGCCCGGACATGGGCCGGTACACCGTGCGCGAGCTGCGCCGCCGCAAGGTCGACGTCCGGCTCGGGACGCGTCTGGAGAGCTGCGAGCGCCGGGTGGCGGTACTCAGTGACGGATCCCGGCACCCCACCCGCACCCTGGTGTGGACCGCCGGCGTCAAACCCCACCCGCTCCTCGCGGCGACGGACCTGCCGCGCGACGGGCGGGGCCGACTGCGCTGCACTCCCGAACTCTCCGTCGTGGGCGCACCGCACGCCTGGGCGGCCGGTGACGCGGCGGCCGTACCCGACCTCGCCGTGGGCCCCGTCGTCCAGGAGCCGGCCGCCGGAGCGGGCGCCCCGGCCGAAGAGGACCGCGGCTCCGACCCCGATCCTTCCGCGCGCTCCTCCGCACCACCCGGAGCGCGTGAGTGCGCCCCCAATGCCCAGCACGCCGTCCGCCAGGCGAAGGTGCTCGCCGACAACCTGCTGGCCTCGTTGCGTGGCACCGCACCGCGGCCGTACCGGCACGGCCACGCCGGATCGGTCGCCTCCCTCGGGCTGCACAAAGGGGTCGCGTACATCCACGGGCGCAAGCTGAAGGGCTACCCTGCCTGGCTCATGCACCGCGCTTACCACCTCGGGCGGCTGCCGACCTTCAACCGGAAGGCCCGTGTCCTGGCCGAATGGACCCTCTCGGGCCTCTTCAAACGCGACATCGTCTCCCTCGGCTCGCTGGAGCACCCCCGAGCGGAGTTCGAACTCGCGGCCGGGAGCAAACGCCCGAACGAGTCCTTCTGACGACCAAACGGAACCCCCTTCGAACAACAGGCGTCTGACGGAATCGACCGGGTCCGCCCGGCCGGCCGTGTGACGATGGTCGGGCTCCGGACCGCCGGGCGTCGCCCGGCCGCCACCCACCGGCCGCGGACGGGCGACGCCCCACCGGAAGCGACACAACAGGCATGACCCAGCGCCCCGCCCCACCGGGAAGCACCCGTTCCGGCTCCCACCCGGACCGGACCCTCACCCGCCCCACCCCGCACACGACAACACGAGGCGAGAATCGGTGAACTTCACACGATGGAGCCCCCGGTTCCCCGGCACCCAACGCCGCACCACCCGCCGCGCCGACACGGGCGCCGTCCCGGCCGCCCGCGCGGGCACCGCCCCCACCGGCCCCGCCCTACGCCTCGAAGACCTGCCCGTGCGCGCCGTCCTGGACCGCGTCCCGGCCCTGGTCGCGGTCCTCCAGGGGCCCGCACACCACATCGCGTACGTCAACGACGCCTACACAGAGGCGTTCGGCGCCCGCCCGGTCGGCGGCCCCGCCGACGAGACCATGCCCGAACTCGAGGAGCTGGGCCTCCTCCCCCTCCTCGACCAGGTCCTGCGCAGCGGGCGACCGCGCACGGTGAAATCACGCCGACTTCCCGGGGGCCGCTCGTACACCTTCACCTGCACCCCGGTCGCGGTCCCCGTCACCGGCGACGGCGGCGCGCGCCCGGAGGACGGCACCACCCAGAGCGCCGAATCCGGGGTCCTGGTCTTCGCCGCCGACGTTACCGACCAGGCCGACGCCGCCGAACGGCTGCGCGCCAGCGAGCGCCGCCAGCGCGAGACCGCCGTCACCCTCCAGCGCTCCCTGCTCCCGCAGGAACTCGAACAACCCGACGACCTGCGCATCGCCGCCACCTATCAGCCCGGCGGCGCCGACGCGGCGGTCGGCGGCGACTGGTACGACGTGATCACCCTCGGCGGCGGCCGTACCGCCCTGGTCATCGGCGACGTCATGGGCCGGGGGGTCCGCGCCGCCGCCGTCATGGGCCAGCTGCGCACCGCCGTGCGCGCCTACGCCCGGCTCGACCTGCCCCCGCACGAGGTGCTCCAGCTCCTCGACGGACTCGCCACCGAGATCGACCCCAGCCAGATCGCCACCTGCGTCTACGCCGTTCACGACCCCAACGAGGGCCGCCTCGTCTACGCCTCCGCCGGCCACCTGCCGATCCTCGTCCGCGACGAGCACGGCACCATCCACCGTGCGCCGGAACCCACCGGTCCGCCGCTCGGCACCGGCGGCTGGCTGCACACCTCCGACACCATTCCGCTCGCCCCCGGCTCCACCGCCGTCCTCTACACCGACGGCCTGGTCGAACGCCGCGACGCCGACATCGACGAGGGTCTCCACCTCCTCGAAGCCGCCCTTGCCGGAGCCACCGGCAGCCCCAAGGTCGTCTGCGACCGCCTGATGCGCGCCCTCGGCGTCACCGAGACCCACGACGACGACGTCGCCGTCCTCGTCCTCCAGCACCCCGCCCGCACCGGCGGCGACGCCGAACTCTTCCGGAACGCCGCACTCGACCTGCTCGGCGGCGTCGAGGCCGCACCCCGCGCCCGTGCCTTCGCCTCCGGGGTCCTGACCAGCTGGCGCTTCCCGTCCGACCTGCACGACCTCGGCGTGCTGGCCGCCAGCGAACTGGTGGCCAACTCCCTCCAGCACGGCACACCGCCGATGCGCCTGCGCCTGCGCCGGACCGACCGCCGCCTGATCATCGAGGTCACCGACGGCGACGACCACCTCCCGCGCCGCCGTCGCGCCGAGGCGGGCGACGAGGCCGGACGCGGCATCGCGATCATCGCCACCATCGCCTCCAGCTGGGGCAGCAGACGCACACCCGGCGGCGGCAAGTCCGTCTGGTGCGAATTCGCCCTCCCCGCGGCCTGACACGCGGAAGCGCGCCCGCCCCGGCACCGGGACGGACGCGCGCCGTGCGGCTCCGGGGCCTACGCCCGCGCCGGCTCCTCGACCGCGCCCATGACCGGTACGGCCTCGGTGGCCACCGGTGCGGCCTCCTCCTCGGGCAGGCGCACCGCGACCACCCGGGACCCCACCGGTTCCGGCTTGTCCTGCTGCGGCAGCAGCACGCGCCCCAGCCGCAGCGCCAGCACCGATATCAGCAGCGAGAACAGCACGAACGTCACGATGTACGGCCCGTGCAGCGTCGCCCCCATCGGCCCGCCCACCGCGGGACCGACGGCCAGCGCCAACTGCTTCACCAGCGCGAAGGCCGAGTTGTACTGCCCCACCATCCGTGTCGGGGCCAGGTCCGCCACCAGCGGCGCCACCGTCGGCGCCAGCATCGCCTCGCCGAGCCCGAAGAGCGCGTACGTGGAGATGAAGGCAGCCGTCGCCATGGCTTCGCTGCCGTGACCGAGACCGGCGTAACCGGCGGCCAGCCACGCCACCGTCCAGATCAGCCCGACCAGGGCCACGACCCGGCTGCGCCGGCGCTGCTCCACCAGCTTCAAGACCGCGAACTGCGCGATCACGATCATCGCGGTGTTGGCCGCCAGGGCCACGCCCAGCGTCGACGGGGATATCCCGGCCGCCTCCACGCCGTAGGCGGAGAGCCCCGACTCGAACTGGCCGTAGCAGGCGAAGAACAGCACGAAGCCGAGCACGCACAGCTGCACCATGGCGCGATGGCGCAGCAGCGCCCGCATCCCCCCGCCGCCGGTGGCCCCCTCCGCGTCAGGAGCCTGGTCCGTCACGACGGAGCTGTGCGGCAGCCGCACGGTGAGGGCGACTCCGGCCAGTACCAGGAACATCACCGCTTCGATCGAGAAGAGCAGCAGGAACG